>JBEKQC010000004.1:0-137798 GCA_049520095.1 Terriglobales bacterium
TGAACGGGGACTCGACTCGCAAAAAGATCCTGTGTGCTATGTTCCGCCATGCGGAAAAGCCTAATGGGTCGCGGCGGGTTCCCACCGTCTGAGACGGGTTCATTCTCGGCCCACCACACGGCCCAGTGGGTCGGCTTGTTTTTTAGTTCTCAGTTCCCGGTTCTCAGTTCTCAGTTTTTCCAATGTCCGACGGAATCCCTTGGACGGGCGAGACGCCCGTCGCTCCACCCTGCTAGACTCTTCTAGAACTCAGCCCTCTGTCGGCGCATCTAAACTAACGTGTTCCCTCGACTTTTTCAGATTGGCGGCTTCTACCTGCCCACTTATGGTGTCCTGGTCGCCTCGGGAGTGCTGATCGGGCTTTGGATCAGCGTGCGCAACTCGGAGAAGCAGGGCATCAACGGCGACGATGCCTGGAATCTTGGCATCCTCGTTGTCCTCGCTGGAATTATCGGGGCCAAAATTCTTTACGTCATCAACGACTGGAGCTACTACGCGAACAACTGGCGCGAGATTTTCAGCCTCAACACGCTGCAGGCTGGAGGCGTATTTTCCGGCGGGCTGGTCGCCGCGCTCCTCACGGCGGCGTGGTACATGCGGCGCCACCACATGCCGGTGCTGCGCACGACCGATGGCTTCGCTCCCGGGCTTGCCTTTGGCCATGTCCTCGGACGTTTCGGTTGTTTCTCGGCGGGCTGTTGTTATGGCAAACCGACCAATCACTTCTGGGGCGTCATTTTCACGAATCCTTTGGCGAATTCCGTCAGTGGAACTCCGCTGGGTGTCAGGATTGAACCGACACAGCTGATAGAAGCGGCCGCCGAGTTTTTCAATTTTCTGCTGCTGACGTGGCTGCTTGGGCGCAAGAAATTTGATGGCCAGGTGTGGGGCAGCTTCATGATCCTGTATGGAATCGAGCGTTACTTCATCGAGTTTCTGCGCGACGATCCCGGGCGCGGCGAAGTTTTCGGCGGGCTGATGACGGGAACACAGTTGATTTCGATTCTGCTGGTGGTCGGTGGCGGATTGATCTGGTGGCTGAAGAGTGGAGTGGCGAAGAGAGTGCCGGCCCAGAGTAGCGTTTAGTCGCAGGGTTTAGTTCCCTTCCAGATGCCCGATTTCCCCATAATTATCGTCGTCTCCTCCGATGGCGCAGGACAGCGCCTAGACCAATATCTCGCTACACAACTTTCCGAGGTCAATCAGGCAGAGGTCAGTCGAGCCCGGGTGCAGCAACTCATCGCGAAGGGTGAGGTACTGGTGAACGAGGCTGCGGCGAAGGCATCGTTGCGGCTGAAGGGTGAAGAGCAGATTGAGGTCACTGGGCCGCCGCACGCTCCGCCGCTGCGCGCCATTGCGGAAGAGATTGCGCTCGACATCGTTTACGAGGACGACGACCTGGCGATCGTCAACAAGCCGGCGGGCATGATGGTGCATGCCGGAGCGGGAGCGACCGACGATGCGCGCAACCGTGGAACTCTGGTCAACGCGCTGCTGCATCACTTTAAGAAACTCTCCGCGGTCGGCGGCGAACTCCGGCCGGGGATCGTCCATCGCCTGGATCGGGCGACCAGCGGACTGATGGTGGTGGCGAAAAACGATGAAGCGCACCGCCGCCTGGCGAAGCAGTTCAGCGGGCACGAAGTGCACAAGACTTACATTGCGCTGGTCCATGGCTGGCCGAAGCAGGATCGCGGCACGATCCAAAGTGCCATCAGCCGCCACTCGCAGCGGCGCACACGAATGACTACGCGCGGTTTCGGAGGCCGCGAGGCGGTGACGCACTACGCGGTGCGGCGAAAGATCGATTCGCCTTACGGCAAGTTTGCGCTGGTCGAACTCAAGATCGAGACGGGACGCACGCACCAGATTCGCGTGCATATGTCATCGCTTGGACATCCGGTGGTGGGCGACGCGCTTTATGGCGCGCCGGGCGAATTGCGGTCGCAGTCGAACAAGCGGCGGTCGGCAGGAATGCCGGCGACGCTGCGGCTGGATCGGAATTTCCTGCACTCGGCGGTGCTCGAGTTGGAGCATCCGCGGACAAAAGAGCCGCTAAAGTTCTCCCGACCGTTACCTGCGGAACTGGAGAACCTGCTCGATAACCTGGAGAATGCCCGGCAAGAAGGTCCCAGGCCGGAACCTGGCCGGTAAGAACCTTGTAGTAAGAACAAGCCACCGTCACAGGCTGCGGGCTATAATGAAGTTATTCTCGATGAAATCGCGTATTCTTCTGCTTCTGGTTGCCTTTCACGTACTGGCTGGTTCGCTCATCGGCCAGACGGCGCCCCCTGCTTCCGCACCGACGACGCAGAATCCGCCTGCGAAAACGAGCGTGCCCCCCTCCGGCAAAACATCAAGTCCCGCGTCGCAAACGCCGGCAGGGCAGGCGTCGGCGCAATCGGAAAATCCGGCTAAGCCGGATTCCGATGAGTCCGTCACCACACTCAAGGCAACGGTCAACGAAGTTCGCGTGGTGTTCACCGTCACCGATCGGCACGGTCGCTACATCAAGGATTTGAAGAGCGACGACTTCAAGGTCATTGACGATCAAAGGCCCGCGGAACTGCGCAGCTTCCGCAGCGAGACCGATCTGCCTCTGCAGGTGGGGTTGCTGGTGGACGCGAGCAACTCAGTGCGCGACCGTTTCAAGTTCGAGCAGGACGCAGCCATCGAGTTTCTGAACTCCATTATCCGCCATGGCTATGACAAGGCATTCGTGGTCGGCTTCGACGCCACGCCAGAAGTTACACAGGATTTCACCGATAGTACGGAGAATCTTTCGGCCGGCGTGCGAATGTTGCGGGCGGGCGGCGGCACCGCGATGTACGACGCGCTTTACTTTGCCTGCCGGGACAAGCTCATGAAGCAGGAACAGACGGGACCGGTGCGCCGCGCCATTATTCTGCTGAGCGACGGTGAAGACAACCTGAGCCATGTAACGCGCGAGGAAGCCATTGAAATGGCGCAGCGCGCGGATGTGATCGTCTACACCATCAGCACCAATATCAGCGGTATGAAGGGCAATGGCGACAAGGTGCTGGAGCGCATCGCGGATGCCACCGGCGGCCGCGCGTTTTTTCCGTTCCAGATGCGCGAAATGTCGGATGCATTTGTCTCCATTCAGGAGGAGATGCGCAGCCAGTACGCGGTAGCTTATAAGCCGGCGAATTTTATTGCGGATGGACGCTACCGTACGATCCAAATCCTGGCGCAGGATAGAAATCTGAAGGTGCGCACCCGCAAGGGATACTACGCTCCGAAGCAGTAAAGCCGCGCCACACCATTACTTCCGTCTATTTTCTCTCTATGCCGGGATATTCGGGAACTCCGCTGGCGAAGAAGTTGGGCATCAAAGATGATTTTCGCGCCGCCCTCTTGCATGTGCCGGACGAGGTGCGGTCCGAACTTCGCGACGCGCTCGGAAAATGCCGTATCCAACATTTCAGCCGGCAAACCGGCAAAAACAAAGATCTCGACTTCATTTTCCTTTTTGCCAAATCGCGCGCGGGATTGGGACTTGAATTGTTGCCAGCCGCGAAAGCTCTGGCGCCGGCGGGCATGCTCTGGATCTCGTGGCCGAAGAAGAGTTCAGGCGTCGCCACCGACCTGACGGGAGATATAGTTCGCCAGAGTGGCCTCGATATTGGGCTCGTCGACGTGAAAGTCTGCGCCGTCACTGAGGTCTGGTCGGGATTGAAGTTCGTGATCCCGGTCAAGAATCGGCCGAAAGAGAAAAAGAAAAACGGCGAAACCCTTAGAAACACCTCGTCAATACGGTGATTGCTGCGCATCGTCAGAGGGACGTCGCGTCTCGCCAGCCCGCCTATTTCGCGGGCGATAGCAAAGTGTCCTCATCTACGAAGGCGGTGAACGACGCACCTTGGTTGATTTCTGCGTCCTTGCCATGCACGAACAAACCAACAGGAACAACCGGAACAAACATGAGGCCCATCGCTTTTCCTACTTTATCTTGCCCCTCCTTCGCGGCCGTACCGTGCAGTTTGATAAGAACGCCGCCGGCTTGGAGCGAGTTTACCTGAAAGAACACTTCGCCCGGAGCGCCTCCCATTCCCGTCTGCTCAACTTCGGTGACGGTTGCAACCGCAGGTGTTCCCTTCTTGACCACAATCAGGCCTCCGACCTTGAGGTCCTCGACGAGCGTCAGAGGAATCTTGTCACCCACATCGGCCGTCTTTGAATTTACGTCGGAAGCAAACACGAAAGGCACGGGCGTGCCCCGTGCCAGCAGGAGTTTCGCAGGCGCGGAAGGCATTGTGGCCGAGTCCGAAGCGCCGTTCGGAGTTGCGACCGCTGCCTGCGGCACAGGCGCCCCTGCGGGCACTCCATTCAGCGTGTAGACGGCAGTGGCGACCCGGCTGCGCCCTCCGTAGGGCGAGATGGCAATGGCTTGCAGCGTGGTCGTCGAATCAATCGTAATCGGACCGATGTATCGGGTTGACGCCGCAGTGGGCGTCCAACCGTCCGTCGTGTAATAAATTACCGCTCCGCGGGTTGAATCTTTCATTTTTATGGTTACGGTCGCGGAATACGCGCCGGGCTTGACGGAGAATTTAGGTGTGGCCGCGCCGCAGCGATAGCACTGCACCGGGGTCATCGCTGCCTGTTGTGCGTTCTGCATCGCCGTCTGATTCGCCTGCTGGGCAGCCTGCATCATCTGGTCGTTCGCCTGTTGGGCTGCCTGCGCCGCGATCTGTGTTTGCTGTATCGCTTGCTGCGCGGCCTGCATACCGGGGTCTTGAGCCAGCGCCAGGGAGACCGCTGCCGTTACCATCAACACTATCGGATATATTCGCATATCATTTTCCCCCTATCAGGTGAGATGTGCGCGCCCGGACCCGAGATGCAAAGGCGTTTGTAAAGAAATGTCTTGTGAATACTCACTGCGCAACTTGGGTCCAGAAAGCGGGTTTGCATGCAATAGACGCGGCTTCCGGGCAGCAAGGTTTCGGGGATCAAGAGCAGCTGGAATCGGAAGGGAGAACGGAATATGAAACGCATGATAGCTGGGGTTCTGTTGCTGATCGGAATGAGTGCGGGAACGATGTTTGCCCAAGACGGCTACTGGCGGGACCGGCGCGACATCCGGCGCGATGAGGTCAGGATTGCGCATGACCGCCGGGAACTGCGGCGCGATCTCTACTACGGGAATTATGCGGGTGCGCGGCACGAACGAAGAGACTTGCGGCGCGAGAATCGCGACTTAAACCGGGATCGCCGCGACTTGTATTGGGACCGCCGCTAAGCACGGCAAAGTAGCTTTCATCCGCGGTAACGTCCCAATAACTGTACGACATTAGTAACTTGCCGAGACGAGACGAGCCGAGTTCTATTTGATTTATTCATGGTGGAGAGATGACTATGCGAATCGGAACCCGGCTGGCAGCGTTGGCAATGGCGGGAATCATGCTTTGTTGGCCGGCCTACAGCCAGACGCCGGTGTCACGGGCGGAGCGGGAGCTGTTCGCTTCTGTAAACCAGGAGCGGCGAGCGCAGGGACTTCCTCCGCTACGGTGGGATGACGCGCTGGCGGCAGCGGCGCGGCGACACGCGGAGGTGATGGCGCAACACAGATCGGCGCAGCATGGGTTCGAGGGTGAGCCGAGCCTGTCGTCGAGGGTCAAGCAGGCGGGCGGGCATTTCAGTTGGCTCTCGGAAAACGTAAGCCAGGGGCCAACACCGAGGTTCATACACTCACAGTTCATAAGCTCGCCCATGCATCGCGCGAACATTCTTGACCGGGACATGGATTCAATCGGAGTTGGTGTGGTGGAGCGGGGCGGGCAGTTATTTACAGTGGAAGATTTTTCGCAAGCGCGCTAAGCGGACAGCGCTCAAGGCTGACTCACACAAAACCACTGAAATCATTTTGGCCCACGCGGTTGCCGGCGAGGGCGGCGAGGGCCTTTTCATCTACGCAATCGAGTTCATACGCTGGCGCTAGTCCTCGTGCCGTGGCGTGGCGTAGTAGCCGCTGCGGGCCTGGACTTTGTAGTCCCCCTGCTTGGGCTTGATCTCAACTTTGCGGAAAGAGCCGTCGCGGGCGGTGTTGGTGGGCACGTAACCAGCGTTGTACTGGCTGCGGAGTTCCTGGGAGATCTGATCGAAGGCCTGGCGAAGCTTTTCGATCTTGTTGCCGACTTCGATCACGCGGCCGCCGGTCTCCTGGGTGAGTTTTTTCATCTCTGCATCACCGTTATAACCGAAACTCCCACCCATGCCGTAGAAACCGCGGTCGGCGATGAGCAGCACGTAGCAGATGGCATCGGCTTTCTGGGCAGCTTCGATGGCATCCTTGATCTTGAGCCGGCTGCCTTCGTCTTGTCCGTCGGTGAGCAGGATCATCGCCTTGCGGCCGACTTCGTGGCTGAATTCGTCATGCGAGGCGAGATAGACGGCATCATAGAGCGCGGTGCCGCGTGGCCCGGTGGAAGAGCACGGGATCGGGCCTTGCGGGCCAATGGGGCCGCCGGAACAGCTGACTCCGCCGGTGTTGATCTTGGCCACGTTGAGCGCGTGTTTGAGCCGGCTGACGGAGTTGGTGAAATCCTGCAGCAGGGTAATGTCGATGTCGAAGCTGATGACGAAGGCCTCGTCTTTGGGACGCAGCGTGCTTTCGAGGAACGAACCTCCGACTTCCTTTTCCATATCGAGGACGCGCATCTGGCTGCCGCTGGAATCGATAAGGATGCCGAGGGTCAGCGGGAGATCGGATTCCGCCTTAAAATACTTGATAGTTTGGATTTTGCCGTCCTCGAACAGATCGAAGTTGTCCTTGGTGAGATTGGGGATCAGCGCGCCATGCTTGTCTTTGACGTTGAAGAACAACTGGACGACTTCGACGTTGACCTTCAGCGTCTCGACGGACTGCTCTTGCGACTGGTCTTGGGAATTAGAATTGGGGCTGGGACTGGAAGCGGAATTGGTATTGGATGTAGGGCCCGTCGATGAGGTGGGCGGGGGCGCCGGAGGTGGGGGAATCGGCGCATTCTGCGCGGCTGCGGGAAGCGGCAGGGTCGTCGCAAAAGCGAGTATGGTGAGAGCGAACAATCCCGCCGCCCGGCACGGTTTGCAAGGTATTTTAGGCATTAGAGTTTTATTCCGAGACTTTGCTAGTCTATCCTGTAATGGCCTGTAACGGTTAGATGCACCAAAGCGGCGCGCTTGGGCATCTCAATGAGTATAAAAGTGGTCGAACAGCGCGGCAATGCAGCAGGAAAGACAGAGGGTTTCGGGGATGTCCACAAAGACTAGCGCGGTACTGATTCTGGGGCTGACGTTATTGCTGGCTGGCGCCCTGATGGCGCAACAGAAGCCTGAGGACATCCCGGACGCCCCGTCGGCGACGCGTCCGATACCGCCGCCGGCGCCGCCCAGCCCGCGCCCCGGGGCGGATCAAGACACTACGCCGAATGCGCCGTCGCCCGATAATTCCGGGGCGGGGGTGAGCTCCAGTTCGAACGACATTCCCCGCAGCGATCCAGATTCGACTGAACAGAAGACGGCCCCGCCGCCAATGCCCCCAGTGAGGACGGTGCCCACGGGCAGCGTTCCACATGATGCAGAAACCGGGCAAGATGTCGGTTACACAATCCGGGTGAATCCGACCCTGGTGCTGGTTCCGGTTACAGTAAAGGACAGCGAGGGCAGGTTGGTCGGCGGCTTGCTCCCCAAGGATTTTTCGGTTCTGGAAAATGGGCAGAGGCAGAAGTTGACATTTTTCACCAGCGATCCGTTTGCACTGTCGGCAGCGGTCATTTTCGATACTGGCATGGCAGACGTCGGGCTGAAGAAGGTACAAGACACGCTATCGGCGCTGCAGGGGGCATTCAGTCAGTTCGATGAAGTCGGGATTTATACCTACAGCAGCACGGTAAGCCGGGTGTCAGACTTCACCAGCGTGGGCAAGGAGTTGACTGCGATTCTGAACCAGGTCAAGGGCTACAGCGGGGCGAATAATGGACCTCCGGTGACAAGCGGACCACTCGGTCCGCAGGGCCCGTACATCAATGGCATTCCGATTGACTCTCCCGTAAACCCGGTGAGCACGCCGCCGAAAGTCGCGTACGTATTGAATGACGCGATCCTGTTGGCGGCCCGCGATCTTTCGAAGCGCCCGCGGGACCACCGGAAAATCATCTTCATCATCAGCGATGGACGGGAGCAAGGCTCGACCGCCAGTTACAAGGATACGCTGAAAGTGCTGCTCACCCAGAACATCACAGTCTACGCGGTGGGAGTGGAAGGCGCGGCGATCCCGATCTACGACCGCCTGCAGCGGATCCACATGCCGAAGACAGGAGCGTTGGTGGGCTATAGTGACATTTTGCCAAAATACGTTAACGCAACTGGAGGAGGTACGGTGTACGGCGAGCTGACGCCGGCCGAGATCGAGCGGGCTTACGCCCAGGCGCTGGGAGACGCGCGCTATCAGTACACGCTGGGTTATTCGCCCAAATCGACCATCGGAGGCTACCGGGATATCAACGTGCAGGTGCAGCGTCCGGATTTGAAGGTCTATGCCAAGCACGGATATTATCCTCTGCCGACGCCTCTTTCGACGCCGCGATAGCGCGCGGGAACTGCCAAGCGTTTGAGCCCGTGGTGGTTTAGTAACGTGGGTAACCTGCGCCAAAGCCTCCCGGTGTGGTATAAAAACCAGCAGTAACCGATACTGTAGTGCAAGTGGATTTGTAGCGAGAGGCTCGCGCTTCGAGGGAGTGGTTTGCGAGAGTCTTTTTCGCTGGAGCTTCTGAGGAAACCTTTTGAGTTTCATCAACTTCGCAGCGCGCGAGATCAACTGCAAGATCGTCTACTATGGCGCCGGGTTGGGCGGCAAGACGACGAACTTGCAGTTCATCTTCCAGAAAACAGCCGAACAGCAGAAGGGCAAGATGATCTCGCTCGCCACCGAGACCGATCGAACCCTGTTCTTCGATTTCCTGCCGCTCGATCTGGGCACGGTGCGCGGATTCAAGACGCGCATTCACCTGTACACGGTCCCGGGACAGGTCTTTTATGACGCCAGCCGCAAGCTGATTCTGCGCGGGGTTGACGGTATCGTGTTCGTGGCCGATTCCCAACAGGAGCGCATGGACGCCAACGTCGAAGCCCTCGACAATCTGATGTCGAACCTGAAAGAACATGGCTACGACTTCAACAAGATTCCCTACGTCCTGCAACTCAATAAGCGCGACCTGCCGAACATCCTGCCCGTGGACGCTCTCTCCAAAGAGTTGCGCAAGAAGAACGAGGCGGTGGTGGAGGCGGTTGCCTTCCAGGGCGTGGGCGTGTTCGAGACGCTCAAGGAAATCGCAAAGCAAGTGCTTACGGAGTTGAAGCAGGGCGGGTAGGCAGTTCTCGGTTGTCAGTTCTCAGTTCTCGGTTCTCAGTAAAAGCCGCAACACAATCTTGCTGTAGAGACGCGGCTTGCCGCGTCTGCCTTTGCTCGTGTGGGCGCCTTCGCTCGTCCAAGCCGAGCGCAGTTCGGCCTCGCTTGTAGCCGCCGCAACTGGATGCCAGTACTCGCTATTGCAGCGTCCCCGATAGCTCTTCCCACTCATCCATGAGGCTCTGCAGATCGCTCTTCCGGCAAGCGAGTTCCTGCGTCTGCCGCTGCGTTTCTTCCGCATTCACAAAACTTTGTAGCTGCGTTTCACACAGGGCAATCGCGGCCTCGGCACGGGCAATCTCTTCTTCGATCTCGTGCAGGCGGTCTTCCATCTGCTGGCGCTTGATCGGATTCAGGCGTTTGCCTTTGGGTTCGGCTGATTCGGCGGCGGGCGCACGGTCTCCGTTCACGGGCACAGATGAAGACGTGGACGAAATAGCGGATGGCTTCGGTACCTCCACAACCGCGGCAACCGCCGCTCTTCCCTGCTTCCGCCAGAGATAATCTTCGTAATTTCCGGGATAGATTTCCACCTTGCCGTCGCCAATTTCGAAAACACGAGTGGCCAGCTTGTCGATGAAATAGCGGTCGTGGGAAACAAACACTACCGTACCGGTGTACTTCATCAGGGCTTCGAGCAGGACGTCTTTGGCGCGCAGGTCGAGGTGGTTGGTGGGCTCATCGAGCAGCAAAAAGTTGGCGGGGTGCAGCAGCATTTTGAGCAGTGCGTAGCGATTGCGCTCGCCTCCCGAGAGAACTCCGATGCGCTTGAAAACATCGTCGCCGGAGAAAAGAAAACAGCCGAGCAGGCTGCGCAGCTGGGTTTGCGTCGAGGCGGGCGAAAGTTCGCCGAGATCGTCTAGGATGCGGGCTTCAGGGTCCAGTTCTTTATATTGGTCCTGCGCGAAATAGTCGGGCCCGACGTTGTGGCCGAGCTTGTATTCGCCGGCGGTGAGCGGCTCCTGACCGGCGAGCAATTTAATCAGAGTGGACTTCCCTGCCCCATTGACTCCGACCAGCGCGATGCGCTCGCCACGCTCGATCATGAAACTTACTTTGTCGAAAACCTTGTGTTCATTGATCCCGCGCTCGCCGTAGCTTTTGGCGACGTCCGCGAACTCGGCGACGATGCGTCCGCTTGGCTTCGGCTGCGGGAACGAGAAGTGGACGGTTTTTTCTTCTTCCGGAATTTCGATCCGCTCCATTTTCTCGAGCTCTTTGATGCGGCTCTGCACCTGCTTCGCTTTCGTGGCCGTATAGCGAAAGCGGTTGATGAAGACTTCGAGTTGCTCGATGCGGTCATGCTGGGTTTTGTAAGCCGACTCTAGTTGCTCCTTGCGCGCGGTTTTCGCGGCCAGGTACTGATCGTAGTTGCCGGCGTAGAAATGTATTTGCTTGTTCCAGATTTCCACGATGCGCTTGACCGTAATGTCGAGAAAGTAGCGGTCGTGCGAAATGAGGACAAACGCATAAGGATAAGTGGTCAGGTACTCCTCAAGCCAGTTGCGGGCTTCGAGATCGAGGTGGTTGGTGGGCTCGTCGAGCAGAAGCAGGTTGGGCTTTTGCAGCAGAAGTTTGGCGAGCGCGATGCGCATCTGCCAGCCGCCGGAGAATTCTTCGGTCTGACGGGTCCAGTCGTCGCGGTGGAAACCGAGACCGGTCAGAACCTGGCCGACCCGGGCTTCAAGCGTATAGCCATCGCGGGCAACGAATTCGTGTTCGAGCTTCTGGTAACGGTCGGCGACGTTTGAATATTCCTGCCCCGCGTGGTCGAGTTCCGACATGCTGCGGGTGAGCGACTCCATCTCTTCTTCGATGGCATGGAGTTCGGCAAAGACGGAGATGCACTCGGCGAAAATAGTGCGCCCGGTCATGGTGAGGCCGTCCTGCGGAAGGTATCCGGTAGAGATGCCTTTGGCGCGCGAGATGGAGCCGTAGTCGAGAGACTCGCTCCCAAGAAGGATTTTCATGACGGTGGATTTGCCGGTGCCGTTCGCTCCGACCAGGCCGATGCGGGATTCTGGCGTGATCAGCCAGTCGGCGTTCTCGAACAAGAGCTTGTGGCCGTAGCGCTTGCCGGCGCCGGAAAGTTGGATCATGAATGTCTCTATTTAAATATAGCGGACGGGAGCAGGCTGTCGGCGACAACCTTTCAGGTGTCAGCATTCAGTGAACGCGCTTGACAATGTGTCACATATTGTGGCACAATTCCTCCATGCCCAGCGTAAATATCCGCCAGCTTCGCGACACCAAGCGTCTGAAGGCTTGGCTGCGGGCGGGCAAGACGGTGGAACTCCGGGAGCGCGACGCAGTCATCGCCCGCATTGTGCCCGAAGGATCGCCCCCGCAGCGCGGCGATTGGCCCGATTTCGCCGCTTCGCGTAAGGAAATTTTTGGCGACCGCATTTTGCCCGGTGCCGATGTGGTGATTGAAGAACGCGGCCGCTATTGAGGTTGCAATGCCGACCGTCGCATCGCCCACTCCGGTGACCATCTATGCCGACACTTCCTTTTTTGTGTCCCTCTATCTCCCTGACCAGCACACGTCGGAGGTCGAGCGCCGACTCAACTCGCGGCCGTCGCTGTGGATGACGCCACTTCATGTGGCCGAGTGGACGCACGCCATCGAGCAACACGTATTCCGCAAGGATATTTCGCGCAGCGAGGCCGACCGTCTGCTGCGGCGATTCCAGGAACACCGCGCACGGAATCTATGGCGGGAGTCGCTGCTGCCCGACCGGGCTTTCGAAGTTTGCGCGCAACTCGCAAATCGGCACGTGGGGCGGTTGGGCCTCCGCACTCTGGACACCCTGCATGTTGCTGCAGCGCTGGAATTAAAAGCTGAACATTTTTGGACTTTCGACGCGCGGCAAGCAAAACTGGCGCTGACAGTTGGCATGAAGACCGGCTGAGTGCCGGACGGGCAGAATGCCCGTCCCCACGCAAATGCTAGCGAGCCGTAGCCGCACGCGCCACGCCGATATGCTCCAGCGCGCGGTCGATTACGGTCTGCAGTTCGTGGGCATATTTGACTTCGCGGCCCTTGGCCAGAATGATGCGCGCTTTTTCGGCATCGAACCAGGTGGGATTGCGGTAGTCTTCCTCGGGGCTACGCGTTTGCCGGACGTCCATTAAAAAGGCTTTGACCACGTATTCCTGCACGCCGCCAGGCTGCCAAAAAACGCCCTTGGAGTGCACGTAGATGTGGAAATGGCGGGGCTCGATGATGCCGATGGCGCCCGCTTCTTCCTTGGCTTCGCGTTCGGCGGCCTGGCTGTGCGAGAGACGAGGTTCGGGGGCTCCCTTGGGAAACGTCCACTTGCTGCCGCCGTTGGTATGGACCAACAGAAACTCGGCATGCGAATTCACCCGCCGGTAGCAGACGGCAGCGACCTGCAGGGGCAGCGCAAAACGAGAGATGCGAGGCAAGCTCATCGTCTGCAGTTTACTAAAAAGATATTTCAGGAATGTTAAATGCAACGAAAATGGTGCATACCTTTGGTACCCGGTCCTTTAGTACCCAGCGGCCAGTGGCTCAAACGCTTAATTGTGGGTAGCGGGAGCATTAGTACCGGGCTGCTTCTTGGACTGAGCGATCATTGTGTCAGTCTCCTTCAGCAGCGTTTGCTTGACGGTATCCGAATATTTGACGATGATCGGCATCATGTCTTGCATCGACTCTGCCATTATGGTGGGCAGGTCTCGCAATAACTTTGCACCGGTGGGCGAGGAATAAAACGCCACAAGACTGTCGATGTCGCCTTTGGTGAGGTGCTTTTGATACGTCGGAAC
The DNA here is from genome assembly GCA_049520095.1 of Terriglobales bacterium. GTDB lineage: Bacteria > Acidobacteriota > Terriglobia > Terriglobales > Acidobacteriaceae > Acidiflorens. The sequence goes on from JBEKQC010000004.1 coordinate 13,205, forward strand.
CATGGCCTCCACCATTTCATCCATCGGCATATTTTCATACATTTCGTCCGTTCTCGCGGTCATCCTCGACTCGAAGTCGGCAGGCAGTTCGTCCTGGTGCTTCAGATATTGCTCGTGCATCACCTGGTGCATACTTTGCGCCATCGTCGCCATCATCTTCTTCAACATGTCGTGAGACTTAACGATTTGAAAATATCGTTCGACATCCGCCTTGGAAGCAGGAGAGTCGTCGGCGCTTGTCTGAGCAACAGCTGACCAGCTAAGGAAGACGACCACGGCAACAACAGAGACTAAGCGCTTCATAACCACCCTCCAGAAAGTCCGCATAAGTATAGCGCCTCGGTGCCGCGCGATCATCTATTTAAAAATGGCCGACTTAGATGGCTCCAAAACTCAGGCCACTCAAGCCATTTATTGTCTCAGTAGCGACCTCCCGGCTGGCAATCAGCACTCGAAAATTCTCTCCCATGCCGACCGGCGTGACCAGATGTTTTAGTTGCAGGGCAACCTTCGCTTGTTCTTGGGGGACGCGGCAATCTTCGAAGGCGTCGGCAAACTGATTACTCTCGCCAATACCCATCAGGAATTGCGATTGCGTGAAGAGTTTCTCAACCCGCATCCCGGCTTCCGCGCATCCCGCGGCCAGTGCGGTGAAATTGACGTGGGCGGTGAGGTCTTGTTCGCCAGGAGCTTGATAGGGGTCGGGGCTGGCGGAGTGATGGCGATATGCCATGAGCGTGCCGCGGTGGCGTCCCGCCAGCTGTTCGTTGCGCGTGTAGCCGTAGTCGATGACAATGATCAGCAGCCGGCCGCGTTGGATAGAGTGCGCGACTTGCCGGATCCAATTCTGCGCGAGGATGGGCACTTCAATCCGCTCGCCAGGTTCGGGATGGACGCCGTAGCGGTCGAGGAATTCCAGTTCGTCTGCGAGCGGCGGGAGCCAGGTTTCCGTTAGACGATTGTTTTCAAGCGCGAGGTGGAGTTTGCCGGCGGTCCCGAGAATTTCCACGGGGAGTGCGTCGAAGAATTCGTTGGCGAAGACAATGAGGGGCGCACTGGGCGGAAGACTGCGATGAATGTCGAAGGGCCGGTCCTCCGGCGATTCAGAGGAGATTGTCGCTTTGCCGCGGGCGAGGTGATTCGCGAGAGTATTCTGCAGTTTGGCGCGTAGCGCCGGCGACGATTCTTGCAGCGTGTAAGTGACGGCGGCGAAGAAGTCGCGGAATTTATTGTTGGACCAATCGAGCACATCGCGGGCAAACAGGCCGCGGCCGGGGCCGAGTTCGAGGATTTCGATTTCGGGAGGGCGGTCGAACGCTTGCCAAATCTCGTCAAACTGCCGCGCCAGCAAGCGACCGAAGACAGCGTGAACGTCGCTTGAGGTATAGAAGTCTCCCGCTTTGCCGAATTGCTCGGCATTAACGGAATAGTAACCGTGGGCAGGATCGTAGAGGCAGATCTGCATGTAGCGCGAAAACGGGATGGGGCCGCGCTGGCGGATTTCGCGCTCGACTTGTTCCCGGACGGACAATCGGCTAGCTTCCCTGGCTTCCCTCTTCGGCAGGCGTCGGGCTGCGGCGATCCTGCGGGGTACGGGTAAACATTTCGATGAAGTAGTCGTGCAGGCCGTCGTAGAGCTGGTGCTGCAGATGCCAGGCGAACTGGGGATGATCGAGGTCGCGCGGGTGAATCGGAAGCACGTACGTGTGAACCGGGACAGTCGAGTTCTTGAGATCGATCAAAACCTCGATCACGCCGTTGTTTTCGCGCGCGGAAAAAGCAAGCAGCGGATGATTGTAGAGCCGCAAGTGATCGATTACTTTCTGCAAAGACTTGGAGTCTGACACGGCTTCATTGTACTCAAGTGGAGAAGCGAGACGCGATAAGTTGCATCTCAACGGCAGAAGTACGAAGGAATGGGCGGCACTTACTTAGGCGGCCATTCGCATCGGGTTGCCTTCAGCGTGGAAGGCGCGCTTGATCGGAGGCAGGGCCAGATAGAGGATGCAAGCCGCGTCAATCACCCCAAAGAGCAGCGAAGGAATGTACGCGTGGACCATACCGTTAAGAACCAGCACAAGTCCAATCGCGGAAAACAGGAGCGTGAGCAGACGTCCCCAGTTGTGCATTTGCAAGACGCCGTAGCCGGCGAGCATGTGCACGACCGCGAACACAATGATGACCAGTCCGACCGCGTGGCCGAAACCGTGCAGCAGACGTTGAATGGCGTTGCCTTCGGCGGCCAACGACGCGACTTTGGCGACCAGTCCGGTGAACAGCAGTACGGAGAGTCCGAACAGCAGCCCCATTACACCGCGCAGAATCTGGTAAAAACCCACCAAGACGACGCCAACTGGGCGCATAAATTCTCCTCTGCAAATTTGGACTGAAATATAACACACAGGGAGCAGCGGGAATTGCCTAACTTCCTAGTGGCTCACAGACGACGCGGGCAAGAAGGTTTTTGACTATAAAAGACACTATTAAGGCGGTGTTTTTGGGGAATGCTTATCAAGGATCTGTGGGACAGCTGTCGCATCCTATCGCCGATAAGATCGCCCGGCGCCTGGTCGCCGCGAAACTGAGTTGAGTGGCAACAGCATCCGGAAATGAACCGGAGCGGCCCTTTTCGACTCCCTCCCAAAAACGCTGCTCACCTGTAGAGGATCATCGCGTCTAAGCGAGAGCCCCGGCACGGTGTACGGGCGAATTGACCACCGAGATCCAATTCTTCATAGGAGGCATTCCCCATGTTTCGAAACACGCTTCGAGCAGCTTTGCGAGGAGTTCTGTTCTGCCTGCTGATGGCAGCCATGTCGGGTGTAAGCCCGGCGCAATCGTTAGTACTCGATCTGCCCCTGCAGAGCCAGCGGGCACAAATTTCACAACGCATCGGAATCACCGACATCACCATCAACTATCACCGTCCGCTGGTGAATGATCGTAAGGTTTGGGGTGGCCTGGTTCCTTACGGCCAGGTGTGGCGCGCGGGAGCGAATATCAACACAACGATCACGTTCAGCGATCCGGTGCAGATCGAAGGCAAGCTGCTCGACAAGGGGACATACGGATTGCACATGATTCCGAACGCCGATGAATGGACAATTATTTTCTCGAAAAACTCGACTTCCTGGGGAGCTTTCACCTACGACCAGGCGGAAGATGCGCTTCGGGTGACGGTGAAGCCCAAGGCCGCGGACATGCACAACGCGCTGACCTACGACTTCGACCAACTGCAGCCGGATTCAGCGGTGGTTGAACTGGAGTGGGAGAAGGTCGCGGTCCCGTTCAAGGTCTCTGTGGATGTGCACGACCTGGTGCTGGCCAGCCTGAAGAAACAGCTTCGTAATCTTTCGCAGTACACGTGGATGAGCGGGGACGATGCAGCCAATTATCTGCTCGCGGAAAAGGTCGGCCTCGATGATGCGCTGACGTACGTGAACAAATCCATCGAGAATGAAGATCGCTTCGACAATGAGGATACGAAGGCGAAGGTCCTGACCGCCCTCAATCGCAAGGACGAAGCCGCAGCGGCGCAAAAGAAGGCGCTGGAGCTAGCCAGCCCGCTGCAGATCCACATCTACGCTCGCCAGTTGCAGGGTGAAAAGCGCAGCGAGGAAGCGTTCGCGATCTTCCGCGAAAACGCGCAGAAACATCCCGACCAATGGTTCATACATTCGGGGCTGGCTCGCATCTACTGCTCACAGGGCAAATTCGACGACGCAGCAAAAGAAATGAAACTGGCTCTGGCGGGAGCTCCTGAGAACCAGAAGACCTACGTGGACGGGTTGGTGAAGCGGCTGGAGGCGAAGCAGGATATTAATTAGGTAGATGTTTAGGACCTATCCACGTTGTCATCCTGAGAGGAGCGGGAACTTCACGAAGTGAAGCCCCCGCAAAGCCGAAGAGCTTGCCCTGAGCCGAAGGGACCCCTGCACCTTCTCGCCCAGCAAAGATGCGTCAGTGAATTCTCCCCCGTGCGCCGCGTCATTTCTCCTGGCGACGATCTATAAGGCGATGGAATCGGCAGCGAAGGCTGACCAGCTGACGCGCTCAATGGATTCGGAGCGCGATTCATGCCACACTTCAACGATAAGGATTTCAAATTGGGACACTACCAAGGGGTCCAATGAAAACACGGCTGAGATGGAGTTTCACAATCACTATATGCACACTGCTCATGGTAAACATCGCACTAACTCAGGAAACGCTAAAACAAGACAGTAGCGCAACTGTAACGATCGTCACAGCAGGCGATATCTCGGTTACCAGGGCAGCGGACGGCAAGACCGCGGTATTAATCAACTTCGTTCCAGGCAAAGCGAAATCAGGCGACACGCGAGTTACGATTTCAGGCCCATATTCCCTGGATGTGAACGGAGGCGTGAAGGAGGTGAAAGGCCCCCAGGGGATCGAGCTTCATGTGCTGAGTCACGAAGACTTGCGATTCGAAGCTCCGGAAATCGGTCTATGGGAACAATCGCACAAATTCACCCAAAACTCCGCATGCATGAAGATTCCCAAGTTCCCCGGATGTGGCAATCCAGTTTGTGACCAACCTGACCATCCGCAGGATCAGTGCCGGTACAACAGTGGTTCGGGATGCTCGTGCGTGGCCCCTGGCGGCGGTCCATGTTCGGAGACGGCGAAGCCTCCGCAAGAGAGGAATGCAAAACAAGACTGAGTCTGCGAAGGAGCTGACGTGGGGTATCCAGCCGCGTTCAGAAAAGGTCTCCATCCTCGGTAAAAAAAACGGGGCCGCTTGGGCAGCCCCGCCAGTAAACCAATTCCAGAGTGGCTCTCGTTTACTTGCCCGTGCCCTTCAGACTTGAAGTCTGCGGGCTGTTTGAGCCGCTATCCGACACCTGCAACGTCCCTGTCTCAGTCCCCACCCCGGTTGGAGTGAACTCGACGTCGATGGTGCAGCTGGCGTCCGAGGTCAGACTCGACCCACAGGTTGTCGAGGAGACGCTGAATGGGCCAGTCGTCGAAATTACGATGCTGTTCAGGAGTACGTTCAGGTTGTTTTTCAGAGTGAACACCTTCGCTGAGCTGTGCGACCCGACCTTCGTCGTGGCGAACGTCGCCGTCGCAGGCGTTAAAGTCACTTGCGCCTCGCCGGTCCCCGACAATGAAACCGTCTGCGGACTGTTCGTAGCGTTGTCGTAGACCGATAGCTTCCCCGTCTGGGCCCCGGTTTGGGTCGGAGTAAAGGTGACTTCGATCGTGCATTTCTTTCCCGCAGCCAACGTGCTGCCGCAAGTGTTCGTTTGCGCAAATGCGCCGCTGGTCGTAATGCCGGTGATGTTCAGCGTTGACGTTGAGCTGTTGGTAAGTGTGACCGCCTTCGCCTTGCTCGTCGCTCCTACCACCACCGTGCCAAACGACTCCGAGGCCGGAGTCAGAGTAATGTCTGCACCGTTAATAAGCTGGACCACGGTGAGACTTACTGTCGTCGAGCTCGTCAAGCTGCCGGACACGCCCTGGATGGTCACGTTGGTTGTCCCCAAGGCAGCTGTTCCGCTGGCCGTAAAGGTTAACGTGCTGGTGGAGGATGTGGGATTCGGGCTGAAACCGGCGGTCACGCCGCTCGGCAGGTTGGAAGCGGACAGCGTGACGTTTCCGCTAAAACCGCTCCCGGGAGTCACCGTGATGGTGGAGGTAGCGGTGCTGCCCGGCGCGACATTTACGAAAGCCGGGTTTGCGCTTAGAGCGAAGCCCCCTACAACGTTTACGGTAATCGCGTTCGACTGGATGCCGTTGGTAACCACATACAGGTTATAGTTGCCGGCGGCAAGGCCCGCGGGCGCGTCGAACTCGGTGGAATTCGAAGTGCCAGGAGCAATCGAATGCGTGCTCTCATTATGAGTGGTGGCGTAGTAGATAGTATCAGGGGCAGACACCGGCACCAATTGAACCAATGGATAGTCGGTATCCCCTTGGTAGTCGTCTCCATACGCGTTGTTCTGAGACAACCCATTAAGCTGTGTGCCAGAAAGAACGTTGTTGGTCGAGGGACTGCCGACTGATCCACTCACAGGATCGATCGTCGGCGCGACGCCCGCAACCACACCTGAGGCTGGCGTATAAATTTCCACCAGACCGCTGAAGTCGGTGAACATGATCTGACCGGTCGGAAGAATCATCAGGTGCCCGACGTACGATGAATCACCTGGGCAGTCCGTCGGATTCACAGTGTTCGTCAACGTATTGGCCACTGGATCGTACTCGACAAACTGGCAACCAGTTTGGAAGAGGCCAGGGCTCAACATGGCAAGCACCTTGCCGTTCGGCTCAAGCGCCGATGGACCATCGGCCTGATCCAAACCGTTAGCGGGAGTCGGACCGGCCGACCAGGTGTTGCTGTCAACGTCGTATATCGCAGTTGCATTTACGTTCCCGCCAAACTGAAATACGCGGTTGTTGTACATCATGACCGCAGTGCCCATTTCTTCGTCGTTGGGGTTATAGAGCTGAACGGGAAGATTTGGACCGCACGACCAGACTCCGGTACTCTGACTGTAAAGTTCCGAGCCCACGCTGGTATCACAATTGGTATCCTGTTTGGTGTCTACGGTCAGCACTAAGTCGTTGGTCAGCAGCGTAAACGCTGATTCATCGTTATTCGGCTGGTTGACCGAGCCGGTCGGCGTCCAGGAATTCGGGCCGCCAAACAAGGCATTCTGGGCCGTACAGCAGTTCGCCTGCATGTACGTTCCATCCGGCAGAATCACGCTCTCCGCGTCGCCGATGGTAGTCCAGCCAGACGGCGGGGAGTTCGACGTCCAGGTTAAAGTGTCTCCCGAGATGGTTCCAAGTGCACCCAGGGTCGTCCATGCGTCCTTACCGTTGTTGTACTCTCCACCTTCGACGGCAACTGTTTTCCCGTCCAACAGCACCTGGGAACCGAAGAACCAGGGTGCGTATCCGGAAGGTAAATGTCCGCCGGAACTCCACGTGCCATTTATGTAACTGCCGGTGGAGTCAGGGGTGAGAATATGCCAAGCGGTGGAATCTCCGGATTGTTCCTCATGTACCAGGATCCTGCCGTCCCTGAGTTGCAGCATGGCGCCGACGTTGGCCCCGGGTTGATTATTGAGCGGTGTCCAGGTTTGGGCACCAACGGCTCCGAGCAATGCGAACAGCATCGCGGACGTGATGGCGAGTTTTGCAAGCAATTTCAATCGGAATCTCCCCTTTTGACTTTTGACAAACGGCAACAACTGTACACGTATTTCTCCTACTTGTGTAGTGTGAAAAGATTCTCATCTGAAGCGCACCAATTTGGTCTGCGAGCCGCGCCCGAGACAGCCAAGTTGCCCCAGGGAGGGGTGGAGGGGGAGTAGGAACGCGGGCTAATAACTTGGGAGTTAACAGTCAGGAAAGTGGGACAAACCAGCGGTTTCTAGCTCTTTAAGTTTCTAGCTCTTTAAAGAGCTGCCCTGCGGTTCCGGATATTCAAACACTCCCCGTCCAGACTTGCGGCCGAGCCTTCCAGCTTTCACATATTGCACCAGCAGCGGGCAGGGCCGGAATTTTTCGCCTAGTGTTTTGTGCAGGTATTCGAGGATGTGGAGGCGAGTGTCGAGACCGACCAAATCCACCAGTTCGAACGGTCCCATCGGATGATTCAGGCCGAGTTCGAGAGCTTTGTCGATGTCTTCGGCGCTGGCGATGCCTTCCTGCAGCATGTAGAAAGCTTCGTTGCCGATCATCGCATTGATGCGGCTGGTGATGAACCCCGGCGACTCCTTGATCACCACCACTTCCTTGCGCATGCGTTTGCCGACCTCGACGACGGCGGCCAGCGTGTCGTCATCGGTTTCCAGCGCGCGCACGATTTCAAGCAGCTTCATCTTGTGCACCGGATTGAAAAAGTGCATGCCCACGCACTTCTTGGCGCGATAGGTAACGCTCGCAATCTCGGTGACGCTGAGCGAGGAGGTGTTCGAGGCGAGAATGGTCGCGGGACGGCAGATCTTGTCGAGCATGGTGAAGATTTCGATCTTCGATTCCATTTCCTCGGGAACGGCCTCTATGACGAGATCGGCATCGCGCGCGGCCTGATCGACCGAACCGGCATACTCAATCCGCGAAAAAGCGGCGTCGGCGTCGCTGGCATCGACCTTGCCGAGTTCGACGGCCTTGTCGAGATTGGCGCGAATTTCCGTCTCGGCCTTGCGCAGGGCGTTCGGAAGCAGGTCTTCGAGAATGGTGCGATAGCCGCCGAGAGCGGCAGCATGCGCAATGCCCCGGCCCATGATCCCGGCGCCGATCACAGCCACGGTGCGGACTTCAGTCATTTTTTGTCTTTGCCCTCTTTCACTCTTTGCCCGCCTGCTCAAGGTGCTGAACCACGCTCTCATAGCTCGGTTCGGATTTGCGGATATATTCGCCAAGGCGGGCGCACTCCTCCTTGGTCATGGCCGGGATGCTGGCGCTGATGCGGCGCAGAGTGGTGGCGATGTCGTCGATGTAATTCATGAGGCGGATAAGTTCTCCAGTTGCGGGCATGAAGGCTCCTTGCGTATTTTCTGGCGCGGCAGCGGAATCGGCTGCCGCAGCTAGCGTAACTATTCATTGTTCAACAGGCGGGCGGATTTAGCAAAGGCGGCCTTCGGTCAAGTGGGCGTACTCTGGAAAATTCGACGACAAATTAAGACGCGCTAATCGAGCTTGTGGAAATGGCGGAAGCTCCGATGACCTTCCTTGCCCATATACCGTTCGAGGACCGAGGGATCGGTCTGCCGCAGATCGACAATCACCAGGCCATCGACCACGTCGGAAAATTTGCGGTCGAGATTGAAGCCCACCAACCTGCCTCCAACCTTCGCATACTGCTTGAGCAGGATGGGCAAGCCCTTGCCATCTTCTTCAACATCCGAGATGGGCTCGGCGAGTTCATCGAGATCGCGCAATAAACTGCAGAGGGCGCCGCAATCCCAACGGCGAAGCTTGGGGGCACGGAAGGGCGTGCGCGCCTGAACGAGGCCGGCATACTCGCCGTCTTCGCGCTGCTCAAAATAGCGGACGATCATCTCGCGGGACAGACTGCTGTACTCGTTGCTGATGCTGACCGCTCCGAACAACACCGGAGTCTCGGGATACGCGGCCACGAAACGAGCGATGCCCTTCCACAGCAGAAGGAGCGGCGCGTACTGACGCTGATACTCGGGGCGCACAAAGGAGCGCCCCAGCTCAAGAGCAGAGCCAATCTTTAAGAACAGTTGTTTGTCGTAGCGGAACACAGTGTTGGTGTAGAGACCCTTGATGCCGTGGGCACGAATTATCTCATCGGTGTTGCCCGCGCGATACGCTCCGGCTAATTCCCGCTTCTCTTTGTTCCAAAGCAGCAAGTGCCAGTAATAGGCATCGAAATGATCAAGATCGGCGCTGCGCCCGGTGCCTTCGCCGGCGGCGCGGAAGGTGATTTCGCGGAGGCGTCCGAGTTCATCGAGCGCGTGGGGCAGTTCGGAAGCGCGCGCCGCGTACACCGTGAAGTCCGCGTTTTCGACTAGTAGGCGCTCGGCGGGCAACGCCGCAATATCGGCGATGACGAACCGCGACGGAACCTCGGCTGCGATCGGCTCTTGCGGCTTGCGCGGAAGAGCGGAACGCATTTTGGTGGGTAAGGAGACCTGCTTCTGGCCACGATAGGACAGCAGGTAAGTTCGCAGACGAAGATATTCGGTGGCCTCCTCATCGGTGTCGAGGCTCGCGAGTAGCTCGGACGGGATCGCGCCACCGATGCGAACCTGCACGTGTTTGTCGCGCTGCTGCAGAAATTCCTGTAACAGAAAAAGCGTCCGGAGCTTCGGATTGATCAGGCCCAACAACTGAAACGCCACACTGTTGCGGCCACAGAAATATACTGGGAGCGCGCTGGCTCCGCTCTTGCGCACCAGGCAAGCGGCGACGGTGTTCCATGCGGGATCGGTAACCTGCGCCTCGCGCACATTCCACTGCGAGACTTCGCCAGCGGGAAACACGGCCAGCGCGCCGCCCCGGCACAGCCATTCCATCGCCTGCTTCAGCGGCTTCACGTTCTTATCCGCTGAAGACGCAGTGTGAAAAGGATCTACGAAGATGCAATGCTCATGGAGCTCGGGGATGCCCGCAAGCAGCGAGTTGGTCAGTATCTTAACGTCGGGACGCACGCGAGATAGGAGCATAGTCAGAATCGCGACGTCGAGTACACCAAAGGGATGATTGGCCACGGCCACGAGTGCGCCATTGACCGGGACGCGCTTGAGGTCGGCGGGCTGGACGTCGAGCTTTATCTTCATTTCCGTCAGCAGCGCTTCCAGTCGGAAACCCTGCGGCGCCGAGCGCACGCGCTGATATAGGTCGCGTGCCTGCTCCAGGGGAATGAATTTGCCGGCAAATCCCGGGAGCCCGCGGAGAACCGGCGGCTCGGTTAGTGCTCCACGCTCTTCGTCCCTCACGATTGGTCCCTCACGATTGGCCACTTACGCATAGCTGATTCTTGCCTTGCCTTGTTTGCACGTTTATGAAGGTGTGGTTAACGGTTTGTGAATAAGTATTCTTTTGGTAACCCCTCAGGTAACAGTTCTGAGTCCCCGGAAAAGAGCTGGGTTACCTGAGAATCGAGAACTGGGAAGTGAGAACTAAAACAGGAGTTACGCTTCGAGCTTGAAGCGGGTCCCGGCGAGACGATAGAGCCGACGCCAGAGCAGGCGGTTGGTGGTAACTACCACGGCGGCCAAGGCAATCGTGCTGGCGAGCAGCAGATTGAAATTCTTGGCATCGGTGGCCGCGGAAATCATGGCACCCACGCCCACCGTCGAATAGATCTGTCCTTTGAGGTGGGCATATTCGGCGACGATGCTGACGTTCCACGCGCCGCCTGAGGCTGTAATCATCCCGGTAACTAAGAACGGGAAAATTCCGGGCAGGATCAGTTTGCGCCAACGCTCCCAGCCGCGAATGCCGAAAACGCTGGCGGCTTCTTTCAAGTCGGTGGGAATGGCCATGGCGCCGGCAATCACGTTGAACAGAATGTACCACTGCGTGCCGAGCAGCAGCAGAACGATCGAGCCCAATCCCAATCCACCGCCGAGTCGAATCAGCACCAGCAGCACCACCGGGAAAACCGCCGTAGCCGGAACCGAGGCGGCAATCTGGGCCAGCGGCTGAGCAATGCGTGCCAGTCGCGGGTTGAATCCGATGGCGACACCGACCGGAATCGTCCAGAGGGCGCCGAGCGCCAGAGTAAGATTCACACGCAGCCAAGTCGCAAAAAGGCCTAAGCCGATCTGCTGGAATTCGGAACCGCGCAGGCCGGTCAAGATCATCACGACCCGCACCATGGCATAGCCGATCGCGCCGAGAGCCGCGATTCCCACACCTCGCCAGAGCCACAAGACCTCTTTATTCTCACCTGCCGATTCGGCGTAAACCTCATGTCCAGGCGCAAAGAAGTGAATCATCTGTTCGCGGAAGGGACGAATCGCTCGCTTGCGGAAGAACGCGACGCCACGAGAACGGCGGAGAAAATCGAGTACCCAGGAAGTTGGGGCGCTCGCGCTCTCGACCTGCTCCATTTTGAATTTCTCCGCCCAGGCGATTACGGGACGCCATACGAACTGGTCGATCAGCACAATCACGGCCACCATGGTCAGGATGCCGAGGAGAATGGAGCGGGTGTCGCCGTTGTCCGCGGCGGCCTGGAGATAAGACCCGAGGCCCGGCAGACGGAAGTCGCCAAACTGCTCGCAGGCCATCAGGAAGAACCAGGCCCCAGCGACCGACATCATGGAATTCCAGACGAGGCCGATAGTGGCGAAGGGCAGTTCGATCTGAAGGAAGCGTTGCCACCAGTTGAAGCGGTAGATGGTAGCCGCCTCGCGCATCTCGCGCGGAATGCTTTTCAGCGATGCATAAAAGCTGAAGGCCATGTTCCAGACCTGTCCAGTAAAAATGAGCAGGACCGCACCCATCTCGACACCTAGTTGACGTCCGGGAAAAAGCGCGGCCATGGCCAGCATCACGCCCGGAAGGAAGCTCAATACCGGGATGGATTGCAGAACGTCGAGCAGCGGAATCATGAAACGTTCGGCGCGCGGACGGTAGGCGGCGATATACCCGTAGGTGACGGCGAAGAGCAGGCTCAGTACATAAGCCAGCGCGATGCGCAGCAAAGAATACCCGGCATAGACGGGAAGCGCGCCGAGGCTGCGGCTGATCTCAATCTGAGGATGGAAGGGACCGAGCCAGTTGCGTCCGACTTGCACGATGCCGTAGAAGAGCGCCAGCGCGCCGGAAAACATGATGAGATCGGGCAGGCCCGACACGCTCGCACGCGGCAGCACCGACCAGATACGGACCAGTGGACGGAGAGCGATCCGTTGCGGACGCTTCAAGACTGCACCGGAGTGGTGGTTGGCGGATGCGGCTCTCCGACGGGCTCGGCGAGAATCAGCCGGTGCGATTCGCGATCGAAGTCGAAAATCTCAGCGTATCGCCCCCAGTTCATGGCAGTATCGAATTGCCGCTCTACTTCATCCTGGCTGAAATGCTCGTCGAGGATGTCGTAGAAAAATTCTTCCGGAATGGAATGATCTTTCTTGGCGTGCAAGATGCTGTCGATTTGCTGCAGGATCACAACGTGGTTCAGCGCGGCCTGGCGGAAAAGAATTTTGCGGGTGAGGATGTCGGCTTCCGCAAAGAGCGTGCCCTCGGCAGTGATTTCGACATCACCTTCTTTCAAGGTGGCAAAGCCTAGCAGAACCGAGGCTTCAATGATCGGGAGCAGGTCTTCGGCGTCCATGATGAGGACTTCGGCGAGGCGATGAAGATATTCCTTTCCCCCGCGGTCCTGCAGCAGCTCCACTAGGCCGGCAATGCCTCCGACACGTGCGTGCGGAATCATCTGGTATTTCTGACGAGTCGGCTTTTCGACGGGTGCTCCAGCGCCAGGCACAGCCAGCGCGAGTTGGGGCTGCGTCATGATCTTGTAGATGTAATCCACCAGCTCCACAAAGCGCGGCGATTTGCGATCGCGGGGGTGAGGCAGTTCGACGGGAAAATCGGCGCGCACCCACGCCGGATTTCTTGCCAGCACGATGACGCGATCCGCCAGCAACACCGCTTCCTCAATATTGTGCGTGACGATGAAAATCGCGCTGGTCGGCATTTTCTTGCTGATCCAGAGCTCGAGCAATTCATTGCGCAGGTTTTCCGCAGTGAGCACGTCGAGCGCCGAAAATGGCTCATCCATGAACAGGACTTCGGGCTCCACCACCAGGGCGCGCGCGAAACCGACGCGCTGTTTCATGCCGCCGGAAAGCTCCTTCGGGTAGGCGCTTTCGAAGCCATCGAGGCCCACGGTATCGAGAATGCGCAATGCACGTTTATGGCGCTCCAGGGCAGGCACTCCGCGAGCTTCGAGGGGGGCTTCGACGTTGTCGAGTACCGTAAGCCACGGAAACAAAGCGAAACTTTGGAAGACGATGGCCACGCCCGCGTTCTGCGACGTAATCGGACGCCCATGCCAGAGAACCTGGCCCGACGAAGGCTTGCTGAGTCCGGTCAAAATCCGCAGCAGCGTGGACTTGCCGCAGCCGGAGGGGCCGAGCAGGGTAATAATTTTGCCCGGCTCTACATCGAGATCGACGGGCGCAATAACTTCAATGCGATTCCCATCCGGCTGCTCGTAGAATTTTTCGACAGCGCGGGCGCGAATAATGGGGTCGGTCGCTGAGATGGCGGGCTCGGTCACGGAATCGCACTCCAACACGTTTGATCAATTTGTTCGAAAGCGAGAATACACTACTCAAGCCGCCCACTCTTCATCAGTAGACGCCGCCAAGGGATCCGGAAGCCGGTCGGACACCTCGGCGAGTGTGGCAAGTTTTTTTGCGAGCTCCGGGCGCAACGAATCGGCGTCAAAACGCCAGCGCCAGTTTCCCCGTTCGCGGCTGGGCACATTCATACGCGCATCGCTTCCCAGCCCCAGCGCATCCTGCAGCGGCACCACACAAAGACTGGCGACCGAATTGGAGGCGGCGCGAATCATCGCCCAGTTGATACCGTCTTCGCATCGGCCCAGGTATGTCTCTGCTTGCATGCGTTCGTGTTCCGTTGCCCACGATTCCCACCAGCCAAGCAGCGTGTCGTTGTCGTGCGTGCCGGTGTATACCACCTTTTCAGTTGTGAAAGTGTGTGGCAGATGAGAATGCGCGCCGACGTCGCCAAAACCAAATTGCAGCACGGCCATGCCGGGAATCTTGAGCCGTTCGCGGAGAGCATGAACGTCAGGCGTAATGTATCCAAGATCCTCGGCGAAAAATGGAAGCCCGCCCAAGGCCTCGCGCAGCTTCACGAATAAATCATCCTTGGGACCGTCGACCCACCGGCCGCGAATCGCGGTGGGCTCGCCCGCCGGAATCTCCCAGTACTGCGAGAACCCGCGAAAATGATCGAGCCGGATATAGTCAAAATTGTGCGTAGCCCAGCGCATGCGGTCGATCCACCACGAATATCCCCGCTCTTTCATCACGTCCCAGCGATAAAGAGGACAGCCCCAGCGCTGGCCGTCTTTGCTGAAAAAATCCGGTGGCACGCCAGCGACGAATTCAGGATCGAGTTCCGAATTGAGGCGAAATAGATCGGGATGGGTCCAGACATCGGAACTGTCAAAATTTACGAAGATCGCGATATCGCCCACGATGCGAATCGAGTGTTGCGCGCAATATGCTCGAAGCGCCTGCCATTGCTCGTAGAAGAAGAACTGCACGGCGCGACGGACGTCGAGCTCGTCGAGCATTCCCGCATGCACCCTCTCGATGGCCGCCGGATCGCGATGAGTCAGTTCGCGGGGCCAGCGGTTCCAGCTTTCCAGCTTGAAACGTGCCCGCAAACCATCGAAGAGAACGAAGTCATCGAGCCACCATTGGTTTTGCCGGCAGAAGCTTTCGTAACGCGAGCGGGCCCGCGGTGCGGCGGAGGCCACAAAGTTGCGCGCCGCTTCAAATAGCAACGGCAGCTTCTGGTGGAAGACCGCCGGGTAATCCACGGGCTCGGGCCCGTCGGTCAGAGCGTCGACCTGAGCGCGGTCAATCTTAGTACCGTCAATCTTAGCGCGGTCAATCCAGCCGCGATCAGCGAGCCGCTCCAGGCTGATCAGCAACGGATTTCCGGCAAAAGCCGAAGTGGAAGAATAGGGAGAGTCTCCAAAACCGAGAGGGCCGAGAGGCAACATTTGCCACAGACCTTGCCGCGCGGACGCGAGAAAATCCGCGAACGCGTATGCCGCCGGACCAAAGTCACCGATTCCGCCGCGCGAAGGCAGCGAGGTAGGATGAAGCAGAATTCCGCTGGCTCGCGGGAATGACATTCAAAAATCAGTTCTCGGTTCTCGGTTCCCAGTTCTCGGTGAGTAATTATCAGTTCGCAGCACCGACTGAGAACTGAGAACCGGGAATCTGACTCCGCTACGAACCCTCCTGCCCACCCTGCCGGGTCAGGTTTTTCATTTCTTCCTGATTCACCTTGAGCCGGTTGGTTTTTTCCATGTCCTTGCGCAGGTTCATAACGAACAGCCCAAACAAATCGTTCTGCTTAGCTTCCAGGAGCGACTGGCGGATTCCGTCCTTCTTCTCGGTGAATTCCTGATCCGTCGGCGCCTGTTTATCGAGAAGCTGAGCAACCACACCATTGCCGCCCGCAGTGATCGGTCCGCTAATCTCACCGGGCTTTAGTGCAAAGATTGCACTCGCGCTGGACATCGAGCCAATGTCGGGAACCTGGCCATCGGGCGCAACCAGGTCGCTCGTCTTCACCGTCGCACCCAGATCTTTGGCGGCTTTTTTCAAATCGTGTCCAGCCTTGGCTTGGTCGGAGAGTTCCTGAGTTTTCTGGTGCAGCAGAAAACCGGCGCGCTCGTTCTTGAATTCGCTTTCGACCCGCGAACGAATCTCCTCGAAGGTTGGCGTAGCCGGTGGCTTGATAGCGAGCAGTTGGAAAACCACGTAACCTTGCGGCACCGGCACCATATCGGGAGGGGCCTTCTCTGTTTCGTTGAAGACGGCGTCCATAAACTGCGGATTCGCTGCCAGTCCGGGCAAGTTATCGTTTCGGCTAACGAAGTCGGTAGTGACCGCCGTCTGCCCCTTGGCGGCCGCTGCCTTATCGAATCCGTCGGTACGCGCCTGGCTGAGCAGGGCGTTCGCTGCGGCTTCGGTGGCACGGGCCGTCTTCTCCTGCTTCACTTTCTCTTCGATCTCGCTCTTCACCTCGGCGAGCGTCTTGAGATGCGCCTGCTGCTTGTCTTCGACGCGGATGATGTGGAAGCCGTAACTGCTCTTGACCAGGTCGCTGGTCTGCCCTTTGCCCAATGAAAAAGCGGCTTTCTCGAATTCAGGGACGGTGCGACCGCGGCCGATCCAGCCGAGTTCGCCCCCGCTCTTGGCGCTGCCCGGGTCGTCAGAATACTTTTCCGCCAGTTTGGCAAAGTCTCCGCCCGCTTTGAGTTGCTTCAAGACGTCCTCCGCCTTCGCGCGCGCGTCGGCGACGGCTTTCTCATCCTCCTTCGCGCCGGGCGCTGGCAGAGGAGTCTTGATCAGAACGTGGCTAACCTTCACCTGTTCGGGAACCCGGTACTCGTCGCGGTGCTGGTCGTAGTACGCCTGCAGGTCCTGATCGGTAACGGCTGTCGTCGCCGCCATTTTCGCGCTATCGACAACCACGTACTCGATCCGCCGTTTTTCGGGGATGGAGTTGCTGTAGGTCGCCTTGTTCCGGTCGTAGAACGCCTTCAGTTCCTCATCGGCAGGATGCAATCCCTTCAGGATGTCGGCCTGCGTGATCACGGCATATTCGAACTTCACCTTTGTGTTGCGGCGGTTGAATTCGTCGCGGACTTCGGCGTCCCCCACGAAGGCGCTGCTTGAAACCAGGGCGTACAGCTTGCGAGTAAGAATATCCTCCTTCACCCGCGCTTCAAACTGAGGCACCGTCATGTCGTTGCGCTGAACGAAGTTTTCATATTCTTCCTGCCCGACAAACTTGCCGTCGGGAAAGAGCATGGAACCAAGCTGCCCGTGCTGCATCTCATCGCGCAGTTCGTCGTCGCTGGCGTGCAGGCCCATGCGGTGTGCCTCGGAAATCAGAGCCTTCTCGTTGATGAGCTGCTCGGCAGCCTGAGTGGCAAAATAGGGCATTAGCATGCTGGCCTGCTGCCCGCCTTTGGGAAACTGCCGCCGGATCATGGCCCTGGCCTCGCGCTGCACCTCGGGCACGGTTACGGTTTGGTCGCCAACCGTGGCCAGAACTCCGGCCGGAGGCGCGCCAATGCCAAGGCTGGAGCCGATGCCGCCGGGAATCAGCGTGATTGCCATCGAGGCACAGATGAGGACGAGTAGTGCGCCGAGAACGATCTTCACGGTCGGCCCTGCATTTTGCAGCTGTCGAATCATGGTCGGATAACTCCATTTGTAGAGACGGGGTCTTGCCCCGTCTCGGGAGGATTGCTCCACGCTGGAAGCTGGAATTTATGATTATAAACTAGCTTTGCCTCGCTTTAATTCGCGGCAGAAACAGAAATGCTTTGCAGGAGCGCGGCTTTACAGCGCCTGGCATAAATGTCGCGGAACTTCATTCACTAGCTCAAAATTAAACCCCATTATCCTGCGGAGATAACGGGGCTTGGGGGAGGGTCATTCGTGGCTCACGGGGTCGCAAAGTAGAGCTGCCCTGCCGCAGTTCCACAAATTCCCTTCGAGTCTTATACGGAAGGGATATTCTGTCAACGAAAAACGGTTCATGCTTCACTCAGGACGACAGGCTATTGCCTGGGATATTGGAACGCATACCCGCTCGCCTCATTCCCCGACATAAATCTGGTGTTGTATTCGAGCAAGTAGTTCAGGTGCTCGGCATCGGATGGGAAAGATTGCCCGGGATACGGATACATACGCATGTCGCGGAATGGCAGCGGATCGACCGTATCGCCGTGGTAGGCGTAGAAGTCCATGTCTTTTTCGTATCCGTTGGCGACAAAGAAATAGTCGCGCACCCAGCCGCGCGGCAAGTCGGGCAACTTCGCCGGATCGAAATCGAGCGCCACTTCATCGCCTGATCCGAAGACAACAAACTTGTCATCGACAGACTCCAGCAGCGGTCGCACATCCCCATAGCGCGTGTAAGCGCCAGCGGGACGCGTGTAAGGGCCGGTGGCGCTGGCCTTCTCGTAAATGTACTTCACGTTGCCCGGCGGCTGGCCTTCGATCTTCAGCGGGAATCCGTGAAAATTCAGTTCGGCGCAAGCGAGCGGAACCGGGGTCAGGCGGGCGCTCTTATCTTGTTTCGTCCGGCTGATCAGAATGTTGTCCCAGTAGATCTGCAGATTCGTGGTGATGCGAATACGCCGCGTGCCCGGCGGAAGCTTGCCGGTGAGGTCGGAGGTCATGGTGCGCGCGCCGCCCGCGGGGAATCCCATGTCATCGACGACGCGGACCCATTTTTCTTTCGCGTCTTTCCCGGCTGAACTCGCGTTCGATACGAGCGCTTCGACATACGGTGCAATCGGCCGCAGGTGCGCTTGATCGGCAGCATACATGCTCGTGGCGGAGAAATATTCGATCTCGCCATGCAGCAGCAGCCACAGCGGACCGCTGCGGTACGGCTCGCCGAGATCAAGTTCCAGGCTGTGCGGCTCGGTGAATCCCATAAACGAAAGCACTTTGAAATCGCCGAAATAGCGATGCGCAAGCAAATCTGGGAGCACGTCATGGCCGTGTTCATCCCAAGCACCGGCAGGCGGGCGAGCATCTTTGTTATTGCTGAACACGACTTTGAAAGGCGGGTAAGGCGGATTGCTGGCGAAATATTCGTTGGGATAAACATCGACATTGGCGGGATGATCAACGACCAGCAATTGGACCTGATCGAGGTAAACCGATTCTTCAAGCGGCTCCATGAAGCGGAAGCTCAGCAGGCCGTCCTTTTCACGAAGTGCAGCGCGGTCGAGTTTGATTGATTCAGTCGGCCTCGCGATATTGCGCTCGATTTTGCCATTACTCTCCGCGATCCAGTGCCCAACCACTCCCGCACCAAGCATATCGCCGACAAGCTGATACTCGTGGCCATCCCAAGCAAACAGCGTCGGGCAAGAACTCCCGCGGCGGTCGAGTTCCTGGATATTCTGCATTTTGTTGGCGGCGACTTCGATTTCATCCTGCAGAACGCCGGTGGGCCATAGAAGGCGGACGACATCAGCTTCTTTCGCTTGACCGAGACCGATGGTCAGGTAGGGCGAGTTCTGTCCAAGGTAGCCGGACGATCCATACACTTCAAACTTCTGCCGCAGTCCCGCGGAGAAGACTTCAACCTTCGTGCCAATAGCGCTCTTGTTATCGTTCAGTCCCTTGAGCGCGAGGCGCAGCGAGTTGTTCTTGTTGCCTCCTTCGTTGCGGAGTAATACGGCCGGCCCATGATTTTGCGTGATCAGGAGATCGACAGCGCCGTCGTTGTCGTAGTCTCCGGCAATGATGGCGCGCGGCTCTTTGAGCTGAATCTTGTCGAGTCCGGTTTCGATGGTGACGTCTTTCCATCCGTCGGACCCGAGATTGCGGAAAAGACGGACTTCGCCCTTGCCATCTTTCGTCTCGCCGACAGCGACAAGATCGACCCAGCCGTCGTTATCGTAGTCAATGGCGGCGACGCCGTAAGCACGAACCCAGTTGGTTTCGGGAAGCTTCACCTGCTCAAAACTCTTGCCGTGATTATTGCGCCAGAGGGTGACGGCCGGTTGTCCCGCAAAACAGATTGGGGCAGCCTGGGATTGGGATGCTTCAATGACTATCCGTCTTGAACAATCCCAAAACTGGTGTGTCATTGCTATGTCCATCCAACCATCATGGTCATAATCCAACACTGCGACCCCATTCGCGAAATCTGCTGCCGATGAATTCCACGGTTTTCGAGGAACAAATTTTCCTTCCCGCGGATTTTCGAAGATGACCGGGGTATTGCCCGCAACAAGAAGATCAATCGCACGATCATTGTTGTAATCGGTGCCGATTGCGGTTCCATTTACGCGTTCCGCATTGATTCCCGTCGCAAAGGTGACATTGGTGAATGTCTGATCACCGTTGTTGCGCCACATCTTGCCTGAAGAGCAAGACGATTCATTGTGGTTACTCTCCTGAGCTTTGATCTTATTCTCTAGCTCTTCCGATTCTTCGACAGTTGGCGTCTGAACCATCATCAGCGCCGTACAATCGGGGTCGTTCCCTGACATGAAGAGATCCAAATCGCCGTCATGGTCATAGTCGATAAATGCAAGACCACCATGGGCATATCCGGCGTGAAGAAGATTTGCGGCATTTGTAACATTCTTAAATGTTCCGTTTTTCTCATTGTGAAGGAGCACTACCCCACTGCCGGTGCCAATCACTATATCTTCGAATCCATCGTTGTCATAATCTCCCGCGGTACATGAGTAACCTTGATCCCTCGGGTTCAAGCCGGCTTTTAGCGTAATGTCCTCAAACTTTCCATCGCCGCGGTTGTGATAGAGAACCAAGCCGTGATGTTCGCTATTTTGAAGAAGGAGAAGGTCAACACGTCCGTCATTGTCATAGTCCAAAAAACATGCTCCCGACGGCGCAAAATCAGAGCGGCCACGATACGGATCTGATTGCGAATTGTCCGCAATCCCCGCTTCTGCCGTTACATCCACAAACTTCACTGGAATTTGCGCCGGGACTTTCTCCACCGCCATCGGCGAATCTTCCGCGCGCGAATACTTTCCCTGCTCGCCATAGGCCAAGCTTATCGGCGTGCCCAGCTTGTTCTGAGTGATGTACTGGAATTTCTTCATTGCCTCGTGGGAGGGGTCGCCTTGGCTGGATTGCTGGTAGGCGCGCGCCAGTCCGAACTGGGCTGAGGCATGGAACGGGTTGATCTTTAACGCGTTCTCGAAGGCGGCGATCGCTTCCGGAAATTGCTTGAGTTGCGCGTAGGTCGATCCGAGGAAGTACCAAGTGTCGGCGTCGTTCGCATCAATTTCAGCAACGCGACGGAAGGCGTCGACGGCCGAACCTGAGTCACCGGAGTTTTTATAATAGAGGCCAAGGTTGTACCAGACGTAGGCATCTTTGAGATTTCTCGCAGCTGCTTTTTCCAGCAACGCCTTCGCTTCATCGACGCGTTGCAGGTTGAGCAGCGCTACTCCGCGATTAACGGTGGTCACCTCTAATGCGGGATCATTGGCAGCCGCTTCTTCGAACGACTTCAAAGCTTTTTCAAAGAGCTGCTGATTCATGTAAGCGACACCGATGTTGTTGAGGCGGGCCGCTTCCTGGGGGTTCGTGGAAGGACCATCCGCGGCGAGCAGCGCGACGAGCAATGCAAGAAGAAAAGTGGAGACAAGGGCGAGGCTGAGCGTCTTGGCCATCGTGAGTCTAGGCACCAATTCTATCTGAGTACGGTGGGTGAAGAGCCACGAATTACTTTGTTCCGTATGCGCGCGAGGCGATTACGCCTTTCGCCTCCTGGACAGTAGTGGTCTGCCCGGTCGCGATGTTGGCCAGCTTGTCCACTTGCCCGCTGGGCCAGTCGACTTCGACCGTGTCGGCTTTGGTTTTCGATCCCATGCCGAAGGTCAGCACCAGTTCGCTTTGCGAAAGATAACTGGAGCCACTCTTCATAGTAAGCCACTGCTTCTCGCTTCCGGCGCTCACGCGGACGACGGCGCCGATCCCGTCGCGGTTGGATTTTGTCCCGACGAGTTTTATGCGCAGGCTCTGGTTGGTGCCGCCCTGGTTGAGGTAAAGATGCGCCGGGCCGCCGTTGGTCATGATGAGGACGTCCAGGGCACCGTCATTATTAATATCGGCGTAGGCGGCGCCACGCGCGACCTTCGGCGCGGCGAACGCGCTCCCGACTTTGTTGGTGACCTCTTCGAACTTGCCGTTCCCGAGGTTGCGGAATAAGTGCGGCGGCTCGGCGTAGCTGACGCGTTTCTGCACACTCTCGATCTGGTCTTCGATGTGGCCGTCGGCGACGAAGATGTCCTGCCAGCCGTCGTTATCGTAGTCGAAAAAAAAGCAGCCGAAGCCGAGGGTTACGAGGGTCGCGCGTCCAACTTCTGAGCGCGGAGCTTCGTCCACGAACAGGCCGTTGCCTTCGTTGTGGTAGAGCGAGAGCATCTGATTGGAAAAATTGGTAATGATCAGGCTGGCGCTGCCGGTCCGGTCATAATCAACGGCATCGACGCCCATGCCGGCGCGGGCCACACCATCTTCGCTGAAGGCGATGCCGGCGGGAACGGCGCGCTCTTCGAAGGTGCCGTTCTTTTTATTTACATACAGTTTGTTGGGCTGCGTGTCGTTGGCGATCAGGATGTCGGGCCATCCGTCGTTGTTGTAGTCAACAATGGCGACGCCGAGGCCTTTTGATGTTGGATCGTAGAGGCCGGCTTTCTGTGTGGCGTCTTCGAACTTGCCGTTACCAAGGTTGTGCCAGAGGCGCGCCGACGTTCCCTTATACGATTCGGGCGTGCAGTAGGACTTGTGCGAGCCGTCGAGTGTGCAATAGAGATCAGTTTGCTCGGACCACTGCACGTAATTGGCTACAACAAGATCGAGTTTACCGTCGCGATCGTAATCAACCCAGGCGGCGCCAGTCGAGAACTCGTTTGGGCCCCAGAGTCCCGCGGGCTTGGTGACGTCGGTGAAAGTGCCGTTGCCGTTGTTGTGGAAGAGATGGCTTTGACCAACGGCGGTGACGAAAATATCGTCGAAGCCGTCGTTGTCGTAGTCGCCGACGGTCACGCCGAGTCCGAAGAGCGAAATGCCAAGACCAGATGTGCGCGTCACGTCAGTGAAAGTACCGTCGTGGTTGTTGTGGTAGAGCTTCAACGTGGTCGCGCCGTTCTTGGCGTGGCCAGGCCAATCCTGTCCGTTGACGAGCAGGATGTCGGGGAAGCCGTCGTTGTCGTAATCGATGAACGCGCAGCCCGGACCCATGGTTTCCGGGAGCCACTTCTTCCCGAAGGCTCCGTTGTTGTGGGTGAAGTGGATGCCGGCTTGGGCGGTGATATCGCGGAAGGTAATGGTTTGCGCTTTGGTGGCTGCAGCTAGCGACAGAGCGATTAACCACGGAGCCACGAAGACACGGAGGAACGCAGGAAGAGAATCTCTGTTGAAAGAGCGCGTCACCTCCGGGCCTCGGGAGTCGTGGCGGCGCGAACTTCCGCCGGGCTGTGGTCGGCTTGGACGGGTGGGACGGCCTTCCCTGCGTGATTCGCGGTGACGCTTGCGGTTAGGCGTTTCGCTGCTACGTTGTTCAGGATCGGCAGCGGGACTGATACGTGCTCGTGGATGTTCTGGCGTTCGTTGTTGTCTTCGGGATTTAGCTGACGGTAGGGACCGGTGATGGCTTGCGAAGCTTCGTCGGCTTTGAAGCGCAGGTAGCGTGCCTGGTGCTCTTTGGACATCTTTTCGTCCCCGAGACCGTTATAGCAAAGCATGAGATTGTAGTGCGCCTGTAAGTCCTCGGCGTCAACAGCGAGCACCTGCTGCAGGACTTTCACGGCGTCCGCATATTTCCTCTGCAGAAACAGCACGCGTCCAAGATTGTTCAGCGCTACGCGATCGTGCGGGTATTGGGTAAGGACCTTGGTCAGATGTTGTGCCGCGCCATCGTAACTGCCTTCCTGGCGCAAAACTCCGGCATAGAAGAAGTGCGCCCGGGCCAGATCGGGACTGAGCGCCAGCGCTTTTTCAAGAACGGTGCGCGCGCGGGCGACGTCGCCTTCCTGCAGGGCGGCGCGTCCGATGTTCACCCAGCCGTCGGGATTCTGCGGATCGGCTTCGGTAACTTTTTCGAAGGCGGCCTGCGCTGCTTTCAGATCACCTTGCAGCAACAGGCCGATGCCGTAATCGTTCCAGCGCTGCCAGTCTTCTTTCGCAAGCTGAGTTATGGGGTGAGGTGCCGGGGCGTTCGCGGGCAAAACGTCCAGCGTGGCTTGATTCTGCGCTACAACTACGATCGGCAAGTCCGGGATTTTTTCCGTTTTCGCGGAGACTCCCCGCAGAAGCGCGTTGAGCTGGAACTTTCTGTCGTCGTAGTCGGGCGTGACTGCAGAGGCCGCAACAGAAGGGTCCGGCTGTCCTGCGAATGCGAACTGCGTCCCCCACCACGCGAACTTGCGATAGCAGAGCTGTGCGGTGAGGGTAATTTTGCCGCCCGTTTTCTCGGGGATCTTCATGCGGAAGTGCACCGTGTCGGCGGCGCCGGGCGGGATCAAACGCACATAAACGACGGCGCGCGTGGCCCAGGCGTTGCGCTTGTTGATCGGGTTGCCGTGCGCGTCCACCTGGAGCGAGCGATAGAAGTGTGCGCCCTTTTCGACTGGGCCTTTGCCGTCATCCTCGACCATTCCGCTCCAGAAAATTGTCTGGTCTTTGTCGTCGACACCTTTGAGTTCAAGCCAGGTGTCGTAGGCATCGACGGTGCCGCCCGGGAAGAAATGTCCGACGCGCTTGGTGCGCACCACGACATCGACGCGGACGGTATCCCCGCGACGAACGGCGGGCTTTACGCGGTTGAGCGGGGCGGTAACCGGAGCAGCCTCAGTGTTGGTACTGGGCGTGACTCTTGTTTCCGCTTCTTCTCCTATAGCGAAGGTGGTTGAGAGTTCGTGTTCGGCGACTCCTCCTGCTTTCAATGAGGCGGCCTTCAGTGGCCCGCTTTCCGGCGATAGTGCAAAAATATCCACGGTCAGAGCTCCGCTGGTCAGGAAATCTTCGGTGGCCTTCAACTGCGCGGCATCTTCGTTGGCCGTGGGCAGAGCGGTGTTGGCCGCGGGAAAGCGGTGCGAATGCACCTTCCCGGCAACGTTTCCCATGTCATTCGATGGTTCAAGCGGCATGTGACAATCGGCGCACTGCTGCGGCTTGGCGGGGTAGTAGAACGACCGCGCGCCCTCTCCGGAGACGCCGCTGGCCTGCCAGTTGTCGTACTCGTTGAAGCCGCGGAACCAGCGGTAGTGATTGACCGGTACGTCGAGGTGCACTTTGTGACAGGAGGAGCAGAACTGCGCCGTCTGCTGCTTCATGAATGGCTTGAGGAAAACACGGCGGTGCGGCTCCGGATTGAGCTTGACCATGAAGTCGTGCAGGGTGCGAACCAGTGGATTCTTGCTGGCCGCAAGCTCGTGCAGTTTGGGATACTCGAGATAGAAATCGCCCTGGCCCATCGTGCTTTTTACGTCGGCGATGGAGTGGCACATCATGCAGCCTAGTCCGGCCTGGGCTTCGGGCGCGTGCACGAACTGTTTGATGGGCGTATCCATCTTGCCGGCATAGAGCACCGCGGGGTCATGGCATCCGCCACACCATTTCGAAGGCTTGGTGCCGATCGTATCCTGCATGTACTCGATCGACTTGCGATACCACTGATTGTTGAAGGATGAAAAATGGTGCGCCGAGCTGTTCCACTGGTTGTAGATATCCTGGTGACAGCGCTTGCAGGAATCGGACTCCATGAAGAACTGGCTGGGAATCTTTTGACCGCCATACACCTGCGCAGAGCTCGGGAAAAACGGGCCGGTGGGACCGTCGCCTTCGCCGTTCATAGTGACCGGCGGCAGTGCGGGATTCTCAATGCGGCCATGCTGGTTCCAGCGAGTTTCGCGAAGGTAGCGAGCAACGGGCGCCATCACCGCCAGCACGGCAAGCACGGCGGCAACGCGAACCGCGGCATGATGGGGCAGCCATCCCAGGCCGCCCAAGCGGGCTGCGGCGATCAGGCCGGCGCCGAGAAAACTCACCCCTATATGGGCATAGACGAGATTCCAGTCCGTGCGCAGCGCTCCGGTGTAGATCAGGGCCAGTCCTGGGATTGCGCCCAGGAACAGGAGAACCATTCCTACGCGAACCAGGAGCTCACCCTGACGCCACGAGCGGACCAACCAGAGGAGCAGCAAGACTGACGCCACGACACCGGCCACGGCGTGGAGCAACACCACTCCGGCATAGAAGACATTCGCTTGCGGGAACGCGTAGAGATAAATCGCGGACACGCCAAGGAAGCCGATCAGCAACGTTAGCGCTCGGTTCATCATAGAAAATCTGGGAAAGTCTGGCGCACAACCACCGATTCCCGCAGGCCCTCATCAGAGCCTACACCCCCTGAGAGCCGGCACTCCTCCGTTTGCGACATATTATCGCTTAGCGCGAAGCGAAATCTCTACTCAAAACAGATTAGTTAAACAGATTAGGCAACCGGATACGGATTCTCCCATCCTGGAGCGGAGCGAAGGATCTGCCTCTTGCGACGATTAGTGTGAGCAGTTGACCCTCGTCTCACGCTGAACTCGCGTTGCTGACTTCCCTGCCGCTCTGCTAGCTTGAATAGTTTCTCTGTGCTCAATCTGTGGGGTGAGACTCTATGCCGGCCATCAAATTTCGCGGTGTCGATTTCATCGACTTCGACACGTTGCTCAACGACGACGAGCGCCTCGTGCGCGCCACGGCGCGCCAGTTCATCGAAGACAATCTCGTCCCGATCATCGAGGAATGCAACCGCGCCGGCCGCTTTCCACGCGAACTGGTCAAGCCCATGGCCGATCTCGGATTTTTCGGCGCCTCGCTGAACGGCTACGGCTGCGCCGGCATGTCGAACGTCGAATATGGCCTGGTCACGCAGGAACTGGAACGCGGAGATTCCGGGGTGCGCTCATTCGTCAGCGTGCAATCGGCGCTGGTGATGTATCCGATTTACACCTTCGGCAGCAACGAGCAAAAAAAAACCTGGCTGCCCGCGTTGCAGAAAGGCGAAAAGCTCGGCTGCTTCGGATTGACCGAACCCGACTTTGGATCAAATCCCGGCGGTATGCGCACACGCGCTCGCAAAGTTGGGAAAGAATATGTGCTAAACGGCGAAAAGATGTGGATCACCTCCGGCACGATCGCCGACGTGGCGGTGATCTGGGCCAAAGTTGAAGATGAGGACGACAAGGTCCGCGGATTTTTGGTCGAGACCGACCGCCCTGGATTCAAGGCCGATGACATTCACGGGAAGTGGTCGCTGCGCGCCTCGGTAACCTCGGGCTTGTCGCTGCAGGATGTGCGCATCCCCGAATCGAACCTGCTGCTGGGATCGGGTGGGTTGAAGTCTCCGCTGATGTGCTTGAACCAGGCGCGCTATGGAATCGCGTGGGGCGCGGTGGGAGCGGCGATGGCGTGTTACGACTGCGCATTGCAATATTCGTTGTTGCGAAAACAATTCCGCGATCAGCCCATCGCCTCGCATCAACTGGTACAAGAAAAGCTCGCCTGGATGATCAGCGAGATTACGAAGGCACAGTTACTCGTGTTGCAAGTCGGTCGCTTGAAAGACGCGGGAAAAGTGCAGCATCAACATATCTCGATGGCCAAGAGAAATAACGTCTGGATGGCGCTCGAGTGCGCCCGGCTGTCGCGAGATATTCTGGGGGCAAACGGCGTGGCCGATGACTATCCCATCATGCGACATCTTATGAACCTCGAAAGCGTAAAGACCTACGAGGGGACGCACGATATCCACACCCTGATTATTGGGGCGAGCGTGACGGGGATTGACGCGTTCTGAGGTCCGTTACGCGGCGTACCTCGTGAAGGCGCTAGCCACTCAGCCGTAGAGTTCCGCCAGCAACTCATAGGCGCGCCGCATGTGCGGGATCACTATGCTGCCGCCTACTACCAGCGCTACGTTGATCGCGTCTTCCTGCTCGGCGCGCATCACGCCCAGGCGATAGGCCTGAATCACGTGGTAGGCAATGCAGTCGTCGCAACGCAAACAGACGGAGGCGGCCAGCCCCATCAATTCTTTGTATTTTGCGGGCAGAGCGCCTTCGAGATAGGCGTTGTGATCCAGGTTGTAGAAGCGTTTAACGAGGAAGTTGTCGGCTTTGTCGACGTTTTCATTCAGCCGAGCGCGGGTGTCAAGAAAGCGCCGGGCGAGTTCACTTTTTTCGGCAACCTGCTTTTCGGAGAAGAGAAACGTTGGCTCTTTGCGGTCTTTTTTCGTCAATGCGGCGGCCGTGAGGTCAGGGGTCAGATCAGGGGTCGGTTCAGTGTTCATGAGGGAAGATTAGCAGAGGTGCTTGCCAGGATGTGACGCTTGCCCTTCCATCTCCGCTCCTAAGGGAATATAGTGCATAGTCGCATTTTTGTTGAGGAGGCGTTTATGGCAACTCAAGTCCGTCCCGAACCGCATGCCAAAAATTTCGGGGAAAATATGGAAAGCGATCTGGCGCTGGAATTTTTGCGCGTGGTGGAGAACGCGGCCATTGAGTCGGCGCGCACCATGGGCCAAGGCGACCGTCCGCTGAGCGACCAGATGGCCACCGAGGCCATGCGCAGGACGATGGACACGGTTCCCATGCACGGCACGATCGTGATCGGCGAGGGCGAGCGCGACGACGCGCCCATGCTTTATATCGGGGAGCAGGTCGGTGGCTGTTATCCAGACGGCCGCGAGGTTCCACATATCGACATTGCCGTCGATCCGCTGGAGGGTACGAACCTGTGCGCCACAGGCGCGCCCGGCGCGATCACGGTGCTGGCGGCTTCGGAAAAAGGCGGATTGCTGCATGCTCCCGATTGCTACATGGAAAAAATCGTGGTCGGACCATCGTGCAAGAACGCGGTGGAACTGGACGCCCCGGTGGCCGTCAATCTGAAAAATATCGCACGGCGTCTGCATCGCGGCGTGGAGGACTTGGTGGTAATCGTGCTCGACCGTCCGCGGCACGAGAAGCTGATCACCGATATTCGGAAGGCAGGCGCGCGCATACGGCTGATTGGCGACGGCGATCTGTCGGCGGGCATTGCGGCGGCGGTGATCGGAACCGGAGTGCACGCGGTCATGGGATCGGGCGGCGCGCCGGAAGGCGTGATTACAGCGGCCGCGATCCGCTGCCTGAACGGATACATGCAGGGACGGCTGGTAATCGACACGCCGGAACTCGAAGAGCGCATTGCGAAGATGGGGATCAAAGACAAGAAAAAAGTTTATGAAGCGGAAGACCTGGCGCCGGGGAAACAGATGATCTTCGCGGCGACCGGGGTGACCGAAGGCGCGCTGCTGAAAGGCGTCCGCTTCTTTGGCGAAGGGACGCGGACTTCTTCGGTGATTCTGACTTTGAGGACGGGACGGGTGCGGTTTGTTGAGAGCATCCATTTGGACAAGGGGCCGGATGTGAAGGTTCGGTTCTCGTAGGGCGGTGCTTTGCAAAATGGAGAAATGTTTCACGTGGAACATTTTGTGCAGGTATTATTGTACGTATATTTGAGTACGTTTTAAGCTAAGGTAAATTGTACGCACCCTTCGACTCACATTGAGGTATAATTAGCTGGGTAGTTGCTGTATATGCCTAATCTGCTGTCTGTGTATTCCGTCAACTCGCTTATCGTTCCCGCTCTGGCCGTGGCAGCCATCGTGATTGGTGTTACCGTGCGAGTGTGCCTGCTGACTAGTCCGAAAACGCATTGGTTCTGGCGTTCATTCTTCAGGACACGCCATCCTCAAAAAAATTCAAACTGAGACACTACCGCGGCCGCATCACAGCTAGTCGGGAGGAGCTTTTCGGGATACACTTCCCGGCGAAAGGCGCAGTGATGTTTCGTAAGATTCTTTCCTTTTTCTCGTTCCGGGCGAGAACAGGAGTTCCCCGGTTCTCTTGTGGCACGATCTTGGCTTTTGCGGTGGGGCTGCCGGTGGCGGTTTTGCCTCTGAGCGCGGCGGCGCAGACGAATTTCGGCGAGGTCAATATCGGCAGCAGCACGACGGCTGCGGCGAGCGTAACCATGACCAACGCGGCGACACTGGGCAGCATCGCAGTGGTCACGCAGGGAGCAACGAATCTGGACTTCACCAACGCCAGCGGGGGAACTTGCGCGGTCGGTACCAATTACGCCGCCGACGCTACCTGCACGGTGAATGTGACGTTTGCGCCAAAGTATGCGGGAGCGCGCTACGGTGCGGTGGTACTGGCGGACGCAAACGGCGCGGTGATCGCTACTGCTTATCTGCAGGGCACGGGACAAGGGCCGCAGACAACCTTTGTGTCCGACGGAGTGCAAAGTACGGTTGCAAGTTTTTCGCCTGAACTGGGAATCTTCTGGAGTAGTGGAGTTGCGGTGGATGGGAACGGTAACGTCTACATTACCAATTATGATCGCTTCGGCGATGGGCAGGCCCAGTTATTTAAGGAAACGTTGTCGGGGGACAGCTACATCCAGAGCGTGGTGCCGACCAGTACCATGGGTGGTCCCTATGGGGTTGCCCTGGATGGGGCCGGGAACATCTATGTCACCGATACGGACAATTTCAGGGTATTGAAGGAGACGCCGTCGGCGGGTAGTTACTCCGAGAGCATCGTCGCCAGCTTCGCGCACATCGATGGATCAGCCCCGATTGGAGTCGCGGTGGATGGGAGCGGCAACGTCTTTATCTCCTTGGGTTCTGACACAGGCACAGTCTATGAGGAAACGCCGACGGCCACCGGTTACATTCAGAGCACAGTAGTTAGCGACTTACCCGCTGCCGCAGGTGTCGCGGTGGACGGGGCTGGCAACGTCTATGCCGTCGTAAATGAAATTAATGGCTGGATCGTGAAGGAGACGCCGGCAGCGGGCGGATTTACCCAGAGCACGATTCCTATCGGTGGCAAGGACGGGGGCGTACCGTTTGGGATCGCTGTAGACGAGAGTGGCAACGTCTATATCTCCTTTATCGAGAGTAACGACAATGGCCAGGTGTTCAAGGAGACGGCGACGGGGGACGGCTACACGCAGAGCACGATACCAACGAGTGGGCTGAATCAGCCCTATGGGGTCACGGTGGATGGGAGCGGCAACGTCTATATAGCCGATTCCTACAATAGCCGAGCATTGAAGGAAGATTTAGCGGATCCGCCGAGTCTGAGCTTCGCGACGACGCCTTTAGGTTTGACGAGCAGCGACAGCCCGCAAACAGTTGTGGTTTCCAACATCGGTAATGCGGAGTTGAAGTTTTCGGCATTGAGCTATCCTGCCGACTTCCCTGAGGCATCCGGGATCGCGAGCGATTGCACCGCAAGTACGCAATTGGCTGGCGGGGCTACCTGCACGTTGACCATCGACTTCACGCCCGATGAGCCGCTCAACGGCAAAACCTCGGAGCTGCTGACCGAGAGCGTGGCTCTAACCACAAACACGCTGAACACCGCCGCAACCCAGCAGGCGGTTGCGGTTGCCGGAACAGAAACTCAGCCGGTAGCAGCTGCGGCCACGCCCACCTTTTTGCCTGCGGCTGGCGTTTATACGTCAGTGCAATCGGTTGCCATCTCCGACACAACCCCTGGCGCTGCGATTTACTACACCACCGACGGCACAGCGCCGACGACCAGTTCGACCCAGTACATCGGTGCCATCACGGTATCGCAAACGGAGACCATCCAGGCCATCGCGGCGGCCACCGGCTACGCGAACAGCGTGGTCGCTTCGGCCACCTACACCATCAACCTGCCACCGGCGGACTTCTCCGTCGCTGTCTCTCCGTCATCGCTCAGCATCTCATCCGGCCAACCCGGGAAGACAACGGTATCGGTCACGCCGCTGAACGGGTTCGCCTCCGCGGTTTCGTTTAGTTGCTCCGGGCTGCCCTCGGGCGCATCGTGCAGCTTCAACCCGACTAGCGTCACGCCGTCGGGATCAACGGCATCGACAACGCTTACGGTTTCGACGACCTCAGCGGCTTCGAGCGCCGCGCGCCATAACTCTCGCCCGCTGTTCCCCGGAGCGACGCTGGCGGTGGCGCTGTGCTGCCTAGGCTGGCGAAAGCGGCGTCGCGTGCACTTGCTGTTGGCGATGTACGTGTTCGGTCTCGTTCTGCTGATTGGGTGCGGTAGCCGCGGATCTTCTCAGCCCGTCACATCAACGGTCACCGTCATCGCTACGGCAGGGTCGCTGCAGCACAACGCCACGTTTTCGCTTACGGTGCAATGAGGCGGAAGAGCTGGCGCCGGGAAACAAATGCGCTTTGCCGCGAGCGTGGATCGTCTTGGGTGACCGAAAGGGTTCTGCTAGACTCGTCTCCATTATGCGTTGCAGAAGTTTTTGGATCGGATGGATTCGGATTGGATGGCTCGCGCTGCCGCTGCTTTCTTTAGTGGTGGCAGTAGTACCGATCTGCGCGCAGGTTCAACCCTTGCATCCCCGCGGCGGGGACTCAAACCCACAGGAGCCGGTTGACGGGGTTTATCGGGTGGGGCACGGTGTCAAGGCTCCCCGGGCTACTTTCATGCCAGACCCCGAATTCTCGGAACAGGCTCGCCAGGCGGGATATGAAGGTGTCTGCGTTCTGGAGCTGGTGGTGGATGCCGAGGGGATGCCGCAGAATATCAGGGTGACGCATCCTGTGGGCATGGGACTCGATGAGAAGGCCCTGGAGGCGGTTCGGCAGTGGAGATTCACGCCTGGGATGAAGGGCGACACACCCGTGGCCGTGCGGATCAACGTTGAAACGAGCTTCCACCTTTTCGCTCCTAAGAAGCCAAGTTTGTTCCAAAAGGCCAACGAGGGAGATGCCAAGGCGCAGTTCGAGATTGCTCAAATCTTGCTGGCAGATCCCTATCTGGCCACGGACGACTCCAAGGGATTCGCCTTTCTTGAGAAGGCGGCCAAGCAGGGGCTGCCCAAGGCTCAGTTCGCGATGGGGGATTATTTCTCCTCGCACAGAAATGAGTTGGTGACGGCTTATGTTTGGTACGCGCTGGCTCGGAAAAATCGTTATAAAGAGAGCGACCAAAAGCTGAAAGATCTGGCGGAGAAAATGACTCCGGAACAGTTGGCCGAGGCGCGTCAGCGAGCGGAGAGCGGCAACCCGTTCTGAGGAGAACTGACAGCGGCCTAGCCGGTGCCGGCACCCGCTCCTTCAAGAAGCGCAAGGAGCGGGGCACCCCAACTTTCCGGCCCCCTCCACCTTCCCTACCCACTTCAATTTCTCCTCCTACAATCTCTAGCTCTATGATTAAAGGGACTTCCCGCTCGACCTTAAACGCGTCTCTGGGCGGTCAGGGTGGCTAACGGGTTCCGAATGGCAGTTGCACATATTATGGGTTTCACGTATTATGGGTCTGTGAACATCACTCTGTCCGTTGACGAGGAATTGGTTAGGCAAGTCCGCAAGATCGCCATCGAGCGCGATACGACCTTGACGGGATTAGTGCGCGCCTATCTGGAGGAGTTGGCCATGGAACAAGCGCGGTCCGGCCGCAAGCGCAGGGAGTTGGAAGCGCTCGAACGGAGTTTTGAGCAGTTCCAATACAACGTGGGGAAGCGCATCTGGAAGCGGGAAGACCTGCATGAGCGGCGCTGACTTTCTCGATACGAACGTGCTCGTGTATGCCTATCAGTTTAACGATCGAGAGAAACAACGGGTAGCGCGTGAGCTGGTAAGAAAGGCTGTGGCGGGAAAGTTCGTCTTCTCCACGCAAGTCCTGTCCGAATTCGCCTCGACGATGCTTCACAAAGCTTCACCACCGGCAACTCATGAGGCCATGATCTCGATCCTCGACCGACTCTCGCCGATCAAGCTCGTGACGCCGGATGCCGGACTCATCCGGCGCGCGGTAGAAGCGCAATCTGCGTATGGACTGCACTTCTATGACTGCATGATTATTGCCGCCGCAGAACGCGGTGGTTGCGAACGGATATGGTCGGAAGATTTCAATGCAGGACAGAAATATTTCGGCGTCATTGTGACCAATCCGTTCGAGTGATTGCGTTTGCCGGCGCCCGATTTCCAGTGACGCCCCGCACTCGCCCCTGGCAAAAGGCGCAAGGAGCGGGGCACCCCATCTTTCGGGCCCACGTCCATCTTGGCAACCGACTTTAATTTCCCCTGCTACAATCGCTAGCTCCATGATTCAAGGGAACTTCCTCGCCGACAGAAACGTACCTCTTGTGTGCTGTTAAGAATCTGTGCAGCGCGCGGGCGAATACATAAGTTCCATAGGTCCTTCCTCTTCGGCTAGCTCAGGGTCAGGATGACAACATTATTTCGGGATGACAGCGTAATCTATGTAACGAATTGCGGGACGCGACGGTAGGCGGTCAAGCGGATTTCTCGGAGTCAGGTCTTGGAAGAAGCCCAGGTTGTCGGATTGCTGGTTCGCCGCTGCGTTTCGGGCGATGCCGCGGCTTGGGAAGAGATTGTGCAGCGCTATCACCGGCGGATTTACAACGTCTGCTACCGGTTTGCGGGGGATTCCGACAACGCGCAGGATCTCACCCAGGAGGTCTTTATCAAGATGTATCGCACCCTAAACACCTATGACTCGGGTAAGGGCGCGTTCATGACATGGGTAACCACTATCACGCGCAATCTGTTGGTGGACCACTTCCGGAAGTCGAAGGGCGACCGGATAACGGATTCGCTGGATTCGGCGCCTTCCGAACATGAGGATGCGCAGCCGCTTAGCTCGCAGATCGCCGACCGGGGGCTGCCTCCGGATGCCGCGGTACAGAGCCGGGAAACTCGGGAAATGGTGCATTTGGCGTTGCAGAAGCTGTCTCCGGAGCTGCGGGAGGCGGTGATTTTGAGGGATTTACAGGATATGGATTATCGGGAAATTGCCACGGCTCTGAGGGTTCCGGAGGGGACCGTCAAGTCAAGAATTAACCGGGGACGCGCGGAACTTGCGCGCCTTCTACAACGTACATATAGGCAGGTGATCTGATGGCAGACGAAACCAAGCACGGGGTGGAATGCTCCGAGTTCGAAGGGCTGGTTAGCGATGCCCTCGAAGGACAGCTGAGCCCAGCTCGCAAGGAGAGCTTTGAGGCTCATCGGCGGGTTTGCGGGATTTGTGGTCCGCTGTTCTCGGATGTGCAAGCGGGGCAGCAGTGGCTGCGGTCGCTGGAGGCCGTCGAGCCTCCGGCGCATCTGGTGCACAACATTCTGGTGGCCACCAGTGGAGTCTTGAGCACGCGGCCGCTGGCAGCCACGGCCGACGGCAGGACGACTCCGTTTGGCGAGCGTTGGCGCGAGCGGTGGGATTCCTTCTCCGCTTCTTTCTTCAGACCGGCAGCGGCCTTTGTGCGGCAGCCGCGGTTTGTGATGTCGTTTGGGATGATCTTCTTCTCGTTCTCGCTGGCGCTGAACGCGGCCGGCGTGAAGCCGTCGGACATGGCCAAGGTCGACCTGCGGCCGTCGGCCTTGCGGCATGCTTATAATGAAGCGCAAATCAAAGTCGTGAAGTACTACGACAATATCCGCTTCGTGTACGAGATTGAATCGAAGGTGCGCGAGCTGAAGCGGGCCAACCCTCCCGCCGAGCCCGAGCCCGAATTCCGGAAAGATGAACAAAAGGAAAATCACAAGAACAACACCAGTGGAGAACCAGACCAGAGACAGGATCGCAACTATTCCCAGGAATACAATCAGCCGATTTTAGCTGCACTGCGGAATGCACCTGCCGTGCCCGGGACCACGAATCGGAGGTTTGTATGAACTGCGCCAATCATGCTGATGCGTCGGCAGTGGCCTATTGCCGCACTTGCGGGAAGGCACTATGCGGGAACTGTACACGTCCCGTGCGGGGCGTGATCTATTGCGAGGATTGCCTGGGGGCGAAGATGGAGGGGGTTCCGGCGGGAGCTCCTTCGGGTACTTCTTCTGGGACTCCGGGATTCGTTTCCGGGGGCTACACTCCGACAGCGTACTCGCAGGCAGCGAGCGGGCAGGTTGTGCCACCTCCGCCTCCGGTTGGGAGCAGCGGACCGAATCCTGCTGTAGCGGGAATTCTTGCCGGGTTCTTTCCCTTTGGCGTGGGCGCCGTTTACACCGGGCAATATGCCAAGGGGTTGGCGCACCTGGTGATCTTCGGGTTGTTGTTTGCCGCGGCTAACGCCGCTGGCAATCACGACAACGATGCAGTCCAGGTTGTCTGCATCCTGGGCCTGGTGTTCTTCGTCATCTACCAGATTATTGATTCGGTACGCTCGGCAAAGGCCATTCAGATGGCGCAGCCGGTACCGGATCCCTTTGGCCTGGCGGCAACTTTCGGGGGCGGGGCGAAGATCGAGACCAGCAAAGTTCCGATGGGCGCGATCGTGCTCATTCTGCTGGGCGTGCTGTTCCTGCTGCATACGATGGGCCTGGGACTGGGCTTCGACCGTTTCTGGCCGTTGATTTTGATCTTTATCGGCGGCTGGATGTTTGCGCGGAACTGGGGTTCGCTGAGTTCGCATGCTCCGGACTGTGATTGTTCGCGCTGCCGCACCCGGCGGATGATAGGCCCCGGGCTGGCGTCTCTTACGATGTGCCAATGTGCGCGCTGCCGCGTCCGGCGGATTATGGGGCCGACGATAGTCGTTACCATCGGCGTGCTGTTACTGCTGGAGACGCTGCACGTGGGGGACCTTGGCTTTCACCGCACCTGGCCGGTAATTCTGCTGGTGGTTGGCGCCATCAAGTTGCTGCAGGGAAGCGCTTCGGTGGAAGGACATATTCCGTTCAAGGGGTTCGGCGCCAAACCGCCAGGTGCTGGAGGGCCAATTCCTCCGGCGCCGCCGGTTCCACCCGCTCCGCCCGTTCCACCGACGCCGCCGACAAATGAGGTGAACCGTGGCTAGCCCAGTCATTCCGCCGACTCCGATTCCGCCTCCACGTCCGCATCGTTCGATTGCCGGGCCGGTCGTGCTGATCCTGATGGGAATCCTGTTCCTGATGGGGACGATGGGGATCATGGATATTCACCACCTCGGATCGCTGTTCGCGCGCTTCTGGCCTGCCTTGCTGATCCTGTGGGGCGTGCTGAAGCTGATCGAATACGAACAGGCCAAGCGCTACGGCCAGCCGGTGCGCGGTATTGGGGTCGGTGGCGTTTTCCTGATGCTGTTCCTGATCGTGGCGGGGCTGATGGCCACCCAGGCATCGCGTGTGGACTGGAAGAATCTCGGGGAGCACATTCAGCTGGGCGACGATGAAGGATTGGACGAGATCTTTGGCGGGTCCACGTTCAACTACAGCGACGAATTGACGCAGGAAATTCCGGCGGGCAGTACCCTCCACGTCAATGATGACCGGGGAACGATTACGGTCAACGTGGCGGAAGGCAAGACAATGAAGGTCTCGGTGCGTAAGAAGGTCCGTGCGGAAAATGAGCAGGACGCCGACAGGTACAACACCAAAACCAAGCCGCAGATCACGGTCGCCGACAAGGTCGTCACGCTGGACGCCAACGTTCATGGCGCCGGCGACAAGGGGGTGACCGCGGACCTGGATGTCTTCGTGCCGCGCAACACCGACCTCGTCATCGTTTCCCGGCGCGGCGGTGTCACCATCAACGGCATGAACGGCAATGTGGAGGTCAACCATCAGCACGGGGAGGTCAGTCTGAACGATCAGACCGGAAACGCTGTACTTACTCTCGAACGCAGCTCGGTCCGCGCGCAACATGTGAAAGGCGACATCACTATTCAGGGGCACACCAATGAGGTCTCGCTGGAAGACATCGATGGGGCCGTGCATCTGAGCGGCGAGTTTTACGAAAGCACGCGCCTGGTGCGCATCAGCAAGTCGGTGAGCTTCCATTCTTCGCGCACGGAAATGGAATTTTCACGGCTGGATGGCAGGCTCGACCTGGATTCGGGCGACCTGCGCGCCGATTCGCTGACGGGACCGATGCGCCTGACAACGCGGTCGAAGGACATCGCCCTCGATGGCTTTTCGGGAGATCTGCGGCTGGAAGACTCCAACGGAACGGTTGAGGTGGGACTGGGCAAGCCGGGGAATATCCAGATCGATAATCGCAAGGGCGACGTGCAGGTTTCGATTCCACCGAATACGCCGATCAAGGTCGAGGCGCGCACGCGTGAAGGCGAGATCGAGAGCGACTTCGAAGAGATCAAAGTTGAGAATCGCGACCGGGAATCGAGCGCCAGCGGTTCGATTGGAACCAACGGACCGAAGCTGGTGATGAACTGCGAAAAGGGACAGATTGAGATCCGCAAAGGGACGGTGGCAGCCGCGCCTCCGGTTGCACCGATTCAGCCATTCACGCCACCGAATCCGGGGAAGCCGTTGAAGGCTCTGCCGGCCCCGAAGGCGAAGCCGGTGGAGAGCGAGAATTAGGAAGGCGGCTTTCAGCCCTCAGCTGGCGGCTCTCAGTTCATCACTTCCCTGGTGCGAGGTTTCATGCAGACGCATTGGAGAGCTTGGCGGGCTTCTTACCTGATTGCCGCCGTCTTTATCATCATCATTTTTGCCCTTCTCGCGGGAGCGAGCCCCAATCCTCCCATGGCACGGGGCGACGATGCCCAAGTCGCGGCTCGCATCCAGCGCGTCGAGAACGGAATCCCTCCCATCTCTCTCGGTGCAAGCGAGCCGCCATTGCAGCTCAATCTCCAGCGGCTGATGGAGATCTACAAAGTGCCGGCTGTCAGCATCGCAGAGATCGACAATTTCAAAATCGATTGGGCCAAAGCCTACGGAGTCTCCGAAGCAGGTGGCGCGACGCCCGTTACCACGCACACCCTGTTTCAAGCTGGCTCGATCAGCAAAACCGTAGCGGCAAGCGGCGCGCTTTGGCTGGTGGAGCACGGCAAGCTCTCGCTCGATGAAAATGTCAACCAGAAACTGGTCACCTGGAAGGTGCCGGAGAACGAATTTACAAAAGACCAGAAGGTGACGCTACGCCGTCTCCAGAGCCACAGCGCGGGACTCACCGTGCATGGCTTTCCGGGCTACGCGGTGGGTGAGCCTGTTCCCACGCTGGTGCAGATCCTCAACGGCGAAAAGCCCGCCAATACCGCGCCGATCCGTGTGGATTTTGTGCCGGGTACCAAGTTCCGCTATTCCGGCGGCGGGGTCACCATCGAGCAGCAACTCATCATGGACGTGACGGGCAAGCAATTTCCTCAGTTCATGCGTGAAACTGTGTTGGACAAGATCGGCATGACAGACAGCAGCTATGAGCAACCGCTTCCGCCTGAACGTGCGAAACTGACGGCCTCCGGAACCCGCGAGGATGGCAAGATCGTCCCCGGCAGGTGGCACATCTACCCAGAAATGGCCGCAGCAGGCCTCTGGACCACGCCCACCGACTTGGCAAAATTCGGCATCGAGATCGCTCTCTCGAAGCAGGGCAAGGCGAACCACGTGCTGTCTGAGGCGATGACGCGCCAGATGCTCACGCCACAGATTGAGCACGTCGGCCTGTCATTTTTCCTTGGCGAAGGCAACAATCCCGAAGAGTTCGGCCACGGCGGCGATGACGCAGGATTCCAGGCCAACCTGATTATGTTTGCCGACTCCGGCAAAGGTGTTGCAGTGATGACGAACTCTAACAGTGGACACGCCTTGGCCAACTACGTGGTGCAGAGCATTGCCTAGGAATATGGCTGGAATTACACCAGCGAGGAAAGCGCGGGCGATCTTCTATGGCTGGTTGCCAGTGCCCGAGGCATGCAGACCGCCATACAAAAGCATTCGGAGCTGAAGAACAATTCTCCAAAAGAGCTGAATGAGAACACTCTTATTCAACTTGGATACGGGATTCTCTTTGCAGGCAAGGTAGATGACGCAATTCAAGTTTTCAAACTCGAAGTTCAGGATTACCCGAAGTACTGGAACGCCTACGACAGCCTGGGCGAAGCCTACATGAACGCAAAACAAAACGACCTTGCCATCCAGAATTACGAAATGTCCATCACGCTGAAACCCGATAACCAAAACGGCATTGACATGTTGAAAAAGTTGAAACAGCCGAAGTAACCGTGATTCGCTTGAGAGCTGAGAGCTGCGCTTTCTGGGTTATAATCTCGTCCACCGATGAGCCTGTCCGCTGGTAGTAAACTCGGGCCCTATGAGATTGTCTCCCTGCTGGGAGCGGGCGGCATGGGCGAAGTCTATCGTGCCCGCGATTCTCGTCTTCGGCGCGAAGTGGCGATCAAGGTTTTGCCGCGGGCGCTTTCGCTTGACGCCGACCGGATGCGGCGGTTTGAGCAGGAGGCGCTGGCCACTGCTGCCCTGAATCATCCCAACATTCTGGCTGTGTTTGATATTGGCACGAGCGAGGGCTCGCCTTACGTGGTGTCCGAACTGCTCGAAGGAGAGACGCTGCGGGAGCGGCTGCGCAGCGGGCCAATTGCCGCGCGCAAGACTCTGGACTACGCCACGCAAATCGCGCACGGGCTGGCCGCGGCTCACGAAAAAGGGATCATCCATCGCGACCTCAAGCCGGACAATCTGTTCGTCACGAAAGATGGACGGGTGAAGATCCTGGACTTTGGGCTGGCGAAACTGACCCAGGCCGATCCCGGTGCGTCGTCCCACACCTCAATGCCCACCGTGACTCACGGCGCGACCGAAGCCGGAGTGGTGATGGGAACGGCGGGATACATGTCGCCCGAGCAAGTGCGTGGCATGGCGCTCGATCCGCGCTCCGACATTTTCAGCTTTGGCGCAATTCTCTACGAGATGCTGTCCGGCAAACGTGCATTCCACGGCGACACTCCAGCGGATACGATGAGCGCGATCCTGAAGGAAGATCCTCCGGAGCTGAATGAGACCAATCGGAATGTTTCTCCGGCGCTGGAGCGCATTGTGCAACACTGCCTGGAGAAGAATCCCGAGTCGCGGTTCCATTCCGCCAGCGACATTGCGTTTGATCTCGAACATCTTTCCGGGCTTTCCGGCGGCACGGCGAGGGTAGCGGCAGCGGGCAGCGGCGGTGCCACAGCAATCATTCAGCCGAGCCGCAAGCTTTTGCTCGCACTCGCGGGCGGACTCGTCATCGCGTGTGCAGCAGGCGGTATCGGCTGGTGGACTGGAAAGGCCGGCGCCCGCGCGCCTCAGGCCGAGTACCAGCAGATCACGTTTCGTACCGGTTCCATCGGCAATGCACGGTTTACGCCCGACGGCAGCATTGTTTACAGCGCATCGTGGGAGGGCGGCGACGATCAACTTTATATGTCGCGCACGGATGATCCGGGGTCGCGCGAACTAGGAATAAAGGATGCGGAGCTGCTGTCGATCTCCAAGGGCGGAGAACTAGCGATCCGGCTCAACACGGTGTATCACGGTGGCTATGCGCGAAGCGGGACGCTGGCGCGAGTCCCGCTGAGTGGGGGAACGCCACGAGAGGTTCTGGACAATGTGGGGGACGCGGACTTTTCCGCGAACGGCGACAGTATGGCGATTATCCGGTACGTTCCGGAGAATAATCATTGGCGTTTGGAATATCCCATTGGCAAGGTGCTCATCGACAGCATCAACTGGATGAGTCACCCGAAGATTTCGCCGGACGGCAAATGGATCGCCTTCGCCGACCATGAAAACCCTGAGGGCGACGACGAGGGTTCGCTCGCGGTGATCGGCGCGGATGGCAAGGAAAAAGAAAGGAAACTTTCTTCCGGCTGGACCTCACTGCAGGGAATTCTGTGGTCTCCGGCGGGCGATGAGGTCTGGTTTACGTCCACCAACACGGGCAGCGCCTCGAACCCGCGCGCCGTGACCCTCTCGGGCAAGCTGCGGACGATTACGAACGTGCCCGGAGGCATGTGGCTGGAAGACCTGCGCAATGGAACAGTGCTGACAGTGACTAATCACGAGCGGCTTGGGATCCGGGGGATGGCGCCGGGCGGCAAAGAAGAGCGTGAACTGGGGTGGTTTGGATGGTCGGAGTTGCGCGACATCAGCGGAGACGGCCGGAAGATCCTGTTTGAAGAGGAAGGCGATGGTGGTGGCCCGAATTACACCGTGTTCTTGCGCGATACGGATGGGTCACCTCCGGCACGCATTGGCGAAGGCGTCGCCGGCGCCATCTCGCCCGATGGAAAATGGGTGATTACAAAGCCGGCGAAGGGCGGACCGCTGAGCCTGGTGCCGACGGGAGCGGGAGAATCAAGGCAACTCACCCACGATGCCGTAAGCTACGGCGGGGTTCGTTTTCTTCCGGATGGCAAGCGGTTGCTGGCTTCGGGGATTGAAGCCGGGCACGGGGGGCGCGACTATCTGATTGATCTGAGTAGTGGAGATTCCAAGCCCATCACCCCTGAGGGCATCGCCGGCGTGCAACTCTCGCCAGACGGCAGGAGCGTGGCGGTGCGTGGACCCGATGGAAAGCGGGGGATTTGGCCGCTCGAAGGGGGCGGTTTTCATCCGATACCGGGGTTCGAATCGAGCTACTCCATCATTGGCTGGACGCCTGACGGCGAGTCGGTGTATGTAGCTCCCAACCGAGGACGCGTGAAAGCCGCGAAGGTCTCTCGGGTCAACATACAGACCGGCAAAATGGATCCGTGGAAAACCTTCGGAGAAGAGACGGGCGCGGGAGTCTCGACCGTGGTTGCGCCGCATCTTTCGAGCGACGGGAATGCATATGCTTATCTCTATGTGCGGGTGCTGTCGGAGGCTTATGTGGTGCAGGGGTTGAAGTAGGAAACAAGCTCTCAGCTCTCAGTTCTCAGCTCTCAGTTCTCAGTTGTTGGCGTTCCCTCATAACCTCCGCCTTGTCCTGTCATGATTCGGGTGGCATGTAGAGGAACTCTTTCGCTTCGAGCGGTGTTTACATCTGGTGAAAGACTGGCGAGCCCGATCAGAGATAGCGTTGCAATGCTGCGCTCCATCTTTCGCAAGCCAACCCGTCGAACCCTTCGCTTCGCTCAGCACGACAAGTTCCTAAAGTCCCCCCAACCCGTCGGCATCGGAAGCTGAGAGCCAGTAGCCCGCAGCCCTCCATGTTAGATTCGAACAATGCGCTCCATCCTGCAGAAACGCTCGCTGCGATTTGTTTTTGCGGCGAATGTGATCTCCATGCTGGGCAGCGGAATGAATTCCGCCGCGGTGGCTTGGACGATCTTGCAGCGCACTCACTCCGAAATGGCATTGGGCACGTTTGCGGCCCTGCAAACGATTCCGGCCATGCTGATGCTTCCCTTCACCGGCGTGATTATCGATCGCGAAGACCGGCGCCGGCTGGTGATGTGGCTGGATGCTTTGCGCGCCGTCATCATTCTCGTGGTTATGGTGCTTGCTTTCCTTCATCGCGTGCAGGTGTGGGAACTCTACCTGATGAATACGCTGGTGGCGGCGGGCTTCTGGATGTTCTGGCCTACGATTACGGCGCTGATTCAGGAACTGACGCCCGAGGGCGGGTTCGTACAGTCGAATACATTTCTGCTGGCGGGCATCCAGGGTGGATGGCTGATTGCCGGCGCGCTGGTTGGATTTGTCTATGAACACATTGGGCTGGGCGGGGTGCTGCTCATCGACGTGAGCACATATATCGTTTCTTTTTCTTGCTACTTCGCGGTGCGCCAAGGGCGGCATGTGGTGCCTCGGGTAGTCGAACTTCGTCATGATATCGAGGCGGCGGAAACCGCCGTCGGACGCTTTCTGCGCGAGATGCGCGAAGGGTTGGTCTTTCTGCGCGAGCATCGCGGCGTAATTTTCCTGGGCACGAGTTGGGCTCTATTTCTGGGGGCGATGATGACGGGAGTGGTGGTCACGGCGCCGCTTAGCGATCGCGTCTTTCACGCGGGTGCGACCGGCTACGGATGGTTAAACGGGGGATGGGGAGTGGGCGCTTTTCTTAGCGCTCTCTACGCTCCGGCGCTGATTGCGCGGATGGGATCCCGTGGTTCGATTGCGCTGGCCATGCTGCTGCTGACTTTCTCCATGGCGCTTTCGCCGTTTTCACCGTGGCTGGCGATTGCCGTGTTGCTCTACGGACTGATGGGATCGGCGCGCGGCGTTAGCGGCGTGGCCATGAATACCAGCCTAATGGAGCAGGTGCCGCCGCACTTCATGGGACGCGTCCAGAACACTTTCTATTTCTTTGGCACGCTTCTGCAGGTGGGACTGGGGCTGACGGTGGGCTGGATCGCGTCGCGGATCAGCCTGGCTGCCGGGTTTGGCGTTATTGCCGCGGTGTATGCAGTTGCCTTTGGCAGCGCTTGCTGGCCGATGCGTGCTCAAAAGGCTGTGGCTGCGGTGGCGGACTGACACTCTGCATTGGTTGCGTTCGCTGGGGAGATCCTTTCCACAGGGACACGGGGCAACACAGGGGACTGCATCACAGTGGCCTTCATTGCCTGCTATTCTTATTGGCTTCTTTCCAGGAGAAATTTTCATGTTTGAAGACTTGAAAGGGCGGACAGCGGTCGTTTTTGGAGTGGCGAACAAGCGCTCGATCGCTTGGGCAATTGCTCAAGGACTGCACGCAGCGGGCGCGAATCTTGCCATTACCTATCAAAACGAACGGATGGAGATGGAAGCCAGGGA
The DNA here is from genome assembly GCA_049520095.1 of Terriglobales bacterium. Lineage (GTDB taxonomy): Bacteria > Acidobacteriota > Terriglobia > Terriglobales > Acidobacteriaceae > Acidiflorens. The sequence goes on from JBEKQC010000004.1 coordinate 57,494, forward strand.
TTTGATTCTGTCGCTGCCGGGCGCGGAAGCCTTCATGTGCGATGTTTCGAAGGACGAGGAAATCACGCAGCTCTTCGACAAGCTGAAAGCACGCTATGGGAAGCTGCACGCGCTGGTGCACAGCGTGGCTTTCGCTCCGGCCGATGAGCTGAAGGGCGACTTCGTCAACACTACGCGCGAGGGATTTCGTGTGGCGCACGACGTGAGCGTGTATTCGCTGATCGCGGTCTGCCGGGCGGCGGCTCCGCTGATGGAAGATGGGGGCAGCGTCATCACCATGACTTACTATGGCGCGGAGAAAGTTGTGCCGCACTATAACGTGATGGGCGTGGCCAAGGCCGCGCTCGAATGCACGGTGCGGTATCTGGCGCAGGATCTGGGGCGGCGGAAGATTCGCGTCAATGCGATCTCGGCGGGGCCAATCAAGACGCTGGCGGCGCGCGGCATCTCCGGCCTGGGAGACATGTTGCGTTCACATGCCGAGCGCGCGCCTCTGCAACGCAATGTGGAAGTCAGCGAGGTGGGCAGCACCGGCGTGTTCCTTGCCTCGGATGCCAGTTCCGGTATTACTGGCGAGACGATCTACGTGGATTGCGGGTACAACATTATGGGGTTCTGAACGATCACCTGGACGGGCGAGGACGCCCGTCGCTCCATTTACGAGACTGGTTACTCCCGTCATTTTTGACAAATATTTGACAACAATCCGCGGAGCGCAAGATGTAACCTGAGGTCGTATGAAGTATCAGCGGATGCTCTGCGTGTGTGCGTGGGTGACTTTGTCGCTAACCCCCTGTTTTGCGCACCACATGGCGGTCGTGGTCAATAAGGATAACGCAGTTCAGAATGTCACATCCGCTCATTTGGCCAGGGTTTTCAAAGGGGAAGTGAAGAAGTGGCCCGATGGCAGGAATGTGGTGCTGGTGTTGCACAACTCTTCGCCGGGCGAGATGGCAACGCTGGAGCACCTCACCAAGATGACTGGCGCTGAGGTGAAAGCGATGTTCGCCTCGCACAAGGATTCGATTCGGACGGTAGGTTCGGACGCCGACGTGATTGATGCGGTGGCGTCTACTCCTGGCGCGATCGGGTTTGTGGAAGAGCGATCAATCACGGATCGCGTGGGTGTGGTCAAGGTGGACGGTAAGCTGCCGATGGAAGCCGGGTATTTGCCGCATTAGAACCCGTCGCACAGAAACCGCATTTCCCTCTTTACTCCGGCGGCGCTAGCAGCCCCACTCGGCGTTGCCCGGCTTGGCAAAATAGTGCCTCCGGTCTTCCGGTTCGGTTGTCGTCGCAGCCACTTCCAAGATCGCGAGGCGCGCCGCTGCCACCATGCGATTCCTTTCTTGCTGTGACACCTGGTCCCATGACTCGGGTGTGGACTTGGTCTTACAGCCAAAATCCGGCCCAAGTGCCTGGTGATAGTGGTGGAAAAGTTCCGCTAATTGTTCTGCTGATACTTCCTGGATCGACATCAGAGATAGCCTTTCTAGGACCGGTTGGCTCCCCACAGGAACGCCCCTGCCCTGCTCAACGTATTGGATATGACGAGGCATAAATTTCGAATAAGACCTTCATAAAAAGTTCGTAAGGCAACTATTGTCTTTGTTTACCAGAATTTATCCGGCTTGGCGCCTCGTCCCGTCGCAAGGTAATAGTTTTGTAATGTGTCTTGTAATGTAACCACGATCACCGCGAAGCACTCTGCCGGGCAACTATTCTTGCAGCAACCAATCATGAAACCTACCCAAATGGAAATTCATCCCAAGGGATGTGACGCGCGCATTCTGCTGAGTTCGGTCTTCGGGCCTTATGCGCAAGACGACGAATTTGGCAGCCGGTCCATCAATCCGATGGAGCTCTATCACAATCAGGTCACGCGCGCGCAAGGCAGTTTTTCACTGCGCATGTTCCATCGCTCCTGGGGCATCATGATGATTCAGGAAAATATTTCAGCGCCCTGCAGCGTGCTGGATTTTCCCACCCGCGAAGCTTTCGCTCGTGAATTAACCACGAACCACTACGACATTGTGGGGATCTCTGCGATCATCGTGAACGTTGGCAAGGTCCGGGAGATGTGCCGCATGGTGCGGGACTTGTCGCCGGACTCGACGATCGTGGTGGGCGGACACGTGGCTGCCATTCCCGGCGTGGAAATGATGATCGACGCCGACCACATCGTGCGCGGAGAAGGCATCGCGTGGATGCGGCGGTATCTGGGAGAAGACGAGAATGCGCCGATCCGGCATCCGGCGATTGTCTCGGGGCTGGAGACGCGGATTATGGGGATTCGCCTCCCGAATCGGAAGGGCGGAACAGCAGCGACGATTATCCCGTCGGTGGGCTGTCCAATGGGGTGCAACTTCTGCACTACGTCCGCTTTTTTTGGCGGCAAGGGAAAGTTTGTCAACTTTTTCGAGAGCGGCGACGAACTGTTCGACGTGATGTGCCGCGTCGAATCCGAGCTTAAGGTACAGTCTTTCTTTGTGATGGACGAGAACTTCCTGCTGCACCGCACGCGTGCCATGCGCCTGCTGGAGCGCATGAAGCAGGCGGGAAAGAGTTGGGAACTTTCGGTATTTGCTTCCGCGAATGCGATTCGCAAATACACCATGCTGGAGCTGGTTGAGCTCGGCATTTCCTGGGTATGGATGGGGTTGGAATCTCCCCGGTCGAGCTACAGCAAGCTGCAGGGTGAGGAGGTTGGCCAGCTCACGCGCGAGCTTCGCGAACACGGGATACGAGTGCAGGGCTCGACCATCGTCGGCCTTGAGCACCACACGCCCGACAACATTGTGGAGGAAATCGAATCGGCGGTCGACTACCAGACCGACTTCCACCAGTTCATGCTCTACACGCCGGTTCCGGGCACGCCGCTTTACCAGGAAATGGCCGAACAGGGCCGTCTGCTCGAGAACATTGACTATGCCGATGTCCATGGGCAGTACAAATTTAATTTCCGGCACGCCGCAATTTCGCGCGAGGATTCCAAGAGATTCCTGGATTGGGCGTTCTGGCGCGACTTTGAGCGCAATGGACCGAGTCTTTACCGCATGTGCCAAACCATGCTCCAGGGCTGGCGGCGCTACAAGGATTATCCCGATCCACGCGTCCGGGAACGGTTCGCGCGCGAAATGAAGAAGCTCAGCAGCGCTTACAATGCGGCGCTTTGGGTGATGGAGAAGGAGTTCAAGAAGGTCAATCGCGGCGTGAGTCAGCGGATTCACAAACTGCGGCGGGAAGTCGAGAAAGAATTCCCGTTCGTTGCGCGCCTCACGGCCGCAGCGCTCGGCCCTATCTTGCTGTGGTCGACGCGTCGAGAAGAGAAGCGGCTGGCATCGGGACGTACCTACGAGCCCCCCACGTTTATCGAGCGCCGCAATTGGGTTTCGGCTTCATAACCGCGCTGCCTCAATCCCGCAGCCTGCTACAAGGAGGTCCCCGCGGCGGCGATGTACCAGCCCTCGGCCAGAAATTGCTCGATTGAGCGCTCCTGAACCCCTTCCTGCACCCGCAGTTCGTCGTTCAGATAATGGTAGGAAACAGTTCCGGCGCCGCGATCTCCATTAGTAACAATGCGGTCGATGCGGATGCGATTGCCGTCGCGATCGGCGCAGATTAGGCCCACTTCCAGATCTGGCTCGGCGGCTTTCCTGACGGTTGCTTCGGTTCTCGGAGGCACCATTCGATTAGATGAGGAAAGACTGCACCGGGAACCGCATCAGCACGGTTGCCAGATCGGCGCATTATGCGCCATGATATCTAGATGCGCTCTCGCGCTCTGGTGTTTGCCTTTTTCGCGGCTGCGATGCTGTTCTCGGTGGTTCGGGAATGGAGCGCACCGGTAAGCTGCCCGCGGCTGGAAATGACCGGCAAGCACTTGCTGCATCGCTAAAGCTATGCCCTCATACGAGGCCACCCGACTGCGTCAATGATTCTGCTTCTTTAATTTCCGCCGGATATCGGGCCAGAACTCCTTGACCACCAGCGTAATCGTGTCGTAGCCCACCTGCGATCCCCACACACTGGCCGTATTCTTCCAGGTGCGGTCGCTGGCTATATATGGCACCTTGACGCCGGGCTCGGGATGGTAGCCGGGGTGGGGATGGTAGCTGTAGGTTGAAATCGCGGAAGCGAGGGCGGCGCCAACGATTTCGGAGTAGTTGAATTGACTGTGTCCGGAGTCGGTGCGAGTTACGAAGATCCGGCTGACGGCATACTCGGAGCGGTGAAAGAAACTGCCTTGGCCCGATTGAAAATAGCGCGGATCCTGGCGAAGCACGGAAGGAAAAATCGCGCCCACAAAAAAATTCTCGATAGTGCCATCGGCAGCGTAGGCGCCGTAGCGCTTGCCATACGCCGCCCACCCCTGTCCGAAGCCGGGTTCGCTGTTTTCGGCCTGGCTGAGACTGGAGAGAGCGCCGTACCAGACAATCTGAATGGGGTCGAACGAGCCCTGGGCGACAACTTTGAATTTTTGCCCGGCCGTCAGGGGTGGGACTTGGCCGGCATTCTCCAGGGTCAAGAAGTTGGGTAGAGCGAAGAAGAGCCGGTCTTTGGAAGTACCGGACGCGTCGTTCGCCGCGTTTTTTGTGCCTTGGCTGTCTTTGTCCTTGTCCTTACCCTGGTCCTGGCTCTGACTCTGACTCTGATTTTGATCGGCGGGTTGGCCGGCGGACGGTTTGGCAGGAGCCGGCGTCTGCTCGGGCGTCTGGCCCGGGCTGGTTGCGGGCTGTTGGGCGGACTGGTTCGCGTTTGAGTTCTCAGGCTTCGGCGCGCTTTGCGCAGCGCAAGAGACCGCAGTGATCAATAGGCAAAAAAATGAGAAATGGACTAGTTTCAAGTTGATTCTGGCTCCGAATTCAGTGATTGCGATGCGCCCTGGGGCAATGTTGGCAGTCCAATAACGGCAGCGCCATGGAATTCAACGGGTAGTGCGTTGGATTCTGCGCTTGGTTTCCCCCACCCGGTCGTCCTCGAGTCGCTCCAGAGTGATTTCCATGTTCCGATCGCGTTGCAAGCGAGGGAACTTCTCCCCCCACTCTATCAGTAGGATGCAGTTTGGGGCGAGCAAGTCGTCAAGGCCGAGCGTTTCCAGGTCGCGCGCGGTATCGACGCGGTAAAGGTCGATGTGGTAGAGGGTGATGTAGGGTCCGCGGTATTCGTGAACAAGCGTGAAGGTGGGGCTGGTAACGTCCTCGGCGCGAGCAGCATCAAAGCCTTCCGCGATTCCCTTCACCAGGGTCGTTTTTCCCGCTCCGAGGTCACCGCGCAGCAGCACGATGAGAGGAGGAAACAGTTCAGCGGCAAGCTTCCGCCCGTAAGCGATCGTCTCCTCGGCAGAGTGAGTGATGGTCTCAGTCGTCATTCCGGAGGAATCAGTATAGCGGGAAGCAGACGCCAGCTTCGGCTGCGAGCTTCCAGCAAACCGGTTGCCCGCGGCTCGAGGCTTGGAGCTCGCGGCTATTTACCCGGCAACTCGGAATTAGCCCGCTGCCTGCCTCAGAATCCTAGCGGCGTCTGAAGCTGCTCGGATACCGGGTCCAGGAAGCTGCGGTCCAGAGCGGAATGGAGCGCCATACGCAGCTTGCGGTGGTCATCGTCGGCCAGGGCAATGAAGCGGAAAGGCTGCAGACACGCGCTCTGCAGCTTGCGCGTCGGGTGCAGCATTTCGGCCATCCCGTGGATGGCGCCCGATCGAGTGTGGAACGCGATTTCGACGAAGTCTCCGGCGGAAAGCTCGTGCTGCAACTGAAGCAAACCACCGTTGACGGAAATGGACTGCAGTTTTGCCCGCGCCCGTTGACCGCTCTCGGCCATCAGCGCGGCCGCGACCGATCCATTGAGTTGTACACGGGGTGAACGCAGGTTGGCATCGGCTTGGGGGAAGTGGGTCATAGCCGTTTGAAACTATGCCATGCGCAGGCCGCTAGCGGCAGATTACGAAAGCGCCGGTACACGGGCGTATGCTCGGACAGGGGCCAATCTGGAACTTGGCGGTGCCCAGGTCTGCGATAATAACGGCAGTAACTTTATGGCTTGCGCCCAAGAGAGTACCTTTGTGCGGTAGGCATTGATAAGACAACATTTGCGCGGTATGGGGTGTTCAAAGATATGCGTATTTCTAAGGGCTCAACATTTCAGTATGCAGTAGTGGTGGTTTGTTTGCTGGAGGCGTTGCTGACGGGCTGCTCGCGGGATCCGAATATCCGTAAGCAGAAGTACCTAGAGAGCGGCCAGCGCTACTTCGACAAAGGCCAGTACCGGGAAGCCGAGATCCAGTTCCAGAACGCGATCCAGGTCGACTCGCGTTTCGCCGAGGCCCACTACAAACTGGCACTGGCGGCGATGAAACTGCAGCAGTGGCCAACCGCTTATCAGGAGCTGTCGACTACTGTCCAGCTCAAGCCGGACAACTATGATGCGCACCTTGACTTGGCCAACCTGCTGATCCTCGGCCGTCAGTTTAATGACGCGAAGGAGCATCTGAACCTGCTCGCGCAAAAACAGCCCAACAACCCCGGTGTTTATATCGCACGGGCCAACTACTACGCCGGCACCGATAACATCGCGGCGGCGCTGGCGGACATGCAGACGGCGCTGCAAAAGGATCCCAACCGTTCCGACTCTTATCTGAATCTGGCTATCCTCCAGGTGCGAGGGCAACAGTGGGATGCGGCGGAGGCAAGTTTCAAGAGAGCGATCGACCTCAATCCCAAGTCAATGAATGCACTGATCGCGCTGGGGAACTTCTACCAGACTCGAGGGCGATTTCCCGAGGCCGAGCAGATGTTCCGGCGGGCGATTGACAGCGCAGCGGACGATCCCACTCCCAGGCTGTCTCTTGCCAGCCTGTACATGGCAGAAAACAAGCTCGGCCAAGCCGAGGAATTCCTGCGCCAATCGAAGAAGGATTTTCCGAATGACTCCGTGGGTTACCGCATGCTGGGCGATTTCTATTTTGCCAATAACCAGCTCGACAAATCCACGGACGAGTATGCCGCGCTCTACCGGGACCATCCCCAGGACATGATGGTCAAGAAGAATTACATTCAGCTGCTGATCCTGAAAGACCGGATCGACGATGCCCGCAAGTTGAATGACGAGATCATCAAAGCGAAGCCGGACGACGAGGACGCCAAGATTTACAAGGGCGAGATTGAGATTCGCAGCGGCAAGGCCAGCGACGCCGTCACCACGCTGCAAGCCGTGTTGAAGAACGATCACGACAACGCCGTGGCGCATTACCAACTCGGCCTGGCATTCGACCAACTGGGCAATACCAACCGGGCAGAGCAAGAATGGCGAGATGCGATTCGACTGCGTCCTGACATTGTGGAAGCGCACCGCGCTTTGGCAGGTGTTGCCATCCACCGGGGCGACGCCTCGGGTCTGGCACAGGAAGCAGACCAGATCATCGCCATACAGCCGGCAGCTCCGGACGGATACCTGCTGCGAGCGGTGGCGGAAATCGATCGCAAGCAGTACGCAACGGCGGATGAGTTTATTAGGCGGTCCCTGGAAAAGCAGCCCAACAACCCCGGAGCTTATGTGCAGTTGGGCAACCTGCGGATGGCGCAGAACCAGTTTTCCGAAGCGCAAAAGGCTTACCAGCAGGCGTTGGATCAGGATCCGAATTCCACCGACGCGCTGGGCGGCGTGCTCAACGTAGACCTGGTGCAGAAGCAACCGGACAAGGCCATCGCTACGGCAAAGGCGGAGTTGGCCAGATATCCCAAAAATGCTGGGTTTCACATCATGCTGGGCCAGCTATTGGCGGAACAGAAGAAGGATCTGGCGGCGGCAGAGCAGGAGTTCAAACAAGCCTCCGATTTGGATAAGAAGAACAGCGACGCGATGGCAAAGCTCGGCGTGGTGCAAAACGCACGCGGCGAGACCGATCAGGCACTGCAAACATATCTCGAGGGGTCCAAGAGCAACCCCAAAGAGATCACCTTCTACCTGCTGGCAGGTGGCATCTATGAGAACAGGAAGGATTGGGACCACGCCAAGCAGCAGTACCAGAAGGTGCTGGAGATTCAGCCGGATAATCCGCGGGCGTCCAACAATTTGGCCTACGTGATGCTGCAGCAGGGTGGCAATGTGGACGTTGCCTTCGCCATGGCGCAGACAGCCCGGCGTCAGCTTCCAGACAATCCCAACTCCGCCGACACGCTGGGCTGGGCTTTTTACCAAAAGCACGTTTACTCGTCGGCGGTTACGCTGTTCAAAGAAGCGGTGAAAAAGGAACCGGACAACGCGCTCTTCAACTACCACTTGGGACTCGCTTACGCCAAGAGTGGCCAGGCCAATCTGGCCAAGCAACAACTGGACCGCGTGGTGAAGATCAAGCCGGACTTCCCGGATGTGGACGAGTTGCGGCGGGCCGTGGCCGAGGCGAAAGGGTAGGAGGTCGTCTCGCCGGCTGCGTCAAGACGGGGCAAACCGCGTCTGTACGGTCATTTCCACCGAGGTCAGAAGAGCTTGCAGCGGGTAGACATGCGCTCAGTCCGGCAAAACCACTCCAAACTGCTCGCGCAGCGTCGCTCGCCATTCTTCGTCTCCAGCTAGCAACCGTTCCCGTCGTGAACCTCTACGCTGCTCAATCATCTTTTCGTCCGCCAAAGTGACTCGACCTTCGGGAGTGGCCAACGAGCAGATGCGCTTGCGTGTGAAATGCGACTCGGGCGAGGTCTGATGATAGTGGCACATTCCCGCAAATTCGGAGAGCTCGCGCGGCTGAAGTGTAACCGCGTATTGTCTTTTCCAATTGCCTTCGACCACGGCCTCCAGGCCCAAGACGCCCTCGTCCGAGGTGAGGCGAGTCAAGCGATAAACGCGCCCATTTTGCGGCTGCTCCATGCGCGACTCGAGGCGCAATGGTTCCAGGAAGCATTCGCCAAAGCCGACGTCAGCCAGCCACGGCTCCTCGATATCGACGCGCAGAGTGAGGTGGTCAAATTCGGGACCATAGCTACCGTCCTCGCGAGCGACGCGAGCCGAGAGTAGCGTTACGCGAAACCCAAGCGCTCGCAGCAGGGCGGCGAAGGCTCCATTCAGTTCGTAGCAGAAGCCGCCGCGGTGTTCGTTGACGATCTTGTGGACAATGCGGGTTTCGTCACAGATGATTTCCCGTCCCAGGCTGATGTCGAGATTTTCGAAGGGGACGGTGAACAGGTGTGCGCGATGGAGGGACCGCAAGGTTGTTTCGGTCGGTCGAACGTCTCCAACGTACTTAATCCGCTGAAGATAAGCTTCGATTTCCACGTTCACTGTTTCCTGAGAACTCGCACTGGTCACTGAATAGCATCGTGCTTCTCGAGGTTATGTTTGGCACACAACAACTGAATATTTTCGGCGTCTTTCGATGATCCGCCTAGGGAGTAAGGGATTATGTGGTCGAAATGCAAATTCTTGGAACTGCCGCATCTCACGCAGCACCCCTTATCCCGCTTCCATACCTCCAACTTAACGTGAGTGGGAATAACGCGGTCATGCTCCAGAGAGACGCTGCGAGATCTCCCTGACAATGGCACATGGCCGACTAGCTGCAACTTAAATTTGAACACTTTTCGAGATCCGGATCTCTCCTGCCACGAATCGACCAGCTCAAAGACCCCGTTGTAAACCCATATTCCATTGCGGATCTTCTCAAAGACTCTCACTCGTTCCGAAGCGGCGGTTCCATCCTTAAACCTCCTTGCTGCCTCTGCGAACAACCCATTTTGGGTTGGCTTACCGTTCGGCTGAAACTCGGGTTGGTCGACTATCTTGGGATCAACAACGCCAATTGTCCGCGGTAGGTCGTGCCCCTCATAGATGATGATGCGTCCGTCCTGCTCGACCCTGTCCTGATACGGCGCGCCCGATCTCTGGCTCATTAGAATGAGGCTCTCGCCATGCCTAATCCGATAGTTCATCCCCCGTTGGAGATTCACTCCAAAAGGAGCACACATCTCTAGATAGGAAATGACGTCGCCTGGGCTGAGCATTAGGATCTGGTCTCACATCATACCGGCAGTTCTTCCTGCATCCATCCGCCGGCTGCTTCGAGTTTGGGCTCGGCGGCGAGGTCCAGAACCAGCTTTTCGAGAACCAGGCGTTTGCTGGGCGGATTCGAGCGTAGGGCCAAGTCGGCTTTTGCGACCAGGCGAATGGCGCGCGTCAGTTCGCGCTTTGATTTGTAGCGCCGCGCCTGCCGGATGATATCGTCGGCGGCAAACGGCGGCACCCGAAAGCCCTGCCACAATGCCGCCCAGAGCATGCGCTGGTCGCGCACGTTGCGCTCGAGGATGACCAGCATCTGACGAAAAGTCTTGGCCAGCATGTAAAGATGACCGATGGCGGCTTCTTCGCCGTCGCCAGTAGAAAGCAGGCCATCGAGGACTTCCAGCGCCCGCACCGGAGCTTTTGAGGAAATTGCATCGGTCAACTCGTACAACGAGCGCTGTTTCGCGGCGAGCACCATGGTCTCGACATCGCCCAGCGTGATTTTTTTCTTTTCGCCGACGTAAAGAATCAGTTTCTCCAGTTCGTTCGACACCATCATCATGTCGCCGCCCAGCGCATCCACCAGTTCGCGGGCGCCATCGGCGTCGATCTTGACCGCGCGTGTGGTGCAGTACTCGCTGATCCAACGAACGGCTTCACCCTCTTGCACGCGCGCCAGTTCCACGATGCCGCAGAACGGACCCAGCTCTTCGCGGATCTTCTGATAGCGGTCCTTGTCCGTCATCTCCATGCGACGGGCGTCGGCGGGAATGCTGATGTGATCGGCGACAAATACCAGAAGGGCAGCGGGATTGGGGTTCTTGCAGTAGGCTTCGATGGCTCCGATTTTTTCAGCATTGGAGCTCGAGCCGCGGCCAAACAGGGTCTTCACGCCGCGGACGAAGAATACCTGGAAGGGCGCCATCAGCGACGGCGTACGGGCGCGATCCAGAACTTCATTCAGAGAAGTCTCGCTGAGGTCGAACTCGAACAAACCAAAGTCGCGCGAGTCGGGCGCGACCAGGTGTTCAAGAATGGCATCGCGGCAGCGCTTGCGAAAAAACGCTTCATCGCCCACCAACACATAAGCCGGCTTCAGCTTGCGGGACTCAAGGTCAGAGAAAAAGCGATCGGCTTGGCTGAAGGCGCGCATCATGAATCGTAGTCCTCCACCATCAGTAGGCCTCCAGAATATTGGCCACGAGGGTGTGAGCGAAATCGCGCGACAGGCGATCGATGGCCGGAGAATCTTCCTGAAAGAAACTGGGGAGATCGCGCGACAACTCGTACTGGTCGTGAAAAAGATAGGAAGGATTTTCGAAGAGCACCTTGCCGTGGCGGTCGGTCAGCGTCACCTGTACGCTCACAGTGACCAGAGCGCTGACGGCGCGCCCGGTTGTCGAGTCGTAAGCCAGCGGAGTCGCCGTCGCCGATAGAACGGTCGCTTTCAGCACCGCATCCGCGTCGGCATTCGATCCGTGGAGCACATGGTACTGCGTGCGGGCGTTGAATTCGCGGACGACGGCGTCGGTCAGCAGTTGCTCGATGCGAAAGGTTTGACTGTGGCTCACAAAACCCGGAATCGCGATGGTGTGGACGTTCTGCGGCAGTTCGACCGCACTTCCGGCCGTGTGGTAGCCGCAGCCAGGCGATGTTAATGCCACGCTCACTCCGAGCACAACTACGGCCGCGCATCGATTTACCGTCCATGGGGCCGTCATCCAGAAATTCGTGATCCAGAAATTCGTCATCCAGAAACTCATTGAATCTGGCCTCGCGGCCGGGATGCGGTCATGGTCTCGGCGCATTCGACCGCGGTCAAAGCGGCCACGCGCAGGTTGTCGGTCGTGGCCCAAAGCCACACCCCGTTCTTATGATTGGCGTCGCTGGCGACTGAGACCAGGATGTCTTCCTGACCGGCGGCGCTCACGCTGGTCGGCGTCTCTTCGGGGCTACCGCTCACTACCACGTGTTCTCCCATAAGGGCTTGCGAAAGGTCTGCGATTCCGACTGGCTTTTCCATCTCCAGATACACAGAAAAACCGTGTCCATGGAAGACAGGCGCATGCAGCACCTGCAATGCAGGCTCAGCTACACCGCGGGCAATGTGGCGGTAGTGCTTCCGGATTCGTTCCGACACCGATTCCAGCGCCAGTTCAGATCTTTGTCCGTACCGCGCCACCATGTTGAAGGCTACCTGGGTGTCGTACACATTCTTCGGCAAATCCTGAAAAGAAAGTAGATTCACCGTCTGCTCGTGCAGTTCGTCCATCCCCTTCTGGCCGTTTTCGGACGCCGGCTCAAACACGGTCGCGACCATGCGTTGTATCCTGGCAGCCTTCTCGCTACGCAAAGCGAGCAGCGCGAGGACCGTGGCCGCTGGATGGGCGACCACCACCGGGCCAGGCTGCAACTGGGGGACAACGGGCTGGCTAGTCTGGCGCTCGATCCAGGGCGAGCGGATCGATGCTCCCGGTTCATCTTCCAGCGCGAACGATAGATCCACGATGGTATCGCCCAAGTCGCGCGCCGCCTTCCAGTTATTGCGCGTCGAACGTGCGTCGGAAGCAAAAAAGGCGAAGTCGACGCGCTCAAACTGTTCCGAGCGAATGCTCTGGATGAAGCTCATCTCGTCGCCTACTGCTTCCAGTTGGCCGAGCGACTCGTCATCGTCAAGCAGCCGGACATCGACCGCGGGAAAATTCCGCTCGCGCAGGATTTCGGCAATCTCTTTGCCCTTGAGCGAGGCCGCGCCGACGATGGCCACACGATAAAGGCTTGTGCCACGCAGATCGGCCGGCGAGCCGGCGGATTTCGCAAGCAGAGTCTTGGAGAGGAGAGGCTTCGAAATGGGATTCATGGAGTGTGAGATGCCTCGCGGTACGCCGGAGGTGCAGGCGGAGTCTTGCGATGGAAGATCCACTGCAAGCGCCACAGGACACCGGAAGCCATGTATAGAATCGCGATGACGAAAAGCACTGGCCGGGAAAAATACCAGATCGACGCAATCACCACGGCAATCAGCACAATCAGGCGGAAAGGACGACGCGAACCAAAGTTAATATCCTTGAAGCTGTAGAAACGCCAGGTGCTCACCATCAGATAGCCAACCACGACGACCATCATCAACCAGCTCATCGCCGTCACCCATGAAGTCACGGGTTCACCGGCGGAGTAGTGTACGACTGCGGCAATCACTCCCGCGCCGGCCGGAATCGGCATACCCACGAAGTATTTCTTTCCCGGACGTCCCGGATTCGAAGGCTGCGGATTCTTGGCAATGTTGAAGCGCGCCAGACGGCTGGCGCCCGCAATAAGGAAAGCGAAGCAGGCGATCGAACCTAAATCCGTGATCTTCCGGTGCAGATCGGGAGCAATCCCAGCGGCCGGCAGCAAATGGAATCCCCACATCCAGGCGAGCAGCGCCGGAGCCACGCCAAAGGTGATTACGTCGGCGAGAGAATCGAGTTCTTTACCGAAATCGCTTTCGGTGTGGGTCATGCGCGCGATACGCCCGTCGAGGCCGTCGAACAATACAGCAAAACCGATGGCCATGGCGGCGAAGTCCATGTGCCACGCTTCCCCTGAGCTGCCATGCACGGTCTGCAGAATGGCATAGAAACCAGCCGCGATATTCGCGGTGGTGAACAGCGAGGGCAGTATGTACATTCCTTTACGCAGTTTTCCGCGCGGACGGTCCGATTCGCGACGATCTGGCACTGGCTCTTTCATGTTCACGCCGCCGTTCATGATCGATGAGCCTCCTGCTCCCCGGCCGTGCTGGCGGAAACTGGTTGCGCAACTGATTGCGTCACCGGCAGAAGAGCAAGTACGGTCGCTCCTCCCTTAACGCGATCGCCGGGCTTTACCTGGATCGCAGCGTCGCGATCAAACAGCACATCCACGCGAGAACCGAATTTGATGAGCCCAACCCGCTGGCCGCGGGCTACCTGATCTCCCACCTTAAAGTTGAAAACGATACGGCGCGCGATCAGGCCCGCGATCTGCTTGAATACTACGGTACGGCCTTCGCCTTCAACGGTAACGATGTTCTGCTCGTTCTCCTCCGCCGATTTCGCAACCATGGCGTTGAGGAACTTGCCGCGCTGATAGCGCACGTCGCGGATTACGCCCGCTATCGGCGAGCGGTTCACGTGCACGTCGAAGACGCTAAGGAAGACGCTGATCCGGTGGCGCGAAGTTCCGCTGATGGTCACCAGAGAAACGTCGGTGACTTTGCCATCCCCAGCGGAAACTACAGCGCCAGGGAGCGCGGGAATCTGGCGCTCGGGATCACGGAAAAACCACAGGAAGAAAGCTCCCAACAGCAGGACCGGGACGGCGTAAGGCCACGCCGCGAGCCAGGCGACAACGCCCGCAGCGACAAGGCAGCCCACACCATAAAAGTGGCCGTCGCGAACCATGGGAATCCAGATGATTATAGAGCTAGGCCGCGACATCTACATAACTGCAATAAAAAAAAGCGCTTAGAAGCGCCCCGTACGGAGACAGGACAAGCCTGCCGCTGTCGCGATCTTAGTGCTCAGGCCCGGTGGCCCAGACCTTTAATCTAGGTCGGCAATCTAGGCAGACTGCCGATGAACCTGCTGCTCCAGACTCTGCATCTGGTCTTTCAGGCGCAGCTTTAGTTTCTTCAGCCGCACTTCCTCTAGTTTTTCATCTTCGGTGAGGTATCGCTTTTGGGTGAGGGATTCGAGCCGTTGGGAGTATTGCGAGTGCTCCTGAACCAGTCGCTGGAACTGATCATGACCGGTCAGGAGTTGGTCTCTTGGAGTCAGCATCCTTGCCAGACCTCCTGCTGTTTTGTTACCGCCAAGTTAAAAACTAGCACATGAACCGGACGGGTTCAATGGGATTTCATAGGAAAGTTCCAATCGTCGGCAGGTGACCCTGGGATAGGGAGATTAGCTGAATCTTGAACCGAAAATGGTGCAAAAACTAGACCGGTTTTCACCCATGATCAAGGGTCGAATCAAAGTGCGTACAAGATCGCATCCTCCACCGGATCACTGTAATACGAGCGGCGGCGGCCCACCTCGCGAAAACCGCGTTTTTCGTACAGTCGGCGGGCGGGACCATTCGATTCGCGGACTTCCAGCAAAATCGCTGACGCGGCCTCATGCTGGGCGCGCTGAATCAACTTGCGCAGCAGTTCATCGGCGATGCCACGCCGGAGGAACTCGCCGGCCACCACCACGTTCTCAATCTCCCACTCGTTCGCGACCGCCTTCGCGCACACGAATCCGCAAAGCTCGCCTCCTTCCTCGGCTGCTTGTTCGGCGACGAGAACAACTCCGCTTGCCAGCAACTTGTTGTACTGCTCCGCCGTCCAGTGGGCCGCGCTGTGCGCCTGCCGCTCAATGGCGAGGATTGCCGGCACGTCGTTCGAGGTGGCAGATCGGATGGCCACGGGCATGGAGACTCTTAGGGTGCTGGCTTAGAGAAAATCTCAGCATCCGAATGGCGGATGTAATTGGCTTCCAATTCTTCGGGACGAACCGTCTCACCCCGCTGAAGATGTTGCCAACCCAGGCGGGCAATCACCGCGCTGTTCGGATGTTCAATCTGCTCAACTTGAATTCCTGCCGCCCGGACCATCTCAGTCAACCCAGCGTCGGGCGTGACGGCCAGCCTATCCTTGGCTTCGGCACGCGTGGCTTCGGCGAGAAACTCTTCCCTGCTCAGCAGACGTTCGCTGTGCATAAGAACTTGCGGGTCGAGTTCGTAGTCGCCGACATACACATCGCCTCGGCCCGCATCGAGCACCGCAAGAACCCGTCCACGCGCTCTACCGCTGCAGGCAATTGCCTCCAGCAACGAAACGGCCACGATTGGTTTCTGCAGCGCCTCAGCCAGAGCCTTTATGCCAGCCAAGCCTACGCGCAGGCCCGTAAACGACCCCGGCCCGGACGCTACGGCAAATGCTCCCAGGTCGGTCTTACTATATCCATGCTTTTCGAGCAGCGCTGCAATCTGCGGTACCAGTTGGGCTGAAAATGCGCCACCGGTGAGGGGCAAAACCTCAAGCACGTCGATTTGGATCTGATCCGGCGCGGTCCGGGCCAGCGCCAGGCTGCCGTTCTTCCCGGAAGTGTCAACCGCGAGCAATAGCATCATTCAGTGGTTGCTCTCCACCAATTCGAGCAACACGCCCGCCGTACTCTGTGGATGCACGAACACATAACGATGCCCGCCGGCACCCGTCTTGATCTCATTCGATACCAGGCGCACGCCATCGCTCTTTAACTTTGCAACCGCCGCCGCCAGATCGGGGACACGCATGCAAACATGATGTAGGCCCTCGCCGCGCTTGGCGATGAACTTGGCGATGGTCGAATCGTCAGAAGTCGCTTCCAGCAGCTCCAGCCGGCTCTCGCCGACGGGCACCATCACCAGACGAACTTTTTCCTGCTCGACGGTTTCTTCCGGAGAAACGCTCAGCCCGAGCTTCTCGTAAATGGACTTCGCCGCCGTCAGCGACTTTACTGCGATGCCGAGATGATCAATGCTGAATTCCATAATTGCTTTCAACGATCGCCTTTCAATAGCGGCATGGTCTTCAGCGTCCTGGTCTTCCCAATCCAAGCTGGACGGGCGAAACGCCCGTCTCCCGTCTCTCCACCGAATCTATGCGCGTTCTGCGCCGCGCACAATCTCTTCCACCAACGAATACGGGTCGCGCTTGTGTTCGGCAATCTCCGCCGCATAACGCTCCAGGCTGCCGCCGTCCATTCGCGCGCGCGCTTTTTCCAGCATGGCGTCGCGCAGCATCTCGACCAGCCGCTCCTGCCAGTTCTCGACGGTCTTTTTGAAGACCAGGTTCTCTTTCTTCAGATAGGCCTCGTAGTTGGCGATCGCTTCCGCCAACTCTTTGGTTCCCACGCCCTCGCTGGCAACCGTCTTCACGATCGGCGGCGTCCAGTGGTCGTGCCGCGTGGCGAGCGATTGCAAGGCGCGAATCTCGCGCTCCACTCTCTCAGCTCCCTCGCGGTCGCTTTTGTTGATCACGAAGATGTCGGCGATTTCCATGATCCCGGCCTTGATCGTCTGCACATCGTCGCCCATGCCGGGCACGAGAATCACGACGGTGACGTCCGCCAATCGCACAATTTCGATTTCGTCCTGCCCGACGCCAACCGTTTCGATCATGATCAAGTCGCGGCCGGACGCATCGAGCACGGTGACCGCATCGGCGGTGGCGCGCGCCAACCCTCCCAGCGATCCGCGCGTTGCCATGCTGCGGATGTAAATCCCAGGATCGCTGTAGTGATCCTGCATGCGGATGCGGTCGCCCAGAATCGCTCCGCCGGTGTACGGGCTGGTCGGATCGACGGCGATGATACCGATGGTTTGATTCTCTTCCTTATTGCGATAGTGCTTGGCAAGCTGATCGACCAGCGTGCTCTTGCCCGCGCCGGGAGGCCCGGTCAGACCGATGACTCGCGCCTTGCCGGTATGCGGGAAGAGCGCCTTGAGCAGCTCCGACCAGCCGGGCGCGCGGTTCTCGACGGTAGAAATGGCGCGGGCCAGGGCGCGGGCATCGCCCGAGCGGAGACTATCGACAAGGGTTGTACCTGTGGGAGTCAAGCAGGATAGTGTAACAACCCCCGCCGATCCGTGTTGAATCCAACCTCAGCGCCCGATGGCCGTCGGGTGCTTCGGCTGGTACAGGCCAATCTCCCCGCCTCCGGGAAGAGGGACCGCGGTCAGACTACCCCATCGCTCCTCTTTCACAGGACCGCACTTCACTTTCTTCCCTTTCAAGGACTCCATCGCCGCCTTCAGGTCGTCGCACATGAAGTACAGTTCGTGCAGGTCGTTCTTCTCAGCGGGATGAAACGCAGCTTCCGCGGGCGGCAGCGCAAAAGCGAGCCAGCCGTGACCGGCATCGACCGCGGGGAATTTGAGAACATCGCGAAAGAAGGCGCGGTCACTTTCCGGGTCCTTGCTGTAAACGATAACGTGAGCTCCATTGATCATCGCGGACTCCTCGCCGGCTCAACGGACGACAAGCACTCTAGTCTCCCGTGAAATCCTGTCAAGCCCCTGTTTCAACGGTTTTCCACGTAAGTCAATGCATCGGCGGGGAAAATAAACTTAGAAAAGTTGGCGGGGTGGGTAGGGCGGAATTGATATAATAAAATTAGAGACTATAAACAAGGGTGCGGACCTAAGTCCGCGCCCTTTCCTATTTGAAAGGATATAAACACTCTCGGCGCTTAACTCTTTCGTTTTGAATGTTTTACGTTAACTCCTTTAAAACCAAGATTTTACCGAAATGGGGGGGTGGGAGGGTACCAGGAGCTATATAAGTCCTTTAAACTCAATCGTAGATGGGTTCGTTTATCATATAGTTAACATAAGAGAAGAGAGCTCAGCTAAAAGAGCTCTCGGCTAAAAGAGCTCTCCCTCGATCTAGTCCCTTAGCAACTGCCGAGCAATCACCAGCCGCTGAATCTCGCTCGTCCCTTCGCCAATCGTGCACAGCTTCACGTCGCGATAGAACTTCTCCGCCGGATAGTCCTTGATGAAGCCGTAGCCGCCGTGGATCTGCACGCCTTCGTTGGCGCACTTTACCGCAACCTCGCTGGCATAAAGCTTGGCCATCGAAGATTCGAGTGTGGTCTTCATTCCGGCATCTTTCATGGCGGCAGCGCGAAGCGTCAGAAGTTTGGCGGCCTCGATCTCCGTCGCCATGTCAGCCAGTTTCCACTGGATCGCCTGAAATTCCGAGATGGCTTTGCCAAATTGTTCGCGTTCTTTCGAATACTTCAGGGCCGCTCCGTATGCGCCTTCGGCCATGCCGAGCGAGAGCGCGGCGATCGAGATGCGTCCGCCGTCGAGCACGCGCATGGCGTCGACAAAGCCGCCGCCTTCCTTACCCAGCAAGTTTTCTTCCGGGACGAAGCAATCTTCGAAGATCAGCTCAGACGTATCGCTGGCGCGCAGGCCAAGTTTGTTTTCTTTTTTCCCCGCGCGGAATCCCTTGGCATTTTTCTCCACGATGAATGCCGAGAGCCCGTGGGTATGCGCCGCGCGATCGGTGATCGCCAATACGACTAAGACGTCGGCATAGTGGCCATTGGTGATGAAGGTCTTGGTACCGTTGAGCACCCATCCGCCCTTGGCCCGCGTGGCCGTCATGCGCGCACTGCCTGCATCCGACCCCGAGGAGGGTTCGGTCAATCCCCATGCGCCGATGGACTCGCCGGTGGCCAGCTTCGGCACATACTTTTTTTTCTGCACCTCGTTGCCCGCCACGTATATGTGGTTCGAACACAGTGACGTGTGCGCGGCCACGATGATTCCGACCGATCCATCCACCCGAGAGAGCTCTTCGATAGCGGTGACATATTCCACGTAGCCCATGCCGGCGCCGCCGTATTCGGGTGGGAAAATGATGCCCAACAGGCCGAGCTTGCCTAGCTCCTTGATCGTCGCTAGCGGGAATTCGCAGGCTTCATCCCAGCGCATGACGTTCGGCGCAATTTCGCGCTCGGCAAACTCGCGCACGGTCTTCTTCAGGTGCAGCTGCTCTTCGTTTAACTGGAAATCCAAAGGTCCTCCAACGGATCTTTCCACCTCCGCTTAAGACTTGTTGCCTTAGATTTGTCATCCCGAGCGGAGCGAGGGATCTGTAGTTCGTTCTGAAATTGTGATTGGGATGCCGCGCGCGGGGATGGCGCAAAACTTGGCGCCCAACTTTTTATTTAAGCACGGCAGGCAGCAATCACGAAATTCTCGTACCGACCGGTTGGCTTGGGCGAAGACGGAATGGCGCTTTTTCCCTGTGGATATGACACACACCAAAGCCGAGCTGTGGAGATAGATCGCCGAAGTCGTACGTCTTGGGGAGAGAATCGCTATATCCCCCGGTCGTACCGGGAACGCGGAAAGCCCTTATTTTGGCGTGTTCCCGCTGCTTTCCTCCAAGGGAATTCCGGGGTATACTCTGTTGCACATCGGAGTGCTGGGTTCTCGAATTCCCCTCGGCAACCTGAGGCGAACGTTGCCTTTTGTCGCGGATGGTTGTCGCGGGAAAAGAGGCGCGCTCCCTCGCTGGCTCTCCGACTCCGGGCAATCCTAATGGATGAGCGCGACCACAGGGGCGATGATTCCGATAGCCCGACGATGCCGGGTACCGGTCTGCCCGCAGACATCGTTGGCGCCGGGGCGCTAACCCCTCCGCCTCTTTCGAACGCTCCGCTCTCCGACGCTCCCACGTTGCCACACGGAACCGCGATTCCGGGCGCGACGCAAGCTCTGCCCTACGTCCGTCCAGGTACTGGTCCGGCTCCGCCTTTAAACCCGCCTGCCAGCAGCATCTCCGCGTTCCAGGGTCTACAGCCGGGCGTGCTTTTCGGTGGACGCTACGAAATCCTGGGTGTGCTCGGACAGGGCGGCATGGGCGCCGTCTATAAGGCCCGCGACCGCGAACTCGACCGGATGATCGCGCTCAAGGTTATCCGCCCCGAATTGGCGACGGATCCCGCGATTCTCGCGCGCTTCAAACAAGAGCTCATTCTCTCCCGCAACATCACGCACAAGAACGTGGTCCGCATTTTCGACCTGGGTGAGGCCGAGGGCATCCGCTTCATCAGCATGGAGTATGTCGACGGCGAAGACCTGCGCACGATATTGCGGCGCCAGGGAAAGTTCGCACCCGCGGAAGCAATCGCAGTGGTGGAGCAGGTCTGCCGCGCGCTCGACTCCGCCCATTCCGAGGGAGTGATCCATCGCGACCTGAAGCCCCAGAACATCATGCGCGACCAGCACGGCCGCATCGTGGTGATGGACTTCGGCTTGGCGCGCTCGCTCGGCGAGTCCGGGCTGACCCAGACCGGCGCGCTCGTCGGCACGCTGGAGTACATGTCGCCCGAGCAAGCGATGGGCAGCACGCTCGACCAGCGGTCCGACATTTTCAGCGTCGGCCTGATCTTCTTCGAACTGCTCACCGGAAAAGCCCCCTATCACGCCGACACCGCCATCGCCAGCCTCATGAAACGCACGCGGGAGGAGGCGCAATCTGCTTCCGACATCGACGCCTCCGTTCCCAAATCTCTGAGCGCGATCGTCAGCCGCTGCCTGGAGCGCGAGCCGGCCAACCGCTATCACTCCGCCGTCGAACTGTTGCAGCAATTGACGACGTGGGAGGCCAACCCCAACATCAGCGCCGAAGAGCTGTCCAGGATGATCTCGCACCCGGTCCAGCGTCCGTCGCGCTTCAGCCTCGATCTTCCGGGGAAAAGCTGGATGTGGATCTCCGGAGCCGTCCTCGTCGTCGCTTTGGCAACGTTTGCCGGACGCACGCTGCTGAATCGCGGGGGAACGTCGTCCGGCGAGATGGTACAAGGCATCCCCTCGCTCAAACAGGGAAAGTATGTCGCGATCCTGCCCCTGAAACAGATCGGCGACCAGAAAGCCCTGGGCTACGTGGCGGATGGCATTCAGGAGGCTCTGGCCGCCAAGTTGTTCCAGCTAAAGGAAGTCCATCTGGCAGCCTCTGACGCGGTTGGGAAAGCGGCCGCCCAGAATCTGCCGCTGACCAAGCTTGCCCGCGAACTCGGCGTCAACCTGGTGTTGCAGGGGACGGTGCAAGGCAACAGCGACAAGCTCCGCGTGACCCTGAGTCTCGATGATCCCGCCACCGGCAAGCGCCTCTGGAGCCAGGAGTTTCCGGGAGCCCCAGGGGATGTGCTCGCGCTCGAAGACCAGATCTACGGCACCCTGGCCACCGCCCTTGCCCTCAAGCCGACCGACGAAGAACAAGCCCGCGTCGGCGCCCATCCGACGGAAAACGTGAAGGCCTATGACCTTTACTTGCAAGGGCGGAACACCTTGCGCAACGGCAACACCCAGGATGCCTACAAGCAGGCCGTGGGATTGTTCGAACAAGCTATCGAAAAAGATCCCAACTTCGCTCTGGCCTACACCGGGCTAGCTGATTCCAGCCTCCGCATGTACGGGGAGACCAAGGACGGGGTTTGGGCTCAGAAAGCCACTCTATCCGCGCAACAGGCGGAGCGGCTCTCGAACAACCTGCCTGAAGTTCATCTCTCGCTGGGCAGCGTCTATTCCACTACTGGCAAGATCACCCAGGCGGTTACCGAGCTGAAACGAGCGCTGGAGCTAGCGCCGAACTCAGATGAAGCTTATCGCAACCTGGGTGACGCCTACCGGCTTAGCGGTCAGACTGATGACGCGATCGCCGCTTTCCAGAAAGCGGTTGCCGCCAACCCATACTATTGGACGAATCACACTGCCCTCGGCAACGAGTACCTGAGGCTCGGCGACAACGCCAAGGCGCTTCCGGAATTTCAGAAGATTACCGAAATTGCTGGCGATAACCCGATGGGCTATGAGGGCATTGGCACGGTGTATATGCGAGAAGGCAAGTGGGGCGAGGCCATTCCTCAGTTTCAGAAAGCCATCGCGATTGCCCCTGATGCACCTACCTACTCCAACCTGGGCACGGCTTACTTCTTTCTTAAGAACTACGACCAGGCCACGAAGAATTACGAAAAAGCGGTCGAGATGACTCCGAACGACGAGGTACTGCTCGGCAATCTCGGCGACGCGTACCGCTGGTCGGGCCACTCGGACCAGGCCGCAACCGCCTACGGCAAAGCGATCTCAATGGCTTTCCAGGAACTGCAGGTAAACCCGCGATCGGCCGCCATCATGAGCGACCTGGGGCTTCTCTATGCTAAGAAGGGCGATGCTGCGAACGCGGTGCAATACACCCAACAGGCCCGATCCATCAACGCTGACGACGTGCAGTTGATGTACTCAGAAGCCCTGGTAAGAACCATGATCGGGAAGCCGGAAGAAGCTTTGAAATCGCTGCGGCTGGCTTTGGAGAAGGGTTATCCTGCGCAAGAGGCCTGGAACGATCCCGAGCTTCAGAAGCTCCAGGCCCTGCCGCAGTTTTCACAATTGGTGAACGAATTCTCGAAGAAGATCCACTAAGAGTTCCAGCGGTTCTTCCAAGTCTTGCGGCGCGAAACCAACGCACCCAGTCCAGTGATCATCAGAGCAATCGTGCCCGGCTCCGGGACAGTCTGGTTCGCATGGCCGGTAAACTGTAACCCGCCGGGCCAGCAACTCTTGCCGACGCAGGAGAAGGTAATGGAGAAGCTCTGCCCGTTGCGAATCCCCTTGTCTGGATTGTCGGATCCCTTGACACCGGACAGCAAAATCTCCACATTACCGTCCTTGAGCGTCTCGCTCGTACAGCTCTGAAACAGGTAGGAGTGACACTTGATGTCGGCTGCCGGCACAGGGCAACTACCATTCTTACAAACTTCAATCAGCGCCAGCGATGTCCAATTCTGTCCGCTCTTATTCGTGAAAAATAACGTGCCCGATCCGCTCGGGGGCACGCTAAAGCTGAAAGTCAGGCCAACCCCCTGACATCCTGAAGGCGGGCAGGTCTGCGGTCCCGAACCGCCACTACCGACGCCGTGAATGATGATTTGTGGATCTTTGATCCCGTCGGCGAAGGCCATCACCGATCCCACAACCAGCAGCAAAGCCAACGCACAGATCTGAGAGGTTTTCATCGAAGTTGTCCTGTTCACCAATGGGCTCTGGCTGGGTAATCTTCTCCCAGCTTTCTGGGGGGAGTGCGGCGAGATTAGCTCGTTCGGACAGTCACGGTCAAGCGGAAATCAATACATCCTCGAGAAAAAATGAAGACCACATGCAAACTATTGCGCATAGCTGTCTGCACTGTGCAAACCTTTCACGTTATGCACTCACGAATTGCACTCGTGGCGCTTTCGGCCCAAAAAAAAGCCAGAGCCCGAAGGCCCCGGCTGTCCAGTTGGTTGTGCGCCCGGATGAAAATCTAATGTGGCGAATATCTGGTGAAGACGCGGCTAGCTGCGTCTCTAGGTCGAAGCTCGTGGCCTGCAACCAGCCTACGCACTTCGTCGTGGCCGCACCGTCAAGTCGCGCACCTGTGCCAGGATGCTTGACATCTGCATCCCGTTCAGCTGCGACAGGTACGGCATAACCTCGGCGACGAACTGATCTTCCATCAATTCGCGGACTTCTTCCTGCCGGTTCCGTTCTCCACCGGAGAGCAAATCCGGCACACTGACCTCGAGCGCCCTCGCCAGGCGCTCCAGTGAAGACAGTGTCGGGGTCGCCTTCTCGTTTTCGATTTTCGAAACGTAGGTCCGCGGTACTGACATGCGCAGCGCCAACTGCCGCTGGCTCAAGCCATTGCGCAGCCGCAGTGAGCGGATCGAGTGCGCCAGCTTCAGATGCCCGCGCCCGTTAGAATTGATGTTTAGCGGCAATACTTCTGGCGCCGGAGTCATCGCGGCAATCTCCGCCTCGTCCTCATCCAATGACAGACGGCAACGGCGGCAAAGACTATTTGATGTGCGGAATTGCACTAAGAGACAATGGTCGCATCGTACAACTTCCCGTGAGTCCACGGGGGTTAATGTGGTAGCCATTCAGGGTTTGCGAGTGCCAGAGCGGGGGCTACTCTCAAAACCAACTAGTGCGTAATCTTCTGGATTGGGCCTGTGAAAGTCAAGACAAAAGTGCGGGGAAGGAAAGCATTTACATAGACAGTGCCATAATCAAGCAGCGAGAATTGTTGGAAAACAGGTATAAAAGCCATGAATCAACGCGACGCCGCATGGTGTTTACTAACTGAGTTCACTCAATCGGAAAGTCTTCGAAAACATGCACTCGCAGTCCAGGCCTGCATGCGGGCCTACGCCCGCAAAACCGGAGCCGACGAAGAGCTGTGGGGCATGGTTGGCCTGCTCCACGACTTCGATTACGAGAAATATCCCAGCGCCGACGATCACCCCTACAAAGGCTCCGAGATTCTGAGAGAACGGGGCTATTCTGAAGAAGTGCGACGCGCCATCATGTCGCACGCCGAGTACAGCGGTGTCGCGCGCGTCTCGCCTATGGAAAAGACCCTGTTCGCTTGCGATGAACTGGCCGGATTCATCACCGCGTGTGCTCTCGTTAAGCCGGGTAAATCGCTTGCCGAAGTCGAAGCTCCATCAGTCCGGAAGAAGATGAAAGACAAAGCCTTCGCCCGCAGCGTCCACCGTGAAGACATCATCGAAGGCGCGGCCGATCTGGGCGTGGATCTCGAAGAGCACATCGCTTTCTGCATCCAAGCCATGAAAGCGATTGCGGGCGAGCTGGGGCTCGATGGGTCGGCGGCCAAGTCGACCTAAGCTGACTCGCCAGGGATGGTCACTTCTTCTTTGCGTTCTTCGCGTCCTTCCCAAGCAACCCAAAGATCTGCAATTGCTTGTAGGTGGCAACGAAGACCTGCCCGTTCGCCACGACCGGAACCAGATTCGCGTTGCCTCCCAGATTCGGCCATGTGCCCGTAGCCGTCGAAAACAACTGCTTGATTGCAGTTCCGCTCTTGCCTGAGTCCGGAGTATACGCATACAGGTAAATCTTCAGGTACGGCGGATGCGACAGCGCCCAAATAATTGGACTGGCAGTCCCGTTCGACGAAATCGTGGTGAAGAATCCCGGATCCTGCCCACCGCCATTCGATGGGGAGGTCGAAACGTCCTTTAACGCCACTTTAGGCGATGTCTCCACCCTCCAGACCTTTACTGACGTGCCTCCGCTGCTCACTACCCGGCCCAGTCCATCCACCGGATCCACGTAATACGATTGTCCGCACCAGCAACCGCCAATCGAGTAGCTGCCCAACACATTATTCTTCGTCGGCGAGTAACCACCCAGATGGTCTTCGTTCATCACATACATCGTTCCGTACTTGCCCGCGGCCACCGCCAGATGCGGCGTCGATCCGGGCTGGTCGGGCAGCACCAGCACCCCGCCCGAGCCGAAATCCACATCCCCGTCATCCAGGCTCACTTGGTTAGACGGAGTAAACACGTCGAGCACCGTGGTTAGTGTTGACGAGATCTTGACCACGCTCTCCTGAATGTTGGTGACACCATCATACGTGCCAGCATCCGAATTCCCGGTCACGAACAGGACGTTGCCCTCATCATCGGCCGCCGGCCCGTAGCCTGACATCCAGATCGATGACAAGAAGAAGCTGGCCGGGTCCGTTGCCTGCAGGTCGTTGAGCTGGTTCGACGGAAACGGCGTCAGCGACCCAGCCGTCCACCCTAACAGCCAGCCTCGCGAAACGTTCGCCGCAAGATCGCAGAAGCTGCCAAACCCAGCGTAGATGCTGCCGTTCGCGAGCAACAGCGCCGGCCGCTGACGTTGGTAGGTCGCGTTGAATGTGAACGTCGTTCCATCGGTCAGCGTATGCGACGCGGTCACCACCTGCGGGGCCACCTTGTCGGTCAAACTTCCCAGATCGAGCGCGTGAAGCGTGTAGGCCGGACCACTCGGTGTCTGGTTATAAACCATCACGTACAACGTGTTGCTGGTTGAGTCGATCACCGGCGTCGAGGTGATCCCCACATTGGGGCCGTTGTTCCCGCATCCCAGCGGATACACTACCGGCGCTCCAAAATTCGGATTCAACAGCACCGTCCCCGTGTGTACGTCAATGGCGTACACCGAGTTGTTTTCCGTAACCACATAAACGACATCGTGCGTGCCCTGATAATTTCCCGCGGTTATCAGCACGCCCGGCACAACCAGTGGCTGCGCGTCCACCTGGTCGTCGAGCGCCACGGTCTGAAGCAGACCGAACGTCGTTTTCCCCACGTTGGCAGGCGTCAGCACCGACTCATTCTGATTCCAGCCGGTGCGATAGTTATCGTAGTGATATGTGGTGACCGACGTCTGGCCAGCAGCCAGCAGCGCGCTCGCGCTGATGAAAACGAGAACAGCAAGTATGGCAGCGTCGCCGATGCGGCAACTCCCTGGACGATTTCGTGGCATGTTCTGATCCTCATTATTGTTATTGACGGCTGTCTTGAGGTGGCTCTCCATCCCATCGTCGCTGAGATCCCGCTTCGGGAACGGGAACGCTACGAGGAAATCTAGAACTCGCCGCGGCTCCGGGGAAGAATCACAAAGCTCGCCGAGTCTAATGCAACTGGTGGGCGACTGTAAACAGCGATTTCCCCTCCTGTGAAATGCAAGAAACGTTCACTCAATGTGCAAACATTCGGACTCTGCGAAGTCTTGCGTAGACGCCTGCAGCAAGAATTCCTTCAGCGTCTTTCTTCTAGCGCAGTACTGCGGCCAACTTTCCGCTGCCGATCAACTCCGCGACGCGCGCAAAATCCTGGTACATGACGCGGTCTTTGTCCATCGTCGCGCACACCGCGCGAATGGCAGCGTGCGCCTGCTGCAACGGCTTGGAAGTCTTCAGCGGCGCGAGGAAGTCAATCGCCTGTGCCGCCGCCATGGCCTCGATGGCCAGCGCGTTGCGGGTATTTTCCACCACTTTCTTCAGTTTGTTCGCCGCAGTCATGCCCATGGAGACGAAGTCTTCTTTATTTCCCGACGTGGTAATCGAATCGACCGACGCGGGATGTGCCAGCACTTTGTTTTCACTCACCAGCGCGGCCGCAGTCACTTGCGGCATCATGAAACCCGAGTTCATGCCCGCACCCGGTGCGAGAAATGGCGGAAGCCCTTCACTGAGTGCGGGGTTCACCATGCGCTCCAGCCGCCGCTCGCTAATGCCGGCCAGCGCACTCAAGGCAATCGCCAGAAAGTCGAGTGCGAAGGCGAGCGGCTCGCCATGAAAGTTTCCGCCGGAAAGCACGTCGCCCTCGCCGTCCATTACCTTCGGATTTTTCACGAACACCAGGGGGTTATCGACCGCCGAGTTCGTTTCTGTCTCAAACACCGCTCGGCAATGGGCAAGTGTGTCGCGCACCGCGCCATGCACCTGCGGAATACAGCGCAATGAATAGGCATCCTGGACCCGGCCACAGTCGCGATGCGACGCGCGAATCTCGCTCTGTTCGAGCAGGCGACGCAGGTTCGCAGCCGTCTTGATTTGTCCAGCATGAGGCCGGGCCTTTTGAATGCGTTCGTCGAAAGCGACGTTGGTTCCCTTGAGGGCATCGCAGGCCATCGCACCGATAACGTCCGCGGTGTCGACCAGCCTCTCGGCGGCGAGAAGCATCAGAATGCCGATGGCTAGCATGGCTTGCGTGCCATTGATGAGCGATACTGCTTCTTTCGCTTCGAGCACCAATGGCTTGATCTGCGCGCGCTTCAACGCTTCGGCGCTGGCGAGGCCCGCGCCTTTTTCGGCTTCGTTAAAGCATTCGCCTTCACCGATCAATGCCAGCGCCAGGTGCGCCAGCGGAGCAAGATCGCCGCTTGCGCCGACGCTTCCCTGCGATGGGACGATCGGCGTCACACCGCGATTGAGCATCTCGCAAATGGTGTCGATGGTGATGACGCGCACACCCGAGTTGCCTTTCGCCAGCGAGTTGGCACGCAGAAGCATCATGGCGCGCGTGTCGGCAATCGAAAGCGCTTCGCCCACGCCGACGGCGTGCGAACGCACGAGATTCACTTGCAACTCGCGGACCTGATCGCCAACGATGTGCACATCGCTCAGCTTGCCGACACCAGTTGTGATGGCATAAGAAATTTTATTGTTAGCAACGAGCGCATCGACAACGGCGCGGGCGCGATTGACGGCCTCGCGCGCGTCGGGATCGAGAAGCACGGGCCGCCGTACGTCGATGTGCGCCACTTCGCGCACGGCTTCAAGCGTGAGGTCGTTGCCGTTAATGTGCAGAGCTTGCAAGAGCAGTTCCTAGTTTCTGATTTCTGTTTTTGCAGTTTTTTACTTTCCTTGTAATACCACTTTGAACGGATATAACGTTGCCGTCATCACACCCTTCTTTACGGCCGGATCGCCGTTCATGATCTGGCGGGCGGCGTCTTCGGACTCGGCGCGGAAGATCGTAAGTCCCATCGTATTTTCATCGGTATTCAGGGTACGGCCCACGAGAATGATTACGCCTTGCGAGTTGAGGTCCTGGAGATATGCAAAGTGTTCGGCCACCACGGCCTGTTCCGAGTCGGTCGGGCCGGTGCGAAGCATGTCTCCGCGCACGAGTTGCAGTCTGTAGAGAAACTCTTGCATCGGACCTTAATTTCCTATCTCCCCACCGCGGCGCGGAACACGGTCATATATTTCTCCGGCAGCGCGCGGGGCTTCATCCTCGAATCGGCGACGATGTGCGTGGTCTCACCTTCGGCCAGCAACTCGCCAGTTTCCGTCTTCCGCAGTTCGTATCCGAAGCGAATCACTTTCTCCCGGACATGCTTCAGGTACGTGCGCACGATGACCTCGTCATCATAGTGCACGGGAGCCTTGTAGCGGCAGCGGGCATCGACAACGGCAATGAAGCAGTTGTCTCCGAGTTCCATATCTTTATAGCTGAAGCCGAACTGGCGGAGAAGTTCCACTCGTCCTACCTCAAACCAGATGAAATGATTGGCATGATAGACGACGCCCATTTGGTCGGTTTCGGCATAGCGAACGCGGAGGCGAGTTTCATTGACAGCCGCTGTCTGATTCGCATTGACCGGCATCGATGTATGCGGCCGGTTCATCGGCCCGTCCACTTGGGCTTGCGCTTTTCGAGGAACGACGTGATCCCTTCGCGGAAATCGGCGCTCTCGCGAATGCCGGCATTTTCGCGGACAGCCGCCTCAATCTGTGAATCAAGTTCCACGCGCGCGTGATCGGTCAGCAATCGCTTGGTATAGAAAAGTGAAAGTGGACTGTTTTCCGCCAACTGCGCGGCGAGTTCGCGGGCACGATCAAGCAACTTTTCCGCAGGAACGATTTCGTTGATCAGGCCCATCTTGAGGGCTTCCGCAGCGTCGAAGATGCGGCCCGTGAGCAGGAGGTCGCGGGCAATTTTTTCGCCGACCTGGCGCAGCAGAAAAGTGGAGACGATGGCGGGCACGAATCCGATCCGAACCTCGGTGTAGCCAAACTTGGCATCCGGCGTGGCAAGCGTGAAATCGCAGAGCAGAGCCAGTCCGGTGCCGCCGGCAATGGCCGCGCCGTTGACCGCGGCAATCGTTGGCCTGGGAAACTCATAGAGAGAACGAAACAGACTGACCATGGTTCGCGAGTCTTCAAGATTTTGCTCGGGCGTGCGGCCGATCAGGGACTTCAGGTTGTCGAGGTCCAAACCAGCGCAAAACGCCTTCCCGGCACCGGTCAAGATCAGGATGCGGGCGGAAGAGTTGTTTACTTCCTCCAGAGCGCGGATGAGATCGCCAATCAGTTCGTAGCTGATCGCGTTGCGCTTGTCGGGGCGATTGAGGGTGATTGTGGCGACAGCAGAGTCGAAGGCGAGTTGAAGAGTTTTGTAGTTCATGATGGTTGTCAGTGCCCTTTAGTCTGCGACCGACGAAGTTTTGTACCTCGTGCCGATCTCGGCTGTCGCTCTCAACAATGCGTCCAACGACTTCAGCGGCGGCAGTTGCACGCCGCGGCTGCGCAGGGTTTCGATTACTGTTTCTGTCGGAATATTCCCTACCAAGCTATCCTGCGCGAAGGGGCATCCGCCAAGACCCCCAATGGCGGAATCGAAGCGGCGGCAACCGGCTTCGTAGGCCGCAATTATTTTGTTGGCGGCCTGATCGGGACGGCTGTGCAGGTGGACTCCGATTTCGAGATAGTCGTACTTCGCCATCACTGCGGAAACCACTTCGCGAATCTTTTCGGGCGGCGCCACGCCCACGGTGTCGGCTAGCGAGATCGTGCGAATCTCCTGCAATTCGAGTAACGCTACGGCTTCGACAACCTCGTCGACGGTCCAAGGGTCGCCGTAGGGATTACCGAAAGCCATCGAGATGTAGACGACGGTGTCGAGCCCGGCTTCGTCGGCTTTCTTCTCGATCTTTTCCAGTTCCTCGATGGCGTCTTCCAGCGTCTGTCGTTGATTGCTCTGCAGAAATGTTGGCGAGATCGAGTACGGGAAACCCAGCGTGCGCACGGCCTCGGTCGCAATCGCTCGCTGCGCGCCTTTTTCGTTGACCACGATGCCGATGATTTCCACGTCGTCGGGCGGATCGAGCTCTTTCAGAACCTCTTCGGAGTCGGCCATCTGCGGGACAGCGTTGGCAGAAACGAAGCTGACGGCGTCGATATGCTTGAAGCCGGCGGAGATCAGCGCCTGGAGATAGTTGGTCTTGAGATCGGCAGGGATCTGGCCCTTGAGGCCTTGCCAGGCATCGCGGGGGCATTCGATGAGTTTCACAGAGTCACTCATGTATCCGACTCTAAGTTTGCAAGACTCCCACCTTAAACTCCGGCACCTCCGGATTAAGTGACGCCGCCTCAAGCGCCTGAGTGACGGCCTGGCGTGTTTCCATGGGGTCGATAATCTTGTCTATCCAGAGACGCGCAGCGCCATAGCGCGGGTCTGTTTGCTCTTCGTATGTTTTCTTGGTTGAGTCAAAGAGTTCTTTTCTTTCTTCTTCACTCAACTTCTTGCCGCTGCGCTCCAGTTGCTTCATTTTGATTTCCACCAGCGTGCCGGCGGCGGCATCTCCACTCATGACTGCGTATTTTGCAGTGGGCCAGGCGAAGACAAAGCGCGGATCGTACGCTTTGCCGCACATGGCGTAGTGCCCCGCGCCGAACGAACCGCCGACGATAACGGCAATTTTGGGCACGACGGAGTTCGACACCGCATTCACCATCTTTGCTCCGGCCTTGATGATGCCGCTCCACTCGGCGTCGCGACCCACCATGAAGCCGTTGACATCGTGGAAAAAAACGAGCGGGATCAGGTTCTGGTTGCAATCCATGATGAAGCGCGCGGCCTTTTCGGCGGACTCGG
Source organism: Terriglobales bacterium (assembly GCA_049520095.1). Classification (GTDB taxonomy): domain Bacteria; phylum Acidobacteriota; class Terriglobia; order Terriglobales; family Acidobacteriaceae; genus Acidiflorens. Next base: position 89,278 of record JBEKQC010000004.1, read on the forward strand.
TGTAGATGACACCTCCGAACTCGACGCGCTTGTGGCCTTCATGGTCAGTCTGGTGCGCGTGGAGTTTCTGGTTGGCGACGATGCCTACCGCGAAGCCTCCGATGCGAGCGTAGCCGCAGATCAGCGTCTTGCCGTATTCGGGCTTGTATTCGTCGAAGCGGCTCTCGTCCACAATGCGCGCGAGAATTTCTTTCATATCGTAGGGGCGCGCGGGCGAGGCATCATAGGCGCCGTAAATTTCTTCGGCTGAGATCGCCGGGTCCACGGGCTTCTGACGATCCCAGAGGGACTGGCGGCGGTAACCCCATTTTTCTATAAGCGACTGAATGCGGGCGAGGCAGGCTTCGTCGGTGGGCTCGCGAAAGTCGACCGTGCCGCTAATGGCGGAGTGCATGGCGGCTCCGCCCAATTCTTCGGCGGAAACTTTTTGCCCGATGGCGGCTTGCACCAGCGCAGGGCCGGCGAGGAACAGGCCGCTGCCGTCGGTCATGAGGACGTGGTCGCACATCACGGGCAGGTATCCGCCTCCGGCCACGCACATACCCATGATGGCGGCGATCTGCGGAATGCCCATGGCCGACATAACCGCATTGTTGCGGAAGACGCGGCCAAAGTCGTCAGTGTCCGGGAAGACGTCCTCTTGCAGCGGGAGGAAAACTCCGGCGGAATCGACGAGGTATATGGTCGGGATGCGATTCTCGATGGCGATGTTTTGCGCGCGGATAACTTTTTTCGTGGTCATCGGAAAGAAGGCACCGGCTTTAACCGTGGCGTCGTTCACAATGAGCATGACCATGCGGGTCTGGATGCGGGCGAGTCCGGTGATGACGCCGGCGGAAGGAGCGCCTCCCCACTCTTCGTACATTTTGTGGGCAGCATAGAGGCCGAGTTCGAAGAAAGAGCCGGGGTCGGCAAGGAGGTTAATTCGCTCGCGCGCGGTAAGGCGCGATTTGGCGTGCTGACTCTCGATGGCTTTCGCGCCTCCACCTTCGCGGATTTTTTCCTCTTCGTTGCGAACCTGGGCGACGAGGTCGGCGAGCGCGCGCATGTTGGATTCGAAACGGAGAGAACTGGGGTCAACCTTGGTGGGAAGAACGTTGTTGATGGAGATAGCGGTGGATTCGGTGCGTTCGCGCATGAGGGCAGACTTCGAAATAGCTTGCGAAACTACTTACTATACCAGCGCGGACGAGGGCTAAGCGCGTCGATCAAGAATGTTGATTCAGAACGTTGATCAAGACCGTTGATTAAAATCGCGACAATCAAGAGCGGAAACGTGCGCGCCCGAGGCGGGCGCTACAATCTACCAATGCTGCGGAAGCTCGCATCCTGGCCGGACTGGCAGATCGCCCTGGCGCTCACCGCAGCATTGCGAATTTTTTATTCGGCGATGGCAGCGGCATTCTTGCCGTTTCTGCATCCAGATCCGGCGCTGATTCACAGCAATGCGCTCACGGAAAATCTGCCGGCGCCGCACGGTCTGTATTATGCGTTGCTTGGCATTTGGGAGCGCTTCGATACGCTCTGGTTCCTGCACATCGCGGAACACGGTTACGACCGGCCCATGGCGGTAATTTTTTATCCGTTGTATCCGGCGGCGATTCGGCTGGTGAGCGCGTTGGTCCCAGCGATGGCGGCAGCGCTTCTGGTCTCAACTGTGGCGGCGCTCTTTTCATTCTGGGGGTTGCTGCGTCTGGCAGGCGCACGTTTATCGAACGTGGGAAGACTCCGCATGCTGCTGCTCGTGTGCGTGTGGCCGACCAGTTTCGTGCTCTTCGCCGGCTACGCTGATTCGCTAACACTTGCGCTGGCGGTCTGGGCCGTTATCCTTGGGCGCGAAAAGCGATGGGAAGCGGCAACCGCTTGCGGCCTGCTTGCGGGCCTAGCGCGGCCTACCGGTGTGCTGGTTTTCGTCCCTCTCGCGGTGATGGCGCTGCGCAGCCGGCAGGCCCGATCGCTGGTGGTGGCGCTGACGCCTTTCGGGTTGCTCAGCTATTGGGTTTGGCTGAAGTGGTCGGGACGACCTTCCGTGGTGGAAGCTTATCGGCTCTATCAAGGCATGACGATGGTGCCGCCGTGGAGGGGCTTAGAGGAGGCTCTGCGGCTGATCGCGACCGAGCACGATGCTCTGCTGGCCATCAAACTGGGCTTGGTAATCCTGGTTGTTGTGATCAGCTTGCGGCCCCAAGTCCGGACCGATGTTCGCGTCCAAATCCGTGTCGAGGACAAAGCATTTGCGATGGTGGTGATTCTGCAGATGCTTATGTATACCGGGCGTCCGCTGCTGGGGGCGGCGCGATATACGCTCATGGTGTATCCCGCGTTTCTGGTCTTAGGGGCATACGCTGAGCGTTGGAATGAGAAGCAACTCGGCGTTTATGCAGGCGCGCTTGGTGTCCTGAACCTGGCATGGATGTGGGCATTTCTAAGCTGGTCGCTGGTTTTGTAGTTTTTGTGTGGCGCGGACACTCCTCCCCCTCGGCTTCGCTCGGGGCTTCGGCAAAACAGGGCAGCCTTTGTCCGCGAACACCGACAGAGATTCGTGAGAGTTGTGGAAGGGAACGCACGCACCATTTCCGTCAACGCTGCGGTTGCAGTTGACGCAGCGCCTCGGCGACCGGATCGTCGGCAATTGCATCCACCAGTCCGATTTCAAGCGCTCGCCCGGCCGAGACTTTTTCCGCGGCAATGAACAGCTCAAGCGCCCTGCTCTTCCCGATCAGGCGCGGCAAGCGCTGCGTACCTCCCCATCCGGTCATGAGGCCGAGAGCGGCGCCGCGGTGTCCGAAGACGGCGTGGGGAGAGGCGATTCGGCGGTGACAGGCGAGCGCGAGATCAAGGCCTCCGCCCATGCAGTGGCCTTCAATCGCCGCGATGACGGGGACGGGATAGCGGGCGATTGCGTTCATGAGCGATTGTCCCATGGCAGAGAACTCGTAGGCTTCGGGGCCGCTGAGCGCGGCGATGTCATTCAGGTCGGCGCCGACCGAGAAAAATTGGCGATTGCCTGCAATGATCAGTGGACGGAGTTGCCGTTTCAGTTCAGCTTCGTCAATCGCGGCGGTCAGTGCGAGCACGCAAGCGCGGGTGAGCCGGTTGGTGCCATCGGGCGAAGTGAGGCGAAGGACGCTTGCCGGGCCGTCGACTTCGATTCGGAAGAAGAGAGAAGGCACGGGAACATGATGCACTATTGAGCGGACGAAAGGTGGTCGAGGGAAAGGTGTGATTCTTGGCCGGCGCTCGGGCGGGCTGCAGGAGAACGGCGCGTAATGAGGCAAATCCGCATCCAGCGAGAACCGCAAGCCCGTCGCAGTTGCTATAATCATTGTCTGCGGCGTCTGCGGTGGGAGTAGCTCAACTGGTAGAGCATCGGACTGTGGCTCCGACGGTTGCGGGTTCAATTCCCGTCTCCCACCCCAAGAAACTTCCCGCCTCTCAGCCAGTTCCTCAGCCTGCCGCATATGCGCGGCAAGACGCGTCTCTACGTACGGGAATTCGTACTAGCTTCGCGCGCCGACTTCTTCTTTTTCTCTGGCCGCGTAGTGGGAATCCACGTAGTCGTCTAGAATCTTGATGAACTCGGCGACAATCTTGTCGCCTTTTAGGGTGGTGAACAGACGGCCGTCCACGTAGACGGGGGCTTTCGGTTCTTCGAAGGTTCCGGGCAGAGAAATTCCGAGGCTGGCGTGCTTTGATTCTCCGGGGCCGTTAACCACGCAGCCCATCACGGCTACTTTCATTTCCTCTACGCCGGTGTAGCGGTCCTTCCAGATGGGCATCTGATCGCGCAGGTAGGTTTGAATCTGCTCGGCCATTTCCTGGAAGAAAGTGCTGGTGGTACGGCCGCAACCGGGACAGGCGGTAACTTGCGGGGTGAAGCTGCGAATGCCGAGCGACTGCAGAATCTGCTGCGCCACTCTTACTTCTTCGGTACGATCGCCTCCGGGAGCGGGAGTTAGCGAGACACGGATGGTGTCGCCGATGCCTTCCTGCAGCAGCACCGCCATCGCCGCGCTTGAGGCCACTATGCCTTTGGCTCCCATGCCGGCTTCGGTTAGTCCGAGATGGAGTGGGTATTCGCAGCGGGCGGCTAGTATGCGATAGACATCGATCAGGTCCTGCACGCCGCTGACTTTTGCGCTCAGAATGATCTGGTCGGGGCGCAGTCCGAATTGCTCGGCCAGTTTCGCCGACGTTAGCGCACTTACTACGATCGCTTCCATGGTTACTTCGCGGGCGTCTTTCGGCTCCGGCAGAAGCGAGTTCTCGTCCATCATCCTGGTAAGCAACGCTTGATCCAGAGATCCCCAGTTCACGCCTATGCGTACGGGCTTCTGGTGCTTCACGGCGACCTCAATCATGGTGCGGAAGTTGTCGTCGTTTTTGCGTCCAATGCTGGCATTGCCGGGGTTGATGCGGTACTTGGCCAGACCTTCGGCGCAGCCGGGGTACTTGGTCAGCAACTGGTGTCCGTTGTAGTGGAAGTCGCCGATGATCGGCACTCGCAAGCCCTGCTTTTCGAGTGCTTCGACTATATGGGGAATGGCCTTGGCGGCATCATCATTGTTGACAGTGACGCGGACTACTTCGCTGCCGGCTCGCGCTAGGGCGGCCACTTGTTTTACGGTGCCGGGAATGTCCGCGGTGTCGGTATTGGTCATGGATTGCACCATAACCGGTGCATTGCTGCCCACGCGGACGCCGCCGATGGTGGCGGTAAGAGTTTTTCTACGTTGAATTTCGGCCATGTTTAGCCTTTATTTTAAACCAGCCCTGGGAAAAGCGCGAGGTGTGGAGGGATTGGGTGGTGGGCTGTCTTGAAATCATCCATTCTTGCTGCTGACTCGCATAAAACCGTAGCCCGACAAAAATAGTACGAAAGACAGAACGGCAACCAGGGCAATCGACTTATCGTGCGGATGCCGAACTCGATATGGAACGTAGACATGGTTTTCGTGGAAATCACACAACATGCTGGAATAGTTGAAACTGCCGTGCTTTCCAAACAGGCAATGATCGATTAGCGTCTGTTCATGCAGGTACCGATAGGGGACAGAAATCACAAAACATCCGGCAATGACCGCCAGGAACAATAGTCCCGATTTGATCTTCTCTTTCATGCCGCTGCGGCCCTTTGGGACTTTTTCTGAGCCAGCAATTTATCCGCAGCCTGTTGGGATCGTCGCCTAAACGGCTGGCACGCCATGCGGCTTCACATGCTCGCGGATGAATTTGACGATGTGGTCCATGGGAGTGCCGGGTTGGAAGATGCCGGCTACCCCGATTTTCTTAAGGCCTTCGATATCCTGATCGGGAATGATGCCGCCGACCAGCACCAGCACGTCGTCCATTTTATTTTGCTTCAGCAGGTCCATCACGCGCGGAACAATCGCGTTGTGCGCGCCTGACAGGATCGAGAGACCGATGACCTGAACGTCTTCCTGGAGCGAGGCGTTGACGACCATCTCCGGCGTCTGGCGCAGGCCGGTGTAGATGACCTCCATGCCGGCATCGCGGAGCGCGCGCGCGATGACCTTGGCGCCGCGGTCGTGGCCGTCGAGGCCGGGCTTCGCGACTAGGACGCGGATTTTGGGGTCAGTAGCCACCGACAACATTTAACCACAGAGAACACGGGGAGCACAGGGGGAACTGCGCGCTGCCTGACGAGCGAGCCTTGCTCGGCTTGGACCCTTCGGCTTCGCTCAGGGCAGGCTTGCGAGACGCCCGTCCCCACACGATCACGGTTTCACCCCCAACTGCCAGAACAGGAACGAATACATATCGGTGCTCTCCTCGATTTGCTTGGTAACCGGCTTGCCTTGGCCGTGTCCGGCTTTGGTTTCGATTCGCAGCAGAATCGGCTTGTCAGGGCTGGCGCCGTTCCTGGCCTCGGCTTGCATGAGCGCAGCCATCTTCTTGGCGTGCATGGGATCGACGCGGGTGTCGGTATCGCCTGTCATAAAGAGGATGGCGGGATACTCCTGCCCCGGCTTCACGTGATGATAGGGCGAGTAGGCGAAGAGCCATTCGAACTGCTTGGCGTCGTCGGCTGAGCCATACTCAGGGATCCAAAGTTTCGCGATCTGGAAGTTCTGATAGCGCAGCATGTCGAGCAGCGGAACCTGGCACACCACCGCGCGGAAAAGGTCGGGGCGTTGGGTGATCATTGCACCCATGAGCAGGCCGCCATTCGAGCCGCCTTGAATGGCGAGATGATCATTATCCGTATATCTCTGCGCGACGAGGTATTCGCCGGCCGCGATAAAGTCGTCAAAAACGTTCTGCTTCTTATCGAGCATGCCTGCGCGATGCCAGTCTTCACCAAACTCAGAGCCGCCACGCAGGTTGGCGACGGCGTAAATACCGCCGTGCTCCATCCAGAGAAACATACTGCGGCTGAAAGTTGGTGTCAGGGAAACGTTGAAACCGCCGTAGCCGGTCAGCAATGTTGGGTTCTTGCCATTCTTCTCGATTCCCTTTTTGCCGACCATAAACATCGGGACCTTCGTGCCGTCTTTCGAGGTGTACCAAACCTGCTGGACGTCGTATGCAGAAGGATCGATGGAAGGCGCGTCGACCTTGGCCCAGAGCGCACTCTTCACGTCGCTCAGATCAACGCGGTAGATCGAGGGCGGCACGGTGAAGGATTGGAAACCAAAGAAAACCTCATTGCGATCATACCTGCCGGAGGCGCTGAACACGTTTCCGATGGCCGGGAGGGAAATATCGGCGAGTTTCTTGCCGTCGAGGCTGAACAGCTTCAGTTCAGAAGTCGCGTTGTGTTCGTACTGGGCCAGCAGCTTGCCACCGGTCACGCTCACGCCCTGCAGCACGGCGTCGGTCTGCGGGATGATCTCTTTCCAGTTCTCGCGCTTGGGGTTGGCCGCATCGGCAACAAAGACGTGATAGTGAGGCGCATCTTCGTTGGTGGTGATGTAGAGTTTGCCCTCATAGAAATCGGCGCCGTAAAGGAAATTCTTGCCCGTGGTGATTTCGAGCGGGGGATTTTTCGAAGTGAGATCCTGCAGGAACATTCCGGTTTTGGTCCAACCCTGCCCCTCGTTGATCAGCAGCCAGCGTCCATCCTCCGAAAGGTTGACATCGGGCCACCACTCAGGGTCGCGGCCTTCGCCGAAAATCAGCGCGTCCTTCGCCGGATCGGCGCCCAGCACGTGATAGAACACGTGCCGGTAGTACACTTCCTGCCCCTCGGGGACATCTCCCTTCTTGGGATAGCGGGTATAGAAGAATCCGGAATTGTCGCGCTTCCAAGCGAGACTGGCGGCCCGTGTGCGTTCAATCGAATCCGGCAGCAATTTGCCCGTGGCGGTCTCGATCACGCGGAGAGTGCTGATCTCGGACCCGCTCGGCGACGTGCCATACGCAACGTACTTGCCGTCTTCTGACGCATACCACCAATCGAGGGCGATCGTCCCGTCGGCCGCGAGTTTGTTGACGTCGAGCAGGACGCGGTCTTCGCTATTTGGTGCGCCGTTCGACCCCTCACGCACATAAAGGACGGGTTGGTTCTGGTTGCCTTCGCGGCGCGTGTGGAAGTAGTACTTGCCACCCATCTGCGGCGCTCCGACGGTGCCAATCTCAAGCAACTGAGATAAGCGGACATTGATCTTGTCGCGTCCTGGAAGCGGGTCGAGCACGGAGCGGGTATAGCTGAGTTCCTGCTCGACGTAGAGCTTGGTGTCGGGATCGTTTGGATTCTCGAGGTAGCGATAGGGATCGACAATCTTGTGACCCTGAACCGTGTCCTCGACGGGAGCAACTTTGGCTTGGGGGGGACCGGCCGGAATGGAAGGAGTGGCGGAATGCCCGGCGCGGGAATCCTCTGCATAGACCAGGGCAGCGGCACCAATAAGAACAATCAGAAAAGCAGTCAGCAAACGCAAACCTCCCTGCATACACACCTCACTTCTGTTGTGGACGAGACGCTGGGAATTAGGTTAGCAGAACCGGCGAATTGAATCATGAATCACTGAGGCACTAAATCAATGACTAAATTCTTCCATGACTCAATATCCGGGCGCGAGGTTCCAATCGGCGGCAGGCTCTGATATGATTTTGTTGATAATTCAAGCACGCACGCGTGCTCCCACTCCTCAGTAGCTCAATGGCAGAGCATCCGGCTGTTAACCGGAGGGTTGTAGGTTCGAGTCCTACCTGAGGAGCCATTCTTTGTCCCGCCCTTTCATCGGCGGCTTCTATGCCACGCCAGCCAAAATCAGCGCGCAGTTACCGAAAGGAGTCTGGCGCCATTCTAAACTGGCGCACGTGGGACAACCTGTCCCGACTGGCTGCGCTTGGGACAGTCTGTCCCGATAACCTAATTGCTTCCATTCCAAGTTTGGCTGTGTAATCAATTACTTACGAGCCATCTCGTCTGGTGCGACGCGTGCATCTACCAGATACGAATGCAGGGGATGGAGAGACTTCAATGAAACCAAATTCAGCGTGGGTAATCACGCTCACCGGGTTGATGCTGACCGCCGGACTCGTGGTCCCTGGCTATGCTCTTGTCCATCTGCACCCGGCGCACTATCTCGAATCGCTGACGCTACTGGTGGATTGCGGTGGTGGCTCCGAGGCTCACGCTAGCTGGACTACAACTCGACAAGTCCCTCAGTCTTCCGTTTGTCTCGAGCGCAGCGCTTCTCGCAGTAATTGCTCTGGCAACGACTGTGGCACGGAGTCTGCCCAGAAACGATCACAAGGTTCTCCCGATGCATTTCAACGCTAGAAGAGGCTAACGGCTACACTGGATGCCCAACCCCTAAAGGGGCGGTTGATTTCGAATAACATTACGGTATCGCTAAAGCGACGCCCTGACACAGAGCCCGAGCTCTCCGCGCCTCGCAACAGATTTAGTATCCAGCAATGCGTTACGCAACCCTCCCCGGTGGTCCATTAACGCTGTGGCTAAGTCCTGCTCGTCCTCAAAGCAAGCGCAGGGTGGAAACATTCCACCCCGCGCCACACTCGCCGTTGGATCCAAGACTTAGACCAATCCCTGATCCAGCATTGCATTCGCCACCTTGAGGAAGCCGGCGATATTGGCTCCATTCACCAAATTGCCCGGAGTCCCGTAGCTCTCTGCGGTCTCGTAGCAATTGCGGTGGATGGCGATCATGATCTGGTGCAGCCGGTTATCTACCTCATCACGCGACCAGGTCAGACGCATGCTGTCCTGCGCCATCTCCAGACCCGAGGTCGCCACGCCGCCCGCGTTCGCAGCCTTGGCCGGGCCATAGAGGATCTTGGCATCCAGGAACATCCTGGTCGCGTCCAGCGTGCTCGGCATATTCGCGCCTTCCGCCACCAGCTTGACGCCGTTCATAATAAGATTTGCCGCGTCTTTGGCATTGATCTCATTCTGCGTGGCGCCGGGGAAGGCACAATCGGCTCTAATGTTCCAAAGCGGATTGTGATCCAGCGGGGCTTCGGTGGGCATGAAGATCGCTTGCTTGAAGCGGTCGCAATACTTGTGGATGCGTCCACGGTGAACGTTCTTCAGCTCCATGACCCATGACAGCTTTTCACGGTTAATTCCATCCGGGTCGTAGATCGCCCCGTCGGAATCGGACAACGTGATCGGCTTGGCGCCGAAGTCGAGCAACTTCTCCACCGTGTACTGCGAGACGTTGCCGCTGCCTGAGACCAGGCAGAGCTTGCCCTCGAGCGAGTCCTTGCGGCTCTTCAACATTTCAGCGGCGAAGTAGACACAGCCATAACCCGTGGCTTCCGGACGGATGAGTGAGCCTCCCCAGCCCAGCCCTTTGCCGGTAAGCACGCCGGTGAACTTATTGGCTAGGCGCTTGTATTGGCCGAACAGGAAACCGATCTCCCGTCCACCCACACCAATGTCGCCTGCGGGAACGTCCGTGTCCGCTCCAATGTGCCGCCACAGCTCGGTCATGAAGCTCTGGCAGAAGCGCATGACTTCGTTGTCGCTCTTACCTTTCGGATCGAAATCCGATCCGCCCTTGCCGCCGCCCATGGGCAGCGTGGTCAGTGAATTCTTGAAGACTTGTTCGAACGCCAGAAACTTCAGGATTCCCAGGTTGACCGAGGGATGGAAGCGCAGGCCTCCTTTATAAGGCCCGATGGCGCTGTTCATCTCGATGCGGAATCCGCGATTGACCTGCACATTCCCCTGATCGTCAAACCAGGGCACGCGGAACATAAGGACCCGCTCCGGCTCTACGATGCGCTCCAAAATCCGGGCTTCCCGGAATTCCGGATGCTTCGCCAGCGCCGGACGCAGTGAGTCAAATACTTCCTGCACCGCCTGATGGAACTCCGGCTCCGCTGGGTTCTTCATTTTTACTACGTTGAGTACGTCTTCAATATCGCCCGGAACTTTGATTTCGGGCAGCGTCATGATGCCAGGCATATAAGTACCCTCCATGAAAAAGATTGTTCTACGACGTTATCGATATTTTCGTTTTGAAAACGAGCTACTTGCAGACAGGACTCACGACCCACGTATCCGGCGGTGACGCGGCCAGTAGATGGTTTTCTGCGGCTTTCGATTGGCGCCCACAGCGTGGTGGGCGTAGTTGGAGAGTGAGGCGTTGACTGACGGACCGTGTATAGTTCGGGCACTTCACGCACGGGGCCAACACTAGCGAGGAACAGGCTGAAGATCATGCACACCTGCACTCTTTTTGAAACCGCCCGAACGCACAATTACACGCTTCCGGGTTCTTTTTAGCGGTGACTTTTACCACTTGGCATGGTGAGAGTTATCACATCTTTTAGCCATAGCTGAAACCCGAAATGCCGGAACGCTGTGTCCTGACATTATCGAGCCGGATTGAATGAACTGAGGTGGTGACTGGCGTCACATAACTCACGACAACGCAAGAGCATAATTCAATTAGAAAGTTGGGACTCGCCGTGGCCCCGGGGAAAGGGGGAGAACATGAAAACTGAAACGTTGGGAAGGGATGCAGTAATGATGCTCAGCCACAGGTTCGTCCGTCATATTGAGGACCGTTCTGACGCCTTGGCCAGCGGCCTCCTTCAGAAGGTTCAACGGTCCGAGCGTACCGAGGCCTTCAGTAAAGTGCCACCGGAAGAACTTACGCAGCGGGTATACGAAATCTATCGCCACCTGGGCGAGTGGTTGCTGGACAAGAGTGAAGCTGATATCGAGCAGCGCTATACGCAAATCGGAGCCCGCCGTGCCGAGCAGGGTGTCCCTCTGAGCCAGGTAATCTGGGCAATCATTTTGACCAAAGATAATCTATGGGAGTTCATCTTGGATGACTCCTATCCGGACCGCCCGATAGAGGTCTTCGGAAAGCAGGAGTTGTTGCAGTTGCTTGACCAGTTCTTTGAGCGGGCAATTTATTCGGCCGCCGTGGGCTATGAGTGGGCCGCGGAGAAGGCCGCCAGAGCGGAAAGTACGACGCGAAAAGCCGCGTAGTCGAGATCGCGCGACAGCTGGCCCGGCGGACAGTCCCGCCGCATCACAACCCTAAATATGCCGCCCGGATCTTTTCGTTGCCTAAGAGTTCTTTCGGAGATCCCTGCATGGTGACTTCCCCATTTTCCACGACGTAGCCGCGGTCAGAGATGCTCAGCCCGTCCACTACGTTCTGCTCCACAATTAGTACGGTCACACCGGACTTGCCGATCTGCTGCACCTTGGCGAAAACTTCTTCTACGATCTTGGGTGCCAGGCCGAGCGAGGGTTCATCGAGCAACAGCAATTTCGGCGCGGCCATCAGACCGCGCGCAATGGCCACCATTTGCTGCTCACCGCCGGAAAGCGTCCCCGCCAGTTGTTTGCGGCGTTCTTTCAAACGGGGAAACAACTCGAACTGTTCTTCGACGGCCTGCTTGATCCGGGGGCGCTGGCGCGGAATGTAGGCTCCGAGCGCCAGGTTTTCTTCCACGCTCATGAAGGGAAAAAGTTGCCGTCCTTCGGGGACGTGGCTGACGCCGCGCATCACGATTTCATGCGGCGGCAACTTCGAGATGTCCTGGCCGTCAAAGTACACCTTGCCCTGTTTCGATCCCAACAAACCGGAAATCACGCGGAGGGTGGTGGTCTTGCCGGCACCGTTGGCTCCGATGAGCGTTACAATTTCTCCAGCTTTCACCTCCAGAGTGATGTTGAACAGCGCCTGCAGATCGCCGTAGCTGGCACGCACATCCTCGAGACGCAGCAGGGCCGCGTTCACTGGACAATCTCCTTGTACTTCGACCCGAGATAGGCTTCAATGACTTCCGGCCGGTGCACGACGTCCTGCGGCAAGCCTTCCGCAATCACCGTGCCGTGATCGAGAACCATGACTCGGTCGGCGACGCGCATCACCACCTGCATTACGTGCTCAATGCCGCCGATGGCTGAGATGCCCCATTCCGGCAGGCGCTTTAACAACATGGCCAATTGAATTGCTTCCGAAGTCGGCAGACCGGCTACTACCTCATCGAGCAGCACCAGTTTGGGCTTTGTCGCCAGGGCGCGAGCGATCTCCAGACGCTTCAACATGGGCAATCCCATGCCGCGTGCGGGCAAGTGAAGGACCTTTTCCATCTGCAGAAACTTCAGAACCTTGATCGCCTCCTGCTCGGCTTTGGCCGGGCTGGAGGTGCGCAGAAAAGCGCCCAGCATCACGTTCTCCAACACGGTCAAGTTGCGCAGCGGCTTCACAATCTGGAAGGTGCGGCCGATCCCAAGCTTGGCCGCGCGGTCGGGCGACAGATTCGTGATTGTGCGCCCATCAAAGTGAATGCTTCCACTGTCCGGATGAAAAACCCCGGTAATCAGGTTGAACAACGTGGTCTTACCCGCTCCATTGGGCCCCACGATAAAGCACATTTCACCCGGCCGCACGGTGAAAGACACGTCGCTGATTGCCTTCAGGCCACCGAATCTCTTGCTGACATGCTTTGTTTCCAGCAGGGACATCCCCAGAATCTCCTACTCCGAAATCGCTGCTCGCTGCGCTTCTTCGTCTGCATCCGGTGGCTCCGATGTATCGAACGGCGCGATCGGCGCGGCTTTGAAAACGCGCAGCTTGTTGGCGATAGTGCCCACGATACCTTCCGGGAGGAACAAAACCACTACGACAATCAGCACTCCATAAATCAGCAGGTTTGCTTCCTTGAAAAAATTCTTGAAGATTTCCGAAGCCGTTTCCAGAGTAATGGAACCAACCAGCGGTCCGATTAGCGTTCCCGCGCCACCCAGCATGGCCACAATCGCGATCTCGGTTGAGATCTCCATGGCCAGCACCTGGTCCGGAACAATGAATAAAAAGAGGCTGGCATAGAGCGCGCCCCCGATGGCGGTGAGCGCAGCGCTGAGCAGCAGAATCCACAGCTTGCAACGCGCTGTGTTCACTCCAACCGCTAACGCCGCATCCTGGTCTTCGCGAATGGCCAGCAAATAGTAGCCGAACCTGGAGCGCTCGATCCATGCCGTGAGTGCGAGGACAATCATCGTAAGCAGCACGCCAGAAACATAAAAAGCCTTGGTGCTGGAGTGAGGAAACAGCAGTGGAACCTGCACTCCTACGTCGCCGCCCGTCAGGTTCGGCAAATTCTTGGCGGTCAGTCGAAGCACTTCCGCGAAGGCAATTGTGCAGAGCGCAAAGTAAGGCCCCCGCAGTCGAAAGGAAACGCTGCCAATCACCGCCGCCGAAATCACCGCCAGCGCCATGCCCAGCAAAACCGACACCCAGGGAGACACACCCGCTTTCGAGAACAACGCCAGCGAGTACGCTCCCACGCCAAAATAGGCGGCATGTCCCAGCGATAACTGGCCGGTGTACCCGCCGACCAGGTTCCACGCCAGTCCCAGGGCAGCGAACAGGAAGACGCGAAACAAAATCTGCAGCGTGTAGTCCGATTGCACGACGAGCGGAACCAGCAAGGCCAGCAAAAAGAAAATCCCCATCATGATGAAGAACCAACGCTTCATGCGCGCTGGCTCCCGAAAATCCCGCTGGGTTTCAACGACAGGACCAGAATGAAGATTACGAAATCCACGGCCAGGGCCCACTCGTTGCCCCAGTAGAGACTCGTCAGACTCTCGACCACGCCTAACACCAGTCCGGCAATGGCCGCGCCCTGGATGGAGCCCATGCCTCCGAGCACAACCATCACGAATGACTTGAGCTTGAACTGGTTGCCAACTTCAGGGAATAGATAGAAGACCGGCAACAGCAGCGCTCCCGCAACGCCCGCCGCGGCGGAGCCGATGCCGAACGAGATGGCCTGCACCTGGTTGACATTGATTCCCATCAAGGGCGCCGCATAACGGTTCTGAGCGATGGCGCGCGCCGCCCTCCCGAACATGGTATGCGTCACTACGAAATACAGGACCACCGCCAGCACCGCCGCAATCGCAAACGATACCAGCCAGGGCGCATTGATCGAAATCTGCGAACCGAGGCGGATGTTCTTCGATAAGAGGGGAATACTGATCTGGTGATAATCGGCGCCAAAGATCAACTGCACTCCGTCAGTGATAATCAGTGCCAGGCCCATGGTGAGCAGAATCACCATGAAATCGACCTGCCCGCGAATCGGCCGCAGCAGCCCCATGTAGGTGGCGTATCCAATGACGAACAAGACCGCGCCGGCCAGCGGAAAACCGTAATAAGGACTGATGCCGGTGGTCTGAAACAGCACATAGGTCGCGTACATTCCCAGCATGAGGAAAGCGCCGTGGGCAAAATTCACAATGCGCATCACGCCAAAAATCAGCGCCATACCCATGGCGATCAGACCATAGAGCGCCCCGGTCAAGAGGCCGTTGAGGATGGCCTGGATGGTGGAATAGAACCAGTTCACAAAACTGCCGCAGCTCCTTCCCTGCGAAGACAGCATCAAAGCGTTTTGCTGAATTCGACTCCGTCATCATTCCGGATCGAAAGTGAAAACCCTCACTGGCGTTTCGACCACTCCGGGGTCGGGATGATGGGTTTGTTCTCGGCGGCGTCGGGAGGCCAAACCACTTTATATTGTCCTCCTTGCACTTGCGTGACCAGCACCGGATGTGCGTTTTGCCCGGTAGCATCGAACTTCATTGGGCCAAACGGGGTTTCCGCGAGATTGATCTGTCTCAGCGTATCCCGCACGACCTGGGACTGCGTCGATTTCGCGCTATCGATCGCCGCGGCTGCCACCAACAGCGCCGCGTACGCTTCCATCGCGTGATAAGCAGGATGCGTGTTGGTCAGCGCGAAAAACTTCTGATCGAACTCAGACGAGCCTTTCCATTTCGCCGAGGGCAGCCACTGCGAAACCGAAAATGTATACTCGGCATATTTTCCGGCACCCTTATCGGGAGTGGGAAACTCCGCCGCCGCAAAACCGGTGCCCGCCGAGGTGTAGTACTTGGGATTCAAGCGCACCTGCTCCGCCTGGCGCATCAGTGTACTGGCATCGAGCAAATACGACGCGAAGTAAACCACTTCGGGGTTCTTGTTTTTCACTCGCTGCAACAGCGACTTGTAGTCCGGCGAACTGGCTTGATAAGTCTCGGCGTCCACCAGGTCCAAGCCCGCCGCCTTCGCCGCCTCGGTCATGGACTTGTTGTTCGATTGTCCAAAGTTCGTGTTCTCGGAGACGATGGCTAATGTCTTAGGATCGCCATTGTTTCTCAGAAAATCCAAGGTTGCCGTGGCAAATGACCCCGACCCGGCGCAGATGCGGAAGACCCAGGCTGAACCGGTTCCCATCACGTTGTCGGCCACCGCGGTCGGAATGATGAGAGGAATCTCCTTCTGGGTAACCACCGGAACAATCGCGCGCGTGCTCTCCGAGGAGTAAGCGCCTAGAATGATCGGAACGTGGTCCTGATCCACGAGCTTGGAGACACCCTGCACCGCCTGGTCAGGATGGCTTTGGTCGTCGTAGTAATCGAGCTCAACCTTTTTCCCCAGCAGACCACCTTTGGCATTGATCTCCTCTAGCGCGATCGTGTACCCATTCTTGTGCGCCTGGCCGAACGCCGCGTTGCTCCCGGTAAGCGACGTCACTACGCCGATCCTAATCGTGTTCGCGTTGTCGCCCGAGCCCCCGTGGCATCCTGCCCCGGCAATCAGCATTACAACCAAGCATGGAATCAAGAGATAAAAGCGTTTCATCGCGAATCTCCTTCTTGACAGCAAAGAACGGCACTGATTGTACGCCCATCTCGCGCGTTCGCACATCGGGCAAATGATTTTCAACTGGAGGGATTGGCTTTGGCGCGATACAGAAGGTCGTGCAGCGGCAACGCCCTAGTCTGCGGGTCGCTGCTTCGTCAAATCGCGGATGCGGGCAGAATCGCTCCCCGGCAACTGCCTAGTCCGATGCGGCGGAATCCGTCCCGCTCGCAGAATCCCCGGAGGATGACTTCGTCTCGGTCCTCCAGGAATTTTCTCTGCTCTCCAGTTGGCAGCGTAACCGGATCTTTGCCGCGCGAGGTTAGCTCCAACAGGCATCCGCGCGCGTTCTTGTTCGCGCCCGACACGGTTCCGCTCGCCAGCAAATCGCCGGCGCGCAAATTACATCCATTACTCGCATGATGGGTCAGCATCTGCGCCATGGTCCAATACATGTCGCGAAAATTGCTTCGGCCCAAGACCACGGGAGCGATTCCGGCTTCCCGCATCCGCACCGACAAAAAAGATACTTCCAGCCACAAGTCGAGACCGCCTTGCTCCTGATCGCTCTCGCCGAAAAGGTAAGGCAATGGCGCCGGGTCGCCTTCCGCGCGCGCAAACGCAGCCGTGCGGAACGGAGCCAGCGCTTCCATCGTCACCACCCACGGCGAGAGTGAAGTCGCAAAACTCTTCCCCAGGAAAGGTCCCAGGGGCTGATACTCCCACGCCTGAATGTCTCGCGCCGACCAGTCATTCACCAGGCAGATTCCGAAAATATGTTCTTCCGCCTCGGCGATGGGAATGGCTTCTCCCAACGAATTTCCGGCGCTAACCAAGAAACCCACTTCGAGTTCGTAATCGAGCGCCTTGGTCGGCCCGAACTTCGGATCGTCGTCACCATCGCGCGTCTGGCCGCTAGGGCGGCGAACGGGCGTTCCGGTCAGAACCAGCGACGACGCGCGCCCGTGATAGCCGATTGGAATGTATTTGTAATTCGGCAGCAGCGGATTGTCGGGGCGGAACAGCTTCCCTACGTTAGTGGCGTGGAAAATCGAAGCGTAGAAATCCGTGTAGTCGCCAACGACCACTGGCAAAAGCATCTCAACATCAGCCTGCGCGACAAGATGGCGTGAAGCGGCCTGTCGATCGGAAGCGGGCGCGCCTTCCCGCAAAATAGTATGAAGACGCCGGCGCAAAGCGCGCCGGGGACCAACTCCGAGCGCCATCAGCGGGTTCAGCGAATCGGAAGCGCAGGCATTCGCCGCGAGCCGAACATTTTCGTCTGCTAGCAGGCCCCCACTTTGCATTCCGTCGAGGTCGAGAATGCGGTCTCCGATCGCAACTCCCAATCGCGCCTCGGCGAATGCATCGCGTCGTCGAAAAACGCCGAAAGGCAAATTCTGTATGGGAAAATCCGCGCTGGCAATGTTGGCCGATTCCACCCAACTTTGTACTTCGAAATCGTGGGTCTCGTCGAGAACGGGCTTCATTGCAGATGTAGAAACCGTAAGTCGTCGATCGGCTCCGTGAACGAGCACGACCCAAATGAAAGAGCAAAACCGCGTCGTGCAGCGGCAATTTCATTCCGGCTGAGCCGATGCTGGCGCCAGCCTACTCCATCCACATCGAACTGGAACGCGTGACTCGATTGCTCCTCGAGCAACTGGACAGCGAGCTTCCTTTCCATCCCTGCCCGCAAAAATGCGGCTGCCAGAAAAACATTTACAAAACCATGCATGATTCCCGACGGGCTCTCGGGCTGATAGGTAAACTGGTGCACCGACCGCAGCGGATGGTGCAGTCCCGCCGTCGCCTTGAAGGGCACATTGGCCGCCGCACACAAGCCGATGAATTCGATGACACTCTCGGGAGCAGGAAACTTGTCAGCCGTCTCGCCGCCCGTGCGGATCTTGGCTCTGCGTCCGCAGCTGGCCACTGAGGCAATGCACTCGGCACAACTCAACAGCGGAATTTCGAAATACGTCGCAAACTCCGCCGGGACAACTCCGGACAATCGCGTGATCTCTTCCGCACTCGCAGCCTTCAACTCAACCGCCTCGACGACAGCCCTGCCAGAACTGGAGTTCGACATTCGAGCATTGAATTCGCGAATGCGAGCGACATCCGCAACCACATCGGTGCCCAGAAGTACAGACAGCTGCCAGTTCGTGTGTAATGGGAAAGTTGGCGACGCTGGAGCCGGTAATTCGGCAAACGCCTCTTCGAACTCGGCCAGACGCGCAACTGGAACGATAAAACGCCCGAGAATCCAGTTCCATTCCGACCGCGAATATCCATCGTAATTGGCTACAGCCGGCGGCATGGCCAGCGATGCAGGAGGAAATAATCCCGCGTAGTCGATCAAGGCGCGCAGCAGAGCACCGGCGGCATCGACGGCATCGACGGCATCGACGGAATTTCGCGCCGTCTGGAAAGTTGGCAAATTCATTGCACCTAGTTTTATTGCTCTAGCCGCCCGACCCCTTGAACTTTTTCCGCAATCCCTGCCAGCACTCGAAGTACTGATGATCAAGCTGCGAAGTCTCGAGCGCAAACTTCGTCGGCTGACACACAAAGCGAGTCTCGAACATGAACGCCATCGTGTCTCCTAGAAAAACCGGTTTCAGTTCCGCGTTGCTCGCTTTCTCAAATGTCTCAGAGTCGGGTCCGTGACCCGCCATGCAATTATGCAGGCTGGCGCCGCCCGGCACGAATCCTTCCGCCTTGGCGTCATATTCCCCGCGGATCAGCCCCATGAACTCGTTCATGAAGTTGCGATGGAACCACGGCGGGCGAAACGTATGCTCGGATACCATCCAGCGCGGCGGGAAAATTACGAAGTCAACATTGGCGGTTCCCGGAATTTCCGAAGGCGAAGTCAGCACCGTGTAAATCGACGGGTCGGGATGGTCGAAGCTCACCGTGTTGATGCAATTGAAGTTCGCCAGATCATATTTATAGGGCACATAGTTCCCGTGCCAGGCGACAACGTTCAGCGGCGAGTAATCGATCGCCGCCGCCCAGAGTCTTCCTTGAAACTTGGTGACAATCCGGTAATCGCCTTCTCGATCTTCGAAGGCCGCCACTGGGGCCAGAAAGTCGCGCGGATTCGCCAGTCCATTCGCTCCAATCGGTCCCAAATCGGGCAGACGAAGCAACGGGCCGTAATTTTCGCAGATGTAACCGCGCGCTTCCTTATCCTGAAGTTCGACGCGAAAACGAATTCCCCGTTGAATCACCGCAATCTCGCCGGGGCCGGCTTCGAGAACACCCATTTCCGTACGCAGCAGAAGCCGCCCCTTTTGCGGCACAATCAACATCTCCCCGTCGGCGTTGTAGAAGAAACGATCTGTCATCGAGGTGTTTGCAACGTAGATGTGAATCCCAACGCCTGCATGAGTGTGGGTGTTGCCGTTGCCCGCCATGGTGATCAGGCCATCGATGAAGTCGGTAGGCTGGGAAGGAGGCGGAATCGGAATGGGAGTCCAGCGCAACTGGTTCGGCGGTGTCGGCACCTCGTCAAACGGCGCGCTGCGCAGCCGTCCCAGTCCGATGGGTTCGAATGGCTTGTGCGCCACCGACGGACGCATCCGGTAAAGCCACGTCCGGCGATTGACGCCCCGTGGCGCGGTGAATGCCGTGCCGCTCAGTTGTTCCGCGTACAACCCATGTGCCACGTTCTGAGGAGAATTCTGCCCGCGCGGCAGAACACCTTCTACTGCCTCGCTGGCGAATTCGTTGCCGAATCCCGATTGATAACGCAACTCGGTCTTCGCTCGCCCGTTCGTCCTTGCATTCGCAATTTTCGCCTTAGCCGTTTTTACATGAGGCATGCTTAGAGATTCCCTCGTCGCGCCTGCTCCATTTCTATCGATTCAAACAGCGCCTTGAAATTTCCCTTGCCAAATCCGCGGCTGCCCTTGCGCTGGATGACTTCAAAAAACACAGTCGGCCGATCTTCGACCGGCTTGGAGAAAATCTGCAGCAGGTAGCCTTCTTCGTCGCGGTCCACAAGTATACCGAACGAGCGCAACTCGGCCAATGATTCCTCCACCGGCCCGACCCGCGACGGCAACAGGTCATAATACGCGTCCGGAACACGCAGAAAATCAAGACCGTTGCGCTGAAGTTTAGCTACCGTATAAAGAACGTCCTTGCACTGCAGCGCGATGTGCTGCGCCCCTGCTCCTCCGTAGGCTTCGATGTATTCCTGAATCTGGCTCTTGTTGCGCGCGGGCGCAGGCTCATTGATCGGAAATTTCACCGAATGCGAATCGTCCGACATGACGATGCTCATCAAGGCGCTGTACTCGGTCGAAATATCCTTGTCGTCGAACGTAATGTAACGATGGAACCCGAACACACGCGTGTAGTAATCCGCCCAGTACTGCATCTTGCCAAGTTCCACATTCCCAACGATGTGGTCAATGCGCAGAATGCCGCAGTCGTCACCGGCGAGCGGCGCCGTAATATATCCGGGCAGAAATGGCCCTTTGTAATCCTTATATGAAATCAGCGAGTGGATCGTGTCGCCATAGGTGTGCACCGCCCCGCGGCGAATAGCGCCGTGTTCATCTTTTATGTCATGCGGTTCCTCGGCCGGCTCAGCTCCCCGACGCACGGCTTCCTCATAGGCCTCGTCCGCGTCCTCCACTTCCAGCGCGATATCGCGCACGCCATCGCCGTGCTTTCGAATATGCTCGGCAGCAGAATCTTCGGGCGTCATGGGCGTAGTCAGAATGAAGTTCGCCTTGCCCTGACTCATCACGTAAGAAGCTCGCTCGCGCTGGCCCGTTTCCAGTCCGCTGTAAGCGACCTGTGAAAAGCCGAAGCCTTTACGGTAGAAATAGGCTGCCTGACGCGCGTTGCCTACCCAGAATTCGACGTGGTGAATGCGCTTAAGCTTGAGTGGGTTTTCCATCCGCTCCCTCTCCACGATTCCATCTTCGCATATCAACCTTCGCACGCCATCGCGCGCTTCAATCTTCCCGCTAAGCTGCGCAGCGCCGGTTCACCGCCCTACCGTATTTCAATCGATACCAATTCCCCGCCGTTTTTCCCCACTGCCCGGTAGTTCACCGATATAAGCCGGTTTTTCCACGCGCAGGAAAACTGGTCCTCTCCAATCACCAGCAACGACTTGTAATCCGCAACATGCATCTTGTAGGTCGTCATGCCGCTCAGAATCGTAACCGTCGCTTCGGGAGGCTTCGAGCAATCACTACTCACAATCTTGCCTTTCAGAAACTGCACCGGTCCCGTCGTTCCCGGCTTGCCAGGCGCTGGTTTCGGCGCGGCATCCGCATCCTCATCTTGATCCTTCGCGGCGTTCGTGGCGACGATTGGCGCGCCACTCCCCGCCCCAGGAGTGCTAGCCGCGCCCGCCGGCGCCTCGCTTTCCCCCGCCCGTTGCGGACGCACTCCATATTTCTGCAGCGTGTCTAGATCTTCCAACTGATGCTTCGCTGCCACTGCAGCCGTCCGATCCGGTCCCGCCTTCAGGCGCGTAAACACTTCCCGCGCCAGCTCCCACTTCTTCCCCGCAACATAAATCTGTCCCAGGTTGAACTGATATTCCGTATTCCGCGGTGCCAATTCGATCGCCTGCCGTTGCGCCTCCAGCGCCGAGTTGATTCCGCCCCCCTCTACTCGCGCCATTCCCAGCATGTTGTAGGCGTCGGCTAACTCCGGATACCAATCCGTCACCGCCCGCAGATCCTGCATCGTATTCGCCAGTCCCTGCATCTCTTGCCGCGTCGCCTGCGCCTTCTGATACTTCAGCGCCGCGCGGTAATACCAGATCCATGGGTCGCGCGGATTCAGCTCTGTCGCCTTCTCCAGTTCGTCGGCGGCGGCGGCGAACTTCTTCTGTCGCAGATAGTCCCGCGCCAGCCCGCGCCGCGCCGACTCATTGTCTTTTGGATCCGCCGTCAGCTGCTGCAAGTCGCGCACTGCCTGATCGTGCTGCTCCGGAATACGCGCCATCGCATCGTCAATCACCGCTGTTGCGTCCTCATCCTTCACCGGACTGACCGTCATCCCGATGTCGTCCGCGTCAAACGGTAGAGGCAAACGATCCGGCTGCTGCATGTCTATCGGATCTGCAATTGGCTTCTTCGATTGATCGAGCGCAATGCCTAACCCGCTCATCGTCTTGAAGTACATCTTTACCGCGTCTTCCATCTGTGCCGGAGACATATCAAACGCCTGCACCATCGCCTTGTCTACCGGCACTTTCTGGTTCTGCACCAGATCGAAGTACGTTCCCGCCTGCGATATCTTGTTCTTGTTCAGCAGGTAGTGAACGACCATCCACGACTGCGCGTAGAAAATAGTGTTATGCGTACCCTCGCGTGTCCCCGAAGGGTCGTGTTTCATCGTGAACAAATCCTCCATCGACAGCCATACCGGCGAACTCATCAACTGCGTCAGAGACTGGGGCACATTCGGGTCGCGCTGCATTTCATCGAAGAAGTCCTCGTGCCACTCCGGTTGCAGCTCCGGATCGGCTCCAATCTCCACCTGCTTGCCGATGTGTATCGACCCAAAGTATTCGGCCAACCCCTCGTCGAACCAGCCCTGCGTCGGAGGATAGTTGAAATTCAAGAAATAATGCGCGAGAGGATGGGCCGCCACTTGCCACGGATCGATCTCAAAAAGATTCAGGACGATATAAATCCGATCCCACCCCGGCACATAAAATCCAGGCGACATGTTCTGTTTCGCCGGGGCAACCAAGCCATATTGCTTGTCGCTCTTGAGCGCGATTATGGTGATGGGCACCGACATCTGCAACTTGTTCTTCAGTATCAGTTGTCCAAAAACCGCCCGCATCTGCTCCATCCGCAACGCAACTTCCCGCCCGCGCTTGTCGCCCGCATCTGTGATCACGGAAAAATGCGCGGTATGGACTTCGATCCACTTGGGCTCGTCCTTGGCGGCAGCCAGCCGCGAGAAACAACCCGCGATCAGCAAGCTCAAAGCAACGGTGCCGATACCGAACCAGCGCTTCACGGTAGAGTCCTTCCCCAAAAATGCTAGCACGCCCGGCAGCGCGCGCGGGCTAAATAACCGCAGCTAAAGAACAACGACCGCAAAGAAGCGCAATACGAACAGCCAGTAGAGAGACGGGCGTCCCCGCCCGTCGCCTTTCACCTTGGCCCCGGCCAGCGCGTACGTTACACTCTCGTCCGTGACTTCGGCTCCTTCTTCTCGTCTCGCCTGGATCGACTGGATGCGCGGCCTGGCCTGTGTCCTGATGTTCCAGACCCACTGTTACGACGCGTGGCTTGGCGGCGATGCCCGTAACACCGGCTTCCTCAAAGGATCGCAACGCCTCGGCACGCTGCCCGCTCCCCTCTTTCTTTTCCTGGCCGGAATTTCCTTCGCTTTAGTCATGGATAAACTCAATCGCAAGAACCTGAGCCCCGCCCAAATCACGCGCACCATGGTCCGCCGCGGCGCTGAAATCCTTGCCTTCGGCCTTCTCTTCCGTCTGCAGGAATTCCTCATAGCCTGGGGATGGGCTCCCTGGTCCGACTTACTTCGCGTGGACGTACTGAACATCATCGGCCTATCCATGATTCTGATGGCGCTAACCTGCGGTGTCACTCTAACAGTGTGGAGAAAAAGCCACGATTCGTATCGGGGTGTGCCTTCGGGCATACCGCAAGTTGCTAACAATCAAACCGGCTTCAGCCGCCGGCGGCTTGCATTAGTATCCATTTCGATCGCCATCGCAGCCCTGATCGCCTTACTAACTCCACCCCTCTATACCACCTGGCGACCGAACTGGCTGCCTTGGCCGCTCGAGTCCTACATCGACGGATGCCACAACCTCGGTGCTCCCCAACCTTGGCTTTTCCCTCTGTTCCCCTGGGCCGCCTTCGCCTTCGCCGGCTTGGCCGCTGGATTCATCCTCTTCAGCGATCCCCTATTCACCGATCTACGATTCAAAGACCAAGCCCGCAACCGTACCGCCGCGACGCTGGCGCTCTTCGCCGCCGTCGGAGCCATCGCAATCCTGGTAGCGCGTCAACTCGACCACTCTTCCTTCCGTCTCTACTCCACTTACGACTACTGGCACACGAGCCCTAACTTCTTAATGATGCGCGTAGGCATGCTGTTAGTGATCTCCTTCCTGAGTTATGCCTGGTGCCGTTGGGGACTGGCAACTCGCGGCTTCAGTCCGCTTATGCAACTAGGCCAGACATCTTTACTCGTCTACTGGGTCCACATAGAATTCGTCTACGGACGCTTCTCCTTGCTTCCCAAACGGGCCGAATCCATCCTCACCGCCTCGCGAGGATTGCTGGAAATTATTCTATTTATGCTCATCCTCTCCCTGCTCCGCACAAGAATTGACTGGAAGAAGATGATGAACTGGAAAAAGACAAGCCGACGGATCCAGCCCGCGTAGCCTTAGTTCGTGTGAGGACGGGCGCCCTCGCCCGTCCAAGCCGAGCATAGCTCGGCTCTCCTTGAAATCGTCACCTCACCTCACCCGCGGACAACTGCACAATCGCATTCCCCATCAGTTTCAACCCCACACCCCAATTCTGACGCGCGCTGGCTCCATCGTTGCCGTAGCCGCTTACAAACAAAGTGAAGTAATAACCTTCCCGGACGCCGCTCTCCTCCCCGAAATGACACCTCCGCACGCACACCTCCGCCGCTGACGGAATCTCCGGCGTCCCCCGCAGCAACTCAACTAGCTTTCGAGCTAACTGTTGGTGAGTAGACAAAGATTGACGCAATAAAGATAGCCGCGCGTCAATGTTGGAAAACACTACGTCCACGTAACTCGCGAACTTATGCGATGCATCGTAAATTTCTTCCTCCGCGCTCAGCTCCGTCGTTTCCCACGCGTCGCATTTCGCCGTCTCCACCATGCTCCGCGAGGAGTTCATCGCGCGAAGAAACTCTCCCAACTCAGGGAAACTCGCCGCCTCCTCGACCTTCGCCATCAAGTTCGGACGCCTCTTCAAGTCAACATATGCAGGCTTGCCCGACGGATCGCTCCAAGGAAAATCCAGCACCGGATCTTCCCGCCCCAGTTCGATCGAGAAGTCGGCATCCATCAGAACCTCTCCATCAGAACTGCCGCAGGAAGTTCACAATCTCGTGCTCGGCCCAATAACCGTCATTGCAATGCCCATCCTGATAACGGCCATCGCGGCCATTCCACCCTCCATCACCCGAATTGGAAAAAGATTTCATCGGTGCTCCAATAAACGCACAGTGCCCGCCATCCGCCGTCTCGACGAATGTGATGTTCTGGTTTGACGAAATCTTCCGCCGCGTCTCCGCCGTGATTCGAATGAAGGGGTCATTTGCAGCGTACAAGACCAGCGCCGGCACCGCGATCCGCTCGACCACGTGGGCCGCCGAAGCGCGGTCATAGTAATCGTCGACGCCCGTGAAGCCGCAATAGTAAGCCGTCACCTTGTCATCGAACTCACGCAGGCTTTTGATACCCCGCAGCCGGCTCACGTCGAAGTGTTCGGGAAACAGGCGCGCCTTCTGCAGCATCCGGCGACGAAGCGCCCACAAGAAATATGTTTCGTAAATCCGGTTCGCCGGCTCGTGCAGCGCATCCGCCGACGTGGCCAAGTCAATTGCCGGACAACACGCAGCAACCGCGCGAAACTGCGGCGGCGCTTGCGCTCCCCACTCCCCCGCCAACTTCAGCACGATGTTGCCGCCCATCGAGAAGCCCACCAGCGCCAGGCGCGAAACGCCGTCGCGTGCGATGACCTCGCGCGCCACCTCAGCCACATCATTCGACAGCCCCGAGTGATAGAGCACCGGAGCAAGCGCGTCCGTGCCGCCGCAGTTGCGCTGGTTGTAGCGGATCACATTCATCCCCGCAGCCAGCGCCTTCTCAGTGATGCCAAGCATGTACTGCGACTCGCTCGAACCTTCGAGTCCATGCACGATAACGATGGTCAGCGCCCGCGCCCGATCCGCTTGCCAGTGGCAGTGGCAAAGCACCTTGACGCCGGGTGCCACTTCGATCAAACGCTCCTCAGGCAAAGGCACATGAAAACGTCGCTGGATTAAGAAGCTCGCGAGCGTTTGCACGTGCCCGCCGTGCAACCAGCGACGCGGGGTGAAAAGACGCGTCTCCTCGTGTGTTTGCGAAATACCCACGCTATGATTTTAAATAGAAGAAATTTTCTTCGTGGAGTTTTCTTCATGCCCATCTTCGAGTACATCTGCAACGGATGCCAGCACGAATTCGAGGCTCTGATCTTCGGCAAACAAAAAGCCGAGTGCCCAAAGTGCCAGAGCAAGAACCTGGAGCCGCAGCTCTCCGTGTTCGCCGTGTCGGCGAAGGGCACGGCCCAGCCGTCCTTCTCGACCGGATCGCCGGGACCCTGCGGTTCGTGTGGTGACGCTCGCGGGCCGGGGGCTTGCGCACTGAAAAACTTCGACTAAGTCCTTTGTTTGCTGCCAACGATGTTTCGCGTGGAAGCCAAATGCGCTTCGTAGCAGCTATCAGCTATAGGCATACCAGAACCATTTCCTCGACTATTCTCTGGCGCAAACACAACGTAACTTCGGGAACTCCTGGGTGAGTAACTGATGTGACGTTTCGTTTTAGGGCGTTCCTCGTTATGATCCTCATGAAATCGTTCAGCTGAAATCGAGCAGAACTCGGAGCGAAATGGATCGGCGAAGAGAACGCAGACTGAACCTGGAGTTACCGGTCCGCATCTGGGGAGTGGACAGGATGGCGCGGCCCTTCGCGGAGATTGTGCGCGTAGGGAACGTCAGTAACTGCGGAGCAGTTCTGATCGGAATGCGCTCGAAAGTGCAGGCCGGAGATTTGCTGGATGTGCAGCTCGGCGGGTCGCGGGCACAGTTTCGCATTGTGTGGATGAGTCTTTCGGGAGAGGCCGGCATACAGGCTCTGGCATTTGAGTCGCCCATCTTTGGCATCGGTATGGGCATCGGCCTCCCCAAAGTTTTTGAGATGGTGGGGACCGGATAGGCCCAAGCCGAAAGGCACCGATCGGCCAATTAACGTGGATTCACGTGGCCGGTTCCCACTTTTGTTTCTTCGGTTTCTTGAATAAGAAATCTGGCAAATACTTCGTTGGACAGGAGGCGACCGCGGCCGGTGAGGCGCAGTGTGGCCCCTTGCTGTTCGAGCAAGCCCTCGTGCAAGCATTGTCTGATTGCCGATTCCAAAGCGGCTACAGTCTCTCGGCTGAGTTCAGGACTGAATTCTTTGCGAAGGTGTTTGAGATTGATACCGCGGTTGAGGCGTAGCCCCAGAAAGAAGCTTTCTTCGACCGCTGCCTGCGCGGAAACCAGCGTCACTGTACGCGGCACGCGATTCATATAGGCGTCGAGCGAGTCGGGGGTTGCAAAGCGGACGGCTTGGTGACCGTCAGCCTTTTGAGAATCGGTGGGCAGCATCGAGTGCGCGTCGACGCCGAAGCCGACGTAAGGCCGCCGCGTCCAATATTTCAAGTTATGGCGTGACTGGTTACTTTGTAACTCGTTATCGCACGGCTGCGAGGTGGTACGGGCAAAGTTGGAAATTTCGTACTGCGCGATACCGGCGTTGTCCAGCATCTCACATGCCTGCTGATAGAAGTTCGCAGTCGCGTCGTCATCGGGGACAAAGTGGGCGTGGTAGCGGGCGCCGCCGGAGATCAGTTCCCTGCCCAGGCGAGAATCATCGTCGACTTCAAGCATGTAAACGCTGGCGTGCGGAACTCCCGTCGCGATCGTCTCCGACACGGAGAAGACCCAGCTTTCTGCCGTCTGGTGCGGCAACCCGGCAATCAGGTCGATGTTGATATTGCTGAGGCCAGCCTCTCGCAGGCGGCCGATTTCTTCGAGAACGGTCGAGCGATTGTGCAGTCGTCCCACGGACTGCGCTTCCTGATCGACGAATGACTGCACGCCCAAGCTCACGCGGTTCACTCCGCATCGCAGCAAGGTTTCAACGAGAGTCGGAGTAAGTGTGCCCGGGGCGCACTCGACTGTAATCTCGGTTTCGGGCACGACCGCAAAATTACCGCGCACGGTGGCGAAGATGCGTAGTAACTGCGCGGCATCGAGGATGGACGGAGTTCCTCCGCCGAGATAAAGGGAGTCAGCCGCTTCTTCGAGCACACAGCCTAAGTCCGCCGCAAGCTGGCGCGAGTTGGCGATATCTTCGAGCAGGCGGGCAACGTAGTTTTCGTAAGCGGACTTTGAGAACACGTCCGAGGCGAAGTTGCAGTAGCTGCACTTGGTCCGGCAGAACGGGACCGAAATGTAAAGCCCGAGCGGCATGCTGCTGTTTATTGTATGGGACGCTGCGCACACCGCGACGCAGCGGGAGCTTTGACAGAGTTCCCTCGAAAGTTACAGCCGTTCAAAAGCGGAACACGATGCCCATCGACAATCGCGCGTTGCCCTGCGTCGTACTGAAGAAGCGCGTCTGCACGTAGTCTCCCTCGAAACGCAGGGCGATTGGGCGGAAGAGGCGGTAATCGATGCCTCCGCCTATTGCGGTTGCAAAAGATGTATCGGACCCGGCGCCATTTGTGCCGACATGCCCAACCCCGAACATAGCTTCGGCGAAGGGCCGTAGCTTTCCCACCGGCACAGACAAGCGCGGCCCAAAGAGCATATTGTATTCGTGGGCGCTGATGCTTTCGCTTGGACAGGGCGGCCCGGGGCACAGAATCGCTATACTTTCGGAGCCGAAGGTTTGGCTAAAATCCGCCACCATCCCGACCCAGGGTGCCACCCTGCCTTCCAACGACCCGGTCCACCCGTTGAGACTTGAGCGTCCCATGGAGGACAGGTCGGCGTTGTAGTAGGAATATCCAAAGAAGACGTTCCCTTTGGTGGGCACCTGGGCGTTCGCCGAACTTGCGAACACGAGCGCTACAAAGCCAATGATTGAAACCGGGCGCATGGCAATCCTCTCTCCTTCTTAACACGAACTTGTGAGTAAAGTTTTGGATGCAGGGCCTGGCGAGACGGATGTCGCCTAGATCCGGAAAAAATACCCATCAGCTAGAATGGAGGATAGATCGAGTCATGAGGTGGCACTGTGACGGGCACAAATATGAGCAATGACTCAATTGAACTTCTATGCAACCACTGCGGCCAGACGTTTTCCGCCTTCCTGCACCAGATGGCCGATAAGAATGCCAAGGTGGTATGCCCGAATTGCCGCGAGACCCCTGACTGCAAACCTGCGAAGGCTACCAAGCCGGTTGCGGGAGCGCGGCCCGTTAAGAAAACGAATTAACTGCGGGATTCCCAGCCGAGGGCAGCTATCCCCACGCGAACCCCGGTGCCGGTCGCTAGACAGGCCGGACCTTTTCCATCCAGCAGGCTGGTTCGGCCATCTATTTGGAGCAGCGGTTTTGGGGTAATCTTTACTGGAGAGATGCCCCGTTAAGGTGATCTCTCGCGCCACCGATGGCCTCCAATCAGGAAGAAGAAGTATTAGGCAAAGCGTACGACGGCCGGCTGATGCGGCGGCTGCTTACCTATCTGCGCCCGTACAAGTGGCACGTCGCGGTGGCGCTGGCGGCGATCATTCTGAAGTCGGGGCTGGACGTGCTCGGTCCGTTCCTCACCAAGATCGCCATCGACAAATATTTGGCCAAGGCGCCGAACTCACATTCTTGGATTGGAGACCAGCTCAGCAACTCTCCCCTAACCGGCATCGCGCAGATCGGCGGGCTATACGTCGGGATTCTCATCTTCACGTTCACGCTTGAGTTCATCCAGACCTACCTGATGCAGTGGACCGGGCAGAAGGTGATGTTCGATCTGCGAAGTCAGATCTTCCGCTACCTGCAGCACATGCACGTCGCATTTTTCGACAAGAACCCGGTAGGCCGGCTGGTGACACGCGTGACCACCGACGTCGATGCATTGAATGAAATGTTCACAGCGGGCGTGGTCTCCATTTTTGAAGATGTCTTCGTGCTTGCCGGCATCATCGGCATCATGATGAAGATGAACTGGAAACTGGCGCTGATCACCTTTGCCGTGCTTCCAGTGATCGTCTACGCGACCAAGATTTTCCGCGACAAGGTGCGCGATTCCTACCGGCGCATCCGCACGGCGATCGCACGGATCAACGCTTACCTGCAGGAAGCAGTCTCGGGGATGCTGGTCTTACAGCTTTTCAATCGCGAGAAGCGCGCCTTCAATAAATTTTCCGACATCAACGCCTCGCACATGGAGGCTTATAAAGACGCTATCCTGGCATACTCGCTGTATTACCCAGTGGTTGACCTCTTGTCGTATATTGCCATCGCCTGCATCATCTGGTTTGGTGGGATTGATGTGATTCGGGGCGTGGCGACCATTGGCGTGCTGGCCGCGTTCATACAGTACGCATTGCGTTTCTTCCGTCCGATCCTAGACCTGAGCGAGAAGTACAACATTCTGCAGTCGGCGATGGCGGCGGGCGAGCGCGTGTTCAAGCTGCTGGATACGAAGATTGAAGTGACTTCGGCGGCGGTTACGAAACAGCCGCAGGGGCCGGGGCGGATTGAATTCGACCACGTGTGGTTCGCATACGGAGTTTGCGCACAAGGTGGCGAGCCCGACTGGGTGTTGCGCGACGTTAATTTTGTGCTCGAACCGGGAGAGACGATCGCCGTAGTTGGACACACCGGAGCGGGGAAGACCACCCTGATCTCGCTGCTGATGCGCTTCTACGACGTGCAGCGGGGAGCGGTTCGCATCGACGGCATCGATATCAAGGACATGGATCTCGACGAGCTGCGCAGCCGCTTCGGCGTCGTCCTGCAGGATCCGTTTCTATTCAGCGGCACGGTCGCGGGTAACATCCGCTTGGGGACGGCGCGCATTCAGGACCAGGACGTAGAGCAGGCGGCGGAGGACGTCAACCTCGCCGACTTCATTCGAACCTTGCCGGGAGGATTCAAAGAGGAAGTGCGCGAGCGCGGCTCCACGCTCTCGACCGGACAGAAGCAGCTGATTTCGTTCGCGCGCGCGCTGGCGCACAATCCGAAGATTCTGATTCTCGATGAGGCGACTTCAAGCGTGGATACGGAGACCGAGTTTCGTGTACGCGACGCCCTCAACCGCATGGTGGAAGGACGAACGGCGCTGATCATCGCCCACCGGCTCTCGACCATCCAGCGCGCCGACAAGATCATCGTGATGCATAAAGGCCAGGTCCGCGAAATGGGATCGCACCAGCAACTGCTGGCCCAGCGCGGGATTTACTACAAGCTGTATCAACTGCAATATAAGGATCAGGAGATGCCGACGGCTCCCTCGGTCACTGCGAACGCGGACGACTGAACGCGGCTCCACCCAGCCCGCACCCCGGTACAATGTGTTCCGTGCAAGTTCTGGTCTCCGCCGGCGAAGCCTCTGGCGAAATGTATGGTGCGCAGTTGATCGAAGCGCTGCGTCGTCGTGACCCATCGCTCCAGTTCTTCGGCGCCGGCGGAGACCGCATGCGGGCCGCCGGATGCGAAATCGTTGTCGACGCGAAAGACCTGGCGGTCGTCGGCATCACGGAGATTCTGAGCCATCTGCCGAAGATTCTTGGGCTCTATCGCAAGTTGCTTCGCGCAGCCGATGAGAAACGGCCGGCGCTCGCCGTCGTCATCGACTCGCCAGCCTTCAACTGGCGCGTGGCGCGGCAGATGCGCAAGCGTGGCATTCCGGCCGTTTACTACGTGTGCCCGCAGTTCTGGGCCTGGCGGCAAGGACGCGTCAAGCTGCTGCGCAAGTACGTCAACAAAGCGCTGGTGATTTTTCCTTTCGAAGAAAAGTTCTATCGCGATCGCGGAGTGGACGCGACGTTCGTCGGTCATCCACTGGCCGATCTGACCGCGCCAGCAATTACTCGCGAAGCTTACGCGGCCGCGAATCAGCTCGACACCGCGAAGTCCTGGATCACGCTGATGCCGGGCAGCCGCCGGAAAGAAGTACGCATGAACCTGCCGACGATCCTTGCGGCGGCGGGTCGGCTGGAAAAAGACCGTCTAGAAAAAGATCGCCCGGGCAGCGGCTATGAATTCCTGTTGCCGGTGGCGCGCACGCTGGACGCATCGTTCCTTCGAAAATTGATCGGGGCGCAGCGTACAGAGACGCGACAAACCGCGTCCCTACTGGAAAGTATTCACTTAGTCCCCGAGGCGCTCCCCGCGCTCTACCACTCGCGCGTGGCGATCGTCGCTAGCGGCACGGCTACAGTCGAAGCGGCCATCATGGGCACTCCGTTTGTCATGGTGTACCGCGTCTCTCCACTCACCTACGCGCTCGGCAAGCCGCGGGTGAAGGTTCCTCATTTTGCGATGGTCAACCTGATTGCGGAGGAGGAGATCGTCCCCGAACTGGTGCAGCACAAGTTCACGGTGGAGAACATCGTCATGGAAATGAACAAGATCATCCCCGACGGCGAGCCGCGGGCTCGCATGATCGAGCAACTGGCGGTGGTGAAGACTCGGCTCAAGCAAGGAAGCGGCCGTGCGCATCCTTCGGAACGGGCGGCCGAGATCATCTCAAAAATGATCGGGTAGATCCGAACACCCGGCCCTAAAGGGGCTTAGAATTGCGAACGGTTATGGTATCGCTAAAGCGATACCCATACGAATCTATGGCGCTTGACACTCGGCCACGGGGCACGACGGAGCGTGGGTTCGAATGCTGCGCACTCCGTTCATGATATGGATCGGCGCCATGGCCGCGGGATACGCCCACCACAGCTTCCGAATGATCTTGTCGCCGGGCAGCCAGGAGTGGGGCTTCTTGAGTTCGTAAGCCACGAGCAATTCGGCCGCGTAGACCCCCGCGTACTTGGAAACTAGGCGCTGATTCGCAGGGACGCTGGCCACCCAGGGAGCGCCAGCGGCGAGTTCGTGGTCTAGCACCAGCTTGTGCGTGGTGAAACGCAGACTCTCAGCGCCGCCAAGCGCTCCCATGACGGCCATGAACTTTTTATCAATAACTTTGACTTTGACTCTTTGCGGGGCGGGATTGTCTGCGAGCGAGACCGGTGGAGCACCGGTTAGCGCGTAGACGACTGTCGTGTTGCTCGTTGAGGAGGCGCTCGTTGAGTTAATTTCACGGCCCGCCTCGCGAGGCAATTCGTCGAGCAGAGGGCTTTCGGCTAGGGCAGGGGCGATGACTAGAAGCATGACAGCAAGCAAGCGGACGGTCTGCAATTAGAATCTCCTATGGGCTGGTTATCGCGAAACCGGGCTGCCAGAACGGAAGGAGGCAGGTAAAGCACTTGCTGGCTGGGCGATTCGAGATGTCAACTGTGCTGTGCAAGCAGTGCGCCAACTCAGCGCCAATTTGGGAAGGTTGTTTCTAACGAGGTAGGGGGTGCTCTCCCGGACTGGGACACACCGCCGCACTGCGTGCGCAAGAACTTTGACTAGTTGACCCTTATTTTTTCCGTCGCGGGCAGCGACTGTCCACGGAACCGGACGCCCAAAGTCTCGTGCAGATGACCGTCGTTATAGTACAGCCGGCACGCGGCCAGCGCACTACAACCGTTTGCTGGAGGAGTTCGAAGCCTCTGCCGGCAACACAACTCTGTGACAAAGTCTTGACCAAAACAAGTTCGCCAACCCTTGTCGGCACAGCATCTTTTGCGGGAAAATTAACATCATACAAATTGCCGTTCTCTCCAGGAGACTTTACTTGAAGCTTTGCCACTCTCGCCTAGCGCACCGCGCGCTCGGTTTAACGGTTGTCTTCCTTTTTTGCTTGGTCGCGAACCGGTCGGCTCTGGCAGCCGAGAAGACGCGCTTGCGCGCTGACGACTACCAGATCGACGTCGAACTCCTGCCGCAAACCCACAAGCTCAACGCGCGCGCCACCGTAAAGGTCACGGCGCTCGACGACCTCAACGTGGCCACCTTTCAGTTGAACAACGCGCTGCGCATTACGAAACTCACCGACGCGAACAACAAGCCACTCACTCCAGAGCGCAACACGCAGGATTCAACCGTGCGCTTTTCGCTCAATAGCGGCATTGCCAAGAACACGAGCACCACCTTCACCTTCGAATACGAGGGCACGCTGGAAAGCGCCGACGACAGCCCGGTTCAGGGACTGAAGCTCGCCTATGTCGGCCCGGATACGAGCTATCTGCTTTACGCTGGACTCTGGTTTCCGGTCGCCGGATACGGCGTCAACCGTTTCACCTCGACGATCAGCGTGACCGTCCCGGCGCACATGGTGGTGATCGGCAGCGGGAAGGAACCGTCCGTGGCGGCGAAGAAGACAGCAAGCGCGATTGCGAACTCCAAGACTTACACCTTCGCGTGGGAC
This sequence comes from Terriglobales bacterium, assembly GCA_049520095.1. Lineage (GTDB taxonomy): Bacteria > Acidobacteriota > Terriglobia > Terriglobales > Acidobacteriaceae > Acidiflorens. The sequence continues at coordinate 123,696 of JBEKQC010000004.1, forward strand.
AAGCCGAGCTTTCCGGGCACGATCGTTGCCGGCACCTTCCAGGAATTCAAAAGCGACGACGCGGGCATCGATCTGCACGTGTTCTTTAAGCCCGATAAACAGAGCCTGGGCGCGGAGTATGCATCGACGGCGGTCAAGGCGTTCACCTACTTCGTCACTCAGTACGGAGTCGCACCCGCGCCGCGGCTGAAAATCGTTGAAATTCCAGACGACACGGTGCCCACGGCCTGGGCGCCCGAGATCGCAGCGTTGTCGAGCCGCGCGATTACGGAAAAGATCAACTACCGGTTGTTGGCTAATACGATTGCCCATCAGTGGTGGGGCGTCTCCGTGAGTCCGGCATCGAAAGACGACTGGTGGATCAGCGACGGCTTCGCGCGCTACTCCGAAGCTCGCTACGTGGAGAGCGCGGCGGGCGAAGGCGGGCTCGCGGAAATGGTGAAGGACATGTCGGTGGGTGCGCTCGCCTACGACAGCGTGCCGCTTTCGAGCGCCGACAAGCTGGACTATTTTTCTCCCGAATTTCAGTCCCTGGTGACCGACAAGGGTGCCATGATCCTGCACATGCTGCGCTGGGTGGTCGGCGAGAAGAAGTATCTGGAGATCATGCGCGACTTCGCCACCAAGTATGCCGGCAAGTCCGCCAGCACCGACGATTTCCGCAAGCTCAGCGAGAGTGTGTATGGCGAAAAGCTCACCTGGTTCTACTCGCAGTGGATGGATTCCACCAGCGCCCCCGAGTTCAAGGCCAAGTACACGGTCTACCGGCTGGGCACCAACAAGGGGTTCCGCATTGTCGGCGCGATCACCCAAGACCTGGATCTGTTCCGCATGCCGGTAAACCTGAGAATCGATACCGATGGAAGAACGGAAGAAAAACGCATTGAGGTGGTGGGCACCGATTCCCCGTTTTCCGTCGAAACTTTTGGGCGCCCGCGACGGATCTCGATCGATCCGGGAAACCGCGTGCTCACCAACTCCAAGGACATCAAGCTGCGTTCCTCCATCGTGCGCGGACAAGGTCTGACCCAGCAGGGCGACCTGGCCGGAGCCCTCAGCGAGTTCAACAAAGCGCTCGAAGTCAACAAGAACAGTTCGCTGGCCCACTACCGGATCGCCGAGGTGTTTTTCATGCAGAGGAACTATCAGGCGTCCGCAAATGCCTACCGCGAATCGCTGAACGGCGACGGCGAGCCGCGCTGGACCGAGGTTTGGAGCCATTTGCAGTTGGGCAAGATTTTCGACGTGACCGGCCAACGCGAACGCGCCGTCAATGAATACCGCCAGGCCATCCAGACCAACGACAATACCCAAGGCGCTCTCGAGGAGTGCCGCCGCTACATGCAGAAACCTTTCGAGCTGGAAAAAGGAAGCTAAGCCGGAAAAAGGGAGGCCCGTACCGCCAGGCGAATAGCGGTACGGGCCAGGAGGAAACTGTAGAGAATGTATCTCAGTTGCCAGATAATGTCAAGTAAGTCTATCGACTTTATTTAACTGGGGGCCGGCGGACATCTGGCCATACCGTGAGAGAACGCAGCCACGCGTCTTAAATACTTGCTGGTTGGTGAAACGTTCAGCTTCGCCCGCGAATTTTTTTATTTTCCGACCCTTTAGAATCATCAAGTTAGGCAATAATTCCCCCGCCAAATCTTTGACCTTTCAGGACTTGCAGGCAAAATCTTGTGAAATAAGTACTTAGGCGGACAAATGAGACAGACTCGGCCCAAATGAAAAAGGTGAGGAGCAGATCCCCACCTTTTTTCATGCTTATGTTTTTATTATATCAATTCTGAACCTCCACACCGCCAACTTTTGCAACTTTATATTCGTCGCCTGTTCATGGACTTACCAGGAAAATGGTCGAAACTGGGGGGCTTGACAAGATTTCCCAGAATTTTGCGGATGGGACGGGGGTTCCCTTCCGCTCTTTTGTTCGGCAGCGGGGTTGGTACTAGGGGCCCTCGATCGATTTTGAGGCGGTGAAGGGCACAACGGGCCGCGGCGCGTCTTGACCGGCTCACACTCGGCGCGTACAGTTTTTAAGCAGGGGTGGGGTTTTTTCATGTCAAGTGAAACCAGCAAGTATCTGAAATTTGGTTCGGTTACCGTGTTGATTCTGCTGTCGCTCGGCTATCTGGCCTACACTGGCGTGCAGGACAGCAAAAGCTACTACGTCACCATCAGAGAATTGAACGGCATGGGAAACGAGGCTTACGCCAAGCGTCTTCGTGTAGCCGGAAACGTGGTGCCCGGATCGATCAAGCGCTCTGGAACCCGCGTAGATTTCATGCTGAAGGAGAACGATCTGACGCTGCCCGTTTCATACACCGGGACCGAGGCTCCTCCCGACACTTTTAAGGACGACTCGCAAGCCCTGGCCGATGGCAGTTTCGGACGCGATGGCGTCTTTCACGCCAAGCAGCTACAGGCCAAGTGCGCGTCAAAGTACGCGCCGCAACCCGGTCAACCGGGAGCTACTCCAGCCGCCGAGCCCGGCAAGAGCATGTCGCAGAACCAGAATTCGCAGAGTCCGAATTCCGGATCGAGCGGGATGGCGAATTAGCCTTCATTCCTTAATTCCTTTGACAGAAACCGCGCCCGTCCCCGTCATCACAGTCTCGAACCTGATCAAGCAGTTTGGCCGTTTTGCGGCTCTACGCGGCGTTACCGCGGAATTCTCCGGCGGGAAACTCTACGCAATCCTTGGTGATAACGGCGCTGGCAAAACTACACTGCTGCGCACTCTCGCCGGACTCAACCGGCCGTCGAGCGGCCAGGTCTCGATTCTTGGGGCCAGCAGGTTTCACGACATCTGCCAGCAGGTGGGCTACATGGCGCATCCTTCGCTGCTCTATGACGAGATGAGCGGGATGGAGAACCTGGAATACTTTGCCCGCCTGTACGGCATCGCCAGCCGCACGCGCTGCGCGGAGGTCATCCGCGCGGTCGGGCTTGATCCCGATCTCGTGCGCCCCGTTGGCCAGTATTCGCAAGGCATGCGGCAGCGGATGTCGTTGGCGCGGGCTCTGCTGAACGACCCGAAAATCCTTTTGCTTGATGAGCCCTTCTCGAATGTGGACCTGCACTCCGCAACGGAAATGGTCCGCCTGCTGGCCGGTATCCGCGATCGGGGTACGACGATCTTCATCGTCACGCATCAAGCCGCGCTGCTCGAGGGCGCGGCCGACGAATTCGTCTGGATGGAATTCGGCAAGATTGTCGGGCGCACGCGGGAACTGAAGCGGCCAGAGCCGGCTGCGGAGAGCGGTGGGGGAAACTTAATATGAGCGCGCCCACCGGCATCACTCGCGTCACGCTGCTCAAGGACCTGCGCCTTGAGTGGAGATCGAAGGACGCCATCAACTCGATGCTGTTTTTTTCGCTGCTGGTGGTGGTGGTGTTCAGTTTTTCGTTCGATCCGAGCGCCGAAGAATCGCGCCAGATCGCCGGCGGCCTGATCTGGGTGGCGTTCCTGTTCGCGGCCGTCGTGGCGCTCAACCAGACCTGGGCGCGTGAGATTCGCAACCAGGTGCTCGATGCCTACCGGGTATCGCCCGCACCTGCGAACTCGCTGTTCATAGCGAAGACACTGGGCAATTTCATTTTCGTGAGCGTGCTGGAAGCGCTCATGACCCCGCTGTTCATCGCATTTTACCGGCTGCGCGCGCTGGGTCCGGCGTGGCAACTACTGCTGGTGGCGGTGCTCGGGACCTGGGCACTGGTCGTAAACGGAACTTTCTTCGCAGCCATGTCCTTGCGGACACGCAGCCGCGAGATCATGCTGCCGCTGCTTTTGTTCCCGATCTCGATCCCGGCGCTCCTGGCCATGGTGCAATCCACCACCGCCATACTGAACGGCGAGGGCGCGCGCTTCTGGATCGTGTTGCTCGCGACCTACGATCTGGTGTTTACTACAGTCTGCCTGCTGTTGTTTGAAACTGTGCTGAACGCGGAGTGACGGTCGTCGTTGCAAGCGAAGAGCTTGAACCACGGGGTGCACAGAGTGGCCCGGGGGAAAGCATTATACGGACGCCGCAGAATGACGAACAAATGAAAAAAGCCTTCCCCATCGTCGGACTCTTGACCGCGATCCTATTGATCTACGCGCTGTACATGGCCCTGATCGGCGCGCCCACCGAGCGGACCATGGGCGACGTGCAACGGATTTTTTACTACCACGTGCCTTCGGCTTTGATTGGGTTCGAGCTCTTCTTCATCAACTTCGGAGCATCGGTCCTCTATCTGATCAAGCGCAATCCGGTTGCCGACATCGTCGCGCTGGTCACTGCCGAGGTCGGCGTCGTTTTCTTAACCGTCAACCTGGTCACGGGCCCGATCTGGGCGCGTCCGGTCTGGGGCATCTGGTGGACGTGGGACATGCGCCTGACCTCGACCCTGGTGCTGTGGCTCATCTACGTCAGCTATCTTTTTCTGCGCCGCTTCTCCTCTAGTGGAGAAACGCCTTTGCTGGCAGCGGCTCTGGCCGTTCTCGGGGCGATGTGCGTGCCGTTCGTTTACTTCTCGATCTGGTTCTTCCGCACCCAGCATCCGCAGCCGGTGATGGGCGGAGGCGGATCGATTGATCCGCGCATGCTGCACGTTCTGCTCATCAACTGGCTGGCCTTTTCTTGTTTCGCCTTTCTGGTTGGCTGGTCGCGCTATCGCTTGGAGACGCTGCAGCGCGAAGTTGACCACGCCCATGCCCTGCAATCGCTGCTCGACCCCAGGGGGAGCGCGCGATGAAGGGAAACCCATACCTTGTTGCAGCGTACGCCGTCACTTGGATCATCCACATCACCTATTTGGGAACGATCGTTCGCCGCTACGCACGCCTGAAGCGGGAAATCGAGGAATTGAAAAGACCAGGTGTCAGGTCTTAGGTCTTGGGTTCAGGTCTCACACTCAAGTGTGCTTCATCGGCGAAGTTTTTCGTGAGACCTGACACCTGAGACCTTGAACCAGAGACCCGTTTTCGTGAGACCTTTTTCTTTACAACCATTTCCGCCTCTTTTGGCTTCTCACTAGCACGGCCCAAAGCTGTCTGCCCGGCTTGACAGCGTATCTGTTGGATGTAAAAGTATTTGTTTGGTTCAATCCCAGTATTCTGGTGACAGGTACGCATCCGCTTCCTAAGGGCGTCGAGCCGCAGCGGCGTTTGTGTGCCTTCTTGTTCTCACCCCACGAAATTGGGAAATCGGAGGAGCTTCGTGAATCGGAATCACCCGGTATCGGTAGGAGGTTCGGTGGCAGAGAAAAAGACACCAAGAAAGACAGGAAATGGGATTGGGATAAAGACTGCATTTCTGGCGATCGCCGTTTTCGCCACCGCAGCCGTCGTATTCTATTTTGGAGCTGGAGTACAGGCCACCCAAGCCAGCGTGGCAGAGCCTGCTGCCCATAAGCCGCTTGCGTCAAAGTCACTGTCCCTGCCGATGTTCTTCGAGCCGAACCAGGGTCAGACCGCTCCTCAGGTCAAGTTCCTCGCCCGCGGATCCGGCTACGGTCTGTTCCTGACCGCCGAGGAAGCGGTGCTGCGACTCCAGCCTGCACGCCCCGACCCTCGGACGGCAAGCGCCAGCCCAGAGCATACGGCTAGTTCGGTGATCCGCATGCGGCTGGACGGGGCCAACTCTACCGCCGACATTTCCGGCGCCGAGCCGCTCCCCGGCAGGAGTAACTATTTCATAGGCAATGATCCCGCCAAATGGCGCCGCAACATCCCCCAATTCGCACGTGTCCAGTACAAGAGCGTTTATCCCGGCGTCGACTTGGTTTACTATGGCGACCAGGGACAGCTCGAATACGACTTCCGCGTCGCTCCAGGCGCCAACCCGAACCAGATCGCGATCAGCTTCAGCGGCGCATCCGCACACATCGCTACGGGGGTTTCGGGCGATCCCGGAGACCTCATCCTCTCCACCGCCAGCGGGGAGGTGCGCTTCCACGCACCGCGTGTCTATCAACCCGCCACGCCCGAGTTCGGAAAATCGACCGAAAATTCGTCCGGCAATGCCGAGAAAGCAGTCGCGGGGAGTTTCCGCCAGCTCGCTGACAATAAAATCGGCTTCACCGTCGGCGACTACGACCACAGCCGCGAACTTGTCATTGACCCGGTCCTGAGTTATTCGACTTACCTCGGCGGTACCGGCACCGAGAGTCTGGTGAAAGTTGCGGTCGATAACGCCCAACAGATTTATCTCGCGGGATCGACCAACTCGACGTATTTTTTCCCTCCTCCGAACAACCCGAACAACCCGCCGCTCCAGAACCAGCTTGGGGGGCCGGACGCAACGAACATCTTCATCGCGGTGCTCAATACGAATCCCAATGTGCCGGTCGATCAGCAACTGGTGTACGCGACCTATCTTGGCGGTTCACTGGTCGACAGCCTGGCAGGAATCGCAGTCGACAAGAACCGCACCATCTACGTTGCCGGTTCGACCACCTCTTATAACAGTTTTCCTATCACCACCAGCAATGCACTCAATCCCGGCCCCGTGACCGTCGGCACGCACGGATTCCTCAGTACGATCGCCCTCGACCAAAACTCCGCTTACACCCTTACCTATTCCACCTATCTCGCGGGCACCAACACAACGGGCAATTCGGCGGATACGGTCACCGGTCTTGCGATCGACCAAAATCAGAACGCCTACGTCACCGGCACCACCACTTCCACCAACTCCGCTACCCAATTCAACCCTTTCCCCGCCAGCCCCAACGGTTACCAGACAGTCTCGAACAATCCCGGAGGCCTCCAGTTCTTCGCGAGCAAGATCAACACCGCTGGCAGCGGTTACCAGAGCATGCTCTACTCCACGTACTTCGGTGGCGGATATCCGGCTACCGCAATTGCTATCGGCGGCGGCATCGCTGTGGATCCTTCTGGCACCAACAGCGTCAACATGTACATCACCGGCACGACCACCATGCTGAACGCGCTTCCGAACGGTGTCACTGCGGCACCGTTTCCACTATTCAATGCGCAGCAGTCCTGCCTCAACGAAGCCGGTAAGACAAATTGCCCCGGGCAAACGCAGACAACCACTCCAGATGCCTTCGTCGCCAAGATCAACCCCAACAACGATAGCCTCTCCAGCCTGGTCTACTCCACTTATATAGGCGGCAGCGGGGATGATTATGGCAACGCCATCGACGTGGACACATCCGGGAATGCCTACGTCACCGGCTCGACCGACTCGACCGATTGGGTCAGCTCCGGCAATGGCTTTCAGCTCGACAATGGCGGGGGTCTCGACGCCTTCATCGTCAAGATCGGCGGCAGCATCGTCGGGACGGTGTATCCGATAAACTACTTCTCTTACCTGGGTGGCTCCGGCAACGATAGTGGACAGGACATTAAAGTAGATTCGATCGGGGCCGTCCACCTCGTCGGTTCAACCACCTCCCCCAACAAAAGCTTTCCAACCCTAGATCCCCTCCAGCCGGTCGTCGGCGGTAGCCAGTACAACGGCGGTCAGTACGGCGGTGAGGGAGACGCTTTCGTCGCACTCATTGGAACCACATTGTCGGGACAGGGTGCCGGCGATTACGTGACCTATCTGGGTGGCAGCGCTCTGGATCAGGGCACTGGAATCGCATTCGACATCTTCGGCGCCACGTATGCGGCCGGCACCACTCTATCTTCGAATTTTCCCATTACTTCAAACACCGCCTACCAGCCGCAGTTGAACGGCACCTCGCCGAATGCCTTTGTGACCAAGATCGGCGCGAACAGCACGCTCGTTATAACCGTCCCCTCCACCAGTCCATCTCCGTATCCGGCGGTGGCGGCCGGGAACCAGGTCGCGTTTACCTTCGACATCGCCAACTTCAACCAACTTGGAACCGACCCGGCAAACCAAGTGGTTTTTAACGCCGTTGGATTGCCCACCACCGGCCTCGCATCGCCCGTTACAGCCAAAGTCACCAGCGGCTCGGGAACCTGCGGCGGAGTAACAGGGTCGACGATCTCTTGTTCTATTCCGACCCTGGCCGTATGCACGGCTATGCCCTGCACCGTCCAAGCGTCCGTTGAAGTCGACATAACACCAGCCGTTCCGGTTCTGCCCGGCAATTCGCAAATCTCGATCGCGGGCAACGCCAGCGCAAACGGTGGCGCTGTGGGAGGCTCCGTGCCGCAGCCGGTAGAGAACGTCACCGATTTCGTGGTCAGTGCTTCGACGTCGACGCCGGTCATTAACGCCGGCGACACTGCCACGATCCAGGTCGCCTTTTGTCCTGCGACCAACCTGGGCTATAGCGGCACCATCACCCCGAGCCAAACCACGAACCCGTCTATGGTGACCTCGCCCGCTCCCACCTTCAACCCCACCTCCGTCACGCTTTCGGGGGGGTGTTTAGGCACGACGCTGAGCATCGCCACCGTGCCCCGCCCCGTGACCACCGGCAGCCTGTTCCGCCGCGGCTCGTTCTATGCCGCATGGCTCCCCGTTGGAGGCCTAAGCCTGGTCGGACTGGGCATTGGCGCCGCCGGTCGCAAGCGCCGCCGCTGGCTGGCCGGAGCCGCCCTTGGCCTGATCGCGGGTGTGATCCTGCTGCAGCCCGGCTGTGGATCCGCCAGCAACACCACTACCGCCACCGGAGGCACGTTGGCGGGAGTCTACACTATCACCATCACCGGATCTGCCGGAACGGCAGCAACGCACAACACTCAGGTGCGGTTACAGGTAAATTAAGCCGACGCATTTTTGCGCTTCCGGCCTCGGCTCCGGCGGATGCCTTTTCCTTGCCCCCCGCCTTTTCTTTGCCCCATGTCGCCGAAGCCTCGGGTAAGCCACTGCAAACAAGGCTGATTCAGTGCTTGACAATATCGCATATTGCGATATCATTATCGCGATCTGGCATATATGACGTTGGGCGAAAAAATTCGCTACCTCCGCGAGGTCGAAGGTTCCCTCCGCGGCATGAATCGTCCCCTCACCCAACAGGAGTTGATGAAGGGCATTCAAACCGAGACCGGCAAAACCATCAGCCAGTCATACCTCTCGCAGATCGAGCGCGGCAAGCGTCCGCATATGACGCAGGCCTCACGCACTTTGCTGGCGCGCTTTTTCAGGGTGCACCCCGGCTTTCTGGTGGATGACCCCGAGGGCTATCACACCGAGCTTGTCAGCGACCTGCGCACCACCGAAGGTCAACTCGATGTGTGGCTGCTGCAAGGCTCGGAGCGTTTCGCCAGTGACCCCGAGGTGAGCGAGGTCCTGATCAAGGTCGCGCGTGACAAGGACACCCGGCGTTGCCTGTTGCTGCTCGGCGAAATCCTGAACACGCCCGGGCTGGCCGACCGCCTGTTCGAAGCGCTGCGGCCGGAAGCCGCGCGCGGCGCCGGCACCGCGCCCAGGAGGCGAAACCTATGACTTGGAATATGACTTGGGCTGATTTTTATCTGACCTGTTTCGCGGTCGGTTTTCTGCTGAGCGCGATTTCATTCATCGCGGGCGGACTGCGCTGGCACTTGCATCTCCCGCACCTCCCGCACGCGGGCGGGCACGTTGCCGCCGGACACGCTCCCGTGGCGCATGGCAACGCCGGTAGCAGCACGGCTGCACGCGGTAACCAGTCGCCTGTGTCGCCGTTCAACTTCGTCTCCTTGACGGCGTTTCTCGCCTGGTTCGGAGGAACCGGCTTTCTGATCACGCGTTTCTCCAGCATATGGTTCGTGCTCGGCCTGCTTTTCGCCATGGGCGCCGGAGTCGTCGGCGCCGGCATCGTTTTCCTGTTCCTCAGCCGCGTGCTGATCTCGCACGAGGAGAACATGGACTCGGCCGACTACGAAATGGTGGGCGTGCTGGGACGAATCTCGATGCCCATCCGCGAAAACGGCACCGGCGAAATCATTTACTCGCAAGCGGGAACCAGGCGCACCTGCGGCGCGCGGAGCGAGAACGGCAGCGCGATCGAAAAGGGCGCGGAGATCGTGGTCACGCGCTACGACAAGGGCATTGCATATGTACGGTTGTGGGAAGAGATGAGCAGTGAGGAGCCAACAGCTAAGGGCTGACAGCTAAATTATGAACGAGGCATTCCAAAGCGAAGTGCTAGCGGAAGAAACGCACACCGGCCGCGTGTGGATTCTGGTGCTCCTGCTTGCGCTGATCGGCCCGGCGATCTCGTTGACGGTAACGCGGACCGCGATGGTCGTCTGGGGGGCGATCTTCGCAGCCACAATCGCGCTCGGCGTTAGTGCGATGGCTTGGAGCGGCTTTCAGTACCGTTTTCTGCGTCAAGGAGTCGAGATTCACATGCTGGGTTTCCGCCTGCGCTCGATTCCAAAGGAATCAATCGTGAGTTATTCGATCGAGCCCTGGAACCTGATTCGCGGCTATGGCATTCGCGGCATCGGCAGCACACGAGCGTACGTGTGGTGCAACAAGGTTGTGCACATTCGAACTTCGAACGGCCAGGTCTATCTCGGGCACAACGATCCCGAGCGCATTGTGCGGGATCTGGAAATGGTGACCGGCATTTTGACACGCGATTAGAACGCCGCGGGTCTGGGTTCGTATCAGGGCATCGCTTTAGCGATGCCGGAAGCAGTCTAAATTCAGAAGCCCCTTTAGGGGCTGGGCAACGAGCAACGATTTTTCAGGAGGCGATATGTATCTCGGCATAGCAATCGAAATCTGGGTCATCGCGGGGCTGATGGTTCTGGCCATCCTGTTCCTGATGAGCATGCTGGCCCGCTTATACCGCAAAGCGGGACCGCATGAAGCGCTAATCGTTTACGGCTTTCGCGGAACCCGCGTGGTCCAGGGACACGGCACGGTCATCTTTCCGATGGTCGAAAACTGCAAGGACCTTTCGCTCGAACTCATGTCGTTCGACGTCGCCCCGCAGCAGGATCTCTACACCAAGCAGGGCGTAGCCGTCACCGTCGAGGCCGTCGCGCAAATCAAGGTGAAGTCCGACAAAGAATCCATTCTCACCGCAGCGGAGCAGTTCCTCACCAAAAGCGACCAGGAGCGCGAAGGCCTGATCCGCCTGGTGATGGAAGGCCATCTGCGCGGCATCATCGGACAACTCACTGTCGAAGAAATCGTCAAGCAGCCCGAGATGGTCGGCGACCGTATGCGCGCCACCTGCGCCGACGACATGAACAAGATGGGTCTCGAAGTAATCTCCTTCACCATCAAAGAGGTCCGCGACAAGAACGAATACATCACCAACATGGGCAAGCCCGACGTTGCCCGCATCAAGCGCGACGCCGACGTAGCCACTGCCGAAGCCGAGCGCGACACGGCCATCAAGCGCGCCATGGCAACGCGCGAAGCCGCGGTTGCCAAAGCGCAAGCCGATCAGGAGCGCGTGCTCGCAGAAACGCTCTCCCAGGCCAAGCAAGCCGAATCGCAGCGCGACTTAGAGGTCAAGAAAGCGCAGTACCTAGAAGTTACCAAGAAGCAACAGGCGCAAGCCGACAAGAGTTATGACATTCAAAGCAACGTAATGCAGCAGCAGGTGATCACCGAAAGTGTGAGGGTGCAGCAGGTCGAAAAAGAAGGACAGGTAAAGGTCCAGGACGCCGAAATCAGCCGCCGTGAGAAAGAACTGATCGCGACCGTATTGAAAGGCGCCGAGATCGAGCGTCAGCGCATCGAAACCCTGGCCGCGGCCGAGAAGCAGCGCTTGATCGCGGAAGCCGAAGGCCACGCGTCGGCGATTCGCGCCCAAGGCGAAGCCGAAGCCGAAATCATCTTCAAGAAGGGCGAAGCCGAAGCCAAAGCCATGAACGTAAAAGCTGCAGCTTTTCAGGAGTACAACCAGGCCGCAGTCCTTGACAAGCTGCTTACGGGCTTGCCGGAAGTCGTGAAAGCCCTGGCCGCGCCGCTCGCCAATGTGGACAAGATCACCATCGTCTCCACCGGCAACGGCGACACCGCGGGACTGAACAAGATCACCGGCGACATCACAAAAATGGCGGCACAAGTGCCAGCCCTGTTTGAAACGCTCAGCGGCATGCCGCTAGGAGAACTGTTAGGCAAGGTGCGCCAAATCGGCGATAAATCACCGAAGCCGGAGGAAAAGAAGTGAAGCAGGTCGTTGGTCGTTAGTCATTGGTCGTTAGGAATGCATATGCGACCCGCGAATTGTGAACGACCAACGACCATTGACCATCGACTAACGACTGAGTTTAGGAGGTAACCGTGCAACAAGAACTTCATCACGCCAGATCACTCGCCCTGTCCGTCGCCCTGGGAGCGGCCATGGGCGCGGCCCTCGGCGCCGCCACCGGCCACATGGGCGTCTGGGTCGCCGCCGGAATCGCAGCCTACATCGCGATTTCCCTGGTAGGCGGCGTCTGGAACAAGAGACCAAGCGACCAACGACGAACGACCAACGATTAGCGACCAACGACTGAAACAAAAGGAGTCCCTTATGGCATTACTCGAACGCGTTTCCACCTTAGTCCGGGCCAACCTCAACGACCTGATCGACAAAGCTGAGGAGCCCGAAAAGATGATCAAGCAAGTTATCCTCGACATGAACAACCAGCTCTTGCAGGTCAAGACGCAGGTTGCCATCGCCATTGCCGACCAGCATCTGCTGGAAAAAAAGAAGATCGAAAACGACGACAAGATCCAGGAATGGATGCGCAAGGCCGAACTAGCCGTCGACAAGAAGCAAGACGACCTCGCTCGGGCCGCTCTGCTCCGCGTCGAAAGTTATCGCGACCTGAGCTCGAACTTCGCGCAACAACTCGAAGACCAGAAAGCCCAGGTCGAGAATCTGAAATCGGCCTTGCGCAATCTCGATCAGAAACTGGCCGAGGCCAACGCCAAAGCCGATCTGCTGATCGCGCAGCATCGCCGCGCCCGTGCCGCAAACCGAGCCACGGACGCGCAGTCCGGCATGAGCGCCAACAGCAAGTCCGCCACCTTCGACCGCATGAAGAAAAAAGTCGCACGCGAAGAAGCCATCGGCGGAGCCAAAGCCCAACTCCTGGCCGACGACGTAGAAGACCGCCTCGCCGCGCTGGAGAAAGAAGACCGCATCGAGCAGTTGCTGGCAGAGCTGAAGACCAAGCGGGGAGCGTAGCGGGGCGGACGAATGCGTCCGCCGCTACGTGGATCTTTGCGTTCGCACCTGGGTGCGCGCAAGGTAAACTTGAACGGGAGCGACCATGCGCAAAATCTTCCATTTCGACTCGCCCGCGGCCCCGTATGTGGCCGACGCCGCCGTGCTCTGCTGCTTCGATCATCGCATCGGAATGGCCGTGCGGAAGTTTCTCAAGAAGCAAAGCATCGAGCGTGCTGACATGATCGTCGTCGCCGGAGGGGCTAAGACCCTGGCCTCTCCGCGCAACGACTTCGAACAGGACTTCATCCTCGAACAGGTGCGGATGTCCATACGTCTTCACCAGACCGGACGCGTCCTGGTCATGAGCCACTCCGACTGCGCCACTTACGGCGGCCTGGCCCATTTCAAAGGTGACCAGGCAGCCGAAGCCACCCATCACCGCAGCGAACTTCTCCGCGCTGGGGAACTGCTTACAGAAAAGTTCCCCGGCATCTCGGTGGAACCCTACTTCGTAAAGTTCGACGGCATCTGGGAAGTGAAAGGCGCGGGCTATCTAAAGTCCGCGGCGTCGGCACTCATCTCACAGGCCAAAGGCGAAATCGCGTAGCCGCCGTCCAGATTGTGTTGGGACCAAATATCACCCCCCCACCCCCGGGTACCCCCCTCCCCTCGGTCTATTGGAATCAAGACTTTAGCGGGATTTCCTGCCAAAGTCTTGAGCGGGTGGGAGTTAGAGGCAAAGTCTTGAGCGCGTGAGACTTACGGATTTTTCAGTTATCGCTTCTTAGTTTCTCGCTCAAAACCTTTGGGATGGGCGGGGCTCGGCTTGGCTTAAGTGACCGACTGTGGCTTCCCTTGGTTGGTTTACGAAATGATGTCAAAGAACTAGGTGCTGTTAGGACTGGTCTATCTCTATTGTAACTCGGCAAGTCAAGCGGGAAATGAGGGCGGGATGTTCGGAGCCTAGCGGTGTCCGTCGTTCGCCGGGCCACTTCTCAAACGCGAGAAGTGGCGCACCCCGAGTTATTTCGGTCCATGTTAAAAGACAAACCCGCGTTATGGCTC
>JBEKQC010000005.1:0-134376 GCA_049520095.1 Terriglobales bacterium
CCTTGTCGTCGTAGACCCCGGCGGCCACCACATACTTGGTTCCTTTAGCACTCAAGCCATAAGCGAGCTTGCGGGAGCCCTCCTTCTCGCCGGGTTTCGGCCACCAATACTCGAACCAGACGTGGAAGGCTTCTTCGCCGCGTCGCAAAAATCTGCCGGGAAGACAGTTCCTCCCTTGGTGTCCTTCAGCGACACGAAATCTGTGCCTACCAGCTCTGGCTTGATGGGGTGAGCCGCTTGGACCTTCTTATCGCAGTCCGCGACAAAGATGTATGTGTCTTTCCACACCCACGGAGCCTGCTTCTGCTGAAACGGTGCCAGGTCACCCGTCTTCGATAGGGTGCTGGCCGCTTCCCTTACCTTGGCGACGACCTCCTGAGCGGTTGCGTGGTCCTGCCCAACGGCGACAGTGCACAGGGCAAGGCTGACGAGAGCCACCGTCACAATGGCGAACATCTTGCTGCTTTTCATCGGCAATCTCCTTTTTTACTTCATGCTGCTCAGCTTTGACAGGTCCTTGACGGTTGCCGTGTCGCTGTAGATTCCAGCGTTCACAATGTACGGTGTCCCTTTAGCGGCCAGGTGATACGTGATCTTGCGTGACGGCTCCGTCGCGCCGGGCTTCGGCCACCAATAGTCGCCCCAGACGCCAGAAGGCGAATCCTGAACCGTCTTGCAGTAAGCGGCTGAGTCCGGGTAGATGCTTTTTCCGGTTTTTGCATCCTTAACGGACGAGAGGTCTTGGCCTATCATTTCCGGCTTGATGGGGTGAGCCGCCATGACCTTTTTACTGCAGTCCTGGATGAAAATATAAGTGTCTTTCCACAGCCACGGACCGCTCTTCTGGTTAAACTGTGACAAGTCACCCGTCTTCGATAGGGTGCTGGCCGCTTCCCTCACCTTGGCGACCACCTCCTGAGCGGTTGCGTGGTCCTGCCCTACGGCGACGGTGCACAGGGCAACGCTGACGAGAGCCCCCGCCACAACGGCGAAAATCTTGCTGCTCTTCATATTCGGAATCTCCTTTTTGACTTCAAAAATGGCACCCAGTCTACACCCATCTCGCCCGTTCGCAAGATTGCGAACTGATTTTGTGCGGAGTTTCACTAATCGGTATGCAACCCGGACCAGCATTGTCTAAAGCTCGCGCCAGACGTGGCGAAACTCGTAGAACCCCGTTTTCGCGGCCAGCCACTCGGCTGCGCGCACAGCGCCTTCGGCGAATCCCTGGCGGGACTTGGCATCGTGGCACAAGTAGATTCGATCGCCGGCAGAATTGAATACCAGTTCATGCATGCCGACGGCATCCCCTTCGCGAAAAGACACGATCTCGACTTCCTGAGCTCCGGAGTCGCGCACGATCTTCTGTAGCGTGACCGCGGTTCCCGAAGGAGCGTCTTTTTTTTGCGCATGATGCCGCTCGAAAATCTGACCCGAGTAATCGAATTTCAGAGCGCATGCGGCGGTTGCCGCAATCTCGAAAAAAAGGTTTACGCCGATGGAAAAATTCGATCCGTAGAGGAAGCCGGTCTTAGCGGAGAGCACCATTTCGCGCAGGCGCGGCAGTTGGTCGTACCAGCCGGTGGTTCCGACGACGAGGTGTTTCTTCGCGCGGATGCAGGCCTCGGCATTGGCGACGGCCGCCGCGGGCGTGGTGAAGTCAATCACCACGTCGATAGCTGTGAGCGAATCAGGCGTAAGAGCGCTGGCGCCCGCGTTTTCAGCGGCGGAGAGAACTCGCACATGATGCCGTCGCGCACGGGCAACCTCCGCCACCAGCGCGCCTGTCTTGCCTCGGCCGAGAATCAGGAGATTCATGCTGAAATCCTGAACCGCGGAGTACGCCGAGCGCGCAGAGAGAATCCTGCAAAAACCTTTGCTCTTACAGCCCCCGGTTTTCTCTGCGAGCTCTGCGCCCTCCGCGGTTAAATGATGCTAGGCAAACACTTCCGGATCCACTTCAGCAAAAAATGCGTGGTGCAGTCGTCGGACTACCTCCGCCGCGTCGTCTTCTTCAATCACGAAAGTCAGATTAATTTCGGAGGCGCCCTGCGAAATCATGCGGATCTTTACATCCTCAAGGATGCCGAAGACTTTGGCGGCGATTCCGGGAGTTTCACGCAGATTCTCGCCCACCAGACAGACAATCGCCTTCTTCCCCTCGTATTTCACGTCCGCGATTTTCGCCAGATCGGCGGCCAGCGCCGGGATGGCTTCGTTGGTCTCAGCCGTCACCGAGACGCTGACTTCGGAAGTGGAAACCACGTCCACCGCGACCTTGTGCTGATCGAAGGCCTCAAAGATGGACGCCAAATATCCGTGCACCAGCAGGCGCCGAGGCGAAGCAACCTCTACCAACGTGATCTTTTTCTTGAGAGCGATCGCTTTGAAAATATTCGCGCAACGCGGAGCGCGCGCCGTGACCTTCGTCCCTTCGCAGGTCGGGTTCAGCGAGTTCAGAACATAGACCGGAATGTTTTGCTGAATCGCGGGCAGTACGGTTGCCGGGTGCAGAACCTTGGCGCCGAAGTAGGCAAGTTCGGCGGCCTCGTCAAAACTGATGACTTTAATGCGCCGCGCCTCGGGAGTAAGGCGGGGGTCGGTGGTCATCATACCGTCGACGTCGGTCCAGATCTCGATGCGCTGGGCCTTAAGGCCTGCGCCAAAAATCGCGGCGGAAAAATCCGATCCTCCGCGGCCGATGGTCGTGGTGATGCCGGAGTGATTCGAACCAATGAATCCGCCCATCACCGGAACCTTGCCGGCTTCGACCAGGGGCTGAACCCGCTTACGCAGGCGTTGGTTGGTCTCTTCGAAGTGAGGCACCGCACGGGTATAGCTGCTATCGGTCAGCAGACATTGGCGCGAATCCACGTGGGCACCCGGCAATCCGCGGGCGACGAAGGCGGCGGCCACGATTTTGCTCGAAAGAACCTCGCCGAATGAGGCCACGTAATCGTAGGTGCGCGGAGTAATCTCGCCGACCGCGCCAATGCCGCGCAACAACTCGTCCAGATCTTCGAAGTCGGCGCCCAAGTCGCCGTGAAATTCCGTGAACAGGGCCGTGCCGAGCAATTCTCCGGCAGTGTCGTAGTGGCGTTCGCGCAAGGCGCGCGCCATTTTGAGGGCGGTCTTGCGATCGCCGCCACCGGCAGCCTTTCCCATGGCGAGCAGAGAATCGGTGACCTTGGCCATGGCACTGACCACCACCACGGGACGGTCCGCCAAGCGTCCCTGAACGATGTGGGCGACGCGCTCAATCGCTTTCGCGTCCTGCACGGAAGTCCCGCCGAACTTCATGACAATCATGGGCGGGGGTGCTCCTTGAGGTCAGCAGAACGGTTACCACGGAGACACGGAGACACGGAGAAAGACAGAATCATGTCTGCCAGGTTCCGCGTGTTGCCAGCGAGCCGTGAAGACGACTGAGACCGTGGATGATTCGATGGGGCGGCAATCTTCGCGAACACAATTCTTTGGGTCCGGTTTTCTCCGTGTCTCCGTGTCTCCGTGGTAGCTGTTCTCGTCACCCGAGGTATCCCTTCGCCTTCAGAAGTTCGGCGTTGAGCAATGCCGCTCCGGCAGCGCCGCGAATCGTATTGTGGGACAGCACGGTAAATTTCCAGTCGAGGACGTTACACTTGCGCAAGCGACCAACCGCCGTAGTCATCCCCGCGCCGAGGTCAACGTCAAAACGCGGCTGCGGGCGATCCGTCGCAGTCATATACACGACAGGTTGATCGGGCGCGCTCGGGAGGCGCAGTTGCTGCGGTTCAGCGCGGAAATCGTTCCAGGTGGCGATGATCTCCTCCGGCTTCGCTTTCCGCTTGAGCCGAACCGCAACCGACTCGGTATGGCCATCTTCGACAGCAACGCGATTGCATTGCGCGCTCATCGCAAAGGGAGCGGGATCGACGCGCGAACCGTTCAGCGTTCCCAGCAACTTTTGCGTCTCCTCTTCCATCTTTTCTTCTTCTTTCGCGATGTAAGGGATGACGTTGCCAAGAATATCCAGCGAAGCCACGCCGGGATAGCCGGCACCGCTGACTGCTTGCATGGTGACCACCATCACGGTCTCTAGAGTAAATGCGCGATGTAACGGAGCGAGGGCCAGTACCAAGCCAATCGCCGAGCAGTTGGGATTGGTAACGACATAACCACTCGATTTGCTGCGCCACGATTGTTTATCGATCAGCCGAATGTGGTCGCCGTTGACTTCCGGAATCAAGAGGGGAACGTCGGACTGCATGCGCAACGCGCTCGAATTGGACACGACCGCGCAGCCGGCGTCGGCGAATTGCGGTTCCAGTTCGCGAGCGATCGAGGCATCCAGCGCGGCGAAGATAATTTTTGGCGCTCCTTTGGGCTCGGCGGGCGATACTGTCATCTTAGCGACGTCAGCGGGTATGGCAGTTTTCAAACGCCAGCGTGCAGCTTCTGCATAGGGCCGGCCTTCTGAACGATCGGAAGCGGCAAGCCATGCGACTTCGAACCACGGATGATGCTCCAGCATTTGAATGAATCGCTGGCCGACGATGCCGGTGGCACCGAGAATTCCTACAGGAAGTTTGTTCGACATATTTTTGGCAAACAAGTTTTGATAAACGAGTCTAGACAAACAGGTAAGTTTCGATTTTATACCAGTGAAATTTCGGGGGGTATGCCGCTGCTGATCCGCAAGCGAAAGGTTCTTGGTTTCGGGCTTCGATTGTGCCTTCGTTCTCTAGCGAAGGAGTCGCAGGCAGCGAAGCGAGCCGAAGCAAAACCGCGACGCGTTCCTTGCTCGTGGGCATCATTCTCAGAAAAACAAACCACGACAGACGCCAGCATAGCCGGTTCCCTCTGGCAGGCCGTCGATCAGCGATAATGAGGGTCGTGATTCCCGGCGCTCCCGACGAAGCTCGTTGGATTCGGTCGGCGCCGCGGCGTGATTTGGCCGCGCCGTTCTTGGAGCGGCTGGTTCGCATCGCCTTTCCGCGCCGTCGCGTCCTGGAGACGGAGCCGCTGACTGACGGGTTAAGGAACGCGAATTTCAAAGTTCAACTTGACACAGGAGAGTGGATCGTAGCCCGCATCTACGAGCACGATGTGTCGCTTTGCCAAAAGGAAGTTGACCTGATTCGGCTAATCGGTGACTCGGTTCCCGTTCCCGATGTAATCCACGCCGAGCCAGCGGGGTTGGACGATCTCCCACCATTTGCCTTGATGCGCTTTGTCGAAGGCATTAGCTTCCATGAGCTAAAGCGCTGCGGCGATGCCAACGCAATCGCTCAGGCAGCATACTCTGCCGGAGAAACGCTAGCAGCGGTCGGCCGTGTCACCTTTCCGAGGCCAGGATGGCTCGCTCCGGGACCAACTGTCACCGCGGCACTTTTGGAAGGACCGGACCCGACACCGCGCTTTGTTGACTTGTGTCTTGCATCGACGAACTTGAGGTTGCGCATGCCGGCGGAGTTGCGCGATCGTACTCACGCCCTAGTGTGGTCATCGGTGTCACAACTCGCGGAACTGGACTGTCAGGCATGCCTTGTCCACGGCGATTTCGGCAAACGCAATGTGCTGGTGCGGCGCAAGGGCGGGCGGTGGGCGGTGGCGGCTGTTCTCGACTGGGAGTTCGCTATTTCCTGCTCTCCCTTGACTGACATTGGCCATTTCCTCCGTTATGAGCGCGCCGCTAGCGCTGTCGCCGAGCCGCATTTCTCCGACGGATATTTGCACTCCGGTGGCACGCTGCCACAGGAGTGGCGGCGCCTTGCGAGATTAGTCGACATGACCGCCTTATGCGAGAGCCTCACCCACGAACAGCTCCCCGACGCAGTCACTGCGGAACTGGTTGAACTTATTCGCGCGACCGTCGAGAATCGTGACCCACTAGTACTGTGACATTGTGCGTTTGCAAAGCATGCCCCTAGGTGCTTAGTCGTGGTTCGGGCGGTGATGTACGCTTTATGCAGGAGCTGCAAATGTCTGAACTGCGCCAGAATTTTGCGACCAAGGAATGGGTTGTGATCGCAACCGATCGAGCCCGTCGTCCCGAGGAAATGGCCAGCCGCCGCGAGCGGAAGCCGGTGGCATCGTTTGTCGCGAGCTGCCCTTTTTGCCCGGGAAACGAGAAGCTGACTCCGCCGGAGGTTCTGCGCGTCCCTACCTCAATGGATGTTCCGTGGCACGCGCGAGTGGTACCGAATAAGTTTGCGGCACTTTCCCGCGAAGCGCAGCCGACCCGCACTATGCACCGTTTACGCCGGTCGGTAAACGGCTTCGGAGTTCACGATGTGATTGTGGAGACGCCCGACCACTCTCAGGTTATGGCCCTGATGCCCGATTCTTATGTCGCGGAAATCCTCCACATCTATAAGACCCGCTACGACGAACTCAGCCTCGATCCGCGCATCGCGCTGATTACGATCTTCAAGAATCACGGCATCGACGCCGGCACCAGCCTCGAACACCCGCACTCCCAGATGATTGCAACTCCGGTGACATCGCTGCAGGTGCGCGAGCGTTTTCAACAAGCTTTGCGGCACTTCGACGACTTCGGCGAGTGCATGTTCTGCCAGATGCTCGACGAGGAATTAGAAGAACAAACGCGCATCGTCGCGGTTTCCGAACACTTCGTTGCGCTTGAAGTGTATGCCTCACCGGCTCCGTTCTGTACCCATATTTATCCGCGGCGGCACATGGCCAGCTTCGGAGATGTGAGCGCTGCGGAAGTGAACGACCTGGCGCGCATGTTGCGCTCGACGCTGGCCAAGCTCTACCACGGGCTGGCGGACCCCGATTTCAACTTTACAATTCGAAGCGCTCCCGCGGACAGCGTCGGCGTCAAGTACTTTCACTGGTATCTGAGTGTGATCCCGCGGCTAACGCGAGTGGCTGGATTTGAATTGGGCTCGGGAATGTTCATCAACACGGTGCTGCCGGAAGCAGCAGCCGAGTTTCTGCGCAAGGTCGATGGGGAAGCCGTGAACAACACAGCCACGGCAGCGACGTCGTAGAGGCTCCGCAGGCCGGGATGGCAGCGGTCACGCCGAATTCAGATGCCGGGATGACGCCAAACGGAGCGAGTGGCGAAGACTCTAAGTTCTCCCTTGTCCCAACTCTTGGGGAAACGAATACTCGTTGAGCGGGCCAAACTTGCGTTTTTCTGCGTAGATACGCCAACGACGCCAGACAATGCGCAAACTGGCCATCACCGGGATGGAGAGATAGACGCCTAGTATGCCGGCGATTTCGCCGCCGGCGAGAATTCCGAATAGAGCCGCCAGCGGGTGTAATTCCACACTGACTCCCATGACGCGGGGAGAGATGACATAGTCCAGAACCATCCGCCAGACCAACAAAAAAAACAGCAGAAAGACCCAGTGCGGGTATCCTGCCAGAACGGCGACGAGCATCATGGCAGTGCCTGCCAGCAGCGGTCCTGCCAGGGGGATGAACTCGAGCGCGCCGCCGGCGGTACCGAGCATCAGCGCGTAGGGAACGCGCATCGCACCCAAAATTGCGGCGTACGCCAGCAGCGAAAATGCCGCCAGGGTCAACTGAGCGCGAATGAATTGGGCGAGCATCTGGTTTAGGTCCTGGAGCACATCCTGCAAAAACTCGCGCTGCGAGCGGGACTGTACCAGCGCAACCAGCACTTCATGAAAGCTGCCACCATCGCGCAGAAAAAAAATGGCCAGGATCGGCACCAGAAACAGAACCCAAACTTCCTGCGCCGCTTCGGCCGCCCGAAAGCCGATGCGCTGCGCCAGGCTGGATAAGGCTTCCCGGCGACTTATCAAAAAGCCCTGAACGCGTTTCTGGGTCGCAGCGCTCCAGCCACGTTCGTTCCCGATTTTGGCGGCAAGCTGGCCGATCTGGCCAGAGAGCTGGCCGGTGCTGGCCTGATCCATCAGTCCGGGCAGCGACGCTCCCAGGCGCTCGCTTTGCCGGGCAATTCTCGGGCCCACAAGAAAGCCGAACACCCCCAGACCAACGAGAAGCAGAAGGTAAATGATGGTGATCGCCCAGACACGGCTGCGGACCAGTTTTTCCAGTCGCCCCACGGCAGGATTAATGAGGTAGGCAAAGAAAATGGCGAAGAGGAAAAGAATCAGGGTTCGCCGCGCCGCGTAGAGAAAGCCCAAGCCCACGGCGAACAGCAAACCCGTGAACAGAACGCGCGATGTGCGTGAATCGAGAATCGTCAAGAGTTATCCCCGCCGGTCCGGTCCCGCCTGCGAACAGCAGTCTTCTCAAACGCCAACCCTATCGTATCGCCTGAAACAGAGAGGCATCCAATGCCGAAAGGGGCTGACCTTCAGCAAGCTCGGGCTCGTCCCGGGCTAATCGCGGTCCACCACGGTATTTTCTCCGACAACGGACAGCCGCATCACTTTGAATTGATCGTCGAGCCAGAGTTGCCACGTGCCAGCGTCATCCTTGAGTTCCAGTTTGATCAGATCCTGCTGCCCGCTCTTCAGCGTCAGCTTCTCCCGGCCGAGGAATTCCGCGCTGAGCTGCCCCGAAGAATGTTCGTGCGGATTCAAGATTCCAAACTGAGAGCGCTGCTTCAGCGGGCACTGCACTTGCCCTTTTTCCTGCTTGCAAGATGCGGCTAGAAACTTCCAGGCCAGCACCTCGCGCTGGATGAAGAAGTAGTCGTCCAGGATGCTGGTCGATGTCGGGAGCAGGTAGGGCTGCTCGTGTTCCTTCTCCTCTCCAGTGCTCCACTTCTGATTCAAGAAATCTTCATTGGGAACTATCACCGATTGTGCCTTCTCCGGGCTCAGCTCCTTCCACTCGTAACGCCGAATTTCCCCAGCGGTTGTAAGGTGCATCTCGGAACTTTGCACGTCCGGAGGGGTATTCTCGGTCTTGAACTCAGACTGGATGACACTGCCGCTGCCGGTCTGATAAATCGAGAACGTCTCGGTTCCTACACGATGGCCACTCTGGAACACGCCGAACGAACCGGAGTCAACCTGCTTTCCCTCGTGTTCCTTCTCCTTCTCTTTAGGCATAGGAGCGGCCGACGCCAACGAAGCACATGCTGCCATGGACCAGACCAGCGCCATCATGAAAGCGAGCAACCGATAAGACAACTTCACTGTTGATTCTCCTGTTCCGAAACTTGTCAGGTTACTGTAGGACCCTCGTCTTCGGGAGTTTCTCTAAGTTGCAGTGCCTCTTCGATCTGGACGCAAATGGAGGCCAACGGCTTACCCGTGGTCTCTACGACGATGGTCGCCTGACGATAAAAGGGAAGGCGTTGCTCGTACAGTTGAGCGAACTGTTGCGGATCTCCGCGCAGCGGCCGTTCGATGCCATCCGCCAGGCTCCGCCGCCAAAGTTCGGTCACGGGCGCTTCCAGGAAAACCGATGGCCACCGACGAAGCAATTCGCGGTTCCTTTCCTGTACGAAAGCCCCGCCACCCAGAGCAACTACGCTATTGCGTTGCAGCGCCTCGGTGAGTAGATCGCAAAGCGCGTTGGTTTCGGCACGCCGAAAACCGGACTCGGCACTGTCCCGAAAAATCTCGGGAACGGTTTGCCGCTCGCGGGACTCGATTCGGGTATCCAGATCCACGAAATCCCAGCCCAGCCTCCGGGCAAGTTCGTGCCCGACACTGCTCTTGCCGGAAGCCATGAATCCCACAAGAAACACTGCGCGCACTCCCATGGCGCTCCCAAGCACGTAAGGGGCGTCGTCAGCCAATGTTGTCAGGCGTGTTGTCGGCCCAAGATCCGCGCCCATCTGCTCCGATTGATTTTCTATGTTTCAGCGCTGCTTGAGGCGGATTTTACCACTGAAAGAGCGCAGCACGACCTCCGATGCGGCCTGGCCGGACGTGCCTACAAAGGAACGCCCCACTTCCTCGGAAAATCGGGAATGCTTGGGTTGGAGAGGAAAGTCGTGTTGCACCCGGCCCAGCAAGGAGTGCGCCCGGAAACCGGCCGAGACGTCCGCGGGCACCAGGGCCTCGATATCGCCGCTGTGGGTGGTGAACTTGTAGTCGCCGGCAGAACCGAAATCGCCATCGTAGAAGATCTTTCCCCGGCTGGAAGTGGCCTGCACCAATGTTCCAGTGACCGACTTCAAATGCACGTCGCCGCTGATGGAATTGATTTCAATGTGGCCGTTGCGGACATCGGTAAGCGTGACCGGCCCGCGCATCGTCCAGACATGCACATGGCCGTTCTCCACGTTGCGAACATTCACCACCGCATCCGCGCCTTCCAGGGTTAAGTCTCCCCGCAAGTGCTCCACCGACAGCGGACCGCTCGAAGAACGGAGATTGATGGTAGCGTCGGGCGGAACCAGTAGTTCGTAGTCAACCTGGCCGGTTGGCTGGTCGGTACCCCGAAGCAGATGGGAGGCGATTCCAATCCGGTTGCCATTCTGCTGCTGGTCGACTTCCACGTCATCGGACTTGAGCGTGGCCGAGACTACGACTTCATTATCGCTTCCAGGCTTTACCGAGATCGCTCCGTATTGCGTATCCACGGAAATATTCGCGTTGGGACCCACCGTGTAACGGTATTCCTTCTTGGTCTCGGCGACGACCGCCGACGACAGACAGGTGGCCAGAACCAGAGTTGCGGCCAGAGTTTCGACCATGGTGTAGTCAAAACGCGCTTGCTGAAGACTCGCCATAAAAACGCCGCCCCTGCGGCCGGGAACGCCGGTCCGCCCCTTCGACTAGTGAAGACTATTGAATACGATCCAACGCCATCTGGTAAAGAAGTGCCTTCTGTTGATAAGCATCCATCAGATGCTGCCGGGCGTCCATATCCCCCGGATTCCGATTCACGTAGGCCTGCGTTTCCCGGATGTCGGCATTCACCGCTTGCAGCTGATTTTCATACGCTGCCCGCATCGAAGGGGCCCGCGTGGAAACCACACTCAGGAACTGTTGATCTTCCGCGCTCGGCGCGGGTTCTACCGCAGGCCGGACAGCGGATCCGACAACGTCCGTTGGCGAAGCTGACTTACGCGCCATTCGCTGAGGAGCCGGGGCCGGCACGGAAGCCGCGGCAACGGCAGGGGTTTCTGCAACTGGGGTCGTAGCTGGAGCCGAAGATGTCCCAGACGTTGCCGGAGCTTGCTGCCTCGCTACTTGCGGCGCTGGCTTGTGGCTGACCACGTAAGAGCCTGCCGCCACCAACCCAGCCGCAACTGGTGCCAGCCACCACGCGCTCCAGCGCCGTCGGGGAGAATCTGGGACAAGGATAGGCCGGGGTGCCGCGGACGTTCCCGCGAACTCGGGGCGGATCGCCGGGTCAGAGATTAGCCCTTCGGCGCGTAATTCAGCGGCAATCCGCAGCCACACCCTGGGCGACGGTTCTTCGCTTGCCGCCAGTTGCCGAGCATCGCTCGTGATCAACCTCACATCCGACACTAGATCCGAGCAATCTGCACAGGACTTTACGTGAGTCTCAAATTCAGTCGCGAACGCACTGTCTGGAGCGCCTTCGAGAATTTCCGGCAGCGCGCGCTGTACATCGGAACACGTCATAGCAACCCTCTCCCCAAATACCGCAACTTTCCGTTATCCCGTCTTGGCCTTTTCGGCTCTCATAAACTTCAGATAATCCCGCAGCTTCAAGCGTGCCTTATGGAGCTGCGACTTGCTGTTGCCAATCGAGCATCCCACAATTTCGGCAATCTCGTTATGCTCGAAGCCTTCAATATCGTGCAACACAAAAACCGTTCGATAGCCGGGCGGCAGCCGGTCGATCGCCCGCTGCAATTGCAGGCGATCGACGGAGCCCGTCAGCTTCACGTCCTTGGTACCGAATTCTTTTCTGGGAGCTTCGTCGTCGGCCTCCAGAGTCTCCTCGAGCGACACCACCGGCAAGCCCTTCTTGCGCAGTTGCATGAGCACCACGTTCACCGTCATACGGTGCAGCCAGGTGGAGAAGGCAGATTCGCCGCGAAAGGTGCCGATCTTGCGAAAGAGCTGGAGGAATGCTTCCTGAGCCAGATCTTCGGCCTGCGCGGGATTGGAGACCATGCGCAAACATAGCGAGTACACGCGGCGTTTGTGCAGGTGGTACAGGACTTCGAACGCAGCTTCGTGGCCCTGCTTAGCCTGCTCAATAGCTTCTGCTTCAGTGATGCCTTGCTTCGGGTCGGTCAAGTACGCCTTTTCCGGCCGCTACTGCTTCAGATGCGGCTTCGAACTCTTTTCGTTGTACAAATTTGCCGAGGTGTTCGCGGAAGCGCTCTCGACCGTTTCTAGTCGTCAGAATACCAAAAACCGTAGCTTGCGAACTGATCTATCCGACCAAAATGCCAGCCCGGCTCGGCCCATAGATCACTTTCGTAACGTCGCGAGCCTATCAACCCTTCTTTGGAGACGGGCTCGCCGCGTCTTGTGTACGCCATCCTGCTGGCGACAGTGGACGCGGCAACCGGCGCCTCTACGGAAAATCGGATACCAACCCCGCTAACCCTTAGCCGTGATCGTCTCCAGCCCGTGCCCATGCGGACCAGTTTCCCGAATCCGCAACAGAATCGCGAAGGTCAGTCCGACAAAGCCAAGGACCGAGAAGATCCACATGCCCAGCCCGTATCCTCCGGGGTTATCCAGTCCGGCATGAGAGTAGTCGTTGGCCTTGCCAATCAGCAGGTTCAGGATGAAGAAGCCGATCTGTTGAATCAGGGTCATCAGCGCGTAAGCGGTACCCAGCCGGTTCTGGTCTACGATATAGGCAACCGAAGGCCACATGACCGCTGGAATCAAAGAGAAAGCCACTCCCATCATGCAGACAGGAACGTACAGCGAAACATTGGTGTATCCGATCAACAGGTAAACCGGCATCAGTAGGATTGAACCAAACATCATGAGCAAGGCGCGCTTGCCGATTTTGTCGGCGAGCAATCCGAAAAGGGGAGTAGCCACCATCGCCGAAAGGGGAAGCAGGCTGTTGAAGAATCCCGCCCGCTCGTGCGCCAGGATCCGCATCGCCTCCGGAGCGCTTACGCCGCCGTGGGCTGCCAGAATCTTGTTGGTGAAAAGGTCGATGGCAAATGTGCGGAAGGGAAAGATCGCGGAGTAAAAGGTGAAACAGAGCCCGACTACGAACCAGTATGACGCGTTAAATCGAAAAATCTGCCCGAACTCCAACTTGTCGATGGAGCCGGCCTGCCCTAGTTCGTAGCGGCGTTCCGCGCGACTCTCGAGCAGCCAGTAAACCCCGGAACACACGACCGCGAGAACTCCAGCACCGACGGCTATCAATAACGGGCCCTGCCAACTGGGTTCGCCCGCCGGACCTTGGGGATAAAACACCTTGTTAGCCCAGGTCGGAGAGTTGTCTGCCGCCACCGAGGCCAGACGGGCAATCAGAAGATTGATACCAAAGGCGAAGCTCAGCTCTTTGCCCTTAAACCACTTGGCAAGCACGGTGGTGACCGCAACGATCATGGACTCGGCGCCGAG
This sequence comes from Terriglobales bacterium, assembly GCA_049520095.1. GTDB lineage: Bacteria > Acidobacteriota > Terriglobia > Terriglobales > Acidobacteriaceae > Acidiflorens. The sequence goes on from JBEKQC010000005.1 coordinate 13,431, forward strand.
TCCAAGCACGGCGCGGCCGGCGATCATAACACCAGGTCGTCCGCGGGCGGCGGTGAGCGCGGCTCCCAACAGGCAAAGGGCGGCAAAGAACGTGATCGCCTTCTTCGTGCCAATCCGGTCAATGACGATGCCGCCGATCAGCAGGGTTAAGACCGCAGCCACGCTGTAGGACGAATTCAACCACCCGAACGCCGTAGCGGAAAATCCGAGCTTGTCGATAAAAATGCGTTCCAGCGGGTTGATGCTGTCATAGATATAGTAGTTACCACCCATCGCCACGCTGACGAACAGAAGCACGATCCAGCGGTAAAGACGGGAGGGTTCCGGTCGAGCAGACTCAGGCATGAAGACACTCATCCTCGGCGCGGCGGCGCCTGTCTTTTATTTGCGAGGTTCATTGGTGAAGAAGAGCAACCGCACGAAGATAACAGATTGGGGAAGGGAATGGCTCCTCAACCGACGGGAGCAATAATGCGGAGACAGAGAATTAGCCCGCGGCAGGTTGTTCGGATCGAAGAATGAGATCCCCTTCAAGAAATGAAAGGCTCCTGGCCTTCACGGAAACGTGGCGGCCAAGAGCCGAAAAACTGAAAGCTGAGAGCTACGCTCTACATCTTCTCCGTCTTGCTGTCGTATTTCACGGTACCGTTCTTGTCATTCTGGCGCGTGACGTCGTCGTTGTTGTAAGCGTGAGCAGCCTTCTTAAAGTCCTTCACTACGCTTGTAGACTCAGTGGTGTTCTCCCGTCCAGTGAAGTAAGTCCAGTTGCCGCGCGCTTCTTCGGCGCCATGTTCTTCACGCCCACGGTCCTTGTGCATATGCTCTTCGCCTGCACGAGCTTCGCGTGCACGTTCTTGAAGTGGACGTGCTTCGCGCATCGGTTCCTGCATCGGTTCGCGCAGGACGTGACCTTCGCGTCCAATCGACTGGGGCCACAGGTGGACCGCCGAAGTAGTCAACGGAGCGCCGCCGCCCTGATACCACACGGCCACAGGGTGGTCCGAACTCGTCGATCCCTCAATCTGCGAAAGTGTCGAGTTGGTCGCGCCGGCGATTAATCCCGTGGTGGCATTGCTTGCTCCCACCGGATTCGGCGAAAAGGTTTGCAGGGAAACCTGAGGAGTGGTCAACATCGGAACATACGGGCCACATCCATAAAGGCAAGGGCCGGCATAAGGAAAGGGCTGTTGCCCAAAAACCGCCACAGCCAGCAAAACTACGGTGGTCAGAACCAAATAGGGTCGCATACTGCCTCCACTGGAGCTACCGCTTACTTACTCCAAGTGCAGTTTGCTGGCCAGTTGCCGCTGCGGCCAAACCATCCAGGATTTCGGGTGATTCGCGGTGCTTACGGCTAAAACACTGAAATTCTGGCGGAGAACATTCGCCAGGCTGGTGAAAAGCGGTGCGCACAACCTGCAATCAATTGGCGCGGTCGGACCTCAACTGCCCATCTCAACTCCCGACATATCGGGCGTACAAACTGCGCGCAATGGCAACGTCAGTGGTCCCCTTGATGATCGCCCGGCCGTCGGGAAACAGCGTGATTTCGTAGGGCTCACGCCAGAACTTCAACACGAACTCGTTGTGGCGAACGTTGCCGTGAGGCTGAAGGCGGGTGCTCATCTCGACAAAGTCCACCGGCCGCTGCCGTTCGTGGATCTGCACCGAATTTCTGCCGCAGAGAGTAATGTGAGGCCGCCCTTCACCTGCCAGATGGACAAAGTCTCCCGAGCAGGCGCGGCATCCTACACGGGGATGAATCGCCGCCATCTCCGCGCGCTCGTTGCTCCAGCAATCGAATGAGAACAGCGTCCGCCGCATTTGCGACCTGGCGCCTACCAGACATTTCAGCGCCTCCGTGGCCGCAATCGACGACACCAGATTCACGGCGGAATTCAGAATGCCTGCGGTCTCACAGGTCTCCACGGTCCCACGTGGAGATTCCGGGAAGATGCAAGCCAGGCAGGCTGTTTCACCGGGCAGGATGTTCATGGTCACGCCATAACTGCCGACCGCTGCGGTGTAAATCCAAGCCACCGAGTTTTTCACCGCATAGTCGTTGATCAGGTAACGGGTTTCGAAATTGTCCGTGCCATCCAAGATCAGGTCGCAACCGCCGAGCAGGGAATCGACATTCACCGGGACCAGGTCGACGACATGGGGATCGACCACGATCTGGGAGTTGAAGCGCGCGATTTGCCGCGCCGCCGCGATCGCTTTCGGGACGGATTCGCGCGCATCGTTCTCGTCAAAAAGCGACTGCCGCTGCAAATTGCTGGGCTCGACGTAGTCGCGGTCGAGGATCCGCAACGTCCCGATACCCGAACGCGCCAGCAGCGAAGCCAGGGCAGAACCGGTAGCGCCGCATCCCACGATGACCACACGGGACTGCGACAGCTTGCGCTGCCCATCCGCTCCGATCTCCTTAAACAGCACCTGCCGCGAGTAACGATCGTTGTTCTGCAAAGCGATGTTCTGCAAAGCGTCCATTTCCAAAGCGCTTACCTTAGCGATTAACCTTCTGCGGGCTTTCCAACCAGTATTATAGGTGCCGGTCATCAAACTTTATCTTGCGAGCAACGTGTGCCGTTTGGCGATTCATCGAACCCGAAGGGTTTCATGGTTAAGCAGCCTGAATTTCGGGATGACTTGTTCGTGTGGGGACGGGCGCCCTCGCCCTTTCATGCCGAGTGCAGCTCGGCAGCTTGCTGCGGCCACAGCAACTCCGGATTCGCTATAAGCAGCATCGCTCGATTTGTGCTGGTCCTTCTGTTGATGCTGGCGCACAGGGTAAGTTGGGCGACTGGTTCGCCTGCGGCCGGGCAGCAACCACCCGCATCCTCCTCGCAGTCCGGAGCACAGTTCGGAACCATCGCACCCTATCTCGGATTGACGATTGATCAGATTGAGTTGCCGGGCGTTCCCCCGGAAGAGGCCACTGCGCTGCTTGCGGCCACGCCACTCAAGATCGGCGAACCTCTAAGCCGCGAAACGCTGCACGACGCGATGCAGGCTCTTTTTGCCACCGGACGGTTCTCCGACATTCAGGCCGAAGCGGATCGCACCGAAACCACCGGCGTCAGGCTGCGCTTCCTGACGGTCGCCAATTTTTTTGTGGGCATGGTGGCGATCGAAGGCGTTTCTACCAATCCGTCCGCCAACCAACTGGCGAGCGCCACCCGCCTGCAACTAGGCGAACTCTATGCCCGGGAGAAACTCGACCGCGCTCTGGCCGGCATCCAACGAGTGATGGAAGAAAATGGATTCCACCGGTCGAAGGTGACGATCTCCGAACAGCGCGACGAACCGCAACACCAGGTCAACCTGACGTTCCATGTCGTCCGCGGACCGCGTGCCCTTGTCGGAGAGATCGCGGTGGAAGGCGACGCCGGTTATTCCAAGGAACAGATCGAGGAAATCGCCAAGCTGCATTCCGGCGTTCCGGTCGTCTCGAATCGAATCACCCGTGCTCTGCAACGAATTCGCAGTCGCTATCAGAAGCAAGACCGTCTGCTCGCCCAAGTCGAAGTGGCGAGCCGCACCTACCATTCCGAACGCAACGCCGTGGATTATGTCCTTAAAGTGGATCGCGGCCCGGTAGTGACGATTGCCGCCGAGGGTTTCAAACTCGGCCAGCGCGTGCTGCACAAGCTGGTGCCAATCTACGAAGAAGGTGCGGTTGACGATGATCTGCTCAACGAAGGCCGGCGGAACATCCAGAACCATCTTCAGACTCTCGGATACTTCCAGGCTACCGTTAGTGTGAACCAGCACAGCGCGCCGGACGGCAAGAATGTGCAAGTGGTTTACGTCGTCATTCCCGGCGACCGCCACAAACTCGTTGTGATTCGTATTTCTGGCAATCGATTTTTCTCCGACGACCTGATTCGCTCGCGCATGCAGGACCAAGCTGCCGGGCGCCTGTTCAGTCACGGGCGCTACAGCGAGGTGTTGCTGGAAGAGGATGCGCGAGGTATCGAGAGTCTCTATCGGGCGAGTGGTTTCCGGCAAGCCGAAGTTACCAGCAAACTCGTTACCGGGTACCAGGGCGATCCGTCGAAACTTGCCATTGAGATCACCATCAAGGAGGGCCCGCAGACGCGCGTGGCGTGGGTCCGCATCGAGGGCGGCTATATGGTTCCGGAGGAACAGCTTCCCGAAACTTCCACCGCCGAAGGACAGGGCTTCGATGAATCGAGTCTGGCGGATGACCGCGACAGGATACTGGGAAAATATTTCGATAACGGCTTTCCCAATGCTACCGTCGACGTCGCGTATGTTCCTGTTTCATCACCGGACAACTTACCGCACGTGGGTGTAACTTTCACGATTCATGAAGGCGAGCAGTTTTTTGTCAATCAACTTTTTCTCGATGGGCTGCACCATACCCGCCGCGGAGTGGCCGGCCGGGCGATAAGGGTGCAACCGGGCGGACCCTTGAGTCAGCAGGACATGCTGGAGAGTCAGCGCCGCATGTACGACCTCGGACTTTTCAAGCAGGTGGATACGGCCATCCAGAACCCGGACGGCACCGAGTCGCGTAAGAACGTGCTGGTCACGGTGAACGAAGCGGATCGCTACACCTTCGATTACGGCGTCGGTTTCGAATTCCAGACCGGTCAGCCCGCATACGGAACCAACCAGCCACTCGGGCAAACCGGCGTCAGCCCCATGGTCTCTCTCGGCGTCAGCCGCATCAACGTGGGCGGTCGCCACCAAACCATCACCATGAAGGGCAACCTCGGCTACCTGCAGCAGAGAGCGCTTATCAGTTACGACATCCCCAACCTGCTGAACCTGGAGAACCTCCGTTTCACAGCCACGGCGCTTTACGACGACACCGTAGACGTCTCCACCTTTACCTCGAAACGTCTGGAGGGCACTTTGCAGCTCTTGCAAGTGCTGTACAAAGTGCAGGACCGCGAACTGACGACGTTCGCCTACCGTTTCACCTACCGCCGCGTGGAGGCCAGCGATATTGAGGTCACCAGCAACCTTATACCGCTTCTTTCCCAGCCAACCCAGGTGGGAACGCCTAATTTTCTTTACATTCGCAACCGGCGCGATAACGACTTGGAAAGTACTCGCGGCAGTTACACCACGGTAGAAGGCGGCGTTGCCGCGAGCTATTTTGGTTCCGAGGCCGACTTCAGCCGGGCGCTGGTCAAGAACTCCACCTACCACACATTGTTTCGTAATCACTACACGGGCCAGGGATTCGTTTTCGCCCGTTCCACCACCGTCGGGATTGAGAACCGCTTCGGAAGCACAGTACTACTGGATCCGGCGCAACCCGTGCCCGCCGGCGGAACTCTCATTCCTTTGCCGGAGCGTTTCTTCAGCGGCGGGGGCAACTCCAATCGCGGGTTCGGGTTAAATCAGGCAGGACCACGCGACCCTTTCACCGGATATCCTGTTGGCGGCAGCGCCGTGTTCCTGAACAATCTGGAGATGCGTTTTCCAAACGTCCGGGTCCCCTACCTTAATGACAACATCGGCTTTACGGTTTTCGAAGATATGGGCAACGTTTTTGCGCGACCTCAGGAAATGCTTCCCAGCTTGGCGCGTTTTCACCAGCCCGACCAACAGCTCTGTTTTAAGGCGGCGCCGGCCCCGCAGTACTCGCTGTGCAAATACAACTACGCGTCGCACGCCGTTGGCCTCGGGGTGCGCTATCAGACGCCCATCGGACCATTGCGTTTCGATTTCGGATACAATTTGAATCCACCCTACTTTCCCAGCTATACCAATATCACCACCAATAAGGTGACGGGGCAGGCTGTCGGGCAGTTTGGGTATCAACGCGCCGGCCATTTCAACTTTTCGTTTAGCGTCGGGCAGTCATTCTGATGAAACGGATCAAATTCGGAACACAGTGTGCTGTTTTGATGGTCCTGAGCATGGTGCTGGCGACCATGGCGACGGGCGGCCAGGTGGTCGATCGTGTGGTCAGCAACGTTAACGGCCACGTGCTTTTGCAGAGCGATTGGGAGCAGGAAGTCGCCTTCGAAGCCCTGTCAAATGGCCGCGATCCGGACTCGTTCACCTCGGCCGAGCGCAAGGCGGTCCTTGATCGACTGATCGATCAGGAACTGCTGCGTGAACAGGTTCGGCCGGCGCAACCCGCTCCCTCGGAACAGGTCGCCGCCCGCATCGCCGAAGTCCGCAACCTTCATCCAGATTGCGCTACCGACGACGCATGGCGTGCCATCTTGCAACGATACGGGCTAACGCAAAGCTCACTTGAGAAACATCTAAGCGACCAGATCCAACTGATGAGGCTGGTCGAAGACCGTCTGCGGCCCTCGATACACATTGATCAGCAGGCGGTGGAGACCTACTACCACGATCGGTTGCTGCCCGAGATGAAAAAGGCTGGCAGCCGCGCAGCACCGTTAACCGAAGTCTTTGGCCGAATTAAGGATTTGCTGGCTCAACAGAAAATGAATGAGCTGCTCTCGGGGTGGCTGGCAAATCTGCGCTCTGGGAGCCACATCCTGGCTCCTGAGCCCAGTGCCGGAGAGCAGAACCGTTGACCGAACAATCGATCGCGCCTCCGAGCGAGCCATCGTCCGAGCAATCGGCCCAGCCGTCCCCCCCAGAGCGCCGGCGCATTCTGTGGAAACTCTTTCTCTCGTTCTGCGTTTTCAGCCTGATTAGCTTCATCCTGCTTGGCTGGTACGTCACCACCGATTCCTTTCAGCGGATGGTCCGCCGCCGGGTGATTGCGTCGGCTGAAAAACTCACCGGCGGCCGCGTCGAACTCGGGGAACTTCACACCATCCCGTTCCGCCTGCGCGTCGACGCTCGCAACCTGACCATCCACGGCCGCGAAGCTTCGGACCAAGCCCCGTTTCTGCGCGTCGACCGCCTGCAGGCGGAAATGAAAATCATTTCGCTCCTCAGCACCACCGTCGGATTACATTCTCTGGTCCTTGAGCATCCCGTCGTCCACATCATTGACTATCCCGACGGCACCACCAACGCTCCCGTGCCGCAGGCCAGCCTTTCCTTGAACCAGGGGCCGGTCGAGCAACTCATCTCGCTGGCGGTTTCGCACCTAGAGGTGCAGCAAGGCGAACTCCTGTGGGAAGACAAGAAAGTGCCCTTCGAATTTGCCGCCCGCGACCTGGCTCTGCTCCTAAACTACTCCTTGTTGCGGCGGCAATACGAAGCCCATGTCGTTGCTGGAAGCGTCGCCACGCGCATTCAGGACTACCAATCGTTCATGTGGCGGGCGGATGCTTCGCTGGTTCTGGCACGCGGACGTGCCGACATCAGCAGTTTGACGCTAACCTCCGGAAAATCTGAAATTCATTTCGCGGGCCGCCTGCAGGACTTTCACGACCCCCATGTGACCGGCGATTATCATGGCCTCGCGGATCTCGGTGAACTCGCGTCCCTGGCAAGGCAGGTGCAACTTCGCAAAGCTACGGCCCAGTTCGAGGGCAAAGTTTCGTGGAGCCTGCAGGATTTTTCCACCCAGGGAACCGTGCAGGCCAACGACATTGCATGGTCGAACGGGAAGCTCTCGATGCAGAATGGCCGCTTTGCCGCAGGGTTCTCGGTCACTCCGGACCGTTTCCATGTTTCCTCGATCAAGGCAAACCTGCTCGGTGGCGACCTGCTGGGCGATGCCGATGTGACGAACTGGCAAAGCTCTCTCGAACCGTTGCGGTCCTCCAGGCGTCGCCATGTGATCGGCCGCGTTCGACCGGGAAGTCTGCAGCACGGCTCGGTGCGCTTGCAATTGTCGGGCTTTCCGCTGCTTCCAGGCCTGGAAATATTGAGCTCAAAAAAACTCCCGCTGGATCGCCTCGCCCTTTCCGGAAATGCGAGCGGCAACGTCGACATGCTCTGGGTGGGCTCGATCCAGGACGCGGAGACTCGCCTGAACCTGAGCATTGCGCCGCTGCTGAAGCCGGCCCCTAATGAGATCCCGGTGCATGGACAGATTGATGGCATCTATCGCGGATCGAGGGACGAACTGGAGGTGAGTCAACTTCGCCTGACGACGACTGGCTCTGAAATCACCGCCATTGGCAATCTGGCCGCGACCTCGACCTCAACCTCAACGTTGCGATTCTCCTTCACCAGCCACAACCTGAAGGAGTGGACGCCGCTGCTCGAAGCGGCCTACGGATCGCCGGATTTGCCCTTTACGGTTCACGGCTGGGCGAGTCTTACCGGCAACGCGAGTGGCACACTCTCGGCGCCTTCGGTCAGTGGAAATCTCGAGGTCTACGATTTTGACACTCCCTTGCCACCGATTCGACGCGTCTCCTCTCGAGCGCTTCACTGGGACGCACTGTCCACCGCCGTCCAGTATTCCAGCAATCATTTCGCCGCACGCAATGGATCGCTCATTCATGGCCACACCACGGCGCACTTCGATGCCAGCACGGCGCTTACCGAATCTGAATTGCAGGAGAGCGATCCTTTTACATTGCACTTTGACGTCCGCAGTGCCGACGTGTCGGAGCTTGCTCAATTGGCCGGAGTTGCTCAGCCCTTTGCCGGCACGGTGGATATGTCCGCCAGCGTTTCGGGCACGCGCGCCCATCCCCACGGGGATGGACACCTCGAACTTCGCAATGGCATGGCTTACGGAGTAGGCGTTCCTTTATTGAAGAGCGATCTCCGCCTCGCGGATGGCGAGCTGCAGTTCAACAACATCGAAACCACTGCCTACGATGCCGCACTTTCTGGCAGCGCGGCGGTCGGCTTGTCGAACTTGAGTGGGCAAAACTTGGTTACGCCAAATCTGGTTGAGCCAAATCTAACTACGCCGAACCACAATTTGTCGAAAAACGAGTTTCGCCTGAATCTTTCCGGACATAAGCTTGACCTCGCCCGCTTCCCGCGCCTGCAGACCAGCCGGTTCACGGCCGATGGCGTTGCCGATTTCACGGTGCGCGCCAGCGGCACCCTCGATCAGCCCACGCTCGAAGTGCACGTCCATCTCAAGAACCTCGCCTTGGACAAGGAGCGCGCCGGAGATTTCTACGTGGACGCGGTCACGCATGGACGGCAGCTTGAGATCAACGCCCACTCGGACTTTGATAATGCCGACTTAACTATCGGGGGGACGGTTGCGCTAGAACGCGACTTTAATGCCGATCTCAACCTCGCCTTCCATCGTCTGGATGCCGATTCGCTTCTTCGCGCTTACCTGCCAGGAAAGATCACAGGACACTCGACTGTGGAAGGGACGCTCCACGTTCGTGGCCCGCTGCGCACCCCGCGCGATTTGAAAGCGGTCGCCGAGCTCCAAGGTCTCAGCGCCGAGGTCGAGCAGGTGCAGATACAAAGTGTCGAACCCGTTCGCGTCGAGGTCGCGGATCAAGTCATGATGGTGGAAAGCCTTCACCTTAGAGGAAGCGGAACGGATTTCACCGCACACGGCACCGCGCATCTGACCGGCACGCAAGAGCTTGACCTCCGCCTGGACGGTTCGGTCAATTTGACGCTCTTGCAGTCTCTCAACCCCAAGATCCTGGCGCGTGGCACATTAAGCGTAAATCTCAACGCCAACGGTACGATCGCGCAGCCCGTGCTGCAAGGACGTCTGGAAGTGAAGAACACATTCGTCAGTCACAACGATTTTCCCAGCGGCCTTAGCGACCTGAACGGTGTCTTGCTGTTCGATCGCAGCCGCATTCAGATCGAGAAGCTGAGTGGCACGACCGGCGGCGGCACGGTCGCGTTGACCGGCTCCGCGTCCTACCAGAGTGGGGTGCTCCAACTCGATTTTGGTGCAACCGCGCATGGGGTTCGCCTTCGTTATCCCCCGGGCGTAAGTTCCACGGCCGATGCGGATCTCCGGCTGACCGGCAGTGCGAATTCCGCTCTGCTGAGCGGAAATGTGGTGGTAACCAAGTTAGCAGTCACCCCTGGGTTCGACTTCGGCGCGTACATCGAGAAGAGCAAGCAGGGGGTGATCCTGACGCAGACCGATAGTCTGCAGAGCCGGCTGAAGCTCGATGTTCATGTCGTGACCACTCCGGAACTGCAGATGCAAACCGCCACCGCCAGGCTCTCTGGTAATGCGGATCTCAGGGTCCGCGGCACCGCCGAACGTCCGGTAGTTCTGGGACGGGCGGAAGTTCTGGAAGGAGAAATCGCCTTCAACGGGAACAAATACAACCTCGAGCGCGGCGATGTTAGCTTCGCGAATCCGGCCAGGACGCAGCCGATTATCGATCTGCAGGCGACTACGCGCGTGCGCGATTACGACATAACGGTGCAATTTCGCGGCGACGCCAGCGTTGCCAACGGTTTGAAAGTAACTTGGCAGTCCGAGCCTCAGCTTCCCCAAGCCGACGTTATCGCCCTGTTAGCTCTGGGCCGCACGCAGGAGGAATCGGCGGCCGCGGCGTCGAGCGGATCATCCTTTGGGTTTGGCGGAGACGCCTCTAACCTGCTGATCAATCAGGCTCTCAACAGCACCGTCAACAGTCGGCTGCAACGTCTGTTCGGAGCGAGCCGCGTCAAGGTTGATCCCCAAGGATTGACCAGTGAAACCGCCGTGGTGCGGGGGCCGCAGGTCACCGTCGAGCAGCAAGTGGCTAGCAATCTGACCTTGACCTACAGCACCAACGTCTCCGTTTCTAACCAGCAGATCATCCAGGTGGAGTACAACCTAACACGGACGATTTCGATCGTGGCGTTGCGCGACCAGAACGGCGTGGTCAGTTTCGACTTTAAACTACGACGCCGAAGGAAGTGATCGTCGCCGCGTTCTGGCAATAGGGCCGAGCGCCCATCAACATCCGCCAGTGCAAAATTCTTCATCTTGACAGCGGTTCAGCCCGGATGTAGCGTTCCCACATTCCTCTCGGATTATTGCTCCGCCCACAAGAAGAGTCAGCATCGACAAAAACTTGTTAGGAACCGTGGGCGAAAGAAAACGTTGGCGGACGCTTTTGAGATCAGAAAGGAAACTCGCGGTAAAGAACTGTGGAGGATCCTGTGAAGCGTACACTTTTGTTGATTTTATGCTTCGTCGCGATCGCACTGACGGCGACTAAGGTTAAGATACTTGCCCAAAGCGCGGGGAAGCCCCCTCTCAAGGGCTACTCCATCGTCATTCCTTGGAAGGGGGGAACCGCCGATGACGCGATCGCCGCGTCTAGCAAAGCTACAACCATTCCGCTGTCAAGCTTTACCTTCACCGCCAGCAAGGATGGTCAAACCTACACCGATGTGATCGTGGGAAAGTCTCCGTTTCAGCCGCCCTACGGCTCGACGAAAGTCAAAGTCCTCGTGGTTCCGATGATCATTGACATCGGCGCCTACGTGTTCGATTCGACTGCTCCAAATCACTGCGGTGGGTCGATGGGAAACTCTGACCTTGCAAACTTCCTGAACTCGCCAATCTTTACCCCCGTGTCGTTTGATGGCGGTACGAGCCCTGGACATGCGGCTCTGATCAATGGCGTTAAAGTGGGAGGCAAGCTGACCTACAATGACGCGCATCGCCGGGCCGAGTTCTTGAACGCAATCGGCGGCCCTAGCAGCCATTACCACACGGACTACACCGTAACCGTTACGCCCACCCAGACAATCGACATCAACACCACCGCCGGCCACAGTGCGATCGTCTATAACAACGGCCCCACCCTCAACGATTGCAGCTTGCTGGGCGGCCTCGACATTCTCTTCTTTGACAATTATTTCGCCACCACCGTTCTCAACGCGGTCCATGGCGATCCCACCTCCTTCGTGATCTTCCTGATGCACGACGTCGTGTTCTACGAGGCCGCTTCGTACAATTGCTGCATCCTGGGGTATCACGGCACACTCGCGAATCTGCAGACCTACTCCCCAACCGATTACGACACCACCGGCGATTTCGGTCCCGGGATCGTAAATGTTTCGGTTGCGGCGCATGAAATTGGCGAATGGCGGGACGATCCGCTCGGGAACAATCCGACTCCGCTATGGGGAGGCATTGGACAACAACCCGGCTGCCAGAATAACTGGGAGGTCGGCGACCCGTTGACCGGTACTGATTTTCCGTCAATCACGATGCCGAACGGAGTCACTTACAATCCACAGGAGACCGTGTTCTGGTCATGGTTCTATTCCGCGGACCATGATCCTTATTTCCAGAACATAGAAGCGGGTGGTAAGTATTCCATGAATGGCACCTTCGGCGGCCCTTCAGAAGTATGCCCGCCCGGTGGAACCTTCCCGAACTAAGGGCCGACACACAGGCTGACGTTCGCAGTTACGGAGCCGCGCGGGTAGATCCGCGTGGCTTTTTTGTTTATCTGTGCAACCTACTCCTCAAGCGGGCTCCGGCGCTTGTCGCATCCGGGCAACGTCGTTCTGGCTTGCGTCCCCCTGAAACGACAATAGAACTGTCCCCATGGAGTGCCTCCGTCAGGGGGGACTCGAATTGGCGAAAATAGAATTGAGCAAGAAAGAGCTAAGCTGGGCGGAGGTGGGGACAAATCTATTGCGGACAAACCGGGACGTTCTTATGGCGGTATGACTGCTACCCTCTACCCCACCAACTTCCGCCTTGACATAACTCTCCAAACCAGCAACTCTATTTGTTTTTCACTCTACGCCCGGAGAAGCGGGATAAGGGAAGCCATTTTGCGAATACGCGTCTTTTATCACGATAAATGTTTTGACGGCGCTTCCTCGGCCGCCCTGTTCTCCCGTTTCTATCGCGAGCGAATCCGCGGTGATGTGGACTTCGTGTACTCCGGCCTGCTGCATCGCGCCGGCTCTCTTTTCAACGAGAAGCAGTTCGACGGCGACGAGAACGCGATCGTCGATTTCAAATATTCCAGTTCGCCCAAAATCACCTGGTGGTTCGATCACCACGAGAGCGCTTTTCTTTCCCCGGCCGACGCCGCCCACTTCGAGCAGGATCAGAGCGACCGCAAGTTCTACGATCCGGCCTTCAAGTCCTGTACAAGTTTTATTGCGATGATCGCGAAAGAACACTTCGGCTTCGATCCAGACCCGGTGGCGGAACTCGTCCACTGGACCGACATCGTCGACGGTGCCATGTACGAAGACGCGAAGTCGGCGGTCGAGATGAAGGCTCCGGCCATGAAGCTGACCATGGCCATCGAAGCCTCCACCGATCGCGATTTCGTCAAGACCATGATCCCACTGCTCGCCTATCATCCTCTGGCCAAGATTCTGGAGGAGCCGTTCGTCACTGCCGTCCTCCCGCCGCTGCTCGAACGCCACCAGCGTTCGATCGAGATTTTGCGGCAGCGCACGAAAGAAAAAGACGGCACGATTGTTTTCGACCTCACTGACCTCGACCTCGAAGGCTACAACAAGTTCATTCCGTACTATCTGCATCCCGACTCGATCTACAGCGTCGGTCTGAGCAAGAGTTCATTCCGCGTAAAGGTTTCGGTGGGATCGAACCCGTGGTCGAAACGCGAGCCGACTATCAATCTCGCCAAGGTCTGCGAACGCTACGGTGGCGGCGGCCACGCCCGCGTAGGGGCGATCTCATTCGAAGTCACCCAGAGTGAAGCCGCCCACAAAGCCGCGCTGGAGATAGTCGAGGAGTTACGCGCCAGCGTCCGCCAGTAGAGTTGAAAATCAGGACCCTCGTATCAGGGTATCGCTTTAGCGATCCCGCCAGATCTTCGAAATCGAATGCCCCTTTAGGGGACACGCTTTAGAATGAATCCGCAATCAGGCGCCGGATACCGGAAATCGGTTTTTCACCAAATGCATCCCAGAATCCCGCATCCCAGAATCGACGATCCCGAACACATCAAAGGCGTGCGCACCGTCGCCACTTTTGAATTTGCGAAAGGGATCGTCGTCGTTCTCGCCGGCCTCGGCATCTTCCGCATGCGCCACAAAGATATCTGGGGAGTCGCCGAGAGCTTCCTGGAGTTTATTCACGCCAATCCCCATCACCACTTCGTTGGCGTCTTTATTGACCTGGTCTACCGGGTCAGCGACGTGCGCCTGTGGAAGATCGCCGTGGTGGCGACAATCTACGTAATCCTTCGCTTCGTCGAGGCCTACGGATTGTGGTACGTCCGCTCCTGGGCGGAGTGGATGGCCATCGCCTCGGGCTCAATCTACATCCCGTTCGAAGTAGCCGATGTATTGCGGCGCCCCGACTGGATTCGCCTTCTGATTCTCGCCATCAACGTCGCGATCGTCCTCTACATGGTGATGCTCCGCCTGGAAGCAGCCAAGAAGCGCCACGCGGAACGGGTGCATCCATAGCGAATTCGGAACTTCATAAGTCTGTGCCGGGATTGTTTTGAAGGGACGCGGCTTCAACCCGCCGCACGGAAATCCGGATTCAGTCAGGACGTGACACAGCCCGACCTAGTCCCCCGGCGATCTCGGCGATAAAGATGATTTCTCGCGAGCGTGCGGCCTCGAACGGGCCGGCATCCCAGTCTCCGAACACGTCACGGACCACCAGTCCCGAACGGGCGATCAGGGCCTCTACATGTTCTCGGGATGGAAACCGCAGCGTGCTGCTTGTGGTCAGCGTTTTGTGTGGTAACCGGTAGGAAGTCTGGAACGAGATGAATTCAAAGTCCACGCCAGTGATCTCCAACGTCTCGAGAAGTTGTCCGCCGGGCAACATGCGGACCAAAGGCGGCCGCGACGCCCACTCGCCAGCCCAATCCACGCGCGGATTGCGAGTCTCAAATGCAACCTGGCCGCGCTCCTTGAGATGGCCACGCATGGTCTCCAATACCGCGAGCGCATCGGCGTCAGTAAGCAGGATTTGGAAAGCATGTCCGGTCATGACGATCAGGTCGAAGCGCCGGTGCGCCTTGTAGCTCTGCGCAGAGGACTCGACCCACTCAACCTGTTCCGCGTGAGGTTTGCTTCTGGCCACAGCCAGCATCGCCGCTGCTGGGTCAACACCCGTCACCCGGTGACCACGTTCGGCGAGGGCGCAGCAGAGCATGCCCGTACCGCAACCCAGGTCGAGGACACTGCATGGGCGCAGTCCGGCGAGGGAGAGGTAGAAGTCCGTATCCTGTGCGCATGGGTTAGTGAGGTCGTAAATCTCTGCGATCTGAGCGTGCTGATAGTCCATACCCTTGTCGCGCTGCCGCCGGGCAGGATGCGGCAGCCTACTCGTTCAGCGTGCAACTGCAATCCGCCGGCGGAACGTGCGCTTTCAAAAAGTCAGCCACGCGCTTATAAGCGTCAATCTGATTTTCGACTTTTGCGAAACCGTGGCCTTCGTTCTCATAGACTTTGTATTCGACCACTCCGCCGCGTTTCTTGACTGCATCGACTACCTGCTGCGCTTCTTCTTTGGGGCAGCGCGGATCGTTGCCGCCCGCCAACAGGTACAGGGGCGCCTTGATCTGGTCCACGAAGTTGATGGGCGAGCGATCTTCAAATAGCGCCTTGTTTTTCACGGGATCACCCATGGTTGCGAGATCGGACTGCTGCAGCACGGGATCTTCGTTCTGGATCTCCGTGAACCAGTTCACAAAAGGCACAATCGGAATGCCCGCCGCCCACAGTTCCGGAGCCTTGGTGACTCCCATCATGGTCATGTAGCCACCGTAGCTGCCGCCCATCAGAATGAGCTTCTTCGGATCGACGTAGCCGGTCTGTTTGATCCAGTCGGCGGCCGCGAGCACATCCTGCAAATCGCCGCCGCCCATGTCGAAAAGATTTGCCTGCTGAAATTCTTTTCCGTAGCCAGTCGATCCGCGATAGTTGGGCGCGATCACAATGTAGCCCTGATTGGCCATGTACTGGACGAAGCGACTGAACGTATTCATCGTCTGCGCCGTCGGACCGCCGTGAACCAGGACGATCGCAGGATGCTCGCCATTGCGCGGCAAGTTGTAAGGCACATAAACGAACGCGGAGATCGTCCACTTGCCATCTTTGCTGGGATAGTGAACAAGGCAAGGTTCGACCATGTCTTGGGCGCGCACACCGCCCACGAGCGAATATGTGAGCTGACGCGACTTGCCATCGGTGAGGTTATAAACCCACAAATCGCCCGGTGCTGTGGGACCGGTGTGAGCGTAGAGCAGACGCGTGTTGTCGCGAGTAAAGGGCGACGGCCTGCCAGACGGCCAGTTCAGCCCCTTGGGGAGCGGCAGCGCGCGGGCCTTCGCCGTGGCTATGCCGTAGAGGTAGATATCCATGTTGCCGTCGACGTTCGCGGTGTAGATCAGCGACTTGCCATCGGGAGAAAAGTTCTGAGCGGAAATCTCCCATTTGTCCTGGGTGAGCCAGTGGATCTTCCTGGTTGCAATGTCGAGCAGCCCGACATTATCGTATCCATTAGCGGCGTTCGAGGTGATCAGAACGTGCTTTCCATCCGGCGAGACGTCGTTGGCTTCGAAGGTCTTTTCGCCATCGTGGGGCGTAAGAAGCGTGCTTTGCGCGCTCGCAACCTCAACCACAAATACATTGGAGTCGGTCCCCTTGGCTTGCTCTTGCGTATAGACGATGAACTTACCGTCCGCCGACCAGATTGGCGCGACGTTCATGCGGTCTTTGGCGGTTCCGGTGGTCAGGTGCTTCACGTCGCGCAAGACCGTGTCGTAAACATCAATCTCGAACACTGACGACGTCCTCGGCTTGACCATGTAAGCCAGGTAGCGCCCGTCGGGCGACCAGGTGGGACTCTGCTCTGCGATTTCGCGCGTATTGGTGACGTTGACCACCTGTCCGGATTTCGGCGACACCAGAAAGATGTCCCACTGCTCGTCGCCGTCGTAATCGGACATGTAGGCGATCCACTTGCCGTCGGGTGACCAGGCCGGGCTGGTCTGGCGCTCATTGCTCACTGTGAGTTGCATGGGCCATCCGCCTTCGGAGGGCACCAGCCAAAGATTATTGCGGCCGCTCAGGTTGCTAACGAAGGCGACGGTCTTGCCATCCGGCGACCAAGTCGCGCCGCCCACTTGGCGGGTCATGTACAGCTTCTCGATGGAAAGATTCTTCTCCACGCGGGCATCGGGCTTGGATGTGATTTGCTTCGGGTCGGTGATGGCCTGGGGCGCTGGCAGAGTTTGGGATGTTGCGACGGTGCTCATCGTTATCAATATCAGTACGACCATAACAAACGGCGTAAGAATGCGCATGGTACCTCGATAGAGTGTCTCGAATGCAATTCGTGAGTATGAAAGTTTAGCAGTGTCGCACGGAGGAGGCTTCACTATCAAACATGAAGGCCAAATCGAGTCAGCATCTCACGCCGTCCAAAACTCGTGACGCCTAAAGCCCTACTGTCGAGATCGTGCACCACCCATTTTCTTTTCAGCGCGACTTTCAGCACTGCTGCCCCCAGCGCTCCGCCGAGATGAGGGCGCCGCTCACTCCAATCGAGGCACGCGCACGCGAAGTGGCGGCGCAGCGCGCGAGTTGTCTCGATATCAATGCCAAGAGCCGCAAACGCCTTGGCTCCGCCGGGGGTGAGATCGTATGCGTTGTCATTGACCTTCGAACCGCTGATCTTGGAACTGGCGACCTTCGAACTAGCCGAAAGCCACTGGAGTGCCCTGAAACGGTCGTGCAGCGATACGCCCACTGTGCCCGCCAAGTGATCGTAGCAAGTCCGAGCGACACGCAGTCGGCTCGGCGTGGTGGGCACGAACTGGCCGTGAGATCCGCCGGCCACGACGCTCAGTCCTTCAAGCACAATCGCGACGTTGGGTCCTTCGAGACTGTAGTAGTGATGCTTCCCCTGAACCAGCACTTTGACCAGATGATCGGACTTCAGTCGATTCAGATGTACGCTCGCGGTTGACGGACTAACCTCAGCCACCATCGCAAGCTCGGTGCTGGTTCGTGCGTGGCCGTCCATCAGGCAGTAGAGTATGCGAGCTCGCGCAGGCTCGCCAATTGCCGCCGCAATGCTGGAGACCGCGAGATCAGAATAATGCTCTACATTCATAGTTTGATAGTAGACGAAGTGTTGATGTGAGGCAAATGACACAGTAACTGAATATGCATCCGGCGCCGGGAAACTGGCCGCGATGCATCGGCTGCGCCGAGCCACAGGAGGACTCGAATGGCGATCACCTGCATCATCCGCTACCAGATCGATCCTTTCCAGCGAGATGCGTTCAAGAAGTACGCCGAGAATTGGGGCCGAATCATTCCTCGATGCGGCGGCCACCTGGTCGGGTATTTTCTTCCGCACGAAGGCACAAATGATGTGGCATGGGGTTTGATTGCATTCGACAGTCTCGCCTCATATGAAACCTACCGGGCACGGCTGAAGTCAGATTCGGAAGCCCGTGAGAATTTCGCCACGGCACAAGACAAGCGGCTGATTCTGCGCGAAGAGAGAAACTTCGTGGAAGTAGTCGATGGAACGTTCAGCCTTCCCTCAACACTCGCAGGATGAGATCAGACTGAGGAAGCCAATGAAGAAAATTGGAATCGTCGGAGGCATCGCATGGCCATCCACGGCGGATTACTATTCAGGGATCTGCCGTCGAAGCGAACAATGGCACCTCGCGCGAAACCCGCAGTCTGTACCGTCGACACCGGAGATGAGCATCGAATCGCTGGACGTCAACAAAGCCATCTCCCTCCTCGGCATCGATGATGACGAAGATTCCTGGACGCAATTTGACGACTATCATCGATCGGCCTTGAAGCGCCTGGAAATGAGTGGCACTGATTTCGCACTCATCGCAAGCAATACTCCTCACCACCGCTTCTCGACCATCGTGCGCGGAATTGAGATTCCCGTCTTAAGCATTCTTGATGTGGTGGCAAAAGAAAGCGCTCGAATCGGGGCCAGCGAGATCCTGATCCTTGGCACTTCCGTGACCATGAGATCAGCAAAGTTTCGCGAGGGGTTTGCTAAGTATGGAGTTGAAGCGAGCGGTCCGCGCGACGAAGCTGCGAGGGCCATGACCGCCGGACTGATTGCTGAATTACAACTGGGCAAACTAGAGGGCACTGCCGCACGGCTAGGTAAGATCGTGAGGCTCTCGTTCAAGGAGCGGTTGAGGACTCGACCGGTAGTTTGCTTAGCATGTACCGAGTTACCGCTCGCGTTTCAGGAGCAGAAAATGCACGCGAGCTTTGAGTGTGATGGCATCTTGTACCTGAACTCCACCGCCCTGCACATAGAAGCCGCCTTCGATCTCGCTGTCGCTCATTGAATGGAGATCATTGAATATAGATTAACGAATGGAGCGGACCAGCCATGGCCCTTGGCCAGCCGGCGAGAAGGTCCTGCCAGACTTCCACATCGCCAGACAACGGAAGCCGTGGCCAGCCCTCTACTGAGACGGCTTCCAGCTATTCGACGGTCACCTGGTAGTCCCGGCCTTCCCAGCGCGCGGCGTTTTTCCAATAGAAGGTGAAAACTATTTGGCGGCCTGCTGCCAGAGTTTCGGTTGGCAGATCCAGATGTTGCAGGTTCCAGCCACTCTCTTCGGAGTCGCTGTCGTGGGCGGTCTGCCAGTTGTCAAAGCTCCAGTGCACCATGGCTGGGTCCAGCAACAGAATGCGCAGCTTCTTTCCGCAGGGCATCGTGCGCGGCTTATTGTTGAAACGCCAGTTGAAGTATGTGGCAGATACTTTCTTCTCCAAATAGCGCTCTCGCGTTTGTGGTGGCTGATCGAAAATCTTTCCGTCGACGAGAGACCGCCGCAGCTTTATGTATTCGGAGTGGGCCCACACCAGTGGACAAGCCGATCCCGACCCTTTCCCCGCGAACAACTCGCGCTCCGGGATGTCGGCTGTGTCCCAAACTTGTTCGGGAATCAGGCGGCTTGCTCCTGTCGAATTCTCCATCACTCCCAACAGGGCTTCGGCGGACGCGGCGTGACCGGCGGCCAGTTCGTAGTGGGCTCGCTCGCCCGCCAGCAGCGGCCATGGACGCCCCACGCCGGTACCGTCGAAGGGAGAGCCGTCCTCGTGCTCGCCGTAGCCGTCGTGGTTGTAGCGATACCAGGCTGGACCCTGGGGAAGTTTTACGCGAAGCAGTTCATCGATGACCTTGATCGTGTTCCGGATTCGGGGATCGTCGGGCGCGCGCAGGCCGAAGCGCACCAGAGCCAGGGCATCAGGGCTGACAATCTCGATCGCCTGCGCGTTCGAACTGCCGGGGGCGCGATTCTTGATGGGAACGAATCCCTGCAAGGGTGAGGCGGCTCCGTCACCGGTGGGAGGCGGTGTGATACGGACGTAGTAGCCTTCGACTCCGATCTGCCGGGCAAGATCGCTGTTTACGGCATACGTCCGGCGTTCCATGTTGTCGTTCCATGTATCGGCCATGTGGCGCAGGAATTCGGCGGGCTCAGGCTGGCCCATCGACTGGGCGAGATCGGCGGCAATGAGCAGGGCAGCGATTTCAGCGGCCATGGTGAACGGCGAATAACCGCCGTCCTCTTCCCAGCGGTCCTGCTGTGTAACTGGGCCGTTGGCTACAATAAACGCGGCTGCCTTGCGGACCATTGGCCACCAGTGAACGGTTTCACCGAAGCAGCGGGGCGATTCGCGACGCAGCAAATCGACCAGGAGAATCGGAAAGGCAGTCTCATCCATTTGCAGTCCGTTCCAGTAGGGACGCCCATCCAACCACATGTTCTGCGCCCAGTGTCCGTCGGCTTCCTGAGTGGCCTCAAGGTAATGCAACACGCGGAGGGCATCATCGTGAGCACCCGCGGCCAGCAGTCCGCCAGCACTCTCGACCAGATCGCGCGGCCAGATAAGGTGGTAACCGCCGAGATCTTCGTCGCCCTTGTTGAAGCCCCAAGGGATGGAGAGGCTGGCGATGATTCCGCCAAGAAAGTCCTTGGCTTCGTGGGTACGCAGAACCGCCATGCTGGCGCGATACAGGTCTTTTTTCCGCGGTTTCTCGTCGAGCTTCTTGAGCGTCCGCTGCCAGTTCTGCCAGTGAAAGGCGTAATCCTTGCGGATTGTTTCATAGGAAGTAAGCAGGGAAGAGACGGCTTGCTGACCGGCTTCGGCCCAGAGTCCGCCAAAGCCGAGGGCGAGGATAAACTCGCCATTGCAGGCGGCCAAGTCAATTTCAGCGGTCAGTGCGACGTTTCCGTTTTCCGCGCGATCGTACTCCCATGTCATCTGGAAATGTTGTGACAGGTCTTGCCAGCCGTCTGACGTGCCGGCAAATCCGACGGAACGTTTCAGCCAGGGCGCGGAACAGGCCAGGGCGAGTGCGCTGGAATCGCGCTGGGCAAAAAGCATCGGTTTTCCCTTGTAGTCGCCCACCCAGCCGGTATTGCCGTATCCCATATTCGCCAGGTGCGACGCCAACAGTGCGTAGAGGTGGTAGTCGCCTAGCCTGCCCTGGAGCGGCACGAAGCGAATTCTCTGCAATACCACACTTCGCCACGGATCGGTCAGCACCTCCTTTTCGATCCGGTACCGGCCTTCCGTGTGAGTGTTGGTCAGTTCGTAGGCCGGCACTCCAGGTTCGATCGGGACGTTTTCAAAGGTACAATGGCGTTTCTCTTCGGAGAAGAATTGATGGCCGTCGGTGACAATCAGGCCAAAGTCGCGGGTGCAGGCTTGGTCTACACGGGGAAAATAAATCTCATTGAGAATGCCGTGACTCAGCGTGAACCAGACTCTGCTGTGGAGATTGAGCGCAGTGCCTGCGCCCGTCTTGGCGCTCGACGTCCAGCGGGGTTCGATTCCCGGCGCGCCGGGCGCATAGCGAACGCTGTTCCTTACGGGATCATCGCTCACAGAGGGTCATCCTCACCGACAAGCAGTTTGCCAGAAGATGCGGATCTGTGCTGGAAGTTTCACCAAAACGCAGGAAAGGCGCATCTAATTTGGAACATGTGCGGAAGCCACATCATTCGCGCTTCACGTCGGCTTAGGCGTTGCACGCAAGCGATCCAGGTCGCAGGCTTAGCCTGTCTTTTGGTGCTGATGACTGTTCCCCGGGCGTTTGCCGATCTGCCTTCAGCGGGGCTCGCTCGCGGATTCCTCCGGCTCTACGATCTGGATTTTACCGGCGCGCAAAAAGAATTCGAGTCGTGGGAAAAGCTAAACCCTGAGAATCCCATGGGGCCGGCGAGCGAGGCGGCGGGCGTCTTGTTTTCAGAATTTAACCGCCTGGGCGTGCTGGAGGCGCAGTTTTACGAGGACGACTCGGTCTTCGGCGCGCGTAAGAAATACGACGCCAACCCGCAACAACGTGCGCGGTTCGAGCAGGAACTTGACCGTGCTGAAAACCTGGCAAAGTCGAGACTGAGCCGCGACGCGCGGGACCGCGACGCGCTTCTGGCAATGACGTTTGCCGCGGGCTTGCGCTCCGATTTCGCCGCGCTTATCGAAAAGCGTAATCTGGCGTCGCTGCATTACACCAAGGAAGCGACGGCCTGGGCCGGGCAACTGCTCGCCGCCGACCCGACTTGCTACGACGCTCATCTGGCCGGGGGCGTCAGCCGTTACATCATCGGGTCGATGGCCGCTCCGGTGCGCTGGTTCCTGCGCCTCGGAGGCGTTGCCGGGGACAAGGCTGGCGGCATCGCCGAACTTCAGACGACCGCGGCGGAAGGCTATCTGCTCGCCCCATTTGCGCGCATCCTGCTGGCCATCGCCTACGTCCGCGAGAGAGAGTTGCCGCGCGCTCGCGAACTCCTGCTGGCGCTACAAAGGGACTTCCCCGACAATGCTCTTTTTGGGCGGGAACTGTCGCGGCTCGACAAGGATGGCAGCCGCTAAGTACTTGGAAAACAAAGCGGGTTCATCAGAAATTCACTCCGTTGTAACCTTCCCTTAACATTATGCCCATAAAAAAAGAGGATTGCACACTTAAATCAAACACGAGGAGGACTCGTCGAGTGATCCGTCTGATATGTCGTTTATTGCTGCTCTTGGCAGGCCTTGCACTGGCGCTGCCGGCTATGGGGCAGACTCAACTGAACGGCGCAGGGGCTACTTTTCCGTATCCGATGTATTCCAAATGGTTCAGCGAATACAACAAGCTTCACCCGGATGTGCAGATCAACTACCAATCCATTGGGAGCGGCGGAGGCATCCGCCAAGTGCTGAACGGCACGGTTGATTTCGGCGCTAGTGACGGTCCGATGACCGATGAGCAGCTAAAAGAGGCGAAGACGAAAATCCTGCACATCCCCACCGTGTTGGGGGCTGACGTTCCTGCATACAACGTTCCTGGAATCAGCGGCGAAATCAAGTTTACTCCGGAGGCTCTGGCGGGCATTTTTCTTGGAACGATTCAGAACTGGAATGATCCGGCACTCACCAAAGTCAACCCGGGCGTGAATTTCCCGAACCAGCAAATTATTGTCATTCACCGTTCGGACGGCAGCGGCACAACGTACATCTTCACCGACTATCTCTCCAAGGTCAGCAAGGAGTGGGAGGCGGCGGCTGGGAAGGGAACCTCGGTGAAATGGCCGGTCGGTTTAGGTGGAAAGGGCAACGAAGGTGTTGCGGGACAGATCCGGCAGTTGCAAGGATCGATCGGCTATATCGAATTGATCTATGCGGTGGAAAATAAAATTACCTACGGATCGGTCCGGAACGCCGCCGGTAATTTTGTGAAGGCTTCGCTGGATGGAGTGACAGAAGCGGCGGCGTCGGTGAAAACCATGCCCGCCGATTTTCGCGTTTCCATCACGAATGCACCCGGCAAAACGGCATACCCCATCTCGAGCTTTACCTGGCTATTGATTCCGGCGCAGGCCAAGGATCCGAATAAAGGGAAGATCATCGTGGACTTCCTGGACTGGATGGTCAACGACGGCCAGAAGATGACGAGCCAGCTCAGCTACGCGCCACTGCCCGCGAGCGTGGTGGAGAAAGTCAAAGCGACCATCAAACAGATCCACTAGAGCACCGGAACGTCTGTGGCTTCCCACCCCTCCTGGGGATAAGTGTGCCGGAAGCGAACGGAAAAGCTATTGCCGTAAATTGAGTTAGCACCACCGGCCCGGAAAAGGAGAGTAAGCCCAACCGGGCCGGCGGCGATTCTGAGGGGAAGGCGCCTCTCAGGAAAGCGCCCCCTCAGAAATTTGAATAGCAGTTGAAATTGGTCCGTTAAACCTGGTGGTCCCGCGTCAACTTCGACGCGGGACCACTTGCGGTTTTACGGCAAGTAGTAGCGGAACGAGGTAAAGATCATATTGTCGATCCCTTGCGGCGTGAGTGCTCCTGGCGTGGCAACGCCTCCGGTGGGGGCGGAGGTAGCGCCTGACCAGGTCTGACGCGTCACGTAGGAGTACTGCGTGCCGAACTGCATTCTGCCCTTGGGCCCATTGTAGAAGCGGTACCAGAAGCCAATCGTGCCTTCGATATCCGCTCGCGTGTCCGAAGTGCAATTCGCGAGAGCACCTGGATTGAATCCCGTAGTGTATGTATTGCCCGTACCCGGGGCGGTTTCGGTATAGCAACCGTAGTTAGAGAAGAACGGCGAGCCGTAGCCGACGTTCGCCGTTTTCAGAGTGACTGGGTTGGTATAGGAGGCCCAAGTCCGACCGGCGTACTCCGCTCCGATATAGGTGAAGATGTCGAGCTTCTTGCCGTGATACTCCAGCGTCTCTAAACCCTGGAGGCCCTTGATCAGGTGAACCGATCCGTCGGGATTAATGGCAAGATCGGACAGCCCCGCGGCCCCGTAACGGCCGATTCCGCTGCCTCCGAAGCCATGCAGGCCGAAAACGACGTGTTTATTGGCGAAGGTCCAGCGGGCGTTGGCGCCAAAGCCTCCGCCTTCTTTCGAGGCATTGTAGGCGCCCGCTGCAGTGGTGGCGCCAGTGGCAGTGCACGCAGCCAAGGTGGTGGAAACAGGACCACCCGCCACGCACGGGAAGATACGGTCAGCGAAGCGGTCGGCCAAGCCGAAAACCTCGTAGTGCCCAAAGCCTGGATCAAAGGCGACTTTTGCGATGAGGTCTGGCGAAGGATTGGCCGTGTAAGTCCCATTAAAGGCGTTGGCTTCATTGGTAGCGCCTGCCTGGCCGAGCAGGTAATTGTCCACGTTGCCGTGCGTGGTGAGCGTGCCTTGCGCATTCTCCACGGCAAAAGCCACCGACGCCTTAGTGCCAAAGTCTTTCGTCAGGCGAAGCCCGTACTGGCGCGCGAAAGTGAACCCAACGCTATACTGGCCATCGATCGTCATGGGCCGGGCATCGTTGACTCGGCCGATGTCGTCGCTCGGGGCGATTCCCGCCCTCATCTCGGTCAGCAGACTCCACGCCTGGCCGCCGAGGATTTTCCAGCCATTGCTAAACTTGGCTTGGCCCCACGCCTGCCGGAGACGGAAAGTATAGCTATTGGTCTGGTTATTGTTGGACGTGGTTCCAGAGGAAAGAAAGTCACCCGATACGTAGCTGGAAAGTTCCACATTGGCTAAGCGGCCCCCGACAAAAACCGTAGGCCGCGACTGGCGGGCGGTGCCGAAGAACTCCGGCAGATTGCTCTGCGAAGCGCCGGGCATGGTGAGGTTATTGAAGGGAGTTATAACATCTGCCCCCAGCTCTCGCGAACGATGCACAAATTCGGCGGCCGCGAAGCCGCCCGGTGTGATGGTAACGCCCTTGAGGTGAATCGACAGGGGAGTCTCCCACTCCGAACTGACGTTCTTGACGTCTTTCAGCGACTGTTGCAGCGTCATTGCCGTGTTGTTGGTGGTTGTCTTGAGGTCGGCCACATCGCCTTGCAGCGCACCCACAGTCTGTTGCTGTTGGGCGGCTTGGGTCTGAGCGGCAGCGGCCTTGGTGGCCGCGTCGGCCGCGGCGGACTGCGCCTGCTGCCAGTTCTGCTGTGCCTGCTGCAATTGCTGGGTGAGTTGCTGGATTTGCTGCTGCTGGGCGGCCAGACCGTCTTTCAACGCCTGAACGTCGGCAGCAGTTATCGCCGGCTGCTCCGGCGCCGCCGCTGCCGGCTTATGCTTCTTCTTTGGGGCCGGTGCGGTTGAGTCCGAGGTTTGTGCCCAAGCGCCGACTGAAAGTGCGGCCAGCGTCAGGAGCGTGAGAAACAGATGTTTGCTTAATTTCATGGAATGCAATCCTCTCCTTTTTGGTTTTTTTGGTCGAACAATACTTCCCGAAAAACAACAGTAAAAACCTTGTACAATTTGAGGCCGGGGCGTGGCGGCCGGTGCCTTACCCAGACGTTTCCCGATCAGACCTCGCCACAAAGCAGCGCCGGCCATTATCAGAATCGGCGCACTAGACATTTGGAAGCGATAATCTACTCCTTGCTCTGTTAAAGGATTGTTAAAGTGCAGAAACCCGGGGGAAGGCTCTCCACTTCTAAACTCCTGCCGAGCGCAAGACCACTGCGTGGCACCAATACCATGCCGGCAATTCTCGGTTGCCCCCGATTAGCGCGTCTGTGCGGAGGCTCACCTCGCTTGGTGATGATTTCAGTGGCAACCGCTAAAGCGAGACTCCATAGCCTGACACAGGGGCAGGAGCGTAGAGTCCCCGGTGAAGTACCTCCATGGTCGCCGATTATTCCATAAAGTCCATCGTAGTGATAGACTTAATTGACAATATTCATGATAGCACGCGCTGTTCCATCCGGTTCAGCTCCACGAGATCCAAGTAAACATCGTGTTTGTCATGGCTTACGGGAATAAGTGCAAGTTCAGAATAAGCGCAAATGTGCATCGACTTGCAGTCCGAAAGTAAGGAGAGGGTTGTCAAGCTTGATTGCTTGAACCACTTGCAGTTCGGTTTGATCCGCACTTTCTAAATTGCACTCCACATGCGGTTAGCGGGCGTCAACCATGGAGCGCCGGCAGCAAGGCGGCGTCTTTTTCCCATGAGCTTGGGGCCACGAGCTGAGCGGACCCAAAATACACGTTCGCTTACAACTCAAAGCCCGTCGCGGCCAACTTGGTATACTAGTTTGGACCGACCAGGAAACGCTTGATCCGGTCGTCGACTACTTAAGAACACTCCCCATCTATCACTAAGATCCGTACTTTGAAGTTTCGGTCCGGGCGGCTGGAAACCGCAGTAGGGGCATCTGGTTTTGAGGAATTTGCGGCGTCGCTAAAAGCGATGCCTGATGCGAAAGTTGAGTCTTGTCCGCAGACTGCTAGACATTCTATCTGGAAGATCTTGACGATATGGTTCGGCGAACTCTGAGCAATCGCGCCACCCTACTGAACCGCGAAGCCTCGTGGCTGAAATTTAATTGGCGTGTGCTTGAAGAAGCTGGGGATCTCCGCAATCCGCTGCTTGAACGCGTGAAATTTCTGGCCATCTCCGCCAGCAATCTGGACGAATTTTTTGAGGTGCGGGTCGGCGGCCTGTTGCAGCAACTCGAAGACGGCCATAACTCCACTACTCCGGACGGGCTCACCATGGTAGAGGAGCGGGAACTCATCAAAGACGCGACGCATGAATTCGTCGAAGAACAATATTCATGCTGGAATGATCGCCTGCGCCCGGAACTGGCGGAGCAGGGAATTCGCGTGCTTGGCATCGACGAGCTGGATGACGCGGCATTGGCCTTCGTGGATGACTATTGCGAAAGGGAACTCGATCCGCTGCTCACTCCGGTCACGGTGGATCCAGCGCATCCCTTTCCTCGCGTGATCAACAAGGCGCTGTGCGTGGCGCTGTTACTGCGGCGTCGGCGGCGCTCCTCACTCACCTATACAGGAGTTGTAACCGTTCCGCGGGCGCTTCCGCGACTGGTTCGCTTGCCGTCACAGGGGACGATTGATTTTATTTTTCTGGCAGACTTAGTCGTCCATCACGCCGTGCGGATGTATAAGGGCTACGACATCGTTTCTTCCGCTGCCTTCCGTGTCACGCGCAATAGCAACCTCTACCTGCAGGAAGAAGAATCGCGCAATCTGCTGGAATCGGTGCGCGCTGAATTGCACAACCGCCGCAAGGGCGACGCGGTGCGGATGGAGATCGAGTCTGAGGCCGACCCCGAGATCATCGAACGCCTGGGTACAGTGTTCGAACTCGACCGCTGGCAGATTTTCCCGGTCAACGGTCCGGTGAATCTCTCACGGTTGTTCAATATTTACGACGAAGCGGCACGGCCGGATTTGAAGTTTCACACCTATGTGCCGCGGGAGTTGCGCCTGACCGCGAAGTCCCACGATCTTTTTGAAGAGCTGCGGCGCCACGACGTTCTGCTGCACCACCCTTACGATTCTTACGAGGCTGTCCTATCGTTTATTCAATCGGCCGCCGAAGACGAGCGCGTACTCTC
This sequence comes from Terriglobales bacterium, assembly GCA_049520095.1. Classification (GTDB taxonomy): domain Bacteria; phylum Acidobacteriota; class Terriglobia; order Terriglobales; family Acidobacteriaceae; genus Acidiflorens. The sequence goes on from JBEKQC010000005.1 coordinate 41,586, forward strand.
CATCAAGCAGACCCTCTACCGAACCAGCGAGCATTCGCTGATTGTTCCGTCGCTGATGGCCGCCGCGGCACACAAGGAAGTCACCGCGGTTGTGGAATTGAAAGCGCGCTTCGATGAGGCGTCAAACATCCGCTGGGCGCGCGATCTGGAGGATGCCGGGGTGCAGGTATTCCACGGGCTGGTGGGTCTGAAGACACACTGCAAGCTTGCGCTGCTGGTGCGGCGCGATCCCGATGGCGTAACCCGCCAATACGCGCACCTGGGCACAGGAAATTACAACGCGACCACGGCGCGCATCTATACCGATCTCAGCCTGCTCACGGCCGACCCGGAGATTACCAAAGCGGTTCACGATGTTTTCAGTTTTCTGACCGCTTACGCTGAAAACCCCGGCTACGGGCCGCTGCTGGTGGCGCCCCTGGATTTGGCGGAAAAGTGCATGAGGCTGATTGAGCGCGAGGCCGAACATGCGCAGCTGGGGCATCCGGCGCGCATTATTGCCAAGTTCAACTCGCTGCTCGACGAGAATGTCGTCCAGGCTCTCTACCGCGCTTCGCAGGCGGGCGTGGACATTGAGTTGATCGTCCGCGGCATTTGCTCATTGCGGCCGGGGATTCGAGGCCTCAGCGACCGCATCCGCGTGCGCAGCATCGTGGGCCGGTTCCTCGAGCACAGCCGCATCTACTATTTCGAAAACGGCGGCGAGCCTGAAGTCTACCTCGGCAGCGCCGATTTGATGCCACGCAATTTGCACGAGCGCGTAGAAGTCTTGTTCCCCCTCAAGAGCCCGCTGCTGCGCGACCGGGTCGTGCACGAGATTCTGGACGCATACCTAGCCGACAATGTGAAAGCCAGATTTCTGCAAAAGGACGGCCGCTATCTTCGCCCCTGGCAGTCGCCCTGCGGACGCAGTAAGAGGCCTCCGCGAGGCTCTGCTGCCTTCAGCGCCCAGGATTTTCTCATTGGACTTGCGGAAGGCACGAAGACGCCCGAGGAGATTCCGGTTTTCGTCCCGCGTCGATCCAATCGAGGCTCGTTCGGACGAGGTTCGTTCGGACGAGCTATGATCGGAAAGGAATAGTCACTCCGAAATGTTTCTCTATTTTTTGCGTCACGCCAGTGCCGGGCAACAGTTGAGCACGGCGAAGCAGGACGAAAAGCGCGGGCTCGACAAAGATGGCATCGAGCAATGCGGATATATCGGCCGCGCCTTGGCCGCACTGGGAGTGCAGGTGGAAATCATCGTGTCCAGCCCGTTAAAACGCGCCACGCAAACCGCCGCTTTGGTGGGGAACGAAATGGGGCACGAAGGCAAACTGGTAACCGAGAATGCGCTGCGTCCGCAGGCCGGCTTTTCGGATTTTCAGAAGATGCTGGAAAAGTACGCTCGCCAGGATTCGATGTTGCTGGTTGGGCACAATCCGAACCTGCGCGACTTTCTCGGACGCGTGATCAGCGACAGTGGATGCGAAGCAGTGGTTGAGCTCAAGAAGGGGGCTGTAGCCAAAGTCGAAATGCGGCGCAATTCCGGATCGCTGAGTTGGTGCATCACGCCCCGCATCCTGCGCACGCTTCACACCGCGGCCACAGAGAGTTCACGCCCGAAGACTTCGCGGAAGTAGGATCGGTCTTTTTCAATCGACCATACTTCCAGGTCCAAGCTGGCCTTGCCGCGTGGAGTGAGTTTCATTGCGACTCGTCCGTTGCGCGCCGAGACGCCAACCCTCCCCACGGATTGACTTCTCCCCATATTGAGGGCTCGCGCGATGCGGAGAAGCACCGACGCTTTCTCCACATTTTCCTGCTCCTCGAGGCTCAAGGTACTCATCGGGCCATCTCCCTGCGTGGGCCGCGACTTGCCCAGATAGCGCGCGATGGAGCCAATGATGCGCCGCTGTTGTGGCGTGTATCCCAGGATTTCGGAGTTTGCAATGATGTAGTAAGTGTGACGGTGGTGTCCGTTGCGGTTCACATAGTCGCCTACCTCGTAGAGCATGGCCGCCGCCGAAAGCCATTCGCGATACTCCGGTGGAAGCTGGTGTACCGATTTCAACGAAGAAAACAGCAGCAAGGCCGAATCGCGAACGTGCAAGGCATGATGCAGGTCGACGCGGTAATGTTCCACGGCGCGTTTGATCGATTCCCACCGTTCCGACTGAATTGCCCGGCCCGATCTTGTGCTGCGGTCGTAATCCGCCGCCATCTGGGCCAGGATGCCGTCGCGCAGCCCCAGCGGCGAGTAGCGAAAGCCGGGGAGATGACAGCGCTCCAGCAATTCCGCATACACCACCGCGCCGGCACAGATAATTTCGGCCCGGCGCGGGCCGATCCCGGGGACCTTCCGTCGTTGCTCCAGCGTTAGACGACTTATCTGTTTAGCGATGCGGCGCATCATCTCTCGCGTAATGTAGGTCGCTGGGCGGATTCTCCGAGTGCCCGCGAGGTGCCTGCCGATGCTAACCAGGGCGGCAGCTGTGCCGGAGGTGGCGATCACGACACCCACGCGCGCGGACTTTACCCGATGTTGAATCCGCGTAATCTCTCGCGCCACAAATTCCGAGAGCCGCTTCAATTCACTCTTACGCGGTGGATCGTGCGGGAGAAATTCTCCGGTCAGACGTACCGCTCCGAGCGGCAAGCTTACCGTTTCGCGGAGTTGTCCCTCACGGGAAAGCGTAACTTCGCAACTGCCGCCGCCGAGATCCACCAGCAGAACACTGTGAGCGCCCAGCCGTCCGGCGGAGACAATGCCCAGGTGAATGAGGCGTGCCTCTTCCAATCCGGAAATGATTTCGATCGTCCAGCCTGTCGTGGAGCGCACCCATTCCTGAAATGTGCGTGAATTCCGGGCGTCGCGCAATGCCGCCGTGGCCACCACTCTCACCGAATCCGTCCCGCATTCCTGCATGGCACGATTGAAGCGCCGCAACACTCGCACCGTTTGCGTCATCGCCTCCGGCGCCAGCAGTCCACTACTAAAAACGCCTTCGCCCAAGCGAGTGACTTCGCGGTCTTCGTGGAGTTCCTTCAGCCGCCCCGCTTGCAGGCGCGAAATCTTCAGGCGGACAGAATTCGATCCGATGTCGATGGCAGCGAAGGTGGGCATGGGTATGACGATCGAATGACAATGACAACGATCAGTATTCTCACAACCGGGCGGCGTTGCGCAAGCCAGTGACCGCGCGAAGGGGCCAAGCAGTCGAGGGACGGGCGTCCCGCCAGTGCAGCCGGGCGGGGACGCCCGGCTCTCCACTAAATAAAACAACAGCGCAAAAACCACGATAATGGCTGAAATTCAGGCACTACCCAGCGCCACTTTTTAACCGATTTGTAACAACCTTCTGGTAGGCTCGCTACCGAATGTCCAATCAAGCCCTGCCCCGGCCGCGTTTCAACGCCCCCGAACCGGAGCGGGAACCAAAGGCCGCCCTGAAAATCGAAGCTAGAACGACGCCGCTGTTGGATGGGAAGGTCAGCGAGGTCCCGGACGCTGCCTTTGGTTGGGCGATGCGTCTTTGTGGCTTGGCAGTGGTCGCGCTGCTGGGCTTGATCGTTTACCAGTTGGTGGTGGGCTCGCAGCTCTCCTGGCACGCTTTTGGCTGGAAGTTCTTTGCTCAATCGGACTGGAATCCGGTGGAGGACCAGTACGGCGCGCTGCCGTTCATGTACGGTACGATCCTGTCGTCACTGCTTGCGTTAGTCATCGCGGTACCGTTGTCCATCGGCGTGGCGGTGTTTATTACCGAGATGTGCCCACTTCGGCTGCGTGGAATTCTTTCCTTCACCACTGAGCTGTTGGCCGCCATCCCCAGCGTGGTCTACGGACTTTGGGCGATTTTCGTTCTCGTGCCCGTGCTGCGGGAATATGTACAACCGTTTCTCGCCAAGACGCTCGGCTGGACGGGCCTGTTCAGCGGACCGCCCTACGGCATCGGGATGTTGGCCGCGGGCGTGATTCTGGCGATCATGATTATTCCGATCATCTCGTCCATCACCCGCGAAGTGCTCACTGTTGTTCCTCAGCATCAGCGTGAAGCGGTGCTGGCGCTGGGCGCAACGCGCTGGGAAATGATCCGCATGGGTGTACTGCGGAATGCACGGGCGGGAATCGTGGGCGCCATTATTTTAGGTCTGGGCCGCGCCCTCGGCGAGACCATGGCGGTCACGATGGTGATCGGCAACCGTCCGGAAATTGCCAAGTCGCTCTTTGCTCCCGGATATACCATGGCCAGCGTGCTCGCCAACGAATTCACGGAAGCGACCGGCGATCTGTATCTTTCAGCGTTGATCGAAATTGGGCTGGCGCTGTTCTTTGTCACCATTGTGGTTAACGCGCTTGCACGGCTCATGGTGTGGAGCGTTACTCGAGGCCAACCGGCGAGAAGCATTGCCTGAGATAACATGCCTGATACGAACTCCAATTCGGCAGCCGTGCTGATTCCGCAGGTCAGCATGCCGCCCATCAGCTTGCGGCGGCGTGTGATGGACCATGTGATGACCGGCGTCTCCGTGCTTACCGTCCTCCTCGTGCTTTTGCCGCTCTTCGCTATTTTTGCCTATCTCGTCTATAAGGGTATCGGCTCGATCAATCTTGCCTTCCTGACTCAGACTCCGAAGCCGGTGGGCGAACCGGGCGGCGGCATGGCGAACGCCATCGTCGGGTCGATGGTCATACTTGGTATCGCCAGCCTGCTCGGCGTTCCCCTCGGAATTGGAGCGGGAATCTTTCTCTCCGAATATGGCCGCAACCGCTATGGCGATATCGTGCGCTTCGTCTCCGATGTGTTGAACGGTGTGCCCTCCATCGTGATCGGCATTGTGGCCTATGGGCTGGTAGTGATGCGCCAGAAACACTTCTCGGCGCTGGCCGGTGGCGTTGCGCTGGCGATTATGATGATTCCGACCATCGCGCGTACCACCGAGCAGATGTTGCTCCTGGTTCCACAGGCCATCCGCGAAGCCGCTTACGGTTTGGGCGTTTCCCGCTGGCGCACCACGATCTCGATTACGCTGCGCACGGCGACCTCCGGAGTCATCACCGGCGTCATGCTGGCCTTCGCCCGCGTTGCCGGAGAAACCGCGCCGCTGCTGTTCACCGCATTCGGAAACCAGTTCTGGAATTGGAAGACGGACCAGCCGACCGCAGCCCTGTCGCTGCAAATTTTCACGTACGCCATCTCGCCGTTCGACGAATGGCACCGGCAGGCATGGGCGGGTGCGCTGGTTTTGATTATCCTCATCGTGGGCGCGGTCGCTGCGGTTCGCATTGCTGTACGGCACGGAACTTTGGCAGGAGCATAGGAGGAGCTTAGGGAGCTATGGGCGTCGGAATTACAGTCGAGCATCTGAATGCGTTTTACGGCAAGACGCAGGCGTTGTTCGACGTCAATATCATCGTGGCGGCCAACCACGCGACGGCGCTCATCGGCCCTTCGGGCTGCGGGAAATCGACGTTCATTCGCTGCCTCAACCGCATGCACGAAACTATTCCCGAAGCGCGGGTCGAGGGTAAAGTGCGCATCGGCGACCTCAGCGTTTATAACGGAACCTCGGCTACCCAACTGCGCCGCCGCGTGGGTATGGTATTTCAAAAGCCGAATCCGTTCCCGACCATGTCCATCTATGACAATGTGGCCGCCGGGCTCAAGCTGAACGGCTTTCGCAACCGCAAACGGCTGGATGAGGTCGTCCATAAGTCGCTGCACGCTTCCGCGCTCTGGGACGAAGTAAAAGACCATCTCCACAAGAAGTCCGGCGCCAGCCTCTCCGGCGGTCAGCAGCAGCGGCTGTGCATTGCTCGCGCGCTTGCCGTCCAGCCAGAGGTTCTGCTCATGGATGAACCCTGCTCGGCGCTTGACCCGATCTCCACCGGCAAGATCGAAGAGCTGATTTTTCAATTAAAAGAGCAATACACAATCGTGATTGTCACGCATAATATGCAGCAGGCAGCCCGAGTGGCGGAATTCACCGGGTTTTTCCTGCTAGGCAAGATGATCGAGTTCGACAAGACGGAAAGGATATTTACCAATCCTTCCGACAAACGGACGGAAGACTACGTCACGGGCAGGTTCGGATGATGCGCACGCGCTTTCAACAGCAAATGGAAGACCTCCGGGAGAAACTGCTCCGCATGGGCGGTCTCGCGGAATTGGCGGTTGATCGCGCCACCCAGGCGTATACCGAGCGCGATCTCACACGCTGTCAGTTGGTCCTCGAAAACGAGAGTCACATCAACGCCGCCGAGCGCGAGATTGATGAACTGGCTTTCGACATCCTGGCCACGCAGCAGCCGGCGGCCACGGATCTCCGCTTCATTCTCGCGGTCACCAAGATCAATGCCGATCTCGAGCGCGTGGGCGATCAGGCGGTAAACATCGCCGAGCGCGTAATGGACTTGATTGAATTGCCGGCTGTCGATTTGCCGGTCGATATCGCGCGCATGGCCACCGCCGTCAGCGCCATGGTACGGCGCGCGCTGGAGTCGTTCGTGGAAGGTAAAGCCGAACTCGCCCAAGCTGTGCTGGAAATGGATCACGTCGTCGACCGGATGCGCGATGAAGCTTTTATCGTGCTCGTGCGAAGGATGAACGAAGAACCGCAAGTGACTCAACAGGCGCTGGATGCGCTCCTGGTGGCGCGCAATCTCGAACGCGTCGCTGACCACGCTACCAATATTTCCGAGGATGTCATTTTCTGGGTTCTCGGGGCCGATGTCCGACATCATGCGCAAGCCGCGTCCGCCGCTCCACGACCGGAAAGACGCGAACAATAGTTGCGAAGAATAGACGCGAAGAATCATCCCCTCAGAACAGGATTGGCGTTCCCTTGTGAGCCCCTGTGAACTCCGTGGTCAAGGCTTTCTCAACCGCAGAGGAGGAGACTTCTGCCGTAACCCTCGCCCCCGTATCAGTTCATGCGATACACTAAGCGACGCCCATGAGCCAGAGAATCCGCGTTTTTGCCACTTGCGACATTGGAGAAGCCCTCACCATTCTCGACAAGAAGGGATACGACCTGGAAGTCTATCCCCAGCCCGAAGCTCCTCCGAAAAGTTTGATCGTCGAAAAGGTGAAGTCCGGCGTGGATGGCCTGATCACCACGCTACGCGATCCGATCGACGCCGAGGTTTTCGCTGCCGGAGAAGGCACACTCAAAGTAGTCGCCCAGTACGCCGTCGGCTTTGACAACATCAATCGCGCCGATGCCAACAAGTACAAAATTCCGTTCACTAATACCGCGGATGTCCTCACCGAGGCGACCGCGGAGTACGCCTTCTTCCTAATGGGCGCGCTCGCCCGCAAACTGTGGGCCGCCGAACATCTGACGCGCGAGAATCGCTGGGGCTATTGGCATCCTTATCTTCCATTTCTAGGCGACGAAGTTACCGGAAAAACCGTCGCCGTAATTGGCACCGGGCGCATCGGCCTCGCCTTCATCAAAAAGTGCGCTGGATTCGACATGAACATCCTGTGCTTTGACCCAGCCTATGAAAACCACGACTACATACGTGCCATTCAGGAAGTGAAAGATCTGCGCTTCCAGCGCGGTATCAGCCGCGAGAGAGCCACGATTCGTTACACCACATTGCACGAGGCGCTGAGTGGTGCGGATTACATCAGCCTGCACGTTCCCCTTCTGCGCGAGGGCGAGAGCGCCACGCCGACCTATCACCTGATCAACGAAGCCACGCTGCGCATGATGAAGCCCACTGCCATGATCGTCAACACGTCGCGTGGTCCGGTGGTCGACGAAACAGCCCTGGCCCGCGCTTTGCGAGAGAACTGGATCGCGGGCGCCGCTCTCGATGTCTACGAGACGGAACCTCTGCCCGCCGATTCAACGCTGCGCGATCCAGTAATCGCCGACCGCTGCCGTCTCATGCCGCATTTTGCCAGCGCCGCGCGCATCACGCGGCTGTCGCCCGATCCCAATAAAGGCATGGCTGGACGCTGCGTGCAGGGACTGATTGACGTGCTGGAAGGGAACTACGGCGGCGACATTGCCAAGATGCCGTATGTGGTCAATAAGGAAGCGTTTGCGAAGTAGGAATTAAGGCGTGTGAAGGTTGAATTAGGTTGTGTGGGGACGGGCGCCCTCGCCCGTCCAAGCGGAGTGAAGCTCCGCAGGCTCTTTCCGCGTACGTGTCTTGGGCTAGCGGAATTTTCATTAGTTTATGTTCTCCCACCGCACAAACTGGCGGCTCAGCCCTAACGCTCTAACGCGAGCAATCGAAGAAGCGCGCGTTTCGGGACAAAAAATTCTCGATCTCACGATCTCGAACCCGACCGAAGCTGCCATTCGTCCCGATCCTGAGGTCGTGCTCGCGGCGCTGGCGAATCCTGAAGCGATGCATTACGATCCGCAGCCTCGGGGACTGCTCGAAGCGCGCCAGGCCGTGTGCCGCTACTATCGCGAGGCGCACGAAGTTTTCGATCTTGAACCCGAACGCCTTGTTCTGACCACCAGCACCAGCGAAGGCTACTCGTATGTATTCCGTCTGCTTTGCAATCCCGGAGACGAGATCCTGGTCCCCAAGCCGAGCTATCCGCTGTTCGAGTTTCTTGCCGATCTCGCCGACGTCAAACTCGTTCCGTATCCATTGCTCTACGATCACGGCTGGCAAATTGATTTCGATTCGCTCTACAAAGCGGCGACGGCCCGGTCGCGGGCAGTGATTCTCGTTCATCCCAACAATCCGACCGGCTCTTACGTCTCGGCTGCGGAAACCTCGGCGCTCAACGCTTTCTGCCGTGACTACGATTTGGCTCTGATCGTGGACGAAGTGTTTCTCGATTATTCGCACGATTTTTCGCAATACGGTACGCCCCGTCCCAGTTTCGTCACCAATGCCGAGGCGCTCACCTTCACGCTCAGCGGAGTCTCCAAGATTTCCGCTCTCCCGCAGATGAAGCTGGCTTGGGTGGCCACCAGCGGCCCGAAAGAAACAGTCGCCGAAGCGGGAGCGCGCCTCGAAATCATCGCCGATACTTTTCTCTCGATGAACGCTCCCGTCCAGCTTGCAGCCCCGGTGCTGCTCGAACAGCGCAAGCAAATCCAGCCCATTCTTCTTGATCGTTTGCGCGCGAATCTCGCGGAACTCGATCGCCAACTCGCGGGCCGTCCCTCCTGCACAAGATTGCTGGTCGAGGGCGGATGGTACGTCGTCCTGCGGGTCCCCGTGCTTGGGAGCGACGAAGAATTAGCCATCGACCTCTTGCGGAAGCTGAGCGTCATCGTCCATCCCGGCCATTTCTACGATTTTCCAAACGAAGGCTATCTGGTGCTCAGCCTGATTACCGAGCAGGCCGACTTTCGCGAGGGAGTGGCACGGCTGCTGCAGGTGGTGGAGTAACGGGCGTCTCGCCCGTTAGGTCTGAGCTGGCCGGGCGGGGACGCCCGGCTCTCCACTGACAGATTGCCTTCGTGTTATCCTTCTCGCCGTTTCCCCTACGGAGAATTCATGTCGATAAGCCGTCGTGGATTTCTAGGATCGGCAATCGCCGCCTCGGTGGCCAGCGGCCTCAAAGCGCAAGAATCTCAACCCAAAGCTGATTCCCAACGATCAAACGACGCATCCAGCCACGCCGGATACTTTGGCACTGGCAAGCGTCCGATCATCATCTGCGCCAACAATGGCCTCAATTACCTCGACGACGCCTTTGCTTTCCTGAAAGGCGGCGGCGACACGCTGGACGCTGCCATCCGAGTTGTAAAGGGTCCGGAAGACGATCCGAACGACGATAGCGTAGGCCTCGGAGGCCTTCCCAACGAAGAAGGCGTGGTTGAACTCGATGCCTGCTGCATGCACGGACCCACGCGCCGCGCTGGATCGGTCGGCGGCGTGCGCAACATCAAGAATGTTTCGCTCGTCTCGAAGGTTGTGATGGAGCACACCGGCCATGTCATGCTCGTCGGTGAAGGCGCGGAACGATTCGCCGTCGCTGTCGGCTTCCCGCGCGAGAATCTGCTAACCGAACGCTCGCGCAAAATCTGGCTGCTCTGGAAGGAGAATCACTCGACCGACGACTGGTGGGGACCGGGATTGGCCGACCCGAATTGGCGGCCGCCCTCGTCATCGCCAGTTACGACACCAACGACATCACCGCAATCCGAACCACACTCTGAACCTCATTCCGAACCTCATTCGGAACTATGGGAAGAACGCGTCCACCGCCTCGAAGAAGCTGCCGCCCGGCTGGGCATCGAACCGGAATTTCGCATGGCCGCCATCCGGCGTGTTCTATCTCCACCGACCGGCACCATCCACTGCTCCGCTCTCAACGACAAGGGTGAAATCTCCGGTGTCACCACCACCAGCGGCCTCGCCTTCAAACTTCCCGGACGCTGCGGTGATTCGCCGATCATCGGCGCCGGCTGCTACACCGATCAGGACGTAGGCTCCGCCGGCGCCACCGGCAGCGGAGAAGAGAACATCAAAGTCGCGGGAGCGCACACCATCGTTGAAAACATGCGACGGGGCATGTCGCCGCTCGACGCTGGCATGGACGCCCTCAAGCGCATCGCCCGCAACTACAACAACGACATGAACAAGCTGAAGTTCGTCGACATGACTTACTACGTCCTGCGCAAGGACGGCGCCTATGCCGGCGTCTCTCTGTGGCAAGGCTATCCAGAGAAGCTACACAAGATTGCCGTGCACGACGGAACGAGGCGCTCCGAGGTCACAGTTTCCGTGTTCAAGGGCGCCTCGCACGAATTGGTACGTTAAATCCTGAAAGTGGGAAGGCGGAGGCGCGGCAACGTCGTTTCCGGCCTTCCCACCGGGTGTACAATTGTTTTGTAGGGACCGCAGCTTGACGGAGCTCCTCACCCCGCTTTCGAGGCGCGAAAAATGAACGTTCACGTCAGTTATAAGGTTCATAAAACTCCCGACATCGAAAAAGAAATCAACCACCAGATCGAGAAAATCCAGAAGCGGCTCCATGTCTTCCGGCCCGAACTGGTCCATCTGAAAGCCGTTCTCGATGAGAATTCGGCGCGCGAGGGAACGCTCGTCTCCCTGAATCTGCGCCTGCCCTCTGGACAACTTGCCGCGCAAGCGAAAGCTCCCAGCCCGACCGCTGCCATCAAGGCTGCCTTTGACGAACTCATCCAGCAGATCGGACGGCATAAAGAACTGCTGCGCTCCAGCCACAAATGGCGTCGCTGGCGCGGCGGGTCGCAGGAATCTGGCTCGCAGGAATCTCGCGAGCCCGGCGTGCCCTTCGAGCAGACGCTGGCCGTAGTGCTGCCGCCCACCATTTCCGCCGACGATATCGGCTCTTATGTGAATGCCAATCTTTCCCGGCTCGAACGTTTCGTGGACCGCGAACTCTATTTCCGCCGCGCCGACGAGGAGATGCCCAGTTCCATTTCCGAAGACGGTCTCTCCACCGCCGAAGTCGTAAACGAAGTCATCGCCCGAGCTCTCGGCGACCACGATCGTCCGGAAAAAATGACGATTGAGCCGTGGCTCTACCATCTTGCACTGCAAGCCATGAACGAGATGACGGCGCGTCTTCATGAACTGGAGTCTGACGTTCCTGTGCATCTGGAAGACAGCCGCCGCCGGCAAAATGTGCAGGCTTCGGACGAAGCCGCGCTGCAATTCCATCAACCCGACGAAGGTTGGACCCGCGAAAGCGCAATCCCCGATCGCCGCGTGTCCACTCCCGAACAGGCCGCCTACTCCGACGAAGTGATCGCCCTGGTGCAAGCCGCGCTCCGCGGCGCCGACCGCACCGACCGCGAAGCTTTTCTCCTCTATGGTATCGAGGGCTTTTCTCTCGGCGAAATTGCCGCCATCACCGGGCGGCATACGGAGGCCGTGCGCGACTCCGTGCAGCGGGCGCGCGACTGCGTTCGCAGCGCGCCTTCCATCGCCAGCGAGTTCCACCATGAACTCCTGGTCAAACATAGAAGCTAAGACTCGAATCTAAACATCCCACTCAGTACCAGCATCTCATTCTTAAGGAGCGTCGAGATGATGACCAGGGACGAAATCCGTGAGTTGGCGGCTTTTCAAGCGGACGAAACCAAAGGGGCGTGCGCCCTGAGTTTTTACTTCCAGCCCGATCCTCCCCAGGATCGTTCCCATCGCCGCGAGGCGATCGTGGCGAAAGATGTGATCAAGCAGGCCCTGAAAACTGCCGCCGCTCAAAGCAAGAACGGATCGCTTCACGCCGACCTCGATCGCGTCCTCGATCTGGCCACGAACCTCCACGGCGGTGCCCGGGGAAGGGCAGTCTTCGCCTGCTCCGCTCAGAATTTCTGGGAGGAGTACGAACTGCCCCCGCATCTCGTAGCCACCAACATTTATCTCCAATCGCGGTTTCAGTTGAAGCCGCTGGCCGCTTTGCTGGGAGCTCAACCCGCGCTGTGCGTTGCCATGGTCGACCGCCAGCGCGCCCGCTTCTTTGATCTTCGTCTCGACGATTTGCGCGAACGCGGAGCCATTGTCCACATGCTCTCGCGTAGTGCTTCGAGCTACGGCTACAACGGCTACGAAGGCGGCCATGCCGAACGCCGCGTGTCCGAGGAAGCGCTCCAGCACTTCAAAGCAGTTTCCGAGCGACTGCGGACCGACTTCGAGAAAGGCCTCTGGGAGCGGCTCATCGTCGGCTGCCAGGATGCGAACTGGCCCGAGTTCGAGTCCCACCTTCATCCTTACGTCAAACAGCGCCTGATTGGCCGCTTCTCAGCCGACGTTGCCAGCGTCGCAAATGAGGAAATTCGCGATCGCGCCGGTGCCGTCCTGAAACGATGGATCGCGGAGCGAGGCATCAAGAAAGCCAGCGAAGCGCTCGACTTCGCCAAATCCAACGGACGTGGAGTCACCGGACTGCGTCGCGTCCTGCAAGCACTGGAAACCGGGGAAGTGCAGAGCATCTTCCTCACCGAAAACTATTCTGCGCACGCGGTCGAGTGCCCGCACTGCGGCCACCTCAACGTCCACGTGGTGCCGACCTGCGTCGCTTGCGGACACCCCACTCGCGAACTCACCGACGTCTGCGATGCCATCATCCCCATCGCCATCCGTCGCGACATCGAATTGTTCTATCTCAAGGAGCATGAAGAACTGGATCGTGCCGGAAATATCGCGGCGCTCCTGCGCTTCCGCTCCGATCAAAGGACGGGGCAGATCGCGGCGGCATCGTAGTCCGACAAGGTTGAGCTGAACGATATCTTTCAGTGATTGCGATCCCTCACTTCGTTCGGGATGCAAGTCTGTTGAAATGCCTGGAGTGAGCGAGAATGAGTTCATGATCCACAAGATCCTCCCCGTCGGCCCGCTGCAATGCAACTGCTCGATCATCGGCGATGAGACCACGCACGAAGCGATGGTCATCGATCCGGGCGATGACATTGAAGACGTTCTCGCCATCGTCCGCCAGCACAAGCTCGAAGTGAAGCAGATCGTCATCACCCACGCCCATATCGATCACGTGGGCGGAGCCATGAAGCTGCGGGCGGCGACTGGCGCGCCCATCCTGCTCAATCAGAATGACTACGCGCTGCTGAAGATGCTCGACGTACAGGCTTCCTGGCTCGGCATGGCCGCGCCCGGCGAAGTTGCAATCGAAGCGAGCATCGCGGACGGCGAGTCGCTGCAGACGGGCAAGTTAACCGCGAACGTTCTCCACACTCCCGGCCACACCGAGGGCAGCGTCTGCCTCTATTTTCCTGCGGAAAAATTACTGATCGCCGGGGACACTCTGTTCGCCCGCAGCATCGGACGCACCGATCTTCCCGGAGGATCGTTCGAGAAAATCATGCGCTCGCTGCACGACCGCGTCCTCACACTGCCCGATGACACCCTCGTTATTCCAGGCCATGGCCCGCGAACAACCATAGGAGAGGAAAGGGAAGAGAATCCCTTCCTGGTGGGATAGTTTGGGAAATAGCTGTGGCGATCGGTAGATCTACTTCTGTGTCGGCGCTTGGTTTTGTGGAACGGTCGGCGGTGCGGACGGCGCCGGCTGCGACTTCGTCTGCGATGGCTTGACTCCCGAAAGCACGGACGTAGGTCCGCTTCGCCGGGCCGCAAAAATCGAAAGCGTGATCGACGTGAGCATGAAAATGATGGCGGACCAGGTCGTGGCTCGGGAAAGAACCGATGCCGCGCCGCGCGGGCCAAATGCCGTCTGGCTACCCTGACCTCCGAAAGCCGCGGCCAAGTCGCCGCTCTTTCCGCTCTGCAGCAACACCACTGCAATCAAGAAAAAGCAAACGATAACGTGAATCACTACGATCAAAATGGTCATTGCAAAAAAACTCCGTCCGGGCAGCGGCCCGATTCAAAATTCCGGTCTTGCGCAGGCAATACGCGTAGCGATACGCAGGAATCAGAACGATGGTGCGGAAGGGGGGATTTGAACCCCCACGCCTTTCGGCGCCACCCCCTCAAGATGGTGTGTCTGCCAGTTCCACCACTTCCGCTTTACAATCAATATCTTACAGACCGCTCGAGGGAGACCTAAGTCTGCAGGGCACAAGCGGGGAGTCCTAATCTCGATACTGCACCCGGCATCGTGCGTCTTTAGTCTTTATACACGGTCAAACGAGGCGGTTCAAGTTCGCTGGCCCGCGCATTTGCGCGGCGTCAACCTTGCGTTTATCGTGAGATGCGCTCATCGAATTCATCCATCTATCTATCTACCTATGAATGGCCGCGTTTTCTTCTGGTCGCTCACCTCCGCGCTCGCCGGATTCCTTTTCGGTTTTGACACAGTCGTCATCTCCGGCGCGGAAAAAACAATCCAGTCGCTATGGGGACTGAGTCCCGGACAACATGGGATTGCCATGGCGTCCGCTCTCTACGGCACGGTCGTGGGCTCGCTGATTGGCGGCTGGCCCGCCGACCGATTCGGACGCAAGGCTACGCTGCTATGGATCGGCGCATTGTACTTTGTCGGCGCAGTTGGGTCGGGTTTGGCAACCAATGTTTCCCTATTCATCGTTGCGCGTGTCATCGGCGGCCTGGGTATCGGCATTTCCACCGTGGCGGCTCCGCTGTATATCTCGGAAATCGCGCCGCCCAGGCAACGTGGGCGGCTTGCCGGCATGTTTCAGTTCAACATTGTTTTTGGCATTCTGATCGCTTTCGTTTCCAACGCGCTGCTCGCCGGCATCGGCGAGAATGCCTGGCGCTGGATGCTGGGTGTGGCCGCGTTCCCCTCACTACTTTACGGCCTGCTCTGCTTCGGCATTCCCGAGAGCCCGCGCTGGCTTCTGGGTAAGAAGTGTGATCGCGAGGGCGGTCTGAAAGTTCTGCAACGTATCCAACCTGAAGCCTCCCAGGGTGAGCTTGAGTCCGAGGCGGACGAGATAATGGCTGCGTCCTCGGAAAAAGCGTCGTCTGGGCATTTCTGGACGCGTCGTCTGCGCAAACCGATTCTCCTTGCCATCTTCATTGCGTTCTTCAACCAGCTCTCCGGCATTAATGCGATCCTTTACTTCGCGCCGCGCATATTTGAACTGACCGGGCTGGCCGCGAAGGCGGCCCTGCTGCAATCGATCGGCATTGGCGTCACCAATCTCATCTTCACCTTTGTCGGCCTCTGGCTGATTGACAGACTGGGTCGCCGCACGCTTCTTTTCATTGGCTCGTTTGGCTACATCATTTCACTCGGGCTGGTTGCCTGGGCATTCTTCACGGAGCATCTTGCAATCGTGCCGATTTGTGTCTTCGCCTTCATCGCCGCGCACGCCATCGGTCAGGGAGCGGTTATCTGGGTTTTCATCTCCGAGATATTTCCCAACCGTCATCGCGCCGAAGGCCAAGCCCTCGGCAGCTTCACGCACTGGATTTTCGCCGCCTTGCTTACGACTTTCTTTCCGAAGATGGTTTCGGTCTTCGCGCCCGGTTATGTCTTCTCGTTCTTCGCGGGCATGATGGTTCTGCAGCTTATCTGGGTGAAGACGTTGGTTCCGGAAACGAAGGGCGTGCCGCTGGAGCAAATCCAGAAACAACTGGGCATCGAATAAGGCAACATCGCGCCATTGGCCTCAGCCGACCTGCGACCCGAGCCTCAGCAGCGCCCGCCGTAGTCGCCCGTGCCGTTGCGTAAGGTGTAGGTAGAGCATTTCATCCGGCTTGGTTTTGGCGCGGATGATTCGGATGAGGTCTTCTTTTTCTTCTCGTGTCCATGCACGCAGTCCCGGCACATCGGCTAGAACGAGCGCGAAATTGTCGAAGGTTGACTTCTCCGGCGGCTTCCACGAAGACGTGCTGGCGCCGAGGATTTTCTCCAGCGCGCGCCTCGAACGCTCGCGCATGCGGCTGGCGTCTCTGCCGAAATCGCGGGCCATCCGGCGATTTACTCGCAAACCAATGTTGCGCGTGCTAAAGCTGTCCCACGCTCCCAGTTCGCTTCCCGGCAACTCGTTTGTCGAAAACTCGTAGAACACGTGCCCCGCCGCCAGCCGGTTCAGCGTGCGCGCGGGAGTACGATACCTTGCATCGGCGGCAATTTTCTGCTCTTCTCGCTCCGCCAGTCTTTGTAGATCGGCGCGTCCCGGCCGGAAGCCGAGTTTGCGATAGAACCAGAACGCGCCCGATTCGATCGCCTCCTCGTTCTGATGGCCCAGTTGATACGGATAGACCGAGACGCACGTCGTTCCCATACGGTGACATAGGCAGCGCAGCACTTGCGCGTAGATCCATCCCGCTTCGCCGCCGCGGAAAGTGTAGAAGGTGTTGAAGCCGACCTCCATCCACTCGCAGAGGCCGATGGCTTCGATGTAGTTGATAGGGACGCCGTTCTTCAGCGTCAATCCCGCGACATAGGCTCGCAGCGGGAGACGGCGATCTGGTGGCAGGTTCCAGAGATGAATGGAAACGCCGCGACCGACATCGAACTGCGCTACCGACTTCGGATCGCCCAGCGTCGTGCCGTAAAGTTCGCGGTAGCGCACCAGCATGACCTCGCGGATCATGTCGATGATCTCGTCGCCCTGCTTGTGCGAAAGCCTTGTCAGTTGCGGTGGACGCCTTGCCAACTCTTCGGCCAGCGACACCTGGCTTCGGCTGATCAATCCTGTGCCATCGGGTTCGCTGTGATAGAAGACGCTGCGAACCGGCTTCCAGTTTCGGGTTCGCGCGATGAGGGAGTTCTTGAGATTCCAACGCAGGGGGACGCGAAGGGATTCGTAGAGCTCTGCTTTCTGTTGAACAGGCAGCGGCAGCTTTTCGAAGCGTTCAATCAGCCACGTTGGAGTGGCATGCCTCTTGCCCCCAGCTGTCTCCAGCCATCGGCGCCAGGGCGTGTCGGCCTCGACATACGCGTCGTCCTCGAGCAGAGGCATGAAGCGCGGACCGGTGGTTCCCAACTCGCGTTCCGGTTCGTAGTTTTCCCAGGCAATTTGGACTTGGCTGGGCATGTGCTTCACCAGCCAGTGCGCAACGTCGAAGCTGAGCGTGTCTTCCATCTGCGTGCCAGCGATGCCGGAGACTTCGATGGGTTCGAAGTCATCCATGTCGGCGCCGGCTTTGCGTAGTGCTTCCACTTTTTTGTGGAAACTGTTCAGAATGCGCTCGGTGGCGCGGAATACGGCTGGGCCTTGCGGAAAGGCGCGCAGGAAAAGTGACGCTTCATGGAAGCGGATGAGCGATGCGGGATCAGGGAAGCGCGCGGCATCTAGCCGATTTAGCAATTTCACTACGCAAGCAGCTTCGGTGTGACCAAAGCGATAGCGGCAGGCTTCGAGTTCGGTGAGTTGGTGGTCGAGGGTGTTCGCTGCCATTGGGATTCTCGACAAGGGTACATCATGCATCGCCTGCCAAGTGTCTAGCTCGCGAATGACGCCATAGCGGCGGCGACGCGCCACCGGGAGAACCACGTTAGGGCCGTAACCCATGCTATAATCTCCCTTCGCCTGAACGTTTTACGTCGAGGCTGATCCTGTGATTTCCTCCGCGGGCGGAATCCGCAGTTCCGAGAATCAGCGCAATTCGAGTACTCTAGAGATGAGGTAGAGCTATGTCCGGCCATTCGAAATGGGCAACCATTAAGCACAAGAAGGGCGCGCTTGATGCCAAGCGCGGCAAGATCTTCACCCGTCTCATCAAGGAAATCGCGATGGCGGCCAAGTCGGGCGGCGATCCCGACATGAACCCTCGGCTGCGCACGGCGATCCTGGCGGCGAAGTCCGAGAACATGCCGGCCGACAACATCAAGCGCGCCATTCAGCGGGGCACTGGAGAACTGCCGGGCTTGACTTACGAAGAATTTGTGCTTGAGGGATACGGCCCGGGCGGCGTGGCATTGCTGGCAGAGATTTCTACCGACAACCGCAATCGCACGGTCAGCGAAATCCGCCACGTGTTCGGGAAGAACAATGGCAACATGGCCGCAGCGGGCGCGGTTGCGTATATGTTCCATAAGAAGGGGGACATCATCATTCCGAAATCCGCGGCCAAGGAAGACGACCTGATGAACATCATTCTGGAGGCGGGCGGTGAGGATCTAAAGGATGAAGGCGAGAACTGGGAAATTCTGACCGATACTTCCGCCTACGAAACCGTGTTGGATGCTGTGAAAAAGGCCGGCATTACCCCGATCTCCTCAAGCGTGAGCATGGTTCCGGATACCTACATTAAGCTGGAAGGACAACAGGCGGCGCAAATGATCCGCCTGATGGAAGCGCTCGAAGATCACGACGATGTGCAGAACGTGCATGCCAACTTCGATATCGACCAGAAGCTTTTGGAAGAAGTTGCCGGCTAAGCTGTCCGCAGCGATGGAGAATCTGGTGATGGGGCCATCGACTCATCTGATCAGCAAAATTGCTTTGTCTTTGAATTTCGATTACCCGATCCCCCGATGATCAAGAGGGCCCGATGAGTCATGCTCCTGCCGAATCGCCGATACTGCTGCCGAACTTTTCAACACCGCTGAGGAAAAGTTTGTGGAAAAGCGGGCGCTTATTCTTGTAACCTTCTGTTAACCCAACGTGTTCAACATTCTGCACTGCATCGGGTGCTTGCTGTATTGCCTCTCCGCGAAGAGTTGCCCTTGGTGAAAATACGTCTCGACAAGTTGCTGGTGGATCGAGGGCTGACGCCGTCGCGTGAACGGGCGCAGGCCCTGATCCTGGCGGGAAAGGTTCTGGTCAACGAACAGAAGATCGAGAAGGCGGGCGCATTGATTGACTCGGGCTCAACGTCGGTTTTGCGCCTGTTGGGCGAGGATCTGCGCTACGTCAGCCGGGGCGGGCTCAAGTTGGAGAAGGCGCTCGAGCACTGGCGAATCGATCTCCGTGGCAGAGTCTGTTTGGACGTCGGCGCCTCTACTGGAGGCTTCAGCGACTGCATGCTGCAGCACGGCGCCGTCAAGGTGATTGCCGTGGACACCGGGTATGGTCAGATGGATTTCGCATTGCGCAACGATCCGCGCATTCGGCTTCTGGAGAAAACCAACGCCCGCTACCTCGAGCCCGGCGACATTGGCGAGCCGATTGACTTCATTGCCATGGACGTCTCCTTCATCTCCGCCACGCTGGTGCTGCCGGCGGTGATTCGCTCGTCTTGCGACAGGTCTTGCGCCAGTTCGACTCCCAACCAGATTCGCCAGATTGTGGTGCTGGTGAAACCGCAGTTCGAGGCGGGCAGGGAACTGGTGGGTAAAGGCGGAATCGTGCGCGACGAATTGGCACAGCGCGCGGCTGTGACCAGGGTTGAAGCGGCGCTCGCGGAACTGGGGTGCAGGCGCGCGGAATGGATCGAGTCTCCAATTCTCGGCGGCGAAGGCAATCGTGAATTTCTACTCCACGCAGAGTTTTCGCCGCCTGCCATCGAGTGATTCTGTACAATCGGAATTCCGACATCGGAAGAAGAGTCGGAAGAGATACGCGAAGAAATGTCCAAGTCTCCCAAGAGCCCAACTCGCCAGAAGACCGTTGCCATCGTTTCGAAGCCGGACCGTCCCGAGTTGAGAGAAGTGCTGCCACCGCTCGAAAAATGGCTGCAGCAGCGCAACTACGCGGTGGTGATGGACGAGGAAAGCGCCGCCTATTTCTCCGGGTCCGACGTGATGCCGCGACGGGAGTTAGCCACTCGATCCCCGGATGTGGCACTGGTGCTCGGCGGCGACGGAACGCTGCTGTCGGCAACGCGCGCAGTTGCGAAAGCCGGGACGCTCATCCTGGGAGTTAACCTCGGCACGCTTGGATTCTTGACCGAACTTGCACTGTCCGATCTCTATCCCGCGCTGGAGGCGATTGAGAAAGAGCGCTACATCGTGGACAGCCGGTCGATGCTGAGGGGCTCGCTGATCCGAGGCGGAAAGACGCTGGCCACGCATGCGGCTCTAAACGAAGTGGTGGTGAGCAAGAGCGCCATCGCGCGCTTGAATCACTTCGAGCTTTTCGTGAACAGGGAGTTCGTGTCCAGCTACCGGGCCGATGCGTTGATTATCGCCACGCCGACCGGTTCAACCGCGTATTCTCTCGGAGCGGGAGGGCCGATTCTGAACCCGGACGTGGATGCGTTCGTCATTACGCCTGTCTCGCCCCATGGATTGACGCACCGGCCGGTGGTGGTGCGCGATACGGTCGAGATCGAAATGCATGTCAAGACCGGGAAAGAGGAAGCCTATCTAAGCTTCGATGGACAGGTCGGCCTGCCCGCGCGAGACGGCGATATCGTGCGCTGCGTTAAGGCGGAGCATCCGGCCAGACTATTACGTTTTCAGAAAACATTTTTCGAAGTGCTCGCCACCAAGCTGAATTGGGGAGAGCGCTAGAGCCAGTGAGAGACGATGAGTATCGCGAGCGAGAATCATCCGGGCCTGGTCGAGCGCACCTTCGAGACCGGCGAAGGTCAAACGGGCGTTCAATTGGGCGTGCGCTTGAATTATGCCGAAGGTCCTCCCAATGGGCCGCCGCTCGTGCTGTTGCATGGCCTCGGCCGGCGCTGGCAGGTTTTTCTGCCGGTGATTCCGGCGCTGAGCCTGCGTTGGCATATCTTCGCGCCTGATCTCCGCGGTCATGGCAAGTCTGCGCGTGTGGCTCGCGGATACCACGGTCCGCAGTATTCCGAGGACATCGCTTGCCTGCTGCGGGAGCGCGTTTGCGCTCCTGCAGTTCTTTTCGGACATTCGCTCGGCGGCATGCTGGGCATGTGGGTCGCGTGTCATCATCCGGAACTGGTGCGGGCCCTAGTTCTTGGCGACAACATGATCGTTGCCGGGCAGCTTCGCAGCCCGATGCTTCATAATCCGATGTACCGCGCGCTGTTCTCGGGATTGCGCGATCTGACGCGCACGGGCGGCTCAGTCGAGCGGATTGCGGACGGCATAGGCAGAATTGTGCTGCCGGTTCCGGGCACCGATGAATCGGTTATGATCC
The DNA here is from genome assembly GCA_049520095.1 of Terriglobales bacterium. Classification (GTDB taxonomy): domain Bacteria; phylum Acidobacteriota; class Terriglobia; order Terriglobales; family Acidobacteriaceae; genus Acidiflorens. Next base: position 62,934 of record JBEKQC010000005.1, read on the forward strand.
GCGAACTTCCGGGAAACGATGAGGCCTATCTGCTGTCGTGGGCGCGCTGCGTGCAGCAGGCCGACCCTGACGCGTACGAGATGACGCTCGATGGATCTTCGCTCGAAGGCTGGGACGGCGAGACGGTGCTGCGCGGAATTGCTTGTCCAACGCTGCTTTTACAAGGCACTCCGGAATTAGGCGGTTTGATGTCCGACGCGGATGTTGCGCTCGCGACGCGGCTATTGCCGCATCACGCGCATGTGAAGTTTCGCAACCTGGGACACGCGCTGTTCATCCAGCAGCCCGAGCCAGTACTGCGGGCAGTGACGAATTTTCTGGAGTCGCTGTAACTATAGTCGCTTGTGGAGTGGCGGGTGCCGTCGCTCGTCCAGCCGGGCGGGGTGCCCGGCTCTCCGCTAACACTTCTCCATCCGCATCTGGTCCCGGAGGTTCTCTCGTCTTCGGATCACTCTCGCTAGCGCCCCATCCACCAGCACCTCTGCCGCACGCCCGCGCGTGTTGTAGTTCGATCCCAGAACGGATCCGTAGGCGCCCACGTCCAGAATGGCTATCAGGTCGCGCTCGTTAACCCGTGGAAGCTTTCTGTCGCGCGCAAAGAAGTCGCCAGTCTCGCAGATGGGGCCCACTACATCGGTGATCTCGGTTTTCCGTAACCCGCGGCTCGTCGCCCGACACAAGGGAACAATCTCGTGATAAGCGCCATAGAGGGAAGGACGCAGCAGATCGTTCATCGCCGCATCGACAATCAAAAAACTCTTGTGATTATTCATCTTCCGGTAGAGGACGCGCGTCAGCAAAGCTCCCGCCGGTCCCACAATCGAACGGCCCGGCTCGAGCAGCAAGTGCAGCTTCAACCCGCGCAACGGACCAAGTACTGCTCTCGCGTATGCTGAAATCTGTTTCTCAAAACTCCCCTGCATTCCCTCGTAGGAAATTCCCAAGCCACCGCCGGCGTCGATGTAGCGGATGTCGTGTCCCTGGTCGCGCAGTGCGCGCACCATTTCAGCGACGCGTTCGAGCGCCTCTTGAAAAGTGCCCACATCGGTGATCTGCGATCCGATGTGGACACTTACGCCCGCCACTTTCAGATAAGGTTGCTTCGCCGCCAGCGCATAGAGCGTCCGTGCCTCGGGGATGGGCACGCCAAACTTGTGCTGATGCAGGCCGGTCGAGATATAGGGGTGAGTTTTCGCCGAGACGTCGGGGTTTACGCGCACCGCCACCGCCGCTTGTTTCTTCAATCGTGTCGCGGTTGCGGAGAGCAAAGTCAATTCCGAAGCGCTTTCAACGTTGAATAGCAATATCCCCGAGCGGAGGGCGAGTTCCATCTCAGCTGCAGTCTTGCCCACTCCGGAAAACACAACCTTGGGCTTGAGCGTTAGCTTTGCCTTCCGGCTTACGCGGAGAACTCGTTGCAATTCTCCGCCAGAAACCACGTCGAAGCCGACTCCCTCGTCAGCCAGCAGGCGCAGAATTCCGAGCGTCGAATTGGCCTTAACCGAATAGCACAGCGTGTGAGGAATGGAATGAAAGGCGCGAGCGAATGCCTGCACGCGTGCGCGGATCATGGCCGCGGAATAGACGTACAGCGGAGTTCCGTGGAGCGCGGCCAAGTCCGCCAGAGCCACGGCCTCGCAGTAGAGTTCGGCGGCGTGCAGCGCCGAAGTCGCGCCGTGATACCCAAACGCGGGCGGGCGTAACGCTTGCGATTCGCACGTGCGCTTCACTTGCGCTTGCCTAAAGACTGACCGGCTTTCACTTTGATGGCGACCACTGTCTGGTCGTCAAATGTATCGACACCGGCGGCATGCTCGGTCACGGCCTTGAAGATTTCGTTTACGACGCAATCTGCCGACTTAGCGGTGCATCCGGCGACGATGGCTTCCACTCGCTCGGGTCCAAAAGATTGACCGTGCCGGTTGCGCGCGTCGAGAATGCCGTCGCTGAAGAACACAAACAGGTCTCCCGGCTTGGCCTTGAAACTCAGTTCGTCAAACTCGGCTTCGTCGAACAATCCGAGCGGCAGGCCGGTCACTTCGACAAACTCAATTTTGCCGTCATGGCAATAGATGGGCTTTGGCAAACCCGAATTCGCGACCAGCAGCGTTCGCCGGTCATCGTCCCAGACGGCATAGATGATGGACACAAACTGGGCCGCAATCCTGCGCTCCGCCAAGGACAGATTCACGGCCGAAAGCATCTCCGCGGGGCCCGGTTCAATGGGCGCATGGGAACGCAGAATGCCGCTGACCAGCGCGGCATAAATGGCAGCGGGCGCGCCTTTGCCGCTTACGTCTCCAATCGCGATCCCCAGGCGCGACAACGAATAAGGGACGAAATCATAGAGATCGCCGCCAATGGCGCGGGCGGGGACAAACTTAGCCTCGACTTCGAGATGCTGCATCTTCGGACGCGAATGGGGCAGCAAGCGAAACTGCAATTCGCGCGCCAGCGCCAGATCACGCTCCAGCCGCTGCTCTTGCCGGGCAATCTCCTCATACAGGCGCGCGTTTTCAATCGCGATGGCCAGCTGCGCCGCGAGCGTGGTCAGAGTCCGCTTGTGATCCTCGGTGAAGTAGCCGCGGCGCGTGTGCTCCAGGTCGAGGACTCCGATTACTTTCTCCTGGTAGATCAGCGGAACCGCCAGTTCCGAGCGCGTCTCCGGATTGGTGGCAATGTAGCGGTCGCTCTTGGCAACGTCGGGCACCAAGACCGCTTCCTTGGCCTGCGCGGCGTATCCCACGACGCCGCGGCCCATTGGGATGTCATGCTTCAGATGCAGTCTTTCCTCGAAACGCTGCGAGAAGCGGTGCTGCAGTTTCGCTCCCGTCGGATCCACCAGCAGAATGCTGAACATCTGATAGTCGATCAGCCGATTGAGCAACTCGGCAATACGCTTGAGCAATTCGTCCAGGTTCAGAATCGACGTAAGTTCGCGGGCAATCTCGTTCAGCAGAAGCAGCGTGCGGGCCTGGCGCGTGATGCGCGTGTGCAGCCGCGCGTTCTCGATGCCCACCGCCATGCGCGATGCGATCAGCGTCAGCAGGCGTTTGTGCTCTTCTGTGAAGTAACCCTTTTCGCGCGCCTCAAGGTCGATCACGCCAATCACCCGGTTCTTGACGATCAGCGGGATCGCCAGTTCCGAGTGAACATTGGGCAAGGCCTCGATGTAAAAATCCTCCTGAGTCGCATCGGCGACCAGTACTGCTTGACGGGTCTCGGCGGCACGTCCGGTAACGCCCTGGCCCACTTTCACGCGCACGCGGTCAGCGACTTCCCGTGGATACCCCACATGGAAGCGGACGTACAATTCCTGACGCTGCTCGTTGAGCAACAGGATCGCAAAAATCTCGTAGTCGATAACTTTGCGTACCAGTTCCGCCACGCGCCGCAGCGTTGTCTCCAGGTCGAGCGTGGTATTTACCACGTCGGCCACTTCCAGCAGAAGGGGTTCCACCTCGGAAGGACGCTTAATTTGCGAGGCGGTCGTTTTCACAAGCTTCATTTTAGCAGCCGCATCATTTGTGATTGGTAATTTGAAATCGGTAATTTAAGAACTTGAAGACGCGGGTTTTACAATTGCAAATTACAAATTGCCAATTACAAATTCTCCAGCACGCAGATATCCGGTAGGTTACGGTAGCGTTCCGCATAATCCAGGCCGTAGCCGACTACGTACGCATCGGGAATCGTAAAGCCTATGTAGTGCGCCTGGATGGGCTGTTTGCGGCGGGAGGGCTTGTCCAGTAAAGCCGCAATGCGCAGCGACCGCGGCCGATGCGCCAGTACCAGCTTCGAAATGTAGTTCAGCGTCAGCCCGGTATCGAGGATGTCTTCGACCAGAATTACATTCCGGTCTGTCATCGAACTATCCATGTCTTTGGTCAAACGGACTTCGCCCAGCGAGTCCCACGCCGCGTGCCCGGCCGGATCTTCTTTGACCGTGGGGCGGTTTCCGTAACTCGAAACCCCGATAAAGTCGAAGGTAGCGTCGAGTGGAATCTGGCGAGCAAGATCGCTCAGAAAGATGGCTGCGCCTTTCAGAACGCCGACCAGGATAATCGATTGGCCGTCAAAATCGCGCGCAATCTCCTTGCCGAGTTCGGCGACCCGCTGGGCAATGGCTTCGCGTGAGAGCAACACTTTGAGTTCAGACGATTTGAGTTCAGACATTGAGCACCATCTTATACACGAGTTTGGGCACAACCGGAATGGTTAAATCGGATATACTCAGCGACCATGAAATCAGGGGTCAAGTCTCACTTGTATTGTGCTGCGCTGCTCTTCGCCGCCTTGTCTTTCCTTGTTCCGCTTGTGGCGCAATCTCAGGAGCCTCCGTCGCGTTCGGCAGCCGTGCTCTCCTCCATGCCGCACGCGAAAAAGATCGACCAGGCCGCCATCTCTCCCGATGGAACTCAGGTGGCCTACATCGTTGACGGAGAACTCAACCTCACCTCTGTTCGCGGCGATTCGCGCCGCGCGATCTCTCTGGAGAGTAAAGCTCCGGTGCGCGAGGTCACATGGTCGGCGGATAGCAAACAGCTCGCATTGCTGGCGGACTTGCCGGGTGGCATTCCCATCGCTCAAGTCTGGACGCTGGCCGTCGATGGCGGTGCGCCGAAAAAACGGGCGGAGTTAAAGGGCTATGCGCAAACGCCCCGTTTTTCTCCCGACGGAACGAGCCTGGCCATCCTCTTTATTGAGGGACTTCCGCGAATGGCTGGGCCGTTGCAGCCCATGACGCCGCTGGCGGGCGTCATTGACGAGCAAATCTACGAGGAGCGTATCGCTACCATCAACCTGAGCACGAACAAGCTGGTGCAGGTCACGCCCGCCGACGTCCACATTTACGAATACGACTGGACCCCCGACGGAGCGGCGTGGGTGGCCACGGCGGCGCACGGCTCGGGCGACGCAAATTGGTGGGTGGCGCGGCTGTATCGCATCGACGCGCACGGCGGCGAAATGCATGAGGGCGAAATGCATGAAATCTATGCGCCCAGGTGGCAGATGGAAGATCCGCACGTTTCACCGGACGGCAAGAATGTCGCCATCATCGAAGGCCTGATGAGCGACGCGGGCGTCACTGGGGGCGATATCGTCGTCGTTCCGATCAACGGCGGTACTGCTCGAAATATCAGTCCGAACCTTAAGGCATCGGCTTCTTCACTCGCGTGGGTCTCGCCCGACCGCATCCTTTTTTCCGAAAACGTCGACGGAAATTCTGGTTTCGGCAGCGTGAACGTCACCGGGGGCGAGGCGCAGACTCTGTGGACGGGCGAAGAAGCAGCGGCTGCAAGCTCAGAAGGATGGGGACCTGGCGGGTCGCTCTCACGCGACGGTGCGGTGACTGCGGTTGTACGCCAAGCGGCCGCAACGCCTCCCGAAGTTTGGGCCGGACCCATTGGCCACTGGAAGCAGATCACCCACCTCAACAGCGGCATCGAGCCCGCATGGGGCGCAATGCGCAATATTAGTTGGCGGAACGGAACAACGCGCGTCCAAGGCTGGCTTATGCTTCCGAAGGACTTCGCGTCCGGCAAGACATATCCGCTCGTAGTCAGCGTGCACGGCGGACCGTCCGCGGTGTGCACCTCTCACTGGGATGAGCGCTTCACTGGGGCTGCATCGGCGATGGGCTACTTCGTTCTCTGCCCTAACCCGCGTGGCAGCTACGGACAGGGCGAGGCTTTTACTCAAGCCAACGTCAAGGATTTCGGTGGGGGCGACTATCGCGACATCATGGCCGGTATCGATGCCGTCTCCAGTGAATACCCGATCGATGCCAGGCGAATTGGTATTCGCGGGCACAGCTACGGCGGATATATGACCATGTGGACCGAGACGCAGACGCAGCGTTTTGCCGCGGCGGTCGCGGGCGCCGGACTCTCCGATTGGCTCAGTTACTACGGGCTGAACGATATTGACGAGTGGATGATTCCGTTTTTTGGAGCGTCGGTCTACGACGATCCCGCAGTGTATGCGAAGAGTGACCCCATGCATTTCGTCAGAGCGGTTAAGACGCCGACTCTAATCCTGGTCGGCGACCGCGATGGGGAGGTTCCAATGGAACAATCCGTGGAATGGTGGCACGCACTCAATACCATGAGGGTGCCCACGAGACTGGTCGTCTATCCGAACGAAGGACACGTGTTTGTAAAGGCCGCCGACGCTCACGACTATACCTTGCGGAGCCTGGAGTGGTTCGACAAGTGGTTCATGAAAGCATCAGCGCAGTGAACCGCGGTGGAAACCGTGCTGGCTCGTTGCGCGCCTCTGCTCACGTCGCTAAAATGCTAGAGAACCGGTCTCATAACATGGTTACACGAGCAGGCTGTCCGGCCCTCAGGGACTAAAGCCCGCATTTTTATCGGTCCTGAACGGAACGGCTGAAGCCGTGCCCTGCCCAAACCATTTGTGAGACCAGTTCTAGTTCGCACGTTGAACCCAGGAGTGTCCAGTGAATCTTAAAGGAACCCAACTCACATGGCTTGGCCACGCTACTTTTCGCGTCCAGACGCCGGAAGGGAAGACCCTCATCATCGATCCGTGGATCGCCGGTAATCCTATGTGCCCGGAGAGTGAGAAGAACGTGAAGAAGGCCGACGTGCTGCTCTGCACGCACGGGCACGGCGATCACATCGGGGACGCGGTGGATGTGGGCAAGAAATTGAATCCGGTCGCGGTGGGCATCTACGAGCTTTGCTTGTGGCTGCAGAAGAAGGGCGTGAAACAAATATCACCCATGAACAAGGGCGGCACGCAAACCGTCACCGGCGTAAAGGTCACCATGGTGCATGCGGTGCATTCCTGCGGCATTCAGGATGGCGACCAGATCATCTACGGCGGCGAAGCTTGCGGCTACGTGCTGGAGTTCTCGAACGGAGTCAAGCTTTATCATGCGGGCGATACGAACGTCTTTAGCGATATGGCCATCATCCGCGACCTCTACGCTCCGAAGATTTGTATGCTGCCCATTGGCGACCATTTCACCATGTCGCCGCGCGAGGCTGCCTATGCCTGCAAGCTGCTGCAACCCGAAACTGTCATCCCCATGCACTTCGGCACATTTCCGCAACTGACGGGAACGCCCGCCGCGTTGCAGAAACTCGTGCCGGACGTGAAAGTGTTGGAGATGAAACCGGGGCAAACGATTTCGTAAACGTGAATATGAACGATCAACCCGCAAAGCCTGACTGGCGCATGGGAGGCATTACAGTTCCTGAAGTCGAGGACTACCTCTACGCAATGTTGCCGGCGCGCGACGAGGTTCTCGCCGAGATGGAACTCGAGGCCAGCAAGAACAATGTGGCGATCGTAGGTCCCGCCGTTGCTCGGGTACTTTATCAACTGGCAGCCATTAGCGGCGCTAAGAAGATCTTCGAAATGGGTTCGGCCATCGGGTATTCGACCATCTGGTGGGCGCGCGCGGTGGGCGACGGCGGACGCGTGATTTACACCGACGGCGATCCCAAACGCGCCGAAAAAGCCCGCCGCTATTTTGATCGGGCCGGCGTCAACCAGCGCATCACGGTTCGCGTGGGCGACGCGCTCGAGTTTCTTTCAGAGGAGAAAGAGCAATACGACATCATATTTAACGACGTTGATAAGATCGACTACCCGCGCGTTTTTCGTCTAGCGCTCCCGCGTCTCAAAAGCAGAGGCCTTTTTATCACGGACAACGTTCTATGGAGCGGCAAGGTCGGCAAGCCCGAGCCCGACGCCCAAACCAAGGCCATCCTTGAATTCAATAAGCTGATCTGTGAATCGAAGGATCTGTTTACGACCATTCTGCCCATCCGCGATGGGGTTGCCGTCTGCGTGAAGAAGTAGGGAAGCAGCCGGGCTCGACTCTTACTCCGCAGTGCTAGAATTGTCGTTTTCCCACCCCTACGATGAAGACTCCGACACTCTCGCAGGTCGAACAGATTCCGGAATCTCTGCCTCGCACTCAGGCCGAGGAGCAGGCGGACTCCGCGGCGGACGTGCTGGTGGTGGGCGCTGGCCCTACTGGCATGGCGTGCGCTATCGAGGCGCAGAAGGCTGGGTTCAAGGCCCTCATCATCGACAAGGGATGCCTGGTTAATTCCATCTATCACTATCCGAACAACATGGTGTTTTTTACTACTCCGGAGTTGCTGGAGATTGGCGATATTCCTTTCACCACATCGCTGGCGAAGCCCACCCGGCTCGAAGCCCTGGAATATTATCGCCGCGTCGCTGAGCACTTTCACTTGAACATCCGGCAATACGAATGGGTGAAGACTATTACGGGTGAGGACGGGGACTTTCGCGTGGCCACAACCAACCGGCACGACGCGATTCACGATTACCGTGCGCGCAAGATCGTGCTTGCGACCGGCTACTACGATCTTGCCAACGAAATCGATATTCCGGGCGAAGACCTGGACAAGGTTTTTCATTACTATCGCGAGCCGCATCCTTATTTCGACTCCGACGTAGTGGTGATCGGGGGCAAGAATTCGGCGGCTGAAGCGGCTTTGGATTTGTGGCGGCATGGGGCGCGCGTCACGCTTGTCCATCGCGGATCTCAGATGCATCCACACGTGAAGTATTGGGTGCGTCCCGACATCGAGAACCGTATCAAGGCGGGTGAAATCACCGCGCACTTCAACAGCACGGTGCAGGAGATCGACGCCGATTGCGTTGTGCTGCGGACTCCATCTGGCACGCTTCGCCTGAAAAACGACTTTGTATTCGCGCTCACCGGGTACCATCCCGACTACGATTTTCTCCGCAGCGTGGGCATCGAACTGGCTACGGAGCAGCTTCGTCCGGTCTGCGATCCGGAAAACCTGGAATCGAACGTTCCGGGAATTTACGTCGCTGGAGTGATTGTCGCGGGCTCGCGGACGAATGAAATATTTATTGAGAATGGCCGTTTCCACGGCAAGCTGATTGCCGCTCACTTGAGCGAGAAGCTGGGCGGCGTAAATCCAAATTTTCCTCTTGACGCGACTTAACGTGTAAAGGTCTTATGTAAGGTCCTTACTAAATCCAGGGAGGAATCTATGAAGCTCGTTCGCAAAATCGCCGCCATTGCCGCAACCATGATTATTGTCCTCTCCGCCAGCTTGGTTGTGGCCCAGTCGGATGCTCACAAGTCCTTCGACCTGCTGAAGGGAATGGAAGGGAACTGGGCCGGGAAGAACAATCAGGGGCAGCCTGTTCAAGTGAGCTTTCGCATCACCTCCGGCGGCTCGGCGCTGATGAGCGAGATTCATGGGCACGGTCCGGAAAACATGATCACTATGTTTCATATGGATGACGAACGCCTTCTGATGACCCACTATTGCGGAGCCGGAAATCAGCCGCGCATGAAGGTCATCTCGTCGGACGCGAAATCGGTCAGCTTCGAATTCTTTGACGGCACCAACATCGGTCCGGGCGACGGACACATGCAGCACGTAACCTTCACCGAACCTGATACCGATCATCACGTTGAAGAATGGATCTTCCTCGATCATGGCAAAGAAATGAAGGAAGTGTTCACGCTGGCGCGGGTGAAGTAGGACCGTTACCCAAGGGTGTTAAACAGCTTCCCAAAGCTTTGCTCTGCCGTGGAATCCCACCCTAACGTGAAGAGTGGGAAACGGCCTGTGAAGATGCGACTCGAACTCTCCCGGGTCGAGGAGTCGAAAAATGCGCGCACGAATCCTTTTTGCAATAGCAGCGTCTTTGAGTTATCTGGCCGCGTGCGGAAGCGGTTCGCATTCAACCCCGCAAAACCCGATCTTCACGAGTACGCCGGTTACCGCAGCTTCGCAGGGCGTGAGTTACATCTACCAACTGGCGGCGACGGACCCTTCAGGCGGAACGGTGGCTTTTATGCTGGTCGCGGAGCCGGGGGGCGCGACCTTAACTAGCAACACCATCAATTGGACGCCGACCGCGGCGGAATCGCGAGTCCCCAACAGCTTCACGGTCAAGGCCACAACTTCTTCCGGAGGCAGCACAACGCAGTCGTGGACAGTCACTCCTACGGGCACGGTGACGGTCAATTGGGTCGATACCAATTGGACGCCAACAGGTCCTGTGCAGCTCCCCGGCCCGCAAGACTTAATTCCATCGGCGTTGGTTCCACAGCCGGACGGCTCTCTCGAACTTATTTCCGGCACTTTGGTTTCGGCCGGAGTCTACAACATTGCGCAGGTACCTGGCGGATACTATTGGCTCATCGAGGGTAGCCCGCCCGGCCTCACGCTTCCGCCGACGGGCTTCTGGACCAATAGCAGCACCTTCGATCTTGGCCGCGATACAGCCGGCGCTTCGACCGGCGTACTCGGCACTGCTGAGGATATAACGTTCGATTTCACGCTGAGCGGATTGAATCCATCTTTGCCGCCGGGTGTCGTGAGTTTCACAACGAATAATGCGCCCATTCCGCCGATCGATCTCACTCCGCAAGCGGGTGCGACCACTCTTTCTGCGTCGGCCAGCCTCAGCAGCAAAATCGATTGGACGACCGTGAATACGGCATTTCTGATGCAGTACGAGCCCGTTTCACTGGGCACGCTCAACAACCTGGTTCTCGGGCCCGAGCTCACTTTGTCGAACTTGGCGTTCACCAATGGGACGACGAACCCGGTCAACGGAACGCTTGTGGCCAGCCCTCCGGCTTCGGTCAACTTGAGCATCCCCGGTTCGCAGTGGACGCAGCTATTTCAGAATGTGGCGCCAGGGGAGGTGACGCCGACGGGTTCCTGGCTGTCCATTGCCCCAGAACCCTATGTGATCGGCGTGAATGCAAAATCGGGTTTATTCGCCCCGGATTTCGGTTCGAACATTTACCTGGTTCAGCCGAACTCGTCGAGCGGATCCCCTTTTCCAGGGAATCCGTGTTTGGGTACGCCATTCTTCCTTTCAACCGCCGTCGAACCGCCCATTCTCACGGACCAGAATTTTGGCACGCTCCAATATGGCGACCCTTTTCCCTCCGACTGGACGCGAGAGCTGGTTTTCTGCCAGTCGGTCATCGTGCCCTTTCAGGTTGGTTCCGAGAATTTTCCCTTTGCCCTCAACTACGGATTGGCGGTTGATCCCTTGAATCCGACTCTGGCTCCGCTGACCGGACCGGTCGTGAATCCAACCATTAACAGCTCTGACCTGTTCACCACGACGAGCGAGAACAACACCGTCGCGACGCTGAGCTGGTCGGCGCCCAGCGGCACTCCTCCTCTTGGCTATACGGTTTTTGTGTGCCAGGTGATTCCGATGCAGAACGGATTCGAGCTGTTGGTCGCCGGCACTTACAGTACCGCGCAAACTTCCATGACGCTGCCCCCGCTGACCGCGGGCAACACCTACCTGTTCGTGATCAGCACCGAAGTGGATGGTATGGCGAACATGCAAACCAGCCCCTACCGTTCTCAACTGCCCACCGCCTTCGCCACCGTTATGTCGGCTAAAGTCGCGATTAGCGCCGGGGCCTCTGGTCCGCAGCTCCGCGGCGATGCGAAGGAGTTGAAGCGATTCCTCCACCCTGCGGGCAAGCGCTACCGAATGGTGGCTGGTCACGAATGACGGGGGAGGGGCGACCTTGTCCTCCTTTGCTGCCTGCTGGCTCCATTACGTTTTACCTGGACACCTTTGGCTGCCAGATGAATGGGCACGACTCCGAAAAAGGTGGTGGGGACGCTTTTGCAGAAGGGGTATCGGCAGGTTCCTACCGTGGAAGAGGCGGGGCTGGTCCGGACGTCCTGGAGAGTGGGGTGTGCGCACCTCACCCGGCTACGATGCGCCTTTCACAAAAGCAAGTGCGGTTGTGGGCATCGCTATAGTAATGTCCCCGGCGATCGCGCGCCGGGCGTGGAAATTCTTGAGCTTCAATAGGAGCGGCGGAGTAACTTCCTGACCTTTGGAGACGAGCAACGCTCCCTCGTGGGTGCGCACCTCCTGCTGAACGATCATGCCGGCCGAAAGCTCATCAATCCGGCACTTTCGCAGTTCGCCTTCTTCGGCGTTCGGATCCAACACCACCAGGGCGCGGAAGAACTCCGGACTGAAGCCCTTGTTTTGGCGAGCCAAAATGTGTGCCGCCTCGGTTCGCGAAGTCCCCTGGTGGATGAGATTTTCATAAGCCAAGGTGAGCCGCAGTATTTCCGCTCCCAGCCGCAGGTCCGCCATCTTGGGGTCGCCGAGCTCGGGGACGGGCCGGTTCTGGTGCTGGATCATCCAGGCAATGGGTTCCAGGCGGGGGATTTTCGAAAGCAGATCATGGGCGACAGCGGGGTGTGCGTCATACTGTGCCTGCTCGTTCGCCGAAAGTTTCTCGCCGCTGTAGACGGCGTCAATCGTTTCCGGAGCCAGAGTAACGCAACCCAGTTGGGACATCATGGCCGCGACCTCGTATTGCCACGGGTTGCCCAGCGACATCGCGGTCACGATGTGGTGAATGTAGCGGCGGGCGCGCTCCGCGCGGCTAAAGGCGGCGGGATTGACCAGGCTGAGCACTTCCGTCAGCACTTGAATGCTACCGCTCAGGGTCTGTTCGAGGAGTTGCTTTTCGGCGGTGACCAGGCGGTACTGCACAAGTGCCGCGGTCAGGGTTTTCGCCATCACTTCCTTGCTGCAGGGCTTGTTGAGGAAGCGGAAGATGCTACCCTCGTTAATGGCGTTGATGGCCGTGTCCATGTCGGCGTTGCCGGTAAGCATGACGCGGATGGTGTCCGGCGATTGGACTTTGATTTTGCTCAAAAGCTGGATGCCATCCATGCCGGGCATCCTCATGTCGGAAACCACAACTGCGTAGGGTCCGTTTTCGGCAGTGAGTTTCAAGGCTTCCTGCCCGCCCATGGCCGTCTCCATCAGAAACTCGCGGCTCAAGCTGCGCCGATATCCGTCCAGGATGTTGCAATCGTCGTCTACCAGAAGAATCTTTTCAGCCATGGCATCCCTCTTTTTTCTCTTGCTTAATTTCTTATCGATTTCTTGACGTTGTATATGCCAGACGGTGAAGCCTTATTCCCACTTATGGCCCTGTCCGCTGCGAACTTGCGATGCAGCGTTCGCTGCTAGCCATCCGGCACGGCGGGAGCGTGGTCATCCACGAAAACGATGAGGCTCTTTACCAGCATCCCATCCAGCGTCCCATCGGCAGAGCGGGCCCGATGAATCAGTTACCCGCGATACCTCCTTTTAGGGCATGAGAGTGGATTCTGCACGAGTCTGAAGTAACCAGCTTTTCTCGCCGATGACTCTCGTAGCCAAAATCAAAAGCGCGATTAGCTGCGTCAGCATCAGGGAAAGCTGGAAAACGGCTTTTGTTTGTCATAGAAGCGCTGAGCGAGAGGTATGGAAGGAATGCAAGGCATCGAGCCAATTTCTCCGGCATCACGTTCCGCGCCGATTAAGACCAGCATCATTGTTGTTGTGCTTGGGGTGCTGGGGTTGCTGACGATCATGCAGTGGACTGCGAGCACCGTACGTAAGCATGTCGGGATTGCATCGCATTCTCTGTTCCCAGCAGCGCTCAAAAGCCAGCATGCCGCTAACACCTTCCAGAGAATGAACAGAGAATACAGTGATGCGGTTGTGATGCAGGAAAAAAAACATCTCGAATATGCCCGTCGGGAGGCAGTGACGGCAGCGTCTTCGCTCGATAGTGCCAGCACGTCCATGGAGTTCAACCCAGTACGGCAGCAACAAATTATCTTTCTGATGCGCCGGGTTAGCGACCTGCAGAAGAGGTCACAGGTGCTTTACGCGGCAGCCGCAAACGTCAATGGTATTCCACCGAGACAAGAGGACTTGGCGGATTTATCGCGTGAGAATAAAGCGGTTCAAACAGCATTGGAAACGTTGCAGAGCGACTTGGCGAGCGACTTCATGGCCGAACTGGCCTTGATCGATGAGCTGTTAAGGATTCAGGGAATCCTTGAGGCAGCCCTGCTTGTCGGTTTGATTATCGCTCTTTTTTTTAGCACGCGCACGTTGATTTCCGCCACGGCCCGAAGGCGTGGAGATGTAGTTTTGCGCCGGGCTCATAGGGATACGGAAGTCCTTCTGAATTCGGTTCCGTCGCTGTTGATTGGGTTAGACGCAGACGGTCACATTCGACAATGGAACAAAGCGGCAACGGCGATTTTGGGGTGGGAAGAAGCCACCGTCCCAGGCAAAACTCTGGATCAGTGCGGAGTCCAGTGGCTCACGCCTGACATAAGTGCCCGAGTCGCAGCGTGCGTCCAGGACGCAACGAGCAACAGTCTCGACGACGTTAGGTTAGAAAAGAATGGGATGACCCGATTCCTCGGTCTGAATGCTCTTCGACTTAAGACGGATGGCGCGGCGGGGATTCTCGTCGTCGGCGCCGATATCACCGAACGAATGCGGACGGAAAAATCGTTGAATCTGCTTCGAATGTTGATGGATCAAGCCTCCGATGTCATTGAGGTTGTCGATCCAGATACACTCCGCTTCCTCGACTTCAACCAAAGAGCCTGCCTGGATTCTGGGTATAGCCGCGAAGAACTTCTGTCTCGGACGGTTTTCGATATCAACCCAATGTTTGACACGAAAGCTTTAACCGCGACTAAGGAGCAATTGCGGAAGTCGGGCTTCGCGATCCTGGAAACTCTCCATCTGCGCAAAGACGGGTCGACCTTTCCCGTGGAAGTGAGCATCAAGCACATCGTGTCAGACCAGGCCTACTGGCTCTGCGTGGTGCGTGACATCACCGACCGCCAGCGGCTTCAGCAATCCCAAAAGCTTGAGTCCATCGGGCAACTGGCCGCCGGAATCGCTCACGAAATTAATACTCCGACGCAATATATCGGAGACAATGTGCGCTTCTTGAAGGATGCCTTTGGAGAACTGAGCAGTCTGCTGGAAAAGTACGACCGGCTGTTGGAAGCGGCCAAAGGCAACGCCCTTTTTGGCGAAACGGTGAAAGAAATCTCGGGGGCGGCCGAGCACACCGACGTTGACTACCTGCTCGAAGAGATTCCCAAGTCCATCGAGCAGACCCTGGAAGGCGTGGCCCGGGTCGCGAAGCTGGTGGGTGCGATGAAAGATTTCTCCCATCCTGGGACAAAGGACAAAATCCTGCTAGACCTGAATCGCGCCATTGAAAGCACGATTACTGTGGCGCGCAACGAGTGGAAATACGTGGCCGACATGGAAACCGACTACGACTCCTCGTTGCCCGGGGTCTTGTGCCTGCCGGGAGAGTTCAACCAGGTAATTCTGATCTTGATCGTTAACGCCGCGCATGCCATTGCCGATGTGGTCGGAGACGGGAACTCAGCGAAGGGAAAAATCAAGGTGCAAACTCGGAATTGCCCAGGGTGGTGCGAGATCCGAATCCAGGATACGGGCACGGGGATCCCGGAAAAAGCGCGAGCCCGAATCTTCGATCCTTTTTTCACTACCAAAGAAATCGGCAAGGGAAGCGGGCAGGGCTTGGCCATCGCGCGCTCGGTGGTGGTTAACAAACACGGCGGAACCATTCACTTCGAAACAGAGGAGGGGAAGGGCACGACCTTTATCGTTCGCCTTCCTCACGATGGCAAGGTTCTCGCAGCCAAGACGGTGACGGCGTGAAACGCATCTTGTTCGTGGACGATGAAAGCAATATTCTCGACGGCATTCGTCGTATGCTGCACGCGGAACGCAAGCGTTGGGATATGCAGTTCGCAACCGGAGGCGAAGGCGCCTTGCAAGCCTGCGAGGCAGGCACCTTCGACGTGGTCGTTTCAGACATGCGCATGCCGGGCATGGATGGCGCCACACTGCTCGGTCACATTCGGGACCGCTTTCCCAGCACTGCGCGCATTGTCCTTTCCGGATATGCCGAAGCCGCGCTTGCCATGCGCGCCGTTCCCGTGGCCCACCGCTTTCTCACCAAACCATGCAGTGCCGCCGAACTGCAAGCTACGATTGAGCGGGTCTGCACGCTGCAGGACATCTTGGGCGCACCCGAGATTCGAAAGGTCGTTGGAGCCGTCGGTGAATTGCCTTCCCTCTCCAGTACGTACGCCTCTCTTACGCAAGCGGTGAGAGACCCAAACACTTCGATAAGCCGGGTGGCAGAGATCATCGAGCATGACGTAGCCATGTCAGCGAAGGTCTTGCAGTTGGTTAATAGCGCCTTCTTCGGATTGGCACAAAATGTCACCAGTTTGCAGACCGCGGTTGCACATTTGGGTATGGAGACCATCAAGAATCTAGCTTTAGCAAGCGAGACTTTCAGGATTTTTTCGCCCAGCTCACAGATTCCCCAGTCCGTCTACGAGACTTTGCAGCAACATGCGCACCGTACCGCCGCCATAGCCAGCATGCTCCCGGTGGATTCGAAATCTCGCGACATCACCGTCGTGGCCGCGCTTCTCCACGATGTCGGAAGACTGATACTGGCAAGTAGAGTGCCTGATACGTTCTGCTCCTTGCTGGCACGCGCTCGCGAGGGTAAATGCGAACCCTTCGAAACAGAAGAGGAATTGCTGGGAGTCTCCCACGCGGAGATCGGAGCGTACCTGCTCGGATTGTGGGGTATTCCCAACCTTGCCGTTGAGGCGATCGCGCATCACCATCATCCCACACGCATCCCGCACAGCGGCTTCGACAGTTCAATAGCCGTGTATGTGGCAGACGTGTTGGCCCACGAACTGAACGCCCACCCTCAGGATTCAACGGGATCTGAACTGCGCGAGGCTGATCGGGCTTGCCTAGAGACGCTGGGAATTTTGCAACGTTTTCCCGAATTCCATGAGCTTGCGCTTCAAGTTCGCGATTGAAAATGCGATCTCAGCCAAACCACCACTCTTAATTGCTCCCGTAGGACCCACCGCTTTCGCTGGTTTATACTGAACCAATGTCGGAGAGCGGCGACAAGACGTTTTACCTGGAAACTTTTGGGTGCCAGATGAATGCGCACGACTCCGAGAAGGTGGTGGGGACGCTTTTGCAACAGGGGTATCGGCAGGTTCCTACGGTGGAAGAGGCGGGGCTGGTGCTGTATAACACCTGCTCGATTCGCGACAAGGCGGAGCAGAAGGTGTTTAACCGGCTGGCGGATTATAAGAAGTATCGGGCGCAGGGGAAGCAGTTTGGCGTCCTGGGGTGCGTGGCGCAGCAGGAGGGGGAAAAGATTTTCGAGCGCGCCCCTTATGTTTCGCTGGTGTGCGGATCGGCTTCTTACCGCAATCTTCCGCAAATGCTGGTGCAGTTGGAAACTGGCGGGCAGCGGGTTACCGGGCTCGACGATCGCGCCACTGACAAGTGCTTTGAGACCGAGTACACGGCTCGCACTAATCCGCATCGCGGGTACATCACAATTATTGAGGGATGCGACAAGTTCTGCGCTTACTGTGTGGTGCCCTACACTCGCGGCAAAGAGCGCAGCCGGACTTCTTCGTCTGTTTTGGACGAAGCTCAACAACTGGTTGACTTGGGTTATACGGAGATCCAGTTGCTTGGGCAGAACGTTAATTCTTATCGCGATCCCGATGGTCAGAAAAGCTTTGCTGAGTTGCTGGCTGCGGTTGCTTCGGTTTCGGGGATTCGGCGGGTGCGGTTTACGACTTCTCATCCTCGGGATTTTGTTCGCGAGATTGTCGATGTGATTGATGCCGTGCCGACGCTTTGCGATCATGTGCATCTGCCGGTCCAGAGCGGATCTACTCGGGTGCTGGATGCCATGCAACGGCTCTACACTCGGGACGAGTACCTGGAGCGCATTTCGTGGATTCAGGCGGCTCGGCGCGATATATCTCTGACTAGCGATTTGATTGTGGGGTTTCCGGGCGAGACGGAGAGGGAATTCGAGGAGACGCTTTCGTTGATGGACTTGGTTGGGTATGACAGCGTGTTTACTTTTAAGTATTCTCCGCGGCCTAACACTCCGGCTTTGCTTCTGGACGACGCGATCCCTGATGCTGAGAAGGCCCGACGGTTGGCTGTATTGAATGACAAGCAGAAACAGATTGGGGCGCGGCGCAATCAGCGGCATGTTGGGCAGGTGCTGGAGGTGATGGTGGAAGGGAAGAATCCGGCGCGGGGACAGTGGATTGGGCGGACGTCGCAGATTAAGGTAATGAACTTTACGGTGCCGGAGGGGGTTGAACTGGCTACGGGGAGCTATGTTCGGGTACTGGTTACGGGAAGCTTTCCGAACAGCTTGGTGGGAGAGATGGCGGACCCGCGCACGGTGTGCTCTGTGCGGCAAAAGCAAGAGCTTGAACCACAGGGAGCACAGAGGAACACAGGGGAAATCGGGTGGCCAGTGGTTTGAGGTTGCTTTCTTGAGGGTCTTATGGAAGTGGAAATGAAAATTCGCGGGCTGATGATGGATCCGGTTTCGAACATGCCGATCGTGTTGCTCAAGGACGTGGGCAGCGATATGGTGCTTCCGATCTGGGTGGGCGTGTACGAGGCGAATGCCATCGCGCTCGAAATTGAAAAGGTCAACACGCCCCGGCCCATGACTCACGATTTGATCAAGAACGTGCTCACCGGGCTTGACGCGCTGGTTCATAAAGTAGTGGTCACGGAACTGAAGGACGATACTTTCTACGCCGTGATCTGGTTGGAAAGAGAAGGGCACGTGGTGAGCATCGACTCTCGTCCATCAGACGCGCTAGCGCTGGCGTTGCGCGTGGATTGCCCTATCTTTGTTGAGGACGAGGTGCTGAAGAACTCGAAACAGGCCGCCAATAATCCCGTGCCCGCCGTTAATAGTGAGGAACTCCGCAAGTGGCTGGAAGACCTGGGCGACGATGACCTTGGGAAGTATAAGATGTAGGAACAGCCGGCGCTCCCGGCTGTCAGCTCTGAGGGAAAGCGACACCCTTGGACCTTTCAAAGTACAAATTGCAAATTTACCAATTCCCCTCATGCCTGATTCCGCCGAGCAGCTTCAGCGTCTTTGCCTTGCGGGCTTCGAACTCCAGAGCTTTGAACGCTATCCCAAGTGTATTGGCGTGATTCGCGAGAGTTGCGTCGCGCTGCTGGTGCCGGGTGTGGAGGGCTTGCAAGTCCTGGGCACGCCCGGCTGGCGCATGGGCGAAGTGATGGGCGTGCTCACCGAAAGGGAAGGACGGAAAGTCTTCCAGGCGAAGAGCGAAGTTGTGGAGGCCACGCCGGAGCGGCTTGCGATCCTACAGGAGTTCCGCGAAGAACTCGCGGAATTGTTGAGCCGGGTGTAATGCCAAGTTCGCCCAATCGCATCACAGTCCTAATATGATGTGTAATTCACAATATTGACATCATATTCTTCTTGTGACATCATTGTCTGCATGCGGACAACACTGAGTCTCGATGATGATGTTTTTCAGGTGATCAAGACCTACGCCGAAAACCGGTCGCTGGCGATGGGGAAGGCGGTTTCAGAACTGGTGCGCCGCGGCCTCAGCGCACCTGCGAAGACGCGGGTCGTCAACGGCCTTGTGGTCTTCGATGTTCCCGAAGACAGTGAGCAGGTTACGTCCGAGCTTGTGAAGCGGTTGGAGGCCGAGGAGCGGTGAGCGGATTTCTACTCGACGTGAACGTGCTGATTGCGCTCCTCTGGCCTCCGCACGAGGCGCACGCGCGAGCGCAGCGCTGGTTCGCGCGGAATGCCGACCAGGGTTGGGCGACATGTGCGATGACGCAGGCGGGGTTTGTACGCATCGTTTCGAATCCGGCCTTCTCGCGGCGTGTGGTTTCTCCTCGGGACGCGCTGGAGGTGCTGCAGGGCAGCCTGCAGCATCGGGCACACCGGTTCTGGACGGAAGATATCGGAGTCACGGAGGCCCTCGCTCCCATTGGACGGCGTCTACTCGGCCACCAGCAAATCACCGATGCTTACTTGCTTGGACTCGCGATTCACAAGAAGGGAAGACTGGCTACCCTGGACGCCAGCCTTGCGGTACTGCTGCCGCCTAACGCGACTTCGGCGCGGGCGGCAGTGATGGTAGTGTGACGGGCCTGGCTGCCTAGCGGCTACCTTACTGCCAGCTGTTCTTTCATCCAGGTCAGGATGGTTGAAATCAGATCGTCATAAAACTTGTCGTTGACGGTAAAGCCGTGGGTCATACCATCGATCTCGAGATAGCGAGCGTGTCCAGGATGAACCTGGTTCACGATTTGAGTGATGGCTCCGCTGTCGGCGCGGCTCATAATGTTGTCAGCGGTGCCGCGGATGACGAGTACTGGGTCGTTCACGTTTTGCCAGGCTTCGCCGAGGTTCAGGGCTTGCAATTGCTGATAAAACGCTGCCGGGCGGCCGTACTGGCCGTCCGGGGAATCGTACCAAAGACCTTTCCACTCGGGATGCTCTGCGATGACTTGGCCGGGCGTCATTCCTCTCGTCAGGTATAGCGCGTAAAACTCAACGAAGGTCTTTACGGCGTTGTTGACCTCGGCCGGCGATTTGCCCGCTTCGATCAGGCGGCGACGTTCCAGGTCGAGCATGTGTTCGTACCAGGTGCGACCCCAGGAGCTGGCGGCAACGTATCCGCGCACAGGATGATGGCGGGGGACTAGCGGTGCGGTTCCGCCTCCATTGCTCAGACCGACCACAAAAATGTTTGCGGGATCAATGAAGTCATACTTGAGCGTTTCGTCAAAAGCCGATTGATAGCCTGAGAGTTCTGCGCTGAAGTCGGTCTTGCCGCAATCTCCCTGGCTGTCACCTACGCCCGGTTTATCCATGCGCACGGTCGCGTAGCCGGATTGCTCGATCAGGCGGCGCAAGAGGATGCCGAAACCGTCCTTTGTATCGGCGTCGGGGTATTCCAGGGTGTCGCAGCTGAGCCATCCGACGAAGAAGATCGCAGGAACCTTGCCGGCGGTGTTGTTGGGTCTGGTGATGAATGTTCGAAGGCGTTCGCCGTGACTGTCTTCGGCCCATCCGTAGAGTACTTTCGCGTTTTGAAAGTGCTCCCGCTGGGGCTGTGGTTGAGCCGTCTGGGCGTGGAGAAACGGAGTTACGGCGAGGGCTGTCAGGAGAAGAGCAAGGGCGCGGTTTCTTCGCATGTTAGAACCCGTAAGACATTCGATTTAACAGACGTCGAAGGGAACTTACCGTTATCAGGAGTCTACTTGGCCGGGAGAAATTCGATCTTGATTGTGTCGGATGGGACGCTTTTGAAGTCGTAGTCTGCGGTTACCAGCGTCGCATTCTCGTGCAAGGTCAGCGATCCGGCGAAGGCATCGACAAATGGAACCTTAAAGTCGTATTTGAAGACGGCCGCGCCTTCAGCGAGATCCTTCTCTGCAGCAATGATGGTTAGCGGAAGGGCAGCGAGGTTCGCCGCTAAGCTGGTCATCAGGGCCGTGCCTCCGGCTCGTTTGTACAAGGCACTTACAATCTCGCCCCAGCTGACAGCGCTCAGTAGAAGCTCGACGTCGCCGTGGGCGGCTTGGATAAGGAGATCGCGAACCCGATCAAACCCGGCCTCCTTGTCGGTAAAGCGGAGGATGGCGCTGGCATCGAGGACGTAGGTGGTCATCGGTCATCGGTCCTTATTAGCGCGTTCCTTATCAGCGTTCCTTGTCCTTGTCATCCCGATGCATGGTGTCGCGCAGCTTGCTCAAGCCTTTGGTCGACCCGCACAGGCTGTCGATAAACTCGGGGGTGATCGGGCGCAGGATGAGCGTCTGGCCGTCGCGCTGGATCGACAGCTTGGTGCCGACCGATAGGTTCATCTGCTCGCGGATCTCGGCGGGGATGATGATCTGGCCCTTGGTGCTCAGTATGGTGTATTTGGCCTTCATAGGGAAATGGTATGGAATGGTAAGCAGAAAGTCAATTACGGCTTACTAATGTGATGGTCGTCTTACGCGTTTAGCCTAGCGTTTTATGCTCGGGGGATCGGAGCCTATCTCTATCAGTTCACATAATACCTGTTATCGGACATTACTGATATTGGCCCTATATGCTGGCTATCTCAGCAGCTTTCAAGCACGTACACAGCCCATGGCGCAATCTGCACCTCACTCACCCAACGGTAGGGTTCGTCTCCGTGCGCCAATGGCTCGTATTTCTGTACGAGCCGCAGGCGGGCTTCATCGAAAACCTCGCGGTATGCCTCATCGGTCCATAGGATGTCTTCCACCGGGCGAGGATCGCCGTGATCGGTCACAACGATGCGCACTTTGTCCCCCGACTTCGCGGCTTGGTTCTCGGGAAAGTCTCTTGTCGAAAATGACGACCACTCGTGGGTGTAGATTTCCGGTCGAGAGACGATTTGTACGAGCCTTCCCTCTCGGTTCAGGAGGCGGCCTAGGTCCTGCAGAATGCGCAGCTTGTTATCACGACCTGCAATGTTGTCGAAAGTGAAGGCAGCTAACACCAGATCATAAGTCCCGGATGGAAACGAATCTAGGTGTTCGCTGGGAACGTCATCGCCAGACATCAGGCGATAGTCGCCGGAGGGGTCGAGTTCCCGCGCCTTGCGGATCATATCCCCGGCGATATCGACTCCCGTAACCTCGAAGCCGAGCTGCCGCAGGAAGCGGGTGGAGCGTCCTGTGCCGCAGCCGAAATCCAGACTCTTGCGACCGCTGACATGCGCAGCGAGGATGGCAGGGATGTCCCGATACGCCAGGTGGTAGGTGTTTTTGAACTCCAAGGTGGCGTAGGCCTCGGCGCGGGCGCCATCTTCGTAGCAGTTGGTGAAGGTCAAAGGGTCCCCTTCCGGAGGATTCAACTGGTCCTCCTGCGCCAGAGTATACGACCCTTCGCCCTCTGGGTCTGTGACGCGCCGCCGGGACTCTCGACGTGGGAGATCGTCGCTGCGACTCGATTACCATGGGAACTCTCGCGTCGCAGATGTTTCTCTGAACGCCTCGTGTCCAGTTCAGAATAGTAGAATCCATGAGTTCGTCCTCCTCTGCCGCGGTGCTGAAACGTCTCGAAGGATCGGAGAGTTCGACTTCCTCCAAACGGTTTGAGTCACCGGAGATCCGAACTCTACTGTTTTGCCTGCTGCTTACCGTCGTTGTGCTGGTGGCCTACAACCCAGTAACTCACAATGGGTTCCTCAACTATGACGACGATCGGTACATCACGGACAACCCTCATGTAAGGGCGGGGCTGACCTGGGCGACCGTGAAATGGGCCTTCACCACCTATGATGAGGCGAACTGGGCTCCGCTGTCGTGGCTTTCTCATGCACTGGATTGTGAACTTTTCGGCTTGAATCCTTTGGGCCACCACTACGTGAGCGTCTTGCTTCATGCCGCAAACACTGTCCTTCTGTTCTTGCTGCTCCAGGGCGTCACAGGATTCCGCTGGCGCAGCCTGATGGTCGCCGCCTTGTTTGCGCTCCATCCCATCAACGTCGAATCGGTGGCATGGGCGGCGGAGCGGAAGAACGTGTTGAGCATGGTGTTCTTTTTGCTCGCTCTGCATGCCTATGTCTGGTACACGCGGAAACGCGCGGTGCTCCGCTACGCAGCGGTGTTTTTTCTCTTTGCGCTTGGACTCATGAGCAAGTCTCAAATCATTACGTTTCCATTTCTGCTTTTGCTGTTGGACTACTGGCCGCTGTGCAGGATTTCTCCACTGGCGGCTTCGGACGCGGACGTCGAGGCCTTGGCTCACGGAACCTTGCCTCGCGGAAACTCGCTTTTTTCGTGGAATGGATGGCTGGTGCTGGAAAAATTGCCGCTCCTGCTGCTCTCCGCGGCAAGCGCGGTGGTAACAATGAACGCCGAGAGGGCTGGCGGCGCTGTCCAGAATTTCTCCCGGTACAGCCTGGGCTTGCGGCTGGAGACGGGTGCGATCTCGTATGTGTGTTACCTGGGGAAGGCGCTTTGGCCCTCAAATCTGGTGGCGCTGTATCCGCACCCCAGCAGGCTCTACCCGGTCTGGCAAGTAGGCGTAGCCGTGCTTCTGTTGATGGTGGTCACCGCCTTGGTCGTTAATACTTGCATCCGTGCCGCTTTGTTTCTTCGCACACGCGATCGACGATATCTTGTGGTCGGATGGTTTTGGTTCGTGGGAAGCATGGTGCCGATGATCGGGCTGGTACAGGTAGGCCCGCAGGCAATGGCAGATCGTTTCGCGTACCTTCCGTTCATAGGACTGTTTGTGATGGTGACGTGGCTGGTGGCCGACTGGGCCAAAGGTCGTAAGATTCCAGCCAAATGGCTGGCCATTCCAGCAGTTTGTTATGTGCTGGCGCTGGGGATCGTCACTTACCGTCAGGTTGGCTACTGGCACGATCCTCCGACATTCTGGCTGCGCACATTGGCCCTCACTCAGGACAATTACATTGCAGAGAACAACTTGGGAGACTTTCTGTTTGAGCAGGGCAAAACCGAAGAGGCCGCCGTGCACTTCCAGGCGGCAGTCGCCATTCGTCCCGACAATCTGCTGGCCAACCTGAATCTTGGCGCCTATGAGGAAAGCCGGGGCAATCTGTCAGCGGCCATTGAGCGATATCAGATGGTTCTGCGAACGGCCGACGTGGACATACGAGCGGCGGCCTATAGCAGTCTGGGATTCGACTATCGTCAAATGGGACAGTCGATGAAGGCGAAGCAGTGTTTCGAAACAGCGGTACAGTTGGCGCCCCATCGGACCAGGGCAATGGTCGGACTCGGCCTGCTCGCCCAAGAAAACGGTAACGGCGATTTGGCAGAGGCCATTCGCCAGTACTCGCGTGCGGTGGCAGTGCATCCCACCGACGTTGCGTACTTCCTGCTGGCGCGGGCATTGCAGCAAGAGGGACGCTTGGACGAGGCCAAGGCGATTTCCGAGCGCGTGGTAAATCTTGCAGAGGCGGAGAAAACGGCGGAGTCTTTTCTCACCAGTGTGCCTTCAAGACCCGCCGCGGCGCAGCCTTAGCATGTTGAGTCAGGCTCTTAAGTCAATTTCTTGAATCAGGTTGTTGAGTCACTCTGCCAGTCAGTCCACTGACCCTGTAAACACGATCCCGGGATGGAAAAGCGTCCCGGCGATTCTGGTTGCGATGGCGATCAGGTCGCGTTGGCCGTAGAAAACTTTTACTTGTGGAGCACGCGACATTTCCGGCAAATTCACGGCACGGCCACTGCGAATTAGAGCGGCGCTTTCATCGCTGGCGGTGACGCCCGGCAACTGCGGCACCAACTTTCTCGGATGGACGAATAACGACTCAGCAGTTCCCTGCTGCATCGCAGTTTCTAACGATTGCAGCGAATGTGCGTCTTCGATGGCGAACTCGGCGACGGTGGTGCGTCGCAGGCTGGCCAGATGAGCGCCACAGCCTAGGTTCTGGCCCATCTCGTGGGCTACCGACCGTATGTATGTGCCCGAGGCCACGCGGGCGCGGAAGGTGGCTTGATCGGCGGTAGTCTCCAGAATCTCGAATTCTTTAATTTCTACTTGCACCGGCTTGAGCGCGACTGCTTTGTTCTTGCGGGCCAGCTTGTAGGCGGGGACTCCAGCTATTTTCTTGGCGGAGAATGGCGGCGGCATCTGCTCGATGACGCCATGAAACCGGGCAGCCAGGGCCCGCACCTCATTGCAGTTTATGTGGACGTCTTGCGGCGGCGTAGTGGGCTGGCCATCGGCGTCGTAGGTGTCAGTGGCGAAGCCGAAGCGAATCACGCCTTCGTAGGTCTTCTCGGAATGGACGTAGAACTGCGCCAGGCGCGTGAGGTTGCCGAGGACAATCGGCAGGACTCCGGTGGCCGAGGGATCGAGGGTTCCGAGATGACCGACCGAGCGCTGGCCGAGAATTCGGCGGACGCGATTGACTACATCGTGCGACGTAAGGCCTGCGGGCTTGTCGATGATTACGACACCGTTCATGGAATTTTGTAATTTGGTAATTTGTAATTGGTAATCTAAAAGCAAGACCGTTGATCGGCAACGATTGGAATTAGATTACCAATTACAAACTGCCAATTAAATGATTCCTCTTCGTGACGATCAGCCCACCTTCTCGACGCCATTCGTCAACTATTTTCTGATCGTAATAAACGTGCTGGTTTTTCTGTGGGAACTTTCGGTCAGTCATCGCGCGCTTAGTTTGTTTATGGTGGAGTTTGGCGTGGTTCCTCGCCACACGCTGGCCGTGCTGACTGGGCACTCCTACGACAGCCTGGCCACGGCCATTTTGCCGTTGCTTACCTCGATGTTTCTGCACGCTTCATTCTTACACGTGGGTGGGAACATGCTGTTCTTGTGGATCTTTGGCGACAACGTCGAAGATTACCTTGGACACTTCACGTATCTCGTGTTTTACCTGGTCAGCGGGCTGGCGGCTGGTTGCACGCACATTGTGCTGAACCAGGCCTCGCGCGTACCCAGCATTGGCGCGAGTGGCGCGATTGCGGGCGTGATGGGTGCATACTTCATTCTCTATCCACGGGCACGAGTGCTCATCTGGTTTCCGCCGATATTTTTCTTTCACGTTCCCGCTTGGCTGATGCTCGGCTACTGGTTCGTAATGAATTTCCTGAGCGGTACTGCGACCGCCATTACCGAAACCAGCCAGACTACTTCAGGTGGCGTTGCTTTTTGGGCGCACGTGGGAGGCTTCGTCGCGGGAGTGGTCATGATTAACGTGTTTCGGGAACGGCCGCATCGATACCGGTATGGAACGTGGTAGTCAACGGCTTAGCAGCCAGTCTGCGCATTTTTTAGCGGCGCGGTTCCGGCGCGGGGCCCGGAGGCAGGACCTCTTGCTCCCCGACGGAAGGCACCTTATGGCGGGTGACGAACCATACAGCGGCCGTCCAGGTGGGAAAAAGATCGGCTCCGGGAATGAGTTTCGCCGCCGCCGTGGGCAAGAAAGCCCAGTGCCATCCGAGCAAACGAATCATCACGAAGGCGACAAAGAGATCGAGGAGCGAGTCGGCGGGAGAGATGCCTCCTTCGACGAAGAATGGAAACGCGGCGATCTGGAGAATGTCCGCGGCTATGGCTACGGCCCACGCCTGGCGGTGTTCCGGCTTCAGCGATTTGAAGTAGTCGAGGAATGACATCGTCTTTTTTCGGTCGCTAGTCATTGGTCATTAGTCGTCAGTCGTTCACGGACAAACTAAAACTACATAGTATTTGGATGCTCAATCAGGCACCAGCGTCGCTATCGCGAAACCTCGTGTAGAGACGGGGCTTGCCCCGTCTTACCCAGCAGCAGAAGACGCGGCAAGCCGCGTCTCTACAGGAAATCAGAGGAGCCTTCTCCGCAGCCATCTACAGTTCGCCGATGGAGGGCATCACCACGACTTTCTCCACGGTTGTGTTGCTGGGCAAGAGTAGGGCATCGACTACTGTCCGCGCGACGGTTTCGGCGGACATCATTTTGCGCCTGGGCGCTTTTGGCCACATCGTGTCCCAGATCGCCGTATCGGTTGCACCAGGCATGAGGGCGATTACGCGAATTCCCTTCGGCCTCAACTCCTCGCGCAAGGTATTGGTAAAGCCGAGGGCGCCATGCTTCGAGGCGTTGTAGGCAGCCGATCCCGGGAAGACGCGCTCGGCGGCAATCGACAAATTGTTCACGATGGTGCTGCCGCGCTTCATCACGGCGAGCGCCGCCTGCGCCACGAGGAACAGGCCATTGAGGTTGGTGTCGATCACTTCCATCCAGGTGGGATAGGGCAACTCGGCGACGGTGCGATGGGGATGTCCAATGCCAGCGTTGTTGATAAGGATATCGAGGGGCTGGTGCAGTCCGCGAACGAGCGCGAAGAGATAGTCGACCGAGTCGGGGCTGCGGACGTCGCAGGACTGCGCCAGGACGTCGACGTTAAGCTTTGCCGGCTGGAGCTTCTCCAGTTCAGCGCGCGCCTTGGCCAGGGCACGCTCGGCGCGACCGGTAATGATGAGATTGCATCCTTCGCGCGCTAGTGCGCGGGCAATGGCGAGACCGATTCCGCGGCTGGCGCCTGTGATGAGGGCCAGGCGGCCGGAGAGCATGGGTCCGCGCAATGTGGGCTTGCGTTTCGGCATGGGGCATTCCAGCTTAATCCAAGCGGTGCGGGATTACGAGCAGGCTGCTGCGCTCGCCCTGGGCAACCGAGGGCGGCTGCCCCCGCGCGAACCTTGCCGCCCCACACCGAGCTCAGCAATCACACGCCATTCGTTCTTTGGCGGATGAGCGACAGGAATTCGGTTCGGGTTTCTTCTTCGCTGCGGAAGCTGCCGAGCATGGACGAAGTTACCGCCGATGAATGCTGTTTCTCGACGCCACGCATCATCATGCACAGATGCCGCGCCTCGATGACGACGCCGACGCCCTGCGGTTCAATCGCGTTTTGGATCGCCTCCGCAATTTGCGTGGTCAGCCGTTCCTGTATCTGCAAGCGGCGCGAGAAGGCGTCGATGAGGCGCGGTATTTTGCTTAGGCCGATGACTTTTCCGTTCGGGATATAGGCCACATGTACCTTGCCAAAAAACGGCAACAGGTGGTGCTCGCACAGGCTGAACATTTCGACGTCTTTCACGATCACCATCTCGTCATAGCTGACGGTGTATAGCGCACCGCGCAAGAGCGCTTCAGGATCTTCCTTGTAGCCCTTGACCAGAAACTGCATGGCTTTTTCGACTCGGGCCGGCGTGCGGACGAGGCCTTCGCGATCGGGATCTTCGCCGAGGCGGACAATCATTTCGCGCACCAGTTCTTCGTAGGTGGCGCTGGTCAGGGTGTGCGGTTCAATGGTTGATTTCATAGGGTCTTGGTCGTTAGTCGATGGTCGTTCGTCGTTGCCAACCCGTGTGCGCAACGATCAGCGACTAGCGACCGTTTTCTCCGCAATATTCAAACGAATTCATCATCGTCTCTTCAATCCGTACCTTCTCTAGATGAGCCTTGCCGAAGGCGCGCTTCACAATATCGTAGATCGCGATGCATAGGTTTTCCGTGGTCGGAACGCTCTTTGCGAATTCCGACAGCAGATTCAGATTCTGATGGTCGTAGCGCTCGAGAATCTGTTTGTGTACAAAGCCATCCAGATCGAACAAATTGCAGACCATACCGGTCTGGTCATCGACTGGTCCGCTGACGGTGACCTCGAGCATGTAGTTGTGGCCATGTCCGTAGGGATTATTGCATTTGCCGTAGGTTACACGGTTTTCCTCCTCTGACATTTCGTCGCTATGCAGGCGGTGCGACGCGGAAAACATGTAGCGGCGGGTCAGGTGCGCCTTCATGCTTCTCGTCTTCATGATTCCCCGTGGAAATCCTCACCGTAAAAATCGACAAAAAGATCGAGCGTTTCGTAAATGCGCACACGGTGCAATTGCGCCTGGTTGAGTTTCGGCGCGAGGCGCTGCCAGATGGCGATGGCGAGATTCTCGGTCGTAGGAATCTTGCTCAAGAATTCGGGCACTTCCTTGTTCAGGAAGCGATGGTCGAGCGCGTCGAGCACTTCCCTGCTCATTACGTCCTTCAATTGCTTCAAGTCGACGACGAATCCCGACTTCGGATCGACGGCGCCCTTTACGGTAACTTCCAAGGTGTAGTTGTGCCCGTGTCCGTTGGGATTATTGCATTTGCCGAAGACCCGCTGGTTCTCTTCCGCAGTAAAGTCTGGATTGTGATAGTAGTGCGATGCGGAAAATTCCGCTTTGCGTGTGAGGTAGACCATAAAATCAGTTCTCGGTTCTCAGTTTTTTGAGCCTCAATGCTAGAAGTCGCTCTTGCGGCTTGCATTGCTGCAGTCTTGCGTTCAGACGGCGCGCCGACAATGTAGGCACGGCCCTTCCACGATACTTGGCCTTTCGAGTGGGCCTTCTTCGAACGCAGGAGGAGATAGGCGAACATTGGCAGACCCACCGCCATTGCTAACAGGTTATTCGCTGTCGTGAAATGTGCGGCGCGAATTCGCCGGTACACCAATATCCACCAGAGAGCACCGGCAGCAATGCACGCGAAGCGGCGGCTGAGGGCGCCAGAGGCGGCCATGTCAATCGTGAACCACGCCACGAACCAGAGCAACAAACTTTGCAGCGCTAGCAAGCCGGGATGAGGAAATAACAATGCCAGATTCTTCGTCCAGCCTTCGCGAAGCTGGACCCAGTTGCGGTACATGCGGGTGCGCACGGCGTCTCCGCCGTAGCGGAAGTACACGCGTTTGCCGGCTTTGCGGAACAGCCGCGCCAGCGCGACGTCCTCAAGAATTTCTGTGGCGACTGCGGCGTGACCGCCTACGGCGTCGTAGGCTTCACGGCGGACGAGGATATATTGCCCGTTCGCGGCTACCACATCCGAACTCTGGTCGCGCACTTTCTGGAGCGGGTATTGCACCGCCAGTTCGGCGAAGATTACCGGCATCACGGCACGCTGGCCGATGCTGACGACTATTTGTTCAGGCGAGTATGACAATAAATCCGCCCGCTCTTCTTTGGCCTCCGCCAAAGCTCCAGCTAAGGAGTGCGGCAGATGTATGGTATCTGCGTCGGTGAACAGTAGCCAGCCTGCGTGCGCTTCTTTCGCTCCGGCAACGAGAGCGTTGTTTTTTCCCGTCCAGTTTTCGCGCAGAGGCTCCGGCGAGATCACCCGTACTCCACCGAAGCCCTGCGCGATCTCGCGCGTGCGGTCAGTAGAACCGTCGTCGACCACGATGATCTCAAAAGCGACGCCGGTTTGGGACGTCAGCGACTTTAGACAGTCGCCGATGTTGGCTTCCTCGTTCCGGGCCGGAACAATAATTGAGACATCCGGGATCGCGACCTGGGCGATCGGAAACTCGGGCAACGCGGCTGGAAGTGAACTATCCATCGGTTTTTCGCTATTATAGCGGTGTGAGACGAACGCTTCTTTCCCCGCTTCTTCCCCGGCAGCCAGCCACGCCGCTTTCGACGTTACTAGCCTTTGGATTGCTGGCTGCGCTGATCGGATGCTACAGCGGGAGCCATCCCGCGCGCATCGGTTCGAATGCCCCGGACTTCACGTTGCAGGATTCCGACCATAAAGTCACGCTCAGCCAGTTTCGCGGGCAGGTGGTGCTGCTGAATTTTTGGGCGACGTGGTGTCCGCCGTGTGTCGAAGAGACCCCATCGCTGGTACGGATGCAGGCTCGTTTCAAAGGTAAAGGCGTAGTGGTGCTCGCCGTCAGTATTGACGCGGACGATGCGGCGTACCACAAGTTCCTCAAAGACTACAGCGTCAACATGGTTACGGTGCGGGATGAAGCGCAGAAAGCGGCCAGGCTCTACGGCACATTTGGCTGGCCGGAAACCTACGTCATTGACCGCAACGGAGTCGTTCGGCGCAAGTTTATCGGGCCTGTGGATTGGAGCAGCCCGGAAATCACGGACTATCTGAGCAAACTGTAGTTTTCTCCACATCATCGATGGATTATCGCTCCGGGCGAAACCGACGGATTTGAATATTGCGGCCAAACTGCAGATCCCTCGCTTCGCTCGGGATGACAAATCTTAGGCGAGTATTCTGGCGGGACGGCCTACAGCTTCACTTTCCGTAGCCGCAGCGAGTTCGTAATCACCGACACCGAGCTGAAGCTCATGGCGGCGGCGGCTAGAATCGGGCTCAGGAGCAATCCGAAGACCGGATACAGCACACCTGCGGCGATCGGCACGCCAATCGAGTTGTAGAGAAACGCGAAAAACAAGTTCTGCCGGATGTTGCGCATGGTTGCCTGGCTTAGCTTGCGAGCGCGCAGAATTCCTTCAAGGTCTCCTTTAACAAGGGTGATGCCGCCGCTTTCCATAGCGATGTCGGTTCCCGTCCCCATGGCGATTCCGACTTGCGCTTGCGCCAGCGCCGGCGCGTCGTTAATGCCGTCGCCTGCCATGGCAACCACGCGGCCTTCGTTCTGCAGTTTTTTCACGACGTCCACTTTTTGAGCGGGGAGCACCTCCGCCTCAAACTCATCGATGCCTAGCAGCTCGGCAATCTCCGCGGCCGTGCCTTGATTGTCGCCCGTGAGCATGACCAGGCGGATCCCCTGGGTTTTCAATTCGCGCAGGGCCTTCGGAGTGGACGATTTCAGGGGGTCAGCGACTGCGATGTATCCGGCATAGCGGCCATCGACCGCCACATAGATCATAGTTGAGCCGGCATATTTGAGGATTGAGATGGCGGTCTTATTCTCGAAAGCTCCGACCGCGCGCATCAGAGCGCTGTTCCCAACCGCTACGCTCTTCCCTTCCACGTTCCCGCGCACGCCTTGACCTGGCACGGATTGAAAATTGGCGGGCTCGCTCAAACTCAGCTTCTCTTCATTCGCCATCAGAACAATGGCCGCGCCCAGTGGATGCTCGCTGGCGCGCTCCAGACTCGCCGCCAGCCGCAAAATCTCTGTCGTCGAGAACGCGACTACTTTCGGTTTGCCTTCGGTCAGCGTGCCCGTCTTATCGAAGACGATGGTGTCCACCTTCTCAAGCGCCTCTAGCGCCTCGGCATTCTTGATGAGAACGCCAGCCTGCGCGCCGCGTCCGGTGCCAACCATGATTGCTATCGGCGTTGCCAGGCCTAGCGCGCACGGACAGGCGATGATCAGCACGGCTACGGCGTTCACGATGGCGTGCGCGAAACGCGGCTCTGGTCCGAACGCTACCCACACGATGAAGGTCACTGCCGCAATCGCTATCACCGCCGGTACGAACCAGCCGGCTACCTTATCGGCCAGTCGTTGAATGGGGGCGCGTGTGCGCTGCGCCTGGCTTACCATCCGCACGATCTGCGCCAGCATCGTCTCGCTGCCTACGCGCTCGGCTCGCATCACGAATGCTCCCATGCGATTGACGGTGGCACCGATCACCCGAGAGCCGGCCGTTTTCTTCACCGGCAGCGGCTCTCCAGTGATCATCGATTCATCCACTGCGCTCAATCCTTCGAGTACCACGCCATCGACCGGAATTTTTTCTCCCGGACGCACCCGCAGGCGATCTCCCGGCTTCACATCCTCGAGTGGAATGTCGCGCTCACTTGCAGTACCGTCTTCATTCAGCACGCGCGCCATCTTTGGACTTAGATCGAGCAGCGCGCGAATTGCGCTTGACGTGCGGCTGCGGGCGCGCAGCTCTAGCACCTGCCCCAGCAAAACAAGTGTGACGATCGCCGCTGCCGCTTCGAAGTAAACGTCCGGGCGGTCGCCCATGCTGCGGAACGACAACGGAAAAATCTGCGGGAACAGTATTGCCACCAGACTGAACCCATACGCGACACCGGTGCCCATTGCAATCAACGTGAACATGTTGGTGCTGCGATTTATCAGCGACGACCATCCGCGCTCGAAGAATGGCCAGCCGCCCCAGAGGACCACTGGCGAGGCGAGCAGGAGTTCGAGCCACGGTAAGCCCCAGTTCCACGGCGACGCCATGAACATATGCGGCGAGAGCATGTTGCCCATGGCAATCGCCAAGAGCGGCGCGGTCAAAGCCAGGCTGATCGAAAACCTCCGTGTCATGTCGCGCAGTTCGGGATTGTCTTCTTCGACCGTTACCATGCGCGGCTCAAGCGCCATGCCGCAGATCGGACAACTTCCTGGCTCGGCTCGCACGACCTCGGGATGCATCGGGCAGGTGTATTCGGTCTTGGTCGCGGGGAGCGACGGCGACTCGGGATCGAGCGCCATGCCACACTTGGGACATGGTCCCGGCCCAACCTGCCGCACTTCGGGGCACATCGGACAAACGTAGAGCCGCGTGTCTTTTCCAGATTTGCTCGCCGGCTGAGCACTTTCAGCTGACTTGCTCAGCTTTGGCATGACCGGGCTCGGAGGAGCTCCAAGAGACACCAGTCCCGATGTCATTGTCATTGTCATTGGCTTGGGCGGAGACGAGAGAATGTTGTCGGGATTCGCTTGGAACTTCGCCAGGCAACCGGCCGAGCAGAAGTAATATTCCTTGCCGTTATGCAGCGCCTTGAAGCGGGCGGTTTCCGGATTCACATCCATCCCGCAGACGGGGTCCTTTTCGTGCGCCTGGGCGGAGGGCTGGGCGGCTTTCGAGATATCCACGGGGTCGAAGTGGTCCATACTGTAGTTTGCCAGACAGTCTGCCGAGTTTCTCTCGGCTTGGACAAGCGAGAGAGCCCGTCGCCACACGAGATCGCGCTTGGCGGAACGCAACCCTTATTAGATACTGAAAGAGTAATCCTCGAACCTACTGCTTGGGGAGAAATGAAATGACCTACCTTGAAGTCGCCTACCGCTACCAGACTCCGCCTGGAGAAGCTGAGTTGCGGGCCATTGACAGTGTGCGCGAAGTGTATGGCATCCAGCGTATCCGCTTTAACGAGAAAGAGCGGACGGTGCGCGTGCTGTTCGACGCTTCGCGCTTGAAGGGCGACGCGGTAGCCAAGTTACTGCGCGAGGCTGGTATCGACGTACGGGAGCAGCTGGTTCTTGCCTGAGGGTTTCCGGAGGTAGCTGAGGAAGGGGTCGCTGTGCGGTAATACCCGCGCACTCCGCCCGTTTCCCGGCTAGCCCTCATTCTCCAGGAGGACTCTCGGGGGAGGTCCGGGAAACGGAGCGGAGTGCACCTCGGCGTCAAATTTTGGCGGCCAAACCTTGGCGTCAAACAGAAGGTTGCAAGGGGGCATTCGGAAAGACCTCTGGCCGAAGTATTTTCCCAAATGCCCCGTTGCGCGCCACTTCGTCTACTCCAAGGAGGAGCATGTCGCGTGCCATCGCTAAGGCATTGCTAACATGTATTAATAGAACGCAGAGGCGGGTAGGTTTTGCGTGGGGCCGGAAACTTTTACGCTAATTTACAAATCCTGTTTACAGACTTCCACGTGACAAGGCGGTCGATTTTCACAAACAGCGCGGCGTTTGGCGTGGATCGAAAAGCGTAAACCGAACTCAGCAAAGAGTTTTCGGTGAGGGTTTCCGGCGATCAGGTGGGGCGAAACGATCCTGTTTCCGCTATAATTCAAAGACGTAATTCTGCCACGATGCGCCCGTAGCTCAATTGGATAGAGTGCTTGGCTACGAACCAAGAGGTTGGGAGTTCGATTCTCTCCGGGCGCACCATTTTTCCTAGCAATGGGGTTTTCGGCCGTACCGGCGCGATCCTCTCAACCACTACCCACCGCCGTCAGCACCGTACTTGTGACCTGCTTGAAGGCTTCCGCAGCAGGATCGATTAACTCAAAATGGCCCGCATGCGGAATCTCCAGCAACTGGACCGATTCGCCGGCCTTCCTTTTTTGCATGACATAATCGCGGCTGAATTCGGGCGGCACGGTGTCATCTTCGGTGCCGTGGAGCAGCCATTGCCGGGCTTGGGGAATGCTGAGTTCCATCGGATCGGCTTCCCGGTAGTGCTCGGGCACCGCGTCCGGCTTGCCGCCCAGAAACTCGGCTACGGCGTCGTTGCTCAGATGCAACGCGTAACCTTGCTTTAAGTCAACCACTCCGGCCAACGAGATTGCGCAACGGACCGAGGTCTCGTGCGCCGCGAGACACAGGGCAAGCTGCCCGCCTGCCGAATGTCCCATCACCACCGACCTGTCCAGGTCGAGGTGAAATCGCGAATGCTCTTGCTGAACGAACCGGTAGGCCGACCGGATATCCTCAAACGTTCCTGGCCATCCTCCGCCAGCATTGCCGACGCGGCGGTATTCGGTGTTGAAGGCCGCGACGCCTGCCGCTCGCAGCGCTTCACAGAGGTGTCCGGCGTGCACGAGGTCATACTTCGCGCGCCAATAGCCGCCGTGGATGTTCAACAGAACGGAGTGCGGACCCTTGGCGCGGGGCAGGCGCACTTCGAGAAACTGATTCGGGTCGGCGCCATACGCTACCCGATCGTCGGGTGGAGACTGCGGCTGGCTGAGGATGTCTTCGGCGGACACAAGGTTGCTCCCCGGATGGATCTAGCCCTGCTTCAGCTTCAGTTTGCTTTTGTTCTCTTCAATAAAAACCTTAAGATCGGGGACAGCGTCGAGCAGCCTCGTCCACTGTTCGTAGTAGAGCGTCACGGGAAAGCGGCCGAGTCCATACACGCTGACGCCGCCCTTCTCGCTCACGCGGAACTCTATGGCGCCGCTTCTCTTTTTCGTTTCCACCTGTTTTTCCAGATCGGCCAGGCGAGCTTTCAATTCTTCGTAACTTGGTTCTGTCATATGCACCTCCTCAAATGATTCCTTATTTAGTCTTTTTTATCATAGGGGTGGCAGCGGGATTTCGTCGACCGGCATAAGGCACCACCTTCTCGGAGACTGGCAACAAATCACAAGCTGTTCCAGGCAGTCGATAATTGCGCTCCTAGCGGAGAAATCCCGGCTTCCCCCATGCGACGGCTTCTCTTTGGGCGAAGAACTGTAAACCGTCGCCCGTGGTGGCAGCGCCCGTGTTCCGCGCCCATTCCCGGCTCCCGCCGTGGCAGCCTGTAACGGTACCTCGGTAATGGGGAACAGGAATCCCAAGTGCTAAAATCAGTTAGTTAGAAATCTGAGTGGAGAATACGGGATGACGACGGTTGGGAAGAAAACACTGCTTGAGAACGTTTTCGTGCTGGTGCTGCTGGGGCTGCTCGCGGGCGCCGTGGGGGGACTGGGCATCGGCCTGATCCAGTTGCATTCCATGTCGACGGCTTCGTCGAACAGCGCTGCCAAGTAAATTTCGATTCGCGCACTTTTGAATCAACCAAAGTTTGGACCGGGAGACGGGGCGAACCCGTGCTATCCAGCCCGGGAAGCTGTGGCTAACCCTTCGCTTAGCGGCAGATTATGAACATACAGCAGGTCTACAGGGACCAAGTGTGGCACCGTTGGCGAATAATTTCTAAGTACAAGCTTCCTGACACCTTTCGGCCACAGTTGCCCGATGACCCGCGGGCCTGAAATACCCGGTTTGTGAAATCGCTGTTAACGTCACCTGAGAATCTGGCGTTGTGCAAGTAACAGCACGCGCGGGGCAGCGTGGGTTTTGGGGAATTTCAAATGCGTGGCGGACCTTGCATGCGTCATGCCGGGCTGATCTGCGACCGGTGGGGGCGATCGTACCAAAATTGTTTCACACTGCCGGCGAACCGCGGGACGGATGTATGATCAGTGCAGTTCGAACCAAGAAGGAGCTTCCCATTAACAGAACTACGCTGTGAGGAAGATATGTTCACTCGCCGTCTCGGGTTCCCCCTTTCTTGTCTCTTCTTATTCTGCGTTTCAGCCTGGGCGCAAACCGGTGACATTTCCAAGCCCGGCACCCCGGGCTCAGGCGATCCCTCATTGGTGCCGTTCTCGGATCCAAATCCCAACGCCAGGTCCGGGACGGCCTCAATTCCGACCAGCACGGCCGATGAGGAAGGAAAGATCAAGTTCCGCACACAGACGATTCTGGTTCAAGTTCCGGTAGTGGTCACCGATAAGTCCGGTAACCACATTCACGGTTTGACCAAACAAGACTTCCACGTCTCGGAAAATGGGAAAGAGCAGAAGATCGCCACGTTTGAAGAGATCGTCAGCACGAACACGAAGCTCCCCGTGGTCGCGCCAAAGCCGGGAGAGTTCGCCAATTTGACGCTGTCGGATCAGCAGCCACGCACTGTCACGGTCATCGCTCTCGATACAATCAACACTCCCTTTCTCGATCAATACACCGGCCGCCGAGCGTTGATCAAGTATCTGGCCGACAATCTCGATTCCGGCCAGGTTCTGGCGCTCATGGTCATGACAAGCCACGGTGTGAAAGTTGTACAGGGACTAACTGACGACCGCCAAGAACTGGTTCAACTTTTAAATAAAGCCAGCGGAGAACAGACCGCAATGCAGGGACTCGGCGCGGACACGCAGGCGAATGCCGCTGTCGGGGATCTTCCTGACCTTCCCACCGGCCCTGGCGGTAACCCCTTCGCTAGAGCAGCCGCCTGGATTACGTACGGCGATACATTCACCACTC
The DNA here is from genome assembly GCA_049520095.1 of Terriglobales bacterium. GTDB lineage: Bacteria > Acidobacteriota > Terriglobia > Terriglobales > Acidobacteriaceae > Acidiflorens. Next base: position 100,683 of record JBEKQC010000005.1, read on the forward strand.
AGGTCCAGCAGCAAGAAGCCGTCGAACAAACCCTGGACGGGTTGCTGGAGATTGCGTGGTCTCTTTCAGGCGTCCCCGGACGCAAGTCTCTTATCTGGGCCACCGGTGGATTTCCCTTCGAAATCTCTTCCGCAGCACAGCTTCCCGGTGGATATCTTTCCCCGCTCTATGAACGCACCGTGCAAGCCTTGGATGCAGCTCAAATTTCCGTCTATCCGATTGACGTTCGCGGCCTGGTCGGGAATGATACGTCCGCGGCCGTCGCTGAAAGTACCGGACAGCAGTTCGCGCATGAGATCACCAACCGCACAGGGTTCCAGCAGTCGCTCATCGATACCTTTAACGAATTTGCGGATATGACCGGTGGCAAGGCCTTCTACAACACCAACGATCTGGCCTCCAGCTTCAAACGCGCCGCCGACGATGCCTCTTCCTACTACCTCGCCGGCTACTACCTCGACACGCACAATAACAACTCCGGCTGGCGGCAGCTCAAGGTCAAGGTAGACAAGAAAGACACGGAAGTCCGCGCTCGCGAGGGTTTCTTCGTCACCAACGCGACCATGAATCCCGACGTGACGCGCAGCTCCGACTTGGCCTATGCTCTCAGTTCTCCCATCGAAGGCACCGGCGTGCCGCTGAGCGTGAAGTGGTTGGGGACGTCCGGTGACGGCGCCAAGAAAAAAGCCGAGTTCATCGTCCACGTGCCGGCTGGCGGAGTATCGATCGAAGGCATCAACGGACAGAACCACCTCAACTTCGACTTTGCGGCAGCCGCCTACGTCAACAAAGGCAGCGCCGGCAAAGCCGCCATTACCATCGGCAAGACCGTGGCCCCTTCTGTGCCTGACGCGCAAATGGCATCCTTGCGCGCCAAGGGAATCGACATGAAGAATGCGCTGCAGCTTGCCCCGGGACAATACACCGTGCGGGTTGTGATCCGGGACAACGTCACCGGAAAGATCGGCAGTGTAACGGCGCCCCTTACCGTGAACTAGAGTGCTGTGGCACTCCCGCCAGAACTCCTCAATTTGCCGCGTTCCAGACCGCCTTATTTCTCCGCCATCTTGCTGTTGGCGCAAAGGGCTACGAGCCTGGAATCACTGCCTGCACTTCATTTGAATACGCGCTTTCCTGACCTTCGGCGTTTACCGCAGTGGTGACGTAATAGTAGGTCGCCCCAGAGACGACGGTATCGTCTGTGTAGTTGGTCGAAGCATCGAGCGCGGTATTGATCATCTGGAAGGGGCCTGCATAGGCGCTGGCGCGGTAGACGTTGTATCCTACGGGGCTGCTTCCACTCCCCGGTTCCCAGGAAAGAGCGACGCTATGGGAACCCTGTGCTACGCCGGTACCGGTCAACTGTTCCACCGTGGGTGAGTTCGCCGCACTGCTGGTGAACCCTGCACTGCCGGAAGCTGTGCCCGAGGCGTTCGGCGTGAATTGAATCGTGAACTGGACGCTCTGTCCAGCTTGAATCGTGGCCGGCAGATTCAGCCCAAGGATGGCAAACTCCGAACTCGTCGACCCATCCGACGAGATGGTCACGGCAGCGTTCGAGGCCGTGAGCGTAGCCTGCAGACTGGCGCTCGATCCGACCGTGACATTCCCGAAAGTAAGGGTTGAAGGCGTCACTCCCAGTTCGGAGGGGTAGAAACCGGTCCCCTGGACTTTCATGTTAAGAGGCGATTTCGGGTCGTTGCTTGCAAGTGTGAGGGTGCCGCTGGCATACCCCTTTGCAGTCGGCGTGAACACAACGGGCAGCTCGATGCTTGCGCCGGGCTGGAGCTTTACTGGTAGAGGGAATGTGCCGAATGAGAAAGCGCTCCCCTGTCTCGACTTGGAAGCGATACGCAACGTCTTGCTCCCGGTGTTCGAGAGCTCGATGGAGTAGGAAGTGGAACTGCCAATCTGCACCTTGCCGAAGTTGTGACTGCAAGGATCACAGTGAAGTTGCTGCGCCCAGACACATGCCGGCGCCAGCCAAAAGAGCAGCCCTGCAACCGCAGCTGGGGGAAGGAATCGCATGCCCAATCTTCACCAACAGCGCGGTTTCGAGGCAAAATCGGAAGTGCATTCGTCACACTCACTAGTGCCGGCTCTTGGGGCGCGGGGCGGCCTGTTTCGGACACCCACCACTGCGGCGGTCTCCTATGCTGCGCGTAAATTGCAATGGTAAAGAAGGGGTGCAAAGGCCGCGGACAGGAGTCTCCGCATCACACAAACCCTGGCGTCCGGGAGTCCAGCGAGAGCGCATTTATTAGCAATTACTTACAGACGATAGCTGACGTGTTCTGCCCTTTCACACCATAGTTCATCCCGCAAAAAGGAAATTTCGCGAGGCAGACCTTGGCCAGATGCCGTGCCGAGCTGGGCCTTTCGCTATCTATGGCTGGCGACCCTCAGGAGCGAAACTGGTTTTGCCGGACTCGATTTTCAGCTCCGGTGACCCGAAATCCCCCGCCGTCAGGATGTGGTAACGGCACACAGAGGTCGCACTTGAACGGTTCTCGGTTGTATCGTCACTTGGCCAATTTCCTCGTGATTGCGAGTGGCCTCTTGCTGCTCACGCTGTCCGCCTCTGGCAAAGACATTATGCGGGGAAGGCTTGCGGCAAATCCCTCGCCGGTTGCCTTTGGAAACACCCAGGCTGGGGCCACTGAAAGCCTTGCTGTGGCTCTTTCGAACTATGGGGAAACCGATGTCACCATCACCAGGGTGACGATGAGCGGCGCGGGATTTTCGATGGGCAGCTTCGCCCTGCCACTCACGCTGCAAGCCGGAACAGCGACTTCAGCAACGATCACGTTTGCGCCCCCCGGAAGCGGGAGTTTTAGCGGCAGCGTCTCTTTTGATACGGTCGCGGAGGACCAGGTAACCAACAAGGTAGTCCTTAGCTTGGGCGGTTACGGAATCAATGCCGATGTATTGAATCCCAATCCTTCCAGCCTGGCGTTCGGCAGCGTTCAGGTTGGCAACAGTGCGAACTTGTCTGAAACGCTGACCAACAGCGGTGGATCGACGATCACCATCTCGCAAGCGAATTTGACCGGGTCGGGTTTCTCCACCAGTGGATTAACCTTACCCCTCACTCTCACGGCAAACCAAAGCGTGACGTTTACTGCGACCTTTACGCCAGCCAGCGCCGGTGCGGCGAGCGGAACCCTGTCCGTGGTGTCGAACGCATCGAACTCGCCGCTCAATATCGCGCTCTCTGGGACCGGAACGGCCGCGGGACAATTGGCGGTGTCTCCAGCCAGTCTCAGCTTTGGCAACGTGGACGTCGGATCGAGTTCGTCGCTCAACGGCAACCTTAACGCCAGCGGCGCGGCGGTCACGATTACAGCGGCGAGTCTTAACAACGCAGAGTTTGTGCTCTCCGGAATCTCGCTGCCGGCAACGCTGGGCGCCGGTCAATCCACTTCTTTCACCGTCACTTTTACGCCGCAAGCTACCGGAGCTACTTCAGCGTCTTTGGCGTTCTCCAGCAACGCAGCGAACTCGCCGGCGGTACAAACGATGACGGGAACGGGAACGTCAGCAACTCAGCACACCGTGGACCTCAGTTGGAACGGCTCGGATAATGCGGTCGGCTATAACGTATACCGCGGTACCGTGTCTGGCGGTCCGTACTCGATGATTAACCCTTCGCTCGACGGCACGACCACATACACCGACAACACGGTCGTCTCCGGCCAGACCTACTATTACGTAGCAACGGCCGTGGATAGCGAGTCGCAGGAGAGTGGATACTCGAATGAAACTCAGGCGGTCATTCCGAATCCATAGATCGTGGGGGCTCACCTTGGCCAGTTACCTGTAACTGCGGGTGAGTTGTCCACAAGCCAGCCTTTAGGGGAGCTGTCCACAGCTAGGCAGGTAAGAGGGTTGCATCCTCGTGCAACTGTCGCAAAAAGTATCATCTTGACAGTAAGTTACAGGTACAGTTAAATGTATCAGGTGCGATAGAGTCGCTTCGGGAAGCACTCCCCTTCCAGTCCCCTCCCACTCCCCTCCGAGCGGTTCGCTAAATAGATGAATCTAAAGGGGCTACTTCATGAAGAAGAGAAATGGAAAGTGGTGGCTGGCGGCGGTTGTCATGTGTTGCCTAACTCCTGCGGCGCTTGCTCAGCATGGTGGTCAAGGCGGCGGCTGGGGTCGAGGCGGCCGTCGATGTGGCGGCGGTGGCGGCCAGCAAGTGCCTGAGGGTGGCTCCGCTGCGATCTACCTTCTCGGAACGGGGCTGGCCTGTTTCGGGGCCATGTACGTGCGCTACAGAGCGGCAAAGCCCACGGTAACGTAGAGTTTCAGCTGACACAAAAACGGGCTCACGTTGCGATTCGCTCGCAAGGTGGGCCCTTCTTTTATAACTCCTGCTTTTGTTCCCGCTTAGACTAAGTGTTCACTTAAGCCTGGCTGACTGGCCGCGGGCCGCCTATCTCGCCGCAGTCGAGGCGCTGAAAAACCACAGTCTCGTCTCGACGCAGAATCGCGAGAAGCACGGCGACCGCGCCCAGCGCGATAAGAAGGAAAACGATTCCGCCGTGGTGATGAAATCTCCCATCCAGGAATCCCCGGTCTATGTGCATTCCGAGCTCGGCAATCACAAAGATGCGGAGGCCATTCTTGGCGATCGAAAGTGGAATTGCGATCAAGACTAGAACAAGATTCCGCCACCAGGACCGCAGGAACAGATAAGCCAGAACGATGGTCGTTATCACCAACAGACAACTGGAGCGGATGCTGCTGCACTCCTGCGCGACCTCAAGACTTAGTCCCGTAAGCTGAAGAAAAATCCCATCTCGCTGCACGGGTTCGCCAACTGCCCGGAATAGTAAAGCCGCCATCCAGGCGGATCCGTACTGGAGCCATTCGACGATCACGCTCAGCGCGAACCCAGGAAGCGGAACGAGAAAAAACAAGAAGCAGAGAGGAAGCAGAAGGGACCGAAAAGCGCGCAGTCCGAAACAGAAGACCACAGTGGCGATCCACCAAGCTACGAGGGCAAACATGGCGAGTGACAAGCGGACATCGTCGGGCGCGGCGCTCATCCCCCATCTCGTATAGCAACCGATCAGCAACGCCACAGCCAGCAAAGGCACGCCCAGGCGAAGGCTGGACCGCGGATCTGTGCGCAGTGCTTTCGAATCGAGTTGGTTCAGGGTCAAGTAGATAAGCGCAGCACTCAAGGGGAGAATCAAGAGGATGTGGGTGTAGGCTTCGTTGGCCAGCGCCAGCTCCAACGTGTTGGCTAAGGGACGCCACCAGAAGAGCAGGGACACTGCTGCCAGGATAGACCAGCGCGTAGCGGGAGCAAGATAGGACGCATGTTTCATGAATGCGGTGGCGGTGGCAGGTCAGTTCCAGGAGTAGGTCGCCAGGCGGGGGTGAGATCGTTCAACAGCGACAGTCGCGCGGTAGCCCTCGGCGACGCTGAGGTCCGCCAGAGACCATTGTCTCCCGGCGTCCGCGTTTCCTCCAATGTCTTCAATTTCAGGATCGAGATCGGGGTGCGTGGTAACGGAAAAGTCTGCCAGCGGAAAAGAAAGCCCGGCGCCGGTGGCCTTCAGAAATGCTTCCTTACGTGTCCAGCAAGCAAAGAAGCCGGGCACGCGAAGATAGTCCGGCAACGCCTGAAGGCCGGCGCATTCGCGACGGGAGAAAAATCGCTCAGCCAGTGAAGTTGTGTCAACATCGCGGCGGATTGTTTCGACATCGACACCCAGCCGGTGCTCACTTCCAACCGCGATCAGCGCCATATTTGTCGAGTGAGATAGGTTGAACTGCAGGGTGCGTGGATTCTGTCCGGCTGCGATTTGAGGCTTGCCGCCGCTCAGATACTCGAAGCTAATCTCGGTGGCCGGAATCGCAAGGTAGCCGGCAAGCAGGCTTCGAAGCGCAGAGCGGCATCTTGTGAAGTGGACCCGGTCCTTCTCGAAGTGAAATCGTCCGGCGCGCACGATCTCATCGGGAGACAGAACGCTGGCATCAGAACCTGCTGCCGCCGGTTCGTCAAGACGCACTCTCCAGATGTCGACGCGGCCAGTGGGAAACCCCTGAGGCCACTGGGCCTGCGGCCACGATGCGTCCGGGCGTCGCTTGGGATCGCCGGCAACTGCGCTGACTTCCCTCATCTTGAGTGGTCCTGGTTATTGTCATTGTTATTGGAGCTGTCGTCGTTATTGGAGTGATCGTCCATGGCGGTCGCGCTGCCGAGATTGCGGCCTGCATATTGTAAGGTGCGCCGCGCCAGTCCTCTCAAGAATCGCTCCGCACGACTCCGCTCGTGGTGACGAATTCGTTTCTCCAGAATTTGACGATGCTCTGGAGATAGTTCCCAGCCGGAGGCGGCGCAGTTTTCGCGCACGTGCTCCGGCTTGTCGGCTTTGAAAATTGCGATCACCGCGGAATGCGACACGCACCAGCTCAACGCCACCTGCGCGCGTGTCTTGCCTACGTCTGCCGCCACCTGCCCGAGGACATCGTCAGGATCGCAATTGCGTATGGTCTCGAAGCCGGTCGCGAGCGGACTGTAGGCCAGGAGGCTGATCTGGTTGGCGTCGCAATACTGCAGAAGCCCCTCTTCGGGCAAGCGATCCACCAGACTGTAGCGCACCTGGTTGGAGACAATGCGTGTATTCGAAAGAACCGACTGCGCACGGCGCAACTCGGCGACAGTAAAGTTACTGACTCCGATGAATCGAACTTTGCCTGTTTCTACCAGCCTCTCCATCGCTGTCATGGTCTCGCTGATGGGAACGGTATAGTTGGGCCAGTGCAACTGGTAGAGATCGAGGTAATGAGTGTTTAGCTGTTTCAGGCTGCACTCGGCAGCTTTGATCACATCGTGCCGGCGAAAGTGGCGGGGCGAAACTTTGCTGGCGAGGAAAATACGGTCACGGATTCCGCGAATTGCCCGGCCAACCACCGGCTCGCTCCCGTACGATTCCGCAGTATCGATGAACGTGGTGCCAAACTCGATTCCGGCCAGCAAGGGGTCCACACCACCTCGATACTGCCACGTACCGAGTGCGAGCTCGGGAACGAGTACTCTGGTGTTCCCTAGTTGCTTTGCTTTCATGCGCGAGATGGTTGAAGGATTCCAGTTTCCAGCAAAGAGGGGCGCGGCAAGCCCATGTTTCTGCGGATGACGTAGCCGGTAGACATCTTGGCTCGACTTCTAGTGTAGAGACGCGGCTTTCCGCGTCTCCCCAGCGAGCAAGGCGGCGATTCGTTCGCCTGCGTGACCGTCCCAAAGAGGTGGGACAGTTCCCTTCTTGGCTTTGCCGGCGAGGACTCGGGAGAGTTCAGAGCGCAGTTTGTCGGGATTGCGTCCGACGAGAACATTGGTCCCCAGGGAAACCGTAACTGGGCGCTCGGTGTTCTCGCGCAGCGTCAGGCACGGAATGCCGAGGTAGGTGGTTTCTTCCTGAATGCCACCCGAGTCCGTTATGACAACGGTTGCGCGCGACTGCATGCCAAGAAACTCGATATAGGGCAGCGGGTCCCGGATCTGGAGTTGGCCGGCATGCAATCCGAAATCGGCAATGCGTTTTCGGGTGCGCGGGTGGGCGGGAAATATGACGGAAAGATCCTGGCTGACCTCAAGTAACGACTGGAGAATGCGCTTCAGAATTGCGCTGTCGTCGACATTGGCCGGGCGATGCAAGGTGACTAATGCAAAGCGCTGGGGCAGGCCATTTCGGTTCTGACATTGCGCCGCCGGTAGAAGTTTCATCAGCGAATCGATCATCACGTTGCCAACGCGGAATATCTTTTCGGCGGGAATTCCCTCGCGTTGCAGATTGACATCTCCATCCTCGGAAGGCGTAAAGAGCAGGTCGGCGAGCTGATCGGTAAGCAGCCGGTTGATTTCCTCTGGCATGGTGCGGTCGAAAGAGCGCAGTCCTGCCTCGACGTGGCCGACACGCACTCCGAGTTTGGCGCAGACCAGGGCGGTAGCGACGGTTGAGTTGACGTCGCCATAGACCAGCACAATGTCGGGCTTGCGCTCCAACAGAACCGGCTCGAAACGAGTCATGATTTCGGCAGTCTGCCGCGCATGCGTGCCCGAGCCAACCGCCAGGTTCACATCCGGCGCCGGGATACCAAGCTGCTCAAAGAACACGTCCGACATATTGGCGTCGTAGTGCTGGCCGGTATGGACCAGGGTTTGGACCACGTGCTTGCGGGTTTTGAGCGCGCTCATCACCGGCGCCACTTTCATGAAATTCGGGCGGGCGCCTACGATGTGAAATACGTTCACCGATTTCTCCGGTCGACAATATCTTGAGTGTAAGTTATCTGAGATTAAACGATCGGACGGCAATCCGAAGAATTTGGAGCGGGTGGGACGGAATCGGCACCGCCGCTGTAGCCCTGGTCGGGCCCATCGCCTACTTCACCCGCGTTGGCCATGCATTGAGGCTGCACAAAACCTCGACTCGATGGACCGGTCTCACGGACCTGTTGGCAGCGTAACAGTCAGGACGCCGGCAACAAAGTATCGACGGTCCCGGAACTGTCGTTCCGAGGGCGCTTATTTCTGCCGTTCGTCTGAGGTTGAAACCGCATCCGCTTGTGCTAGTGCCTGGTTATCGTCGGAATTGAGCATAGTACCTTTGTCGGCAAAGACCACGATGTAGTCAAACACCGAGGCACGGCCTCCGATGGTGCGATATTCCTCCCATTTTTTCGGAACCCGCGCACACTCCAGGCAGATGACCGCGCATGGTTTTTGGGTTTTTGCATAGCGGATCGTGTCATTCTGAACGCCCGTGTACCAAACCATCCTGGTCTCGCCGTCCGCATGAATCTGGGCCAGAAGCGGATACACAAACATGGACCGAGGAGTGTAATCGAGCACTGGATGATCGAGGTACACATCGATCGCCACCCGGTCGCAGGAGAGGCGATTCACGAACTCCGCAGCCGCCATGTTGGCGGGAGCGATTGCGGTGTGGCTGTCGAGAAAGTACTGGTAGGCGCGGCGATGGTAGAGATTTTCGACGCGACTCCAGGGGACTAGGGAGCGCGTGCGATTCGCCACCGCGAAGGGCACCGCGAAGAGAACCAACAAAGCTGCAATGGCGGTTGCCGCCTTCCTAGGCAGGTAACGGTCCAACAGAACTCCTACAAGCGCGGCGCCTACTACAAAGAAGGGCAACTGGTAGCGGCTCGACCATTGTGTCCAGCGCAAAAGTGCGCTGAAGAAGGTGAGCGACAGGAGCAAGCCAACGGCATACCAGAGAGCCGGGTCCCTCGGTTGACGCCAGCACTTCCAGCCGATCACGGCAATCGCGAAAGCTATCAGCGCGAAGTGCAGCGGATTGCCGGCATGAATCTCGTGCAAGGAAAAATGATTCGAGTGAAAGGGATCGTCAAGATAGACTTGTCCGCGTTCATCCGGGTCCACTCCCAGTTTCCAGATCGCCGAATGGAACGCTCGGTCGATGCCGGCGTTCACGCGTTCGCTTGGGGTAACAACATGGAGAGAAGCATTTCGCAACATGCCAGCGAGGGTTCCGCGAGCGCTTACGCGATCGACAACAACCTGCAAGCGCGGATATTTACTGGGGAGTGGAAATCCAAGCGGCGAACCCGTGAGCTGGTAGGTTCGAAGATAGTGAGGACCATTGATCGCCAGAATCAGAACAACAAAGACTGCACTGCGCTTCAGAAAACGGATTCGCGACGCCGGCGAACCCATCCACCAGCACGCCAGAACCAGGAACGGAAGAATGATGTAGGCGCTGCCCTTGGTGAAGATGGCAAGGCCTGCCGACAATCCGACGCAAATCGTATTGAGCCAGCCGGGGTCTTCATTCCAAAGCATCAGGAACAAAACGGTGGTCATGATCCAGAAGGAAACGACGTAGGTGTTCATGGGCCCCGAGGCCTCGAGGATCCCTTCTGGAATGGTGACGCAGGCGATCGCGGCAAGCGCCTGGCCGCGTGGACTTGCGCCGAGTAATTTTGCAATCAGCGAAACACCGATCGCGCTGAACAGAAAACTCAGAAACTCGACCACGTTCACGAAGCGGTCGCCGCCCGAGAGCAGCTCCGTGTGCATCATGGCAAACTCTGCCCAGGGGCCAAAAATCAACTGCGCATAGTCGGGCGTGGCATAGAAACGGACGCTGTGGTTGCTCATCCACATGCTTACCCGTGGCAGGTGATACTCCATTGCATCCCACACGTTCGGCGCCGAGACCAGCGCGGTGATCACAACGAGTGCCACAATGATGCCCGCGCCGACGAGCAGAATTGTGGTGGTGCGGTCCTTGGTAGGGTGGTCTGGGGTAGAGCGGTCTATCGTAGAGCGGTGCAGAGTTGCGGCAGAGCCGTCCGGCGCAGGCGAAGAATCTGCGGACCTTCTCTTGAGCGTTTGCTGGTACGTCCTCCAGTACAAGAGGGCCGCCGCGCAAAGAATCAGCCAGCACACGGCGAGCGGGCCGCGTGTTAGAAGTCGCGGAACGCTCAGGGCTTCGGTAAACAGGACCACACATGTTCCGCAAAGCACGGCTGCCGTCAGCGCGGCGCGACGCCACTCCAATCCTTTCTCGCGCAGGATCAGGAAAAACAGGCAGTACGCGATGCATGGAAGCAGTAGCAACATATTCAGAATGCCTTCAGTAAGACGTCGTCGTCCTGCATGGGATGGGCGTGGCTGTTCCCCTGTGCAACAATACCCAATCGCGCCAGCAGGCCTTGGACGAACTGGGGCCGATACAGGAGCGCCCCGAGCACCGCGCCCAGCGTGTTATTGATGAAATCTGCGGACTCCGAATCTCGGGTCGGCAAATAGAATTGGGTGGCTTCGATGATGAAACTGAGCAGGCACCCGATAAGAATGGTTAGAAGAAGCGCGCGACTAACCGGCCTCGACAACGACAAGTATGCGCAAAAGCAGAATCCCAGTGGCATGAAGCCAGCGACGTTGACGAGGCAATCTTTCCAGAAAGCCGAGTTCCAGCCCCACTGTTTCCAGAAGGGTTCGAGGAATGGCGGATAGAGAACCAGATAATAATTTGGAATTTCGAGATCCACCGCGGAAGCCACCTGGCTGTGAATCACTTTTCCGGAGCCTTCTGCGAAGAGATAAACTGCTACCGCTTTCTTTTCCTCCAGGTCCGTGGGCTGGCCGGAGTGGGTCCAGTCCGCATAATCGCGCTGAACTTCGTCTGCGGTTAGTTCCCGATTGTAAACGCCGATTCCTCGCATAACGCCTGACCAACTGTCGCTCGCCACCGGAGAATTGCCGACGACGATTCCTCCATTGAGATCATGCCGAGTGAGTCCAAACTTTTCCTCGGACCGGGTGAGGACACCATTCAGGTAAACAGCAGTCCCCTGCGCACCGGCGGTCACGGTAATAAGCACCGGCACGTCCGGCCGGAAGACTTTATTTATATAAATGAGTTTCTTGAGGGCGTGGCGATCCGGACTGATCACCTGGCGGGTGAGCATCAAGGCATCCATGTTCTGGTGAATGCTGAATTGCAGAGGAGTTTCGGGCGTTTGGAACGCCAGGATGGTGCCGGAATCGTCAATGACCGCAGGCCGGAGCCAAAGCTCAACGCTGCAGGGGCCGTCCGGCGGCCCATCTACATGGAGTGGGGCGGAACTCAGAATCGAGGCGTACTCACCGAAATATAAACCGTTCTGGTGATCCAGCCATCGGACCTGATTCTTGAGATGCGGCGTAAATGGCGACAGGCCGGCGATCAGAATTCCGCACAGGATCAGAAAGCAAGCCACCAACAGAAGCTTGTTCGCGACCGTTCTTGGCAGTAGCTCGGACTGATTGGCCTGCGAGGTCATGGCGTAACGTCGCGGCGCTTCGACACTCTGTTACCGGTCCTTTCGAAAATACAAGCCCGAGTAAGTGGCTACGGAAAACTCGGGATAGAACGGGATCCAGCAGCTGTGATCGGGAACGGTCCAGGCATCGACCAGGGTGTAGCCGAGAGACTCGCACTCGGCGATGAAGGCATCGCGCTGAAATACGCGATAAGGAGATACTGCCCAGCGAATATTCTGCAGCGTGATGCATTCCCGGCTGCTATGAAGTGGAACGCGGTTGACGATCAAGTGCCGAGGCTGGCGAGCGAGACGCTTCAACAAATCTGTAATGGAAGTCTCGATATACTGCAGAGAGCCCGATGCGAGCAGGCAATCGCAGCCATCGGCCTGCTCAATTTGTGAAGTGAAATGCAGACGGTCTTCATTTTGCTCAAGGGCAATTTTCTTTCCCGCATGAACGACCGCGGGCACTTCACACACGACCCACCGCAGCTTCTCTGGATACGGGAAGTAGCGCTCCCAGGTGTAGAACGAAATCCCCACGCTGCCACCGAGATCCAGAACGGTTGGTCCGTCTTGCAGGGCTTCGCGGAGCCAGAAAGCGGCCGGATAGTCGCTGCAAAGGAATTTCTGATCTTTGTATCCGAGAGCGATTTCGTCGTGATCGTAGCCCAGCGGAACGCTCTTGGGCGCATGGGCGCGAGCGTCCTCAAACGAAGCATAGACGCCGCGATACTTAACCCACGAAGGAAGGCAGCGAGTCAAGAAGCGGCGATAACCGCCATTGGGCTTTCCAAGATTGATCAAATAAGACAGGGGACCAATTTCAAGGAGAGCTTCGACCAGCGCCTTCTTGCGCGCCTTCGGGGCGAGAGAGTTATCGTCGATGGCAGCGAGAATTGCTCTTGCTGATCGCTGCTTCATTCTCTCTGCCGAGATTAGGCTTGGGAGCGGCATGGTGTGAGGACATTCAGTCGCCGATTGCACCGAAGGAAGAATCATGCCGTCGCGGCGTCGTCTTTCTTCGGCCGGAATCCATCGCCCCGGTCTCCCCGGAGACGCCGCAAAAACCGAACGCCTCCCCGCGCCATGTAGAAGGCGGGCATGTAGCTGGTTGAAATAACCACATTTTTCGCGGCATCGATCAGAGCGGACTGCTTTGGGGGCCGGGGGGAAATCCCCAGCTTCCGCAAGAGGAAATTGGCGCGATGAACGTTGGCGCGCTCCCAATCGTTCCAGGTGAAATTGACGCTAAGGGAGATGGAAACGTTGTCATCGTTCTGAACCCAATGAGGGTTGTTCACCGGAATGTGGACACCATTCCCTGGCACCAGACGATAGGTAGTTGCCCGGCTTTGAAACTGCGGCTTGTAGACCGCAGCATTGTTGTCGACGGCCCAGAAGCGTTCCACCTCAGTAACCGGCAGGACGTCACTGTCGTTCCGATCGAATACGTAGAGGTTTTTTTCACCGCGAATCTGCAGGAGAAAATTGCACTCGCGATCGATGTGATATGGGGTGACGCGGCGTGGCGAAGTAATAAAGATGAGCGCGTCCTCCACCCTCATCACTTTATTGAAGTCGACTTCGGTCAGGCCTTCGAACTCGCGCATGCATTCGTAGAAGAGAGCGCCGTATTCGGGGTCTTTCTGAGCTTGATGGAGCGTAACCCACGCGCCGCAAGTCTCGATGCGATGGAGCGCCTCTTCCACCACGAACGGCTTCGGACCCATCTGGTCCCAGCGCTGGTCGGCGCGGATATCCGGCCCGGCATCGTAGTACAAATCGCGCGGCCGGTCGCGGCGGGTCGCCTGGGCAAGTTCGAGCAGCCGGGGCAGCGCAAACAGCGGGTGGTCCGTCAGCCGATGAAGGAACTGAAACGGGAGCCGGTTGAAATCCGGACGGAAACGATCGTTGGGTTCAATAAAGTGAACCGCAGCGCTAGTGTCGATAGGTGCTTCGATGGACGCTTGCATATTTTAGCGGTCTCCTATGGAACCGAGGAGGTTCTTGAGTTGAACTCAGAACGCAGGGACAACAAGTTCGATCCGTTTTAGCGAACGGTTCGGGAAATCGTCGTCTTCAGTGCATCGGCCAAATGCTTTACAAACGGTTCCAGCAGCATGCCGGCGGGATAGACGGGCAGGGTTAGAATCTCGTGGCCTCCGCGCGCCAGCCGGCTCCAGTCGCCTTCCGCCGGACCGTATTTCGCGTACTGCCGCATGGGCCGGAAGTCGGTGACGGCGCCATCGTAGGGCGTCGCTTGATACACGACGCAGGCCCGGTCGTTGATCTGCCACATCTCCGCGAGGACAACTGATTCCGCCTTGTTGCCGGATTCCTTTGACAGGAATCTGCCAAACATCATGCCCTTCCAGATCTTCGAGCGGCTGCGCAGGACCTTGACTTTCTCATCAAGAAACCTTTTCTTTTCGCCGGTATCCAGCAGAAGAAAGTTCTTGCCATGGAACCGGATTCTCTGTCCCAGGTGTCGAATTTTTCTCCAGGTAGTGTCGGATGGGATGTTGCACCAGTTCATGGTGTCGAACAAAGCGAGGAGAGCGACTTCCTCACCCTGTGCTTTCAGTTGCTGCGCCATCTCGTAGGCGACAGTTCCGCCCATGCAGTAGCCACCCAGATGATACGGGCCGTGCGGCTGAAGGCGGCGGATCTCAGTCACGTAAAGAGAGGCCATGGCCTCGATCGTGGTCAGGCATGGACGTTCGCCGTCGAGGCCTTGTGCCTGCAAGCCATAGAAAGGCTGATCGGAGCCGAGGTGCCGCGAAAGGTCGCGATAGATCAACACATTTCCGCCGCCGCCGTGGATGCAGAAAAAAGGAGGCCGCGAGCCGTTGGGTTGGATCGCCACTAGCGGCGACCAGTTTGATGAAGCATCGTCCTGCAGCACCTTCGCCAACTGTGCGATCGTCGGCGCCTCGAACAGAACGGAGAGCGGGAGTTTCCGCTGAAATTCTTTGGCGATCTGCGCAAACAGGCGCACCGCCAGGATCGAAGTGCCTCCAAGCTCAAAATAGTTTTGATTCAGACCAATCGGGCTCGTACCGAGCAGGCTTTCCCAGATTTTCTGCAGCTTCCTCTCGGTCGGGTTAGCGGCGCGGCGCGGCTCTGCTTCTTTGACGGCCGGTTCGGATGGACGCGCGAGTGGAGTCTGTCTGGAAACCTTGAGCTCGTGAATGCGCGCCTCGGGTACATCGCGCATCAGTTCGAGAACCTTCCGATAGTCCTCAAGAACGTGCCGAATGGTTGCCGCATCAAAGAGGTCGGGGTTGTACTCGAGCTGGGCGCGCAAACCTTCGCGGCGGTCCAACAGGCCCATCTGCAGTTCAAAGTGCGTGCCCAGGCCAAAATCGGGGAGCGGTGTAACCGTCAGCCGATCGAGTTCTCGTGGACGCAAAAAAGCAAGCTGATAGAAGAAGTAGCATTGCGACAATGGATTCCGGCCATTGACGGAGCGCACGTCCAAGTGATCCATCAAAACTTCAAAGGGCAGCTCGGCGTGATTTAGCGCGTCGAGCGTGACGTCGCGCACGCGAGCCAGCATCTCTTTCAGCGTAGGGTCGCCGGCCAGATTCAAGCGCAATGTAACCGGACTCGCGAAGGGCCCGATGAGTCCTTCGGTTTCGGGTTTGCGATTGGCCACGGGCGACCCAATGATGATCTCTTCCTGCTCCGCATAGCGACAGAGCAAGGCCGCATAACCGGTCAGCATGACCGTGAAGACAGTTGTGCTTTCGGACTGGCCCAGCTCTTTCATGGAGCGCGTCAGATCCTCGGGGAGCAGCATGGTTTCCATGGCGCCGCGAGAAGCGGGGCGATTTTTCGGCAGCCGGTCCGTGGGGAAATTGAGTACCGGCAACGGCGGCTTGAGTTGCGTTTTCCAGAAATTGAGCTCTTCCCTCGCCGCATCGGACTTGAGCCACTCCTCCTGCCAGTGCGCGAAGTCGCCGTACTGAACGGTCAAAGGCGGCAATGAGGGCGTTTCGCCCTTGGAAACGGCTTCGTAGATTGTCCAGAGATCGCTTTGTATGACGCTCTGCGAAAAGCCATCGACGATGATGTGGTGAGTGGTGAGCATCAACACATGCTCTTGGAGCGCAAGCCGGAACAAACGGGCGCGGAGCAGCGGTCCCTCGGCGAGATCGAATGGAGCACTGGCTTCGGCGCGAATGGACTCCCATAGTTTCTGTTCCCGATCGGCCGCGGCGACGAGTTCCAGAGAGGTCACGGGCAGGTCGATAGTTCTTAAGGAAGTGCGGGACGTTTGGGGTGGAGCTGAAGGCGGGTGGATGATCTGAATTAACTCTTCGCCTTCTTTCTGGAAAGTGGTGCGCAGGGATTCATGCCGATCGACGAGCAATTGAAGGCTTCGTTCCAGATGGGCCAGCGAGACCTTGCCAGTAAGCCGGACACAAGCGCGCATATGGAGTGCGGGGTTTCCGGGGACAATCTCTTCGAGCGCGAAGAAACGACGCTGAGCCACGCTGGCCGGCAATCCGAAAGACTCGGCCGACGCCTCGGATGCGGCAAGAACATTGTCGACTCTGTGAACCGCGACCGCTGGCGCTACCGCTGCGGCGGCCGCTCCTGACATCGATGACCGGGGGCTGGAGTATGCCGTAGCGCCACCAGAACCTGAGGGTGCGGGTACGGTGGTCGCCTTCCGTTTTTGCCGTGCCAGCGACGCACCTTCAGAGATCGGGAATGCGGAAAGAGTCCGATTCGGATCTTGCACGATATTTTCGAGCAAGCCCTTGAAATCGGCCAGCAAGCGCGTAATGGTGCCCGCCTCAAACAGATCGGTGTTGTATTCGCAAGCCAGGCGCCATCCCTCATTGCGCAGAACGAGGAAGACATGCAGATCGTATAATGCGCCCTGTGACTTGGACGGAATAACAGTCAGTTTGATGCCGGCAAATTCCTGCGGCTTGACCGGATCGCGCTGGCAGATAAAGTTGAGCCGGAACAGTGTGTGGTGACTCGGATAATCGCTCGGGCGCAGTTCCTTGAGCACCTGCTCGTAGCGAACATTCTGGTTTGCGATCGACTGCAGGCCGACTTCCTGAACGCGCTGCAGCAACTGCGGGAACGTTGGATTGCCCGAGAGATCGAGGCGAAGAACCACGGTGTTGATGAACGGGCCGATGACGGATTCGAGTTCCACACTGTTGCGTCCAGCGACTTGCGTCGCAGCGCCAAAATCGGTTTGCCCCGTGTACTGATACATGAGAACGCCGAGAGCGGCCAGCATCGTATTGAAGAACGTGGCACTCTCGCGATTTCCGATTTCTCGCACTGCATCGGTGAGCGCTACCGGCAGCAGTAACGACGTAATGGTGGCTTCGAAGGTTGGTGAAGCCAGGCGCGGCTTGTCTGTTGGAACGTCGAGCATCGGCAGATCTTTGAGTTGTTCTTTCCAATAGGCAAGTTCCTTTTGTACAGCTGGAGATTCGGACTGCTCGCGCTGCCAGACCGCATAGTCTCCGTATTGAATGGTGAGTTCGGGAAGAACTGGATCTACATTGCGCGAATAGGCCTCATAGAGCACTCCGAGTTCATTCGAGATCAAGCCGATGGATAAATAGTCGATCACCGAATGGTGGGGAGTGACCAGCATGACGTGCTCGTTGTCATCGACGCGCAATAACGTCACCCGGAAAAGCGGGCCCACCGCCAGGTCAAAGCGCCAACGGGCTTCGTTGAAAGAGAGCCGATCGACTTCCGCATCGCGCTCTGGTTTTGAGAGGTGGCGCAGATCGACAACGGGAACTTTGATTTCGAGCGCAGACTTGATCATCTGCGCGGGATGGTCGTCCACCACGGTGAAGGTTGTGCGCAGCACCTCGTGGCGCTGAATGATTTGGTTAAAAGCCCGCTCCAGAAGCGCGGAATCAAGCGGCCCTTGCAAACGAAAGCGGACGGGCACGCTCCAGGTGGGGTTGCCTGGATTCATGCGATCGAGCGCCCAGAAGCGCTCTTGTCCGAGTGAAGCGGGCAGGATAAAGACTTCTTCTGGCTCGGGATTCGTCATCGCAGGATTCGCAGCGGGCGCTACTGGTTTCGTATCTCCCAAAGTGCTCACTTTACGGTCTCTTTTTCGGGAACCTTTAGAACCGTCTTGATCCGGTAGCGCTCGCGGGAAACCGCAACTATGCCGGGGGCTGCTTTTGCCGGGGACGCGGCTCCGCTTGCGAGCTGCGCGAGGACCGCGGCAATTGTACGGTGCTTCAGGATCAGGGCAGGCGGAATTTTCATGCCTACCTTACCGGCGCGGGCCACGATCTGGAAAATGTGCAACGAGTCCGCGCCCAACTCAAACAGGTTGTCCTGGATGCCGACTCGCTCCAGGTGCAGCACCTCGGCCCAAATGGCGGACAGCGTTTTCTCCTGCTCGGTGCGCGGGGCGACGTATTCCCTCTGGCGCGCAGCGCGTCCTGTGTCGGGAGCAGGCAGCGCTTTGCGGTCGATTTTTCCATTCGGAGTAAGGGGCATTGCGTCCAGGCGCACAACCGCCGACGGCAGCATGTAGTTGGGCAATTTTCCGGTGAGCGCCTCGCGCACGGTTGCCACGGTGATGGCCTGTTGGTCGCTGGTGACGTACGCCACCAGGCGCTTATCGCCGGGGATGTCCTCACGCACGATGACTACCGCTTCGCGAACGCCGGGGTAACGTGCCAGGGCGGTTTCAATTTCTCCCAGCTCGATACGGAAACCGCGCAGTTTGACCTGGTGGTCGAGGCGTCCGAGGAACTCGATGGTGCCGTCAGGCACGCGGCGGACCAGATCGCCGGTTTTGTACATTCGGGCGTTCGTGTCCGGCCGAAAGGGATCGGAACCAAATTTCTCCGCAGTCAGCTCCGGCCGATGGAAGTATCCGCGAGCGAGTCCGTCGCCACCGATGTAAAGTTCACCGGCGACTCCGATGGGGACCAACTGATTGGCCGTATCGAGAACGTAGAACTGCGTGTTGTCAATGGGTGGACCGATGGGCACCGACCCCTCGCCCGCTTTGACCTCGAGCGTCGAAGACCAGATGGTGGTTTCGGTCGGCCCATACATGTTCCAGACCGATTGCGCGCGGCGAACTAGTTCATTGGCGAGATCGCGGGGAAAGGCTTCGCCGCCGCACAGAACTTTTAGCGCTGGCTTCCCTTCCCAGCCCGCCTCGATCAGGAGCTTCCAGGTCACGGGCGTGGCCTGCATGACGGTGGCTCCCGAACTAACGATGCGGCTGAGCAGAAGATTGCCATCGGCAGCAGCCTCGCGGCTGGCAATCACAAGTTTCGCGCCGACCGCAAACGGCAGAAACAGTTCCAGGCCCGCGATGTCGAACGAGAGTGTAGTCACGGCGAGCAAAGTGTCGCTCGCTTTCAGGCCCGGCTTCTTGCTCATCGACAGAAGCAGGTTGACGACGGCCCGATGCGAAATTTCAACTCCTTTGGGCTTGCCGGTTGAACCCGACGTGTAGATGACGTAGGCGAGATCGTCTGCCGTGGGCGCGGTGGGCAGGGCGTCGCTGCTGTGTCGCGCGATGGTCGTC
Source organism: Terriglobales bacterium (assembly GCA_049520095.1). GTDB lineage: Bacteria > Acidobacteriota > Terriglobia > Terriglobales > Acidobacteriaceae > Acidiflorens. The sequence goes on from JBEKQC010000005.1 coordinate 120,046, forward strand.
CATTCGGTGTCGAGGAAGATGTGACGGGCGGCCCCGACATTGACGGTCTTGAACAGACTTTCCTGCGTCAGCAGGACCGGAACACTCGCATCGTTCAAGACGAACGAAATGCGCTCGGCCGGATAGGTGGGATCCATGGGAACGTAGGCGCCGCCGGCCTTCATCACACCGAGCAGGGCGACGATCATGTCCAGAGAGCGCTCGACGAACACGCCAACCATGACGCCAGGCTTCACGCCCGTGCTTCGCAGGTAGTTGGCTAACTGGTTGGCGCGGCGGTCGAGCTCGCGATAGGTGAGCTGCTCGCTCTCAAATGCAGCGGCGATCCCATCCGGCGTCTTCCTGGCTTGGGCTTCAAACAGTTGATGAACACAGAGGTTGCGCGGATAGTCGGCTGTGGTCCGATTCCAGTCGACGGCCAACTGACGGCGGCCGGCTTCGTTGAGCAGCGGCAGACGCGCCAGGGATTGATCCGCATTTTCGACCATGCCGAGCAACAGCGTTTCGTAGTGACTCAACCAGCGGGCAATGGTGGCTTCGTCGAAGAGGCCGGTGTTGTAGTCGCAGTCGAGCATGAGCCCTTCTTTCGACTCGACGACGTTCAGGAAGATATCGAAGTTGACGAAGCTTTTTGGATTCGGATCGGCCTCGGCTTGGAATCCGTCGAATGGCATGTCGCCACCAACCCGTTCGAGGTTGAACTGCACCTCGGTCAATGGCAACCGGCTGGGATCGCGGGGAATCTGCAGCTTCCTGACGAGGCGGCCATAGGTGTAGTTCTGGTGCTCGTAGCCAGCCAGCACCGTCTGCTTCATTTGCGCCAGAAACTGCGCGGCGGTGGAATCCGCGGAGGGCTTTCCACGCAGAGGAATGAAGTTGACGCAGTGTCCAACCAGGACCGCGTCTTCGAGCAGCGATTGCCCGGCCGTGGGAATTCCAACAACAATGTCGTCCTGACCGCTCAACCGGCTTAGGAGAATCTGGAAGCCGGATAGCAGGGTGACGAAGAGCGTGCACTTCTGTTTTGCCCCAAGTTTCTTGATGGCGTTGTAGGCATTGGCTCCGATCCTGGTCCGGTAGGTTGCGCCGTTGAATTCCTTCACCGCGGGCCGTGGCCGATCCGTCGGCAGATCAAGCAAGGGCGCAGGCTGCTGGAATTGTTCAAGCCAGAACTTTTCGACGCTCGCGCCGTCCGGGCCGTCCAGGAAATTTCTCTGCACCTTTGAGTAGGTGGCGAAGCTCATGGGCGCAGGCAAAGTCGGGGGTAGAGTCGGGGACTCGCCGCGATTCAGCGCATTGTAGATATTTGGAAGCTCGTCGAGCAGAACGTTCGTGGACCATCCGTCGCACACAATGTGGTGCGCAGTGAATACCAGACGGGCATTGTCTGGCTCCATTTTGACCAGTTGCGCACGAACCATGGGGCCCTCGACCAGACGGAACGGCGTGTGAGCATCATCGCGCACGATCTGCTTCCAGCGGACTTCGCGTTCCGCCGCGCTGAGCGCGGTGAGATCCACGGTTGGGATATTGAGATCGAGCTTGGCTGCGAACTTCTGCGCATGGCCTTTTTGGCCTTCGTGGACGAAAGTTGCGCGCAGGGCGTCGTGGCGGTTCACCAGTTGGCGAAGTGCGTCTTTGAGCGCTGGTTCGTTCACCTTTCCGCGCATGTGCAGCGTGAAGGATTCGTTGTAGCTGCAGGAGGCGTCGTCGCTCAGCTGGTCCGAGAGCCATACTTCCAACTGCGGCTCGGTGACGGGAACTTCTTGAGCGATTCCAGAAACGGCGTCTGGCGTTGCAGCCGCGCTCGCTGTAGCCGCCCAGACGACTGGCTGTTCCGCGCCTGACGGCTTAGCGAAGAAGCCAGCGGCCTGCATGTCGAATACGCTTTCCTTAAACGCGGCGACAATTCTCTCGAGGTCGGCATCGGAATGAGCCGTCGAGAGGAAGCAGGGGAAGCCTTCGAGAATGTGGATCCCCTTCATGCGCAGGAAGTAGTAAAAGAGACTCGCAAAGCGTTCTTCGACCGGAAGCGCAAAGTAAAAGAAGCTCGCAAAATGCTCGATGCGGGTCGGAACCTGCTGGAGCTCGAAGAACTCATTGATGGTCTTGACCAGCTTCGTGGTGCGTTCGGTCAACCGCTCCTGCAGGCCAGGACCCTGCTGTTGGAAATGCTGCATCACGGCCTTCATCGCCGCCAAGGTCAGTGGGTGACGGATAAAAGTGCCCGCGAAGAAAGTGACGCCAACCTCGGGATAGGAATCGTCCCCGAAACGCCATGCTCCTCCGTCGAGCCCATCCATGAATGCGGCTTTGCCGGCGAGGATGCCAATCGGCATGCCGCCCGCAACGACTTTGCCGTAAGTGGCGAGATCCGCGCGGACTCCGAAGAGCGCCTGGCAACCGCCGAGATGGGCTCGAAATCCTGTGACAACCTCATCGAAGATGAGGGCAGCGCCCGACTCCGCGGTGATCTGGCGAAGCTCGTGCAAGAATTCGCGAGGCTGAAGGTGGGGATGCCGGCTCTGCACCGGCTCGACCAGCACGGCTGCCAGATCTTTGGCATTCTGGCGAATCCACTCGATCGACTCTGCTGTGCCGTAGTCGAGAACGACGACGTTCGAGAGATTCTCGCGTGGAATCCCCGGCGCGACCGGAGCGGAGTGTGGGACACCCTGCTTCGTTCGTACACTCTTGACCAGCACTTCATCGAACATACCGTGGTACGCGCCCGCGAACAACACAACTTTGCTGCGGCCAGTAGCGGTACGCGCCACGCGCAGTGCCGCCATGACGGCCTCTGATCCGGTGTTGCAGAAGGTCATGCGCTCGTTGCCCGTCATCTGGCAAAAGAGCTCCGCGACTTCGCCGGCCAGCGGTGTCTGGGGGCCGATTTCAAAGCCTTCATGGAGCTGCTTGGCAATCGCCTGCTCGACAAACTCGGGACGATGTCCGAGCATGATGGGGCCAAACCCGTTCAGGACGTCGATGTACTCGTTGCCGTCCACATCCCATAGGCGCGATCCCTGGGAGCGGTTGGTGACGATGGGATAGACCATCTCTTTCCACAACGAGCGGAAACCGGAAACGACACGCGGGTCGGCCAGCGCGGCGCGATGCGTCTCGGTACTGCTCTTCGATTTCGCCGTGCGCCGGGTATACAAATCGATCAGCTTCTTCAAGCCTTCCTGCTGCTGCGGCGTGACGTTGCCGGATACGCCTTTTTGCGGCGGCTTGTAGGGCCCAAAGGGTTTGAATTCTTCTTTTTCCTTCGCACTCGCAGTGATAGAAGGTGCGGCAGGCGCCACGACGGGTGCAGCAACTGGAGCGGGTGACGGCGTGGAAGGTTTGGTGGCAACACTGGCAGGCAGAACTGCAGTAGCAGTAGCCGGAGCCGTGGCAGGCACAACCGCAGGAGGTACCGCCGCGGTCGCGCCGCCACGCAACGCTTCCAACTGTTTTGCAAATAGTTGATTCATCGCAGAAAGCTGTTCACGCATCAAGCGCTCAACCGGAGATTCAGACATGGCACCATCTCCATTTCCACTTACCGGGGCATTGACATCGACCGTTGAACTGGTGGTCGTCCGGATAGTCGCTGGCAGAGACGAAACCCGCATGGCTATGGCGGGCGCGGTCACTGGGGGCGGCGCTGCTTCCGCCAGAACGTCCGCTGGTAGCTTGCCGTCGAGGTACTCGGCGAGCGAATTCATGGTCGATAGGTCTCCCAACAACTGGCGAAAGGTGACCTTCACGCCGAATTTTCCCTGCAGTGACTGCGTCACCTGGGTCAGGAACAGCGAGTCGAAACCCATTTCGAGGAAACTGGTGCAGCCATCGGCTTGGGAAAGATCCACACCAGAAAGTTCCTCGAAGATCTCGCTGAGAACTTGAGTGATTTTCATCAGTCGGGAGACGGCCATGGTAGAAAGTGCGACGGTTTGTGAATTCGCGTTCACCTGTGTTTTTTCCTCCGAAGCCGAAGCTTCAGCTGGGGTTTCAGCAAAGCGCGGAGCCGCGACCAGTGCGGCTGCCGCAGATTCTTCGAGAATGGGAGCATCGAGCCAAAAGCGTTTTCGTTCAAACGGGTAGGTGGGGAGCGAGATACGCTGCCGCTTCTCTTCGCCCTGAAGGCTGCTATGAAGGCTCGGCCAATCCGGCTGCGCGCCAGCTAGCCAGAGTGCGCCGAGCGAACTCATGACGCTGGCGGCGTCTCCCACACCCGAAAAACTGTCGGCCAGCGACGAGAGGATCGGTTGCTCGGCTGGCGCGCCAGCCTGCTGCCGCGCCAGCGTGCCCAGAACATTACCGGGACCCACTTCGAGAAGAATGCTGTCGGGCTTCTTGCGCAGTTCGGCAAGTGCGGAAGCAAACTGCACGGGCTGGCGGAAGTGACGCGCCCAGTACGCGGGATCGGCGGTTTCCTTCTCGCTAATCCAGGTTCCGGTTACGCCGGATACGTATGGAATCTGCGGCCGGCCGGGACCCACCTCGGCAACCAGCTCGGTGAACGGTTCGATGATGGGGTCCATCATCGCGGAGTGAAAGGCGTGGGAGGTCACCAGGCGGCGGCACATGATGCCGTCGGTCTCCAGCTTTTTCTCAAATTCATTCAGCGCATCGAAGGGGCCAGCGACGACACATAGAGACGGCGAGTTGACTGCGGCAACCGAAAGCGTTCCGCTCAGCCGCGCTCGGAGTTCAGGCTCGGGCAGGCGCACCGACAGCATGCCGCCGCGCGGCAAGTCCTGCATCATTCTTCCGCGCGCCGCCACCAGCAATAGGGCATCTGTGAGCGAGAACACTCCCGCCAAGCAAGCGGCGGCGAACTCGCCAATGCTGTGGCCGAGCATGGCGGCCGGCCGGATTCCCCAGCTCATCCAGAGCTGCGCAAGCGCGTATTCAATGGTGAAGATCGCGGGCTGCGCAATGGCTGTATCGGTCAAGCGCCGCTTGGCTTCCTCCGATGCGGGCTCTTCCGGATAGAGCAAAGATCGAAGATCGGCTCCGAGCGGCGCGCGAAGAATCTCGGCGCACTGGTCGACATTCTCGCGGAAAACGCGCTCGCTTTCATACAGGTCGCGGCCCATGTTTGGATGCTGCGCCCCTTGGCCCGGAAACAGGAAGAACACGGTGGGGTTGTCGAGAGGCTTCAAGCGAGTCGGCAACCGTTTTCGATCGCGCTGCGACATGCTGGCAACTGCTTCCGGTACGCCGCGCGCAACGATGGCGCGGCGGCAAGGAAAGCACCGACGGCCCACTTGGAGCGTCCACGCTGCGTCGGCGAGATTCACTTCGGGATGGACGGTTAGATATTCGCAAAGGTTCGTGGTGGCATTTTCCAGCGCCGTTTCCGAACGCGCCGACAGCACTAACAACTGCAACTTCGAAGAACACGCCGAGGACGAAGACTGCCGGGTTGGAGCCTGCTCCAGAACCACGTGGGCATTCGTGCCGCCAACTCCAAAAGCACTCACGCCGGCGCGGCGAGGACGGCTTCCATGCTTCCACTCTGTGCGCTTTGAATTGAGGAAAAAAGGACTGTTTTCGAGATCGAGCTTCGGGTTCGGCTTTTGGAAGTGCAGCATCGGCGGGAAAACGCCGTCGCGAATCACGTGCGCGGCGTGGATCAAGCCCGTAATGCCGGCCGCAATATCCAAATGGCCGACATTGGTTTTGGCGGTCCCGACGGCGCAGAATTGTTTCGCCTTGGTGTGGGCGCGAAACGCCTTGGTGAGCGCGGCCATTTCAATCGGATCGCCCAGCGGCGTGCCTGTTCCGTGGGCTTCAACGTATCCGATGGAGTCGGGAGAGACGCCGGCCAGGGCCTGTGCCATGGCGATCACGTTGGCTTGGCCTTCGACACTCGGAGCGGTGTAGCCGACTTTATCGGAGCCGTCGTTATTTGTGGCAAAGCCGCGAATGACCGCGTAAATCGAGTCGCCGTCGGCCACGGCATCTTCAAGACGCTTCAGTACGACAACTCCGGCGCCAGCGCCAAAGACTGTGCCATTCGCGTTTTCGTCAAAGGCGCGGCAATGGCCGTCGGGCGACACCATCCCGCCTTCCTGATAGAGGTATCCGCGTTTCTGCGGGAAGGTTATGGAAACTCCTCCCGCCAGCGCCATGTCGCACTGGTAGGTTTGCAGCGCTTGCGCCGCCTGGCAGACGGCGACGAGCGAGGTTGAGCAACCCGCCACCATGGTGAAAGCCGGTCCCTTCAAATTCAATTTGTAGGAGACGCGAGTGGCGAGAAAATCGGCGTTGCTGCCGAGGGTGACCGGATAATTCGCGACCTGGTAGCCGCTGACGTAGTCTTCGATAAAGCGCCGGTCACGGCAGACGTGGCGCAGGAAATAGGTGCTGGGACTGCAACCGGCATAGACGCCCGTCATGGCAGGGCAGTTCAGCGGATCGTAACCGGCATCTTCAATCGCCTCCCAGCAGCACTCGAGGAAGATACGCTGCTGCGGGTCCATCAGCTCCGCCTCTTTGGGATATACTCCGAAAAAGGCCGCGTCAAACAGATCGACGTCGTCGAGGATGGGTCGCGCCCGCACATAGGTTGGATCAGCGGCCAGGGCAGCGGCGTTCGACACTTCGAGTTCATCAACCCGGAACTGAGCGATGGACTCAACGCCCGCCAACTGATTTCGCCAGAATTCGGCGACAGTGCGGGCACCCGGGAAACGGCCGGACATGCCGACGATCGCGAGAGCGTTACTGAGATCTTGCGTATCGGGATCGCTCATAGAAGTTGCCCTGCTTTGTTCTTGCTAATGTCTTTGCGCTGTTTGGCCATTGCGGTGCGCTGCTTGCGGATTCTCTCGGCAATCTCCGAACTGGCTGCCGGCGATGTTTGCCCCTCGAGATAGTTGCTCAAAGCGCGAATGGACGGGTACTGAAACAAGTCGGTTACCGAAAACTTGCGATGCAGAATTTGTTGCAGTTCCGCGTGGACTTCCACGATCAGAATGGAGTCGCCGCCGAGGTCAAAGAAGTTATCGGCCGGTCCGAGATGCTCAACTGCAAGCATCTTTTTCCAAACCAACGCGATGATTTCTTCCGTCCCCTGCTTCACAGAGCGGTTGCCGTTGGCCGGCTCGGTCCGCACCGGAACTGGCGCCGGAAGTTGGCTGCGATCCACTTTGCCGTTCGCGTTCAAGGGCAGCGATTCCATCATCAAGAATGAGGATGGAATCATGTAAGCAGGAAGAAAGCTTTCGAGGGCAGTCCGCAATTGGTGAGCTTGCAGCGGCTGGTCATTTCTCGGCACGCTTTCCGACACATTTGGCGGCTGGTGTTCCGGGACTATGTAGGCTGCGAGCTTTTTCTGGCCGTCAAACTCGATCGCATCCACGACGGCCTGCTTGACGCCGGGCTGGCGGAGCAAGGTGGCTTCAATTTCGCCGAGTTCGATTCTCTGGCCATTGATCTTGATTTGCCGGTCGATCCGGCCGAGAAACTCGATTTCACCGTCCGGCATGAAGCGGCCCCGGTCTCCAGTGCGATAGATTCGCTCTCCCGTTGCGGGATGAAGCGCAGTGCGGGCGCGGGTCTGCTCGTCATTGCGCCAATATCCCTTCAGCAGACCAACGCCGGAACAGCAGAGCTCGCCCGGCTCCCCGCGTGGGCAATCTTGAATTTGTTCGCCGGGCAGGTGTTCGTCGAGCACGAAGTAGCAAGTGTTCGCAATCGGATGTCCGTAGGGGATGCTGTTCCAATCCGCCTGAACATTCTTCACCGGGTACCAGATATTCCAGACCGTGGTCTCGGTGGGTCCACCGACACTGACGACTTGGACATCTCCGAAGTGAGCGCGGATGCGGCCTGGCGCGCTGAGCGGGATCCAATCGCCACCCAGGAAGGCTACCCGAAGCCGGCCATTCAAGGTGAGCTTTCGCGCCGCTGCATGGACGAGCAGCATTTCCATAAACGCCGGAACGGAGTTCCACAGGGTCACATTGTGCCTGTCGATCAGGTCGACCCAATGATCGGGCGAACGCGTTCCCTCGCGATCGGGCATGACGATGGCACCGCCAGCGGCCAGCAGCCCGAAAATGTCATACACAGACATATCGTGGTGCAAAGCGGTGACGGCCAGCATGCGGTCGTCAGCATTCACTTGAAAAGTGCGGTTCGTTTCCAGAATGCAATTCACTAGCCCGCGATGGCCGATCATCACGCCCTTGGGCTTCCCAGTCGAACCGGAGGTGTAGAGAACGTACGCAACATCGTCGGGAGTCTGTCGGCGAGGAAGTGGCTCCGCGGGCCTCGTGCTCGGCTCTTCTTTTTCTTCTTCGTGATCTTCTTCCCGGTCAACGCACAGGCGGGTTACACCCACCGGCCATGACAAGTTCTCGTCCAGCTTTTCGTCGAGCCAGGACTGAGTGAGCACGATTTCGACCTCTCCATTTTCGAGCAGGTACGCGAGGCGATCCGGCGGGATCGCCGGATCTATCGGCAGATAAGCCGCGCCCGACTCGAGAATGCCGAGCACAGCCACGATCTGTTCCCAACCCTTTTCCATCACGACAGCGACCAGAGTATTCGGGCGGACTCCAAGCACCCGCAGCCGGTGGCCGAGGGATCGCGCCAGGGAAAGTAAGTCGGCGTAAGACAGCGTTCGCATGGACGAGATGACGGCTGGGCGCTCAGGCGCACGCATGACCTGCTCCAGAAACAGGTCCTGGATGAGACAGTCGCAATTGGCTGAGTTAGTCAAATGAGTTAGTCAAGTATTTGGACGGCTCGTTATTGGTCTCAGGTTCGCTTCGGCGCGGGGCGCCCGCAGCTAGAATCCCCTCTTGAATGCCAGATAGGGCGTCAGGAGCGTCTCCATGATTCCCGGGAAAGGATCGGCACAGCTAAATACAGCGTCACTGCGGCACTTTCGAAGAGAGCGCAAATAGTCCATGGGGCTCAGTTGTCCAGTCAGAAACTCTAGGAATGCAGTCGGAATGTCAGTGGTCATCCGGACCCATCCGACGCCTGGCCGCGCCTTGCAAGGGGCCACGGGGAGGCCCAATTGATCCGTGTAAATCATGGAACAGAAATCGACTCCGGCACTCGTTCCTAAGCTATGATAGCCCCAGGTGCGGGCATTGACGTCGAGCAACTTGTAACTTAAGTCACGTGGATCAAGCTTGTATTCCACTTCGACCAGTCCGTAGTAATCGATCGCTCTCAAGAAACGTTCGGAAGTCTCTTCGAGCAGCGCATTCTCGATGGTCTCGACGTAAGTGCTCGCTCGCCCAAACTGCAGCGGATGCTGACGGCGCCGGCGGGCCACCATGCTGCCCACAGCTTCTCCTTCCCGAAAGAACGCGCAATAGGAGAACTGTTGGCTGCCGCCGCCGGGAATCACCTCCTGCACCATCACCTCACCCGGACCGACAAGGTCAAATGCTTTCTGGTACATCTCCCGCAGCTCGGAATGGCTGTTGGCGCACCAGGCCTTGACTCTGGTGGCGTAGACGAAATGCTCCTTGATCGCGGGCTTGATGGCAAAAGGCGGAGTCAGATCATCGAACTCGGACAGTTCCTCGACGCTCTGTGGATAGCGCGTCCACGGGATCGGGATGTCCAGTTGCTCGGCCATCTCATAAGTATTCCGCTTGTCCCATGCCCAGCGGACGCTTTCCCACTCCGCGGTTGGAACTCGAAACATGGCGCTCAGTTCTTCACGATTTCTGGAAACAGCCGCGACCAACTCGTCGCGCGTTGGATACAGAATCCACCCTTCCAGATCGAACTGGCGGCCGAGATGGAGAAGACGGTTGACAGTATCGCGTTCGTCCTTCAGATCGGGGAATTTGACTGACCTGCCCGCATAGCGAGAGAACCGGGCAATGGAGTGCTCATCGTCAACGATGCAAGTCGGAATTCCGCGCCGTCCCAGACTTCGAACTATCCCTAAACCCTGATAGTCGCCTCCGAGTATGACCGCGCCAGCGGTCCCATTGCTTGAGAAACGCTCCTCATTAACGGCACTTATAACGGCACTCGAACTCGAAGCCGAGTTATCCATTAGCGGGCCGCCTCTTCCGCCCGATTCCGTGAACCAATTCGCGCGCGGCAAATTCGGTCCCCGAAACAAAACACAACAGCGGTCCAAAGCTCCAGGACGCGGGTTTTCCGAGAACGTGCAAACCCGGAACCGAACTCTCCAGCCCTTCGCGGAGCACCGGATAACCATCTACTCGCTCTATCTGGCTCAAAAGCGATGGTGGCAGGAAGGAATACCGGGAGAGGTCGACGCGAAATCCTGTGGCGAGCAGGCAGTGATCCACGGTTCGCTCGGATCCGTCTTCGAGCCTCAATTCCAGCCGATGTCCTCTCTCGGCGGCGGCTACTACTCTGGATGCTAGCCGGACAGATACGTCCTGCAAACGCGGCTGCAGCCAACTAGCGCCCGCCGGACGAATCGCGCGATAGGCGACCTTATCCTGGAATTTTCTGGGAAGACGGCGGAACAAGTGGGGTGCGGCCACCAGACGGCTGATACCGGCAGGTCCGACATCGCGATTCGAGTAAAGAATCGCCGAAATCGGGCCGAGATGGTGCAGTCGGCTGTGAAGGCCAACCCAATTTAGTGCGGATGCACGGACAAAAACCTCAGCTTCCGCTCCCGCCTCCCGCAACAGTGCCGCAGATTCCAGAGCACTCTGTCCGCCGCCTACAATCGCAACGCGCTGCCCTTTGAATCTGCTCAGGTCTTTGTGCTCGGTCGTGTGCGAGGCAAGGTGGCGGTCAATTCCGTGAAATTCGGAGGGCCGATAGCCAAAAGCCGCGATGCCCGTGGCCAGCACTACGCGGCGGGAGATGAATCGGCTATCGTCGCTCAAAGTGATTCTGAAGCCCTGGCTATCCAGCTCCACGGTTTTCACCTGGCGGGTATCGAGGTCGGGAATCGCTCTACTTTGATACCAGAGCCCATACTCCACAAAGCGGTCCAGCGGTATCGGTTTTCCGATATGGTTGCCTTGCGAATTCCGGAACGCGTCGAGCGATAGCGACCCATCCGGATCCGCGATGTGACTCGCATCCCAACTCGAACGCAAACACATTCCCGCTGGCATTTGCTTCGCCCAAAACTCCATCGGCGTTCCAAAGATCCGGGTCTCGATGCCACTCGCCCGCAAGTAAGCGGCAGCAGACAGGCCATACGGCCCGGCGCCGACGATCGCCACCTCGCAATCTGCCACGTTTGCAGTCGCGCAGCGGCCTATCTGTGTCACACCATCCAACAGTTCTACGCTAGACGCCACTCATTCCTCCCAAATCGTTGTCATTTTGTCGTGCCCGACGCGCTAGCGCCGGCTAGCCTTTTTCAGATTGCGTCATCTTCCTGCGAGGGAGGGTTTTGCGCTGAATGCTGCAGCCGCCCGGGCGGCCTATCGTGAACCAACCGCCAGAGGTGCGGCGTTGAGGGATAAAACCAAGCGGCCATCTTTCTCGCTGGCAAAAGCGATCGAAGCCCGTTCCTTGCCCGCGCCCTCGATTCGCCATTGCCCGTCCTCTTCGACGAGGGTCATTTCCGCGCGCTGTCTCCACCAAGTGTTCACTTCACCTGGCGTGGTGAGCCAAAGATTTGCTTTCGCTTTCAATTGCGCTAAGTGAGCCAGCAGTCCCTCGTAAATATTTCGGGCGCGGGCGCTGGTCAAGTAATCGGGATGAATCACGACACTGATGAGTCCATGCTTCTCCATGATGAGCTCGATCTGGCGCTCCCACAGCGTGGTCGAGTAGTCATTCAGGATGTGAAACAAGGTGTAGTCCTGGGTGGTGGTCACCGGTATTTCCAGAACCTTGCCGACAAAGTACGGCATCACCGTGCAACAGCCACCCCGTTGCGGATCGAGGTGCGCGACATTCGGAACCGACATGTCGTATTCAAAATCGAGCAGGTCATACCAGAGCTGGTTTCGATAGAGCACTCCCGCTCGAAAACCTGCCGCTCCAAACTGCTTGCCATAGGCATTGATCTTGGCGGCGCGCTCGACAAAGCATTCGCGGTTCTGGAACAGGCGTCCATCGTGATTCAGATCGTGGACCACGACCTCGAAACCGCGATCCCGAATCGACTGCAGGAATGCCGGGGTCACGTGATAGCGTTCCTCGGGGATGACTTGGAAAGATGCTTTGATCCCAAAGGAATCGTTCGCGTCCATCAGCATGCGGCAAAGATCGACGCCGAGCGATGTTTCCACGTCGTGCGTCATCAGGGCACAGCTGGAAGCTCCCTCCGGCCAGAACCAGATGAACGGAATCTGCTTCAGGTTCTGCGCCCGGAGCGACAAGAGCAACACCCGCTCCAGGAGGTTGTCCACCGTGCGATCCACCGGCCAGTGCGGAAAGGGAATGTTTTCCCAACCGCGCAAGCGTAGTTTTTGGAGATGCTTCCGGACAGCCACCGGCAGGAGCGGACGGAAAAGATAGTACAAACTCGCCAACGGCGAGTTGGCGCTTCCGTCTCGCCAGTCACTCGCATACGTCTCCCCACGCAGACCATCGACGACCTGCGACAGGTCAAACGGCAGGCGGGCCGTTCCATTTTCGAAGTGCGCATCCTGCAGCAAGTCCCAGAGCGGTCCTATTGGAGAAGTCGCGGGCTGGCGCCCACAACACTGGCCGTAGAGCGTGTCCTCGCCAAACCGAAAATACCCGCTCTTCTCCGAAAGCACGCCGCTTTGCGCAATGCGAGCATAGCTCTCGGGGCACTTGTAGTATTGGCTCAGGCAGTTCATTGTTCCTGAAATCTTCATTGTTCCTGTCTTCATGGAGTGCGTCGGTATCGGCGCATTGATCGCCAGCTGAGTCTTAGGGTAGTGCGTCAGCGACACGGCCGCAGTTTGGGTTCGCGGCTGCTGAGACTCAGATACCCCTTCAGCTCTAGGTAGTCGCAATTTTCGCTTCCGCTTCGGACACGGCGACTACCGGAATACTTCTTGCATACTTGCGCCAGGGCAGCATCTCAAAAAGCAGTCCCTGGAATTGCAAGAGCGGTTTGACACCGCCGTGGAGGACGGCGACCGCAGTCAAATATAAGGCCCCAAACAAAAGCGAGTCCGCGACCATGCGGGTGAAAGCGCCGACTGGTCCGGGCACTGCAGCAAAAACTGGCGCGCCTCTAAGGATCATGGCCGATGCGCCACCAGCAAGCGCGGCTGCCAAAATGTATCTCCAGACTTCGGCAACCACGGGACCAACCTTGAAGCCGATCGGTTTCCCGGCGTACCAGAAACCGGGAATAGTAAGAATCCAGAAGGATAGTGTCCAAGCGGCAGCGATGCCGGCAGGTCCCCAATGCAGTCCCAACAGAAACAGTGAGGCAGTGACGGCAAACTCCACCAGCACCCAGCGGAACCAGCGGTGCGCGGTTCCGATCGAGAGGTGAAGCCAGCCGTGCGTGTTGTAGATCAGCATGATGCCCACGCCCGGTCCGAAGAACATGAAAATCCGGCCGGCGGTCGCCCACGCCGGCCCCAATACCAGAAGAATCACGTCTTTCCCGATCAGAGTAAGGTCAGCGCCGATGCCCATTCCGACGAACGCCATGACCGCGAGGCTCCGCAGAAAATAGCGCCGGAACTGCTCCGAATCGCGGTCCAGTCGGCTTAAGGCGGATACGGCGACCGAGGTCAGGGGCGCGGAAAGCTGGCAGGCGGAGAGCAGGAACAAATCGTAGGCCTTCTTGTAAAAGCCGAGTGCGCTCGGGCCAAATCGCCATCCCACCAGAAGATTGTCCGTATTCCTCGCGAAGTAGTTAAAGCTGAACCGTCCATAGACGTTGAAGGCATACCGCACCATCTCGCCGGTTCCCGGCGCACGACGGGGCAGACTTGGAAGCCAACGGCACTGGATCCACGCTCCGATTGCCACGGTCAGCGGCGCAGCCAGCGCTGCCGCTACCAGCGCCCAGTATCCAAAGCCGGCCCACGCGAGCCCGATCGCAACCAACAGGGAAACCGCACGAGCAACGATGTCGTTGAATGACACGGCCGAGAAACGCATCGCCCGCTTGAGCAGTGCAAGGTGCTCGACCGCGATACTGCTGAGAAAAATCGTCGGCGCTATGGCGATCGCAACTTCGCCCACTTTGGCGTCCCCATAGAATCGCGCCATCAGCGACCCCGAGGCAGCAAAAATGAGAGTCAATAAACCGCCCACACCCAGGTTAATCCAGAACAGGTTGCTCACCTGTGAACGGTTGATCTCTTCCCGCTGTTGGATCGCCTCGGTGAATCCATTCATCCCGAAGTTGGTGAGCAACAAGTTGAAGGTGGTAACCATGGCTACGAGTCCAAAGTCGGATGGCGTCAACAGACG
>JBEKQC010000006.1:0-125780 GCA_049520095.1 Terriglobales bacterium
GCGCGCCCACGCGAGGACGGCTACGGGAGCGAATAATCGAAGGTCCAGGTGTGTTTACCCTGAGCGTCGATATGGATGATGAGCGAGCCAGTGAGTCCGGTCAGTTCTCCAGTGCCGGAATTCGGTACAACCATCACGCTCAGCTCTCCCGCAGAGGGGGCGTCGCCTTTCATCATGCTGGCGCGGTGCGAGAAGGTGAAGCTGCCCGGTCGGCCGTTAAGCTTGCCTGTCATGCGCTCAATAGCGACGTAGGCCATGGAGCCGGTGCGCGCGGTCGAGCCGGTGATCATTTCTCCATGGCTGACGCCTTCGAAGTCACCGTGCCAAGTCTTGTCGGATGTGACCCGAGTGATGTCGTTCGCCTTCTCGAAGTCAGTTGGTTCGGCGGGAGTCATCTTGATGTCGAAAGAACCTTTGGCATGGACCATGTGCATCTCCTTCTGGGCTGCGACACTCAGCGCGAGGCTCATCACCGCCGCTGCCACAGCGAATCTCACTCTCATATCGCCCCCGAAATGCAACTTACAGAATTCTTGATCCGATCTCGATCCTATCCTTTGCGGCCGCACGACCCGCAGCGTCTACCAATATTGCACAACCAAAAGACACTGGACTGAGAGCTGAGAACCGAGGAACTGAGAACTAGACTCCGAGCTTCTTCACTTCATCGTTGTAATACTTGCGGTAGAGAATCGACCATTCCTCCGAGCCCTCGATGATGGTGCGCCTCTGGCTTTCGATTTTCTGGCGCGCGGCCTGGTCGATGCGGGCTTCCTGCATGAACAGTTCTTCGAGAATCTTGCGGACTTCGAGGCGGATGGTGTTGCGGTCCTCAATGAATTCGACCTCGTCCAGTTCAGCGACGGCGTCGGTGACAGTGTGGGCGAGTTTGTTGACTTTATCGCGGCTCAATCGCACGGCAGGGGCATCCTCCGTGGCGTCCTCTGGGGTTTCCTCAAAGAACAGCCTTGTATTTCTTCACCAGTTCGGTCTTCACTTTGCGGAACATTTCCTGGTAATTGGCGCCGCTCTTCTGCATTTCTTCGGAATAAGCTTCGAGGATGACGCGCACCTCGTCGTTAATGCGATCTTCGAGCGCCAGTTCTTCGAGCAGAGCGCCGTGCACCTTCTCGTTCAGAGCAGGCATCGCCTTGGTCTCAATGAGACCGCTCGCCACCAGTTTTTTGGAAACTTCGCGGGCGAGATAGCCCACATATTCTTTAGAAAAGAGCATGATTAAAGCGCTTTTTTGTGAACAAAAAGTTTAACACATGGCTGGCGGACCGTGGCGAAAGCGACCCCGCATGGTTCCCTATGTGTCCTTTGGGTTGTATGTGGTTATGATTTTCGCTCCCGAGCCTGGCACACTAGCGGGTGAAGGTCCCAAGCCGTACAATAAAATAAAGAGCCCAATGTCTCCACATCCAGACGATCTAACGGGCATGAAAGACGATATGACGGCCTTCATTGAAGGTCTGGGCATGCACCGTTTCTTTGGCTATGTGGAGTGCGAAGAGGTTCCCAGCGTGCTTTGGGACTCGGCACAGAACCAGGACGGCTGGAAGGATTTCGTGGAGCTGGCCAAGTCCACGGGCGCGCCCTTCCTGACCATGCATTCCTGGGCGCTCGACCGCGCAGAGTTGGACCGCTTGTCCCAACTGCTCGCCGACGGCGAATACAGCAGCGACGAAGATATGGAAGAGAGCCGCTGGCTGAAGAGCTACATCGGCAAAACCGGGTTCGTGCAACTAGGATGGGCGTACCAGGGATGTGTCTTCGTCTACGAAGCGGGCACGGAATGGTACGAACATTATCAACACCTGCGCGAACTAGCGGACGATGCCGGCGGATTCATGATCGATGAACCGGACCAGGACGAGGAGCGGTAAAGGTCTCGACTGGGAACGCCCTCTACGCCGACTCAATCACTTTGATCTCGGTTGCGATCTCCGCGGCCAGTTCTTTGGCGCTGGCCGGGAATCGTCTTCGCGCGGCCTCCGGAAACTTGGCGAGAATCTCGGCGTAGCTGCGTGGGGACCGGCAGCGGATTACCGAGAAGCCGAGTGAATCCGCCAGCGAGCAGCTGGGCGGGACTAACGAAGCTGCGCCCGGCAAATGTGCTTCGGGGTCGTGATGGCAACCAGCGATCTCAAGGAATGCTTCGGGAAGATTCCAGGCAGCCACCAGCGAGCGTCCTGCCTGGCAGTGGTCGATTCCGCACAACTCTTGTTCAACCTGGAGAAGATCCTGGGGCTGGTCTGCCCCGCGCTCGACCACGCGGGAGTAGGGCGCGGGCATGATGGTTGCAAGAGCGACCCGGCCGATGTCATGCAGAATTCCCGCCGTGTAGGCGAAATCGTTGTCCAGGAAGCTCCACTTTGCGCTGCGCTCGGCGATGATCGCGCAGGCGACGCTGTGTACCCAGCATGACCTCATTAGCGGTGTGAACGAGTCTTTGAGATACGCTTTCAGACCGACCGCGATTGCCAAGCTCCTCAGCCGCTGGAAGCCGAGCAACATTGATGCCTGCAGCACGCTGGTGACGTTCTTGGAAAAGGCTACCAGCGGAGAGTTGGCGATCCTGAGAATCGCGGTCGAGAAGGCGGGATCGGAGCGGATCAGATTACAGAGTTGAAACAAGGACGTGTCCGTGCCTGCCATGAGTTTCAATGCCTTCAACGCGATGGCCGGGAAGGGTGGAATACTGTCCGGATCCCACCCCAGTTCCATCGGCTCCGTCGCTTTGGATGTTCCCGTTGCCAGATTCATCGCATCACCTCAACCCGGATTTCGCGTTCCATTGCCGCAAGCGTGTGCGGCCCGCCGCCAAGGGCGCCAGGTTCTCCCCAAGTTATGGCTATCGGCAATCCAGCTGTGTTTCATGAATGACTGTTTCGTGAATAACTGTGGAGAGCCTGCTTTTGGCGATGCCGCGCATGCTGCTAATCTGGTTCCTTCCGGAAGCTGCGCATGCGATGGATCTCCAATCCGCTGAATTCTCCTAAGGCCAAGGTTCTCGCAGCGGCGCTATGTGATTCCAAACTGAAAATCTCTGCTTCTGCTCTGCCGGTGCTTGCCGATCTGCTGGTCGGCCGTGGGATCGAGGAACCGGACGCGGCCGCCCGTTTTCTTTCGCCGTCGCTTGACGATCTCCACGATCCGCTGCGTATGAGTGGAATGAAATCCGCTCTTGATCGACTGGAAGCGGCTTTAGAGCGTAAAGAGAAAGTCTTGATTTACGGTGATTACGACGTGGACGGCACGACCGCGATCGTCATTCTAAAGACGGCCATCGAGCTGTGTGGCGGAGCGGCTGACTTCCATGTGCCGCATCGCATCCGCGAAGGATATGGCATGCGCGACGAGGTGATCGAGCGCGCCGCTGCCGACGGCGTGCGGCTGATCATCAGCGTGGATACCGGCATCCGCGCCTTCGCTGCGGCCGAAACGGCGCGAAGCGCTGGAGTGGACCTGATCGTCACCGATCATCACCTGCCGGGGATGGACGGGGTGCCGCAGGCGCTGAGTGTTATTAACCCAAATCAAAGCGGGTGCGATTATCCCTGCAAGCATCTGTGTGGCGCGGGCGTGGCGTTCAAGTTGGCCCATGGATTGATGCAGCGGCGGCTGGATGCGAAAGATCAGCCTCGTTTGCTGATGTCGTTCATGAAGGTCGTGGCCATTGCGACCATCGCCGATGCTGTTCCGTTGCTGGGCGAGAATCGTGTGTTCGCGAAGCTGGGATTGCGGGGGTTGCGTCGTCCGGTCAACGTCGGCCTGAAGGCGCTGCTTGAAGTTGCGAAACTCGGCGACGGGAGAGCGCTGACGGCGACCGAAGTTGCCTTCCGCATTGCGCCCCGTCTGAACGCTGCCGGACGCATGGACGTGGCCCGCGACGTGGTGGATCTTTTCAACGAGAAAGACATGGCGCGCGCCAGCAAGATTGCCAGCCGCCTTGACCAGTTGAACGCCGAGCGTCAGGAAGAAGAACGCCGCATCATGGACAACATCGAGCGCCGTCTGCAAGAAGAGCCGGCGTTGCGCGAAGCGTATTGCGTGGTGTTGGACGGCGAAGGCTGGCATCGCGGCGTGATTGGCATCACGGCATCACGCGTGGTGGACCGCCACGGGAGGCCAACGCTGGTCATCTCGCGTGAGGGCGACGAAGCGCACGGCTCGGGACGATCGATTCCGGGGTTCCATCTGCTGCATGCGATTGAATCGTGCCACGAGCTGTTTTCCCGCTACGGTGGACACGCGCACGCGGTGGGCTTTGCGTTGCCCAGCGCCAATGTGGAGAAACTGCGCGGGCATCTTGATCGCTATGCGCGCGCCCGGCTTACTCTTGCCGATTTCGAACCGCAGCTGCAGTTTGATCGAGATTTGCCGCTAGCAGAGGTCACGCCTGAACTTCATCAGGCACTGCTTTTGTTGGAACCTTTTGGGATGGAGAATCGGGAGCCTGTTTTCGCTGCGCGCGCGGTGCGGCTGATGGCGCCTCCGCAGGCGGCGAAAGACAAGCATGTGCGGTTGCGGGTGGCACCCGCGGTCAATGGTACGTCGATCAATGGTGCGGCGGCGACGGCAGACTTCACTCCCCGCTGCCATCCCGACGCACCGGCGATTCCCAGACGAGATAGCGTGGTGACGGGGCTTCGCACCGTCCCCACACAAGCTTCGTCAGCACTATCCTGGCGCGACAACATCGCGTTCAAAGCGATGGGCTGGGGTCTGAAGGAGTCCTGTGACCGTTTGCAGTTGCTGGCCGGGGACCGCCTGGACATTGCCTACTCGCTCGGCATGAACGACCATCCTGAATTTGGCGGACTGGAGCTCACTTTGCGCGACGTGGTGCGCTCCCGGTGAGCGGACTCCGGAGCGGTTGCCGAGCTGTGCTCGACTTGGACAGCCGAGGGCGGCTGTCCCTACGCTTGCCCCTTTTTGACAAGGAGGCAATCTCTCTTTATAGTGCCGGGCATGAACGGAACCTTCTTCTGCAACAAGTGCGGCGCGCAGAACGCCGCGAGCGCCCAGTTTTGTAGCCGCTGTGGAACGCCCACGAGCCCGATACCCGGCGTTGTCCCCGCGGCGGTTCCGGGTTCATCCTACTCACCCCCAGCGACTTCGTATCAAGCGGTTGCGCCGGCAGTGGGAGTTCGCTATGGAGGGTTCTGGATTCGGGTAGTCGCCGCCATTATCGACGCCATCATCGTGCGAGTAGTGGTGTCTCCGATTCACTTGCTTTTCGGTGGTCTCGGGTTGGCGGGAATGATGAGTGGCGTTCCCCATACTGGAATTGGACTTGGCCTTTTAGGCGGTGGCGTCACGCTCATCGCGTCGGTTTTCGGTTCCTGGTTGTACGAGGCTTTCATGGAAAGTTCGTCGTACCAGGCGACGCTGGGCAAGATGATCTTTGGGATGAAAGTTACCGATCTCAACGGCAACCGAATCTCATTCGAGCGCGCGACGGGAAGGCACTTTGCGAAGTGGCTTTCCGGACTGGTCCTGTGCATCGGCTATATCATGGTCGGGTTCACGGAGCGCAAACAGGGACTGCACGATCTGCTGGCCGGGACGCTGGTGCGGCGGGTCTGATTCGTGGCGCGTTACACTAGCCTCTAATGGCCTCTTCCGTTTCACGGCTGCGCCGCTGGTTCGCCTGGATCGCGATTTTGATGGTGGCTACGGTCGCAGGGATGTATTTCTACGCGCAATGGAGTCTGCGCAAGGCCGTTCACACTATTCCGGCGAAACTCGGGCTGGATATTCAGCAGACCGCCGAGGGCTTTTCCATCTCCAAGTCCACCGAAGGCCGCACTCAGTTTACGGTGAGCGCTTCCAAGGCGGTTCAGTTCAAAGAGGGTGGCCGGGCTGAGTTGCACAACGTCAAGATCGTCATCTACGGCAAGGATGCCAGCCGCTTCGACCGGATTACCGGGGATGATTTCGAGTACGATCCCTCGTCGGGCAACGTGAACGCCAAGGGTACGGTGCTGATTGACCTGGAAGCGAATCCAGAGGGCATGCAGCATTCGGACCAGTCGCCTCCCGAGCGGACGAAAGAACCGATTCATCTTGAAACCAACGGGCTCGTCTTCAACAAGAATACCGGGGACGCTTCCGCGACCGGGAATGTGGTGTTCCAGACGCCGCAGGCATCCGGGTCAGCGGTGGGCGTTCAATATGTGGCGAAGACGGGCACGATGAACCTGCTGTCGGCCGTCGTGATGACCGTCAACCGGCCGCAGCCGGTCCATCTGAACGCAGATCGTGGAGTGATTACGAAGCAGCCCCATCAGGTGTTTCTCACCGCGGTGCACATGACCCGGGAGCTACAGGAAGCGTGGTCCGATCAAGCGACCTTCTTCCTGCGCGAGGATAACACGGTCGACCACATTCTCGCCGAGGGCGATGTGCGGAGCGAAATTCATGGCCGGTCATCTTCCAATTCGAAAACGTCGAACTCGAACAGCTCGGAAACGCGCGAGCGTTCCGACCGCGCCGAACTGTTTTTGGCTGGTACGCGGAATCTACTCACCACCGCCCTTCTCAGCGGCCATGTGCAACTCGCGAACCAGGAGGCACAGAACAATGGAACACACGAGAATGGAGCACAGCCCGCCGAGGCTGCCGCGGGACGGGTGACATTGCACTTTGCCGGGCAGCAGATACTGCGGACCGTTCATGCCGAGGATGGCGTGAGGCTGTCGCAGAAAAACAGCCAGGGAGGGGTTTTAGTTGCGGTAGCATCGCCGTCGCCAGCGAAGGGAGGCGCGCAATCTCAAGACATCGAAATGACCGCGCCGGTGATGGACTTCATCGTGAAAGACGGCCGCCTGCTGGAGCGTGCCGAAACCAGCGGACCGCCGCGGATCGTGATCACGCAGCCGGGTGCGAATCAGAAGACGGTGGTTACCGCCGTCAAGTTCACCGCGAGGTTCACGGAGAAGAATCGCATATCCACGTTGCATGGTGAGCCGGACGCGAAGATCGTCAGTGGCCTGCTCGACCCTGGTAAGTCCGACCTTAGTAAGTCCGACGTAAGTAAGGCCGACCCGACTAAGGCAGGATCGACAAAGACCGGCGCGGCGGGACAGACTGATCGAATACAGTCCGATCGAGTCTCGACCAGCAAAATGCTCGATGTAGTTTTTCTCCCCGAGGGCGGGGTCCGGTCGATCACGCAGACGGATGGGCTGGCCTACGTCGATGGCCCGCAAAAGGCTTGGGCGCAGCGTGGAGAGTACACGACCGCCGATCAAATGCTGGTACTGAGCGGATCTCCGCGGGTAGTGGACACCGGTATGACGACAACGGCCCAGACGATTCGTATGAACCGCGCGACCGGCGATGCCCTTGCCGAAGGCAATGTCAAGAGCACGTACTCCGATTTAAAGGTGCAACCGGACGGCGCCATGCTCGCTTCTTCCGATCCGATTCATGTGACCAGTCGCAGCATGACGGCACATCGTTCAGCGGCGATTGCTGTATACACCGGCGATGCCCGCTTGTGGCAAGACGCGAATGTGGTGGAGGCTCCCACGCTGCAATTTGATCGCGATCATCGATCATTAATAGCGCAAGGGATAGCGCAGGGAGTAGCGCAGGCGACGGCGCATGGGGAATCGTCTCAACCGGTTTCGACCGTGTTGGTGCAAGTAGACAAGACTGGGAAGGTGACCCCGGTCCACATCACATCCGCGCGCTTGAACTACGCCGATGTGGAGCGGAGAATTTTCCTGGATGGCGGAGTAACCGCAAAAGCATCCGACGCCACGATGACGGGAGAGCGTATGACGGTGTTTCTGCTGCCACGGATCCAGTCGCAGGCAGGGGCGAATCCGGCGATGCCCGGGCAAGTGGACCGAATCATCGTCGAAGACAAGGTTGTGATGACGCAGCCGACGCGGCACGCGACCGGCGACCGGTTGGTATACACGTCGGCGGACGACAAGTTCGTCCTGACCGGCGGACCTCCCAGCATTTTTGATGCCGAACGGGGCAAAACCACGGGCGATTCGTTGACTTTCTACAGACACGATGATAGGGTGCTCGTGGAAGGAAGGGGAACGTCCCCGGCGGTTACTCGGACGCAAGTGGCACGATAAATGCATACGCTGGCCACCGACGAAATTGGCAAGTCCTATCGTGGCCGACGCGTAGTCAATGGGGTTAGCCTTCAGGTTCTCCAGGGCGAGGTCGTGGGCCTTTTGGGACCGAATGGCGCCGGAAAAACCACTTCCTTTTATGCCATCGTAGGTCTGGTTCCTCCCGACACCGGCAGGGTGCTGTACGACGACGAAGATATCACCAGCGTTCCCATGTACTTACGGGCGCGCCAGTACGGCATCAGCTATCTCCCTCAGGAAGCTTCGGTTTTTCGGAAACTGACGGTCGAGGAGAACATCCTGGCCGTGCTCGAAGTCCAGCCGATTTCCTGGCATGAACGCAGAGAAAAGACGGAGAAGCTGATTGACCAGCTCGGACTGGAGCATATCCGGCAGAATCGCGGCTATGCGCTGTCGGGCGGGGAGCGGCGGCGGGTGGAAATCGCTCGCTCGCTCTGCATCAGCCCGACCTTTATTCTGCTGGACGAGCCCTTCTCCGGTATCGACCCGATTGCGGTTTTGGATTTACAGAAGATCATTTCAGATCTGCGGGCCAGCGGCATCGGAATTTTGATCACGGACCACAACGTCCGCGAGACGTTGTCGGTGACGGATCGCGCCTACATCATTAACGAGGGACGGATCTTCCGCTCCGGTACGCCGGAGGAGTTGGGCAGTGATCCGGAAGTCCGACGGGTTTATTTGGGGGAAAGCTTCTCATTAGTGTGAGTTCCCAGTTCTCAGTCAACCCCGTTTTTCTGAGAATTGAGAACGGGAACTGGCTTCTGGTTACTAAGGCGTGGGCACACTGACCTTTCGTGTTCACCCGATTTGCGTCGGCGCATGAGAAGCTAAATTTTCCACATCCCCACACGACGGACGTTGCGCAGCAGCTTGGGGTTGGGGAAAATAACAAATTTCTTGGGGAGAAATGGTGCTTCTTCAGCACAAACTGAACGTCAAGCTATCCCAGCGGCAGATTCTGACGCCGGGCCTCGTGCAAATGGTCTCCGTGCTCGCGCTGAACAAGCTCGAGCTCAAGGACATGATCAATGCCGAGATGGTCGAGAACCCGGTGCTGGAAGAACTGGAAGATGCTGTCCCGTTGCTTGACGATGTGGGACGCCAGGAGGAAGAACGCGACCGGCTGGCCTCGCAGGCGACCGCCGCGCCGGAAGAGGGTCCGACCATGGCGGATGAGAAGAAGGATCCTTTCGAGGAGATCGATTTTGGCTCGTTTTTTCAGGATTATCTCGATCCCGGTTATCGCAGCTCGGGGGAAATGGAAGAGATCGAGAAGCCATCGTTTGAGAACTTCCTGTCAAAGCCGGGGAACCTGAGCGATCACTTGCTGTGGCAACTAGGCGCGATTTCTGTGCGGCCTCCGGTGCACCAGGCGGCTGAGCTGATCATTGGAAATCTGAATGAAGAAGGCTACCTGATTGCCAGCGACGAAGAGTTGCTGGGAATCGCTCCGGTCGCGGCTCCGGAGGCAGACGTAGAAGTGGCAGCCAAGATCGTTGGTGAAGCGGAGGCACTAGGACTTGCGGTCGCCGGCGACCCGCCGGAAGCACCCAGCCAGGAGACTCCCGATCTCGATACTTCCGACCTCGATGCCTCCAATCTTGCCGCTGAGGATCTCGCCACAGAAGACGCCAGGCTTTCGGAGTTGACGGCGAAGGGCACTGAAGCCGGGTTTTCTGTTGAACCGGAGGTGGCGGCAATTGGTGGATCAGATGCTCACGCAGGCGTTGAAACGGAGATAGCGGCCGAGCTACCCAGCGCGGCGAGGCACGGAAGCACAGCCACGGGGGCCGCGACAGCGCCAGCCCGGATTTCGTCCGTGAATTTTACGGTCGCTGATCTGCACGAGGCGCTGGAAGTTGTGCGCCAGTTCGATCCGCAAGGCATCGCCTGCCGCGATCTGCGCGAATGCCTGCTTTATCAGTTGCGCTACCATCTGGAGCAGTTGCATCTCCACCCAAACGGCAGCGCCCTGACCGAGCCAGTTGTGAAGGACGCGATTGCCGTTGTCGATCAGCATTTGCGAGCCGTGACGCTGAAGCAGTTCAAGGAGATTGCGCGCGCCATCGGGCGTCCAGTGGAGGCGGTGCAGGCGGCGCTCGACTATGTCCGCACGCTCGATCCCCGGCCGGGCTTGCGTTACAACAAAGTTCCCGCGCGTCTGATTGAGCCCGATGTAGCTTTTGTGAAGCATGGTGACGAGTGGCTGGTCATTATGAATGACGAAGACCTGCCGCAACTGCGCTTGAATCCCGCGTACAAACGCCTGCTGACCCGCGACGGCAATGACCGCGATACGCGTAATTACGTTAAAGATCGCTACAAGTCTGCGATCCAGCTGATCAAGAACATCGAACAGCGCAAGCAGACGATCACCAAGGTCTGCTACTCGATCGTGGCGCGCCAGCAGGATTTTCTCGAACGTGGAATCGATCAGCTGAAGCCGATGATGATCAAAGAAGTCGCGGAGGAGATCGGTGTGCATCCTTCCACCGTCAGCCGCGCGGTCGCCAACAAGTATGTTCATACGCCGCAGGGCGTGTTCGAATTACGGTATTTTTTCTCCGAGAGCGTGCAGGGGCCCGAGGGCGGCGGCACTTCGCTCCTCATCCTGAAACGCCGCGTCAAGAAGCTGATCGAGGAAGAAGATTCCAGCCGGCCTCTGACCGATGAACAGATCACCCGCATTCTGCAATCGCAAGGCATCCAGGTCACTCGGAGAACCGTCGCGAAATACCGGGAAGATATGAAGATCCCGAGCACACACCAGCGCAGAGTGAAAAAGTAACTCTGAAACCTTGAAACTTTGAGGTGTTTAATGAACGTGGAATATACCGCGAGGAAATACAAAATTACTCCCACCGTCCGCAAGGAAGTTGAAACCGGCCTTAACAAGATCCGCAAAATTCTAGGCGACCGATTCGAAACCAAAGTGACTCTGGCCGTCGAAAAGCGCCGGCACAAAGCCGAAATCACAATCGACCCGCCCAACGGTCCGATTGTGGGACTGGCCCAGACCGACGACATGCTCTCGGCCATCAATGAAGCTCTCGACCACCTCCAAAAGCAGGCGCTCAAACACAAAACCAAGTGGCTGAGCAAGAAGCGCAAGGCGGTCAAGAAGTTTAACGGCCGGTCGCTGGAAGACAACATGGAGGCGGCGCTCGGACTGGCGGAGAGTGCCACCGTTTCAGTTCTCGTACATAAATTTCCATCGGTGGCGCGGACCACCGAAGTGCACCTGGTGCACGCCAAGGACTCGGTCGCGCTTCGTCCGATGACCTTGGAGGAGGCGATCAAAGAGGCGCACTTCCGTGACAAGGATGTTTTCGTATTCCGCGACCCCCAGGGCACATTGATGGTGCTGCACCGCACGCGGGACGGCAAGATGGAGCTGATCGAAGCGCCTTAGAGTAATTGCTCTAACCTTAGTTTTCCGGTTTCACGCGCCGCCGGTTGCCTCCTGCGCCCATTGCAGAGCCTGCCACCAGGTTGAGGCGACTTCCTCATCAGTCAGTTCTAATTGTTTGGCGAGCGTGCTCGCTTGGGTCCACTCCCCCGATTCCTGGGCCAACATGAGTTGGTAGAGAGGTCGGAGGCTGCTTTTCTGGCCGAGCAGGGCGGCCTTGACTTCGCGTTCTACAGGCAGTTGTTCCAGGAGAACCTCCGTGCTGATCTCAAGGATGGCATTCATGATGGAGAGCAGCCCCATCAGAAACAAATCAGAGCTCGATTGCAGCCGATCGGAGAGCAGTTCGCAAAAACGGGCGCGAGTCAGTCCCATCAACACCAGTTCGCTGCACTTCTGCTCGGCCGCCCCCACGGTGACGATGAGCCGGATCCAACGCCGCATTTCCCGTTCTCCAAGAACGGCCATGGCATGGCGGATCGACTTGATTTCCAGGGTAAATCCAAAGATCGGGGAATTTAGATAGCGGAGTAAGCGGTAAGAAACCGAGGCTTCCTGCTTGAGCATTTTCTCGAGTTCCCGCATATCGATCTCCCGGCGAGAGACCATTTCGAGCATGCGGACATAGTGCAGGCGGCTGGCAGGAACTTCACGGCCGATCACGAGTTCGGGCCGGCAGAAGAAGTATCCCTGGAAATAGACGAATCCCATGTCCCGGGCCTGCTGAAACTCGTGCGGCGTTTCCAGCTTTTCGGCAAGCATTTTGCACTTCGGGGATGCAAACCGGCGCATCATGCCAGCTCGTTCCTCGAGCTTGGTTGCGCGCACGTCGATCTTTATGATGTCGGCAAACTCGCAAAGCGGAATTCGCGGATCGTTGGGCGCGAAATCATCGAGGGCGATCATGTAGCCAAACGACTTGAGCCGCTTGCAGGCAGCGATGACCCGGTCTTCGGGCTCAACCGTCTCCAGAATCTCGGCCACAGTCTGGTTCGGGGGTAGCAATGTAATCAGATCTTTGAACAGCACCTCACGGGTGCAATTCACGAAGGCGAGCCGGTTATCGCAAAGCGTGTTGATACCGAAGAGAAGGGAGCTATCGAGCGTGGAGCGGGCGGCAAGTTCCGGATCGGCGTTGAAGTAGTCTTCGACGCCGTTTCGGAATAGAAGTTCGTAGCCGAACACATTCTGCGAGCGATCTAGAATTGGCTGCCGCGCAACGAAGCGCTGACCCGGCAGCGCGAGCGATTTCGAGGCAGAGGGTTTCTCTGAGGTAGGAGCCGGTTTCACACCTCTTGCTATCGGCATAGGCGTGGAATACCTTCAGGCCGAACGCTGAAGACAGCGCATGCTTCCGATCGGCGCAAGCCGGAATTTCACGTCGGCACCGTGAGGGAAGGCTCGCCGCTCACTTTAGTAATATTCCCGATGTGGAAAACTTAGGCCCCCCCACTTGCGCTGGCGGCGGTTTCATGAGTAACATCAAGGTGTTCCCAATGGCCATGCTTCCAGGCTGGCCGTTCGCGCCAACACAACTCCGGGCGCCCAGATTAAGGATAGTTTGAACATCGTTCTCGAATAGCATCCAGCCGATGTGGGGTTTGGTCTGCCGGTAGCCGATGTATTGTGAGCCACGCGTTGCGCGACACGTTTTAGAGTGCCGGCTAACGGGCCGACCGCAGGGAAGACGAAACAATCGGGCCTGGGATCCAGGCCAGGGATTAATTTCAGCGATTAACTTCAAAGATTAACCAGAGAAAAATATGAATGCAGGACCCGGACATTCCTCCGCAGGAGGAGGTAAACACAAACGGCGCCGCGGACGGCGTCCGCCGAGACGAGGCGCGGGTGGCCCGATGGGCCGCGCACGCCAGGAGCAGCAGGGAATCTTTACCGCGCCCATGGATCACAGCTACCGCGCCAATATGGGCACGGATAATGGCAACGGCAACCAGGGGAGAGGACCGCGGCGGCCCGGTTTTTCCGCGTCCTACCCGGTGGCAGAGCCTGAGCCTCTGCCCGCTCCACGAGAGGATGCGGCTTCACGCGTCTTCGCGTTCGTCGAGGACCTGTTCTTCCTGAGCAAGATTCAGGCTACCGGCCTCAAGATGAACGTGAAGGTGGAGTTTGTGAAGACCGAGAAGGACCTCACCGACCGCATCAAGAGCAACGGCGAAGAAAAGCCTTCGCTGATTATTTTCGACTTGAACAACGCCAATGCCAAGCCTCTGACGCTCATCCCGAAACTGAAAAGCAAGCTGAAGAAAGGAACGTCGATCATTGGATTTCTCTCGCACGTGCAAGGCGACTTGAAGCAGAAAGCGCACGAAGTGGGCTGTGACATGGTGCTGCCGCGCTCGGCATTTTCGCAGAATCTGCCGCAGCTCTTGCGCCGCCACGGGGCCGTCGAGCCCGATGCCGGCGCCGCCGACTAAGCATGGCGGCTGCGGTGAGAACTGACCTCGCTCTCTTCAATTTGTCATTCTGAGGGAAGCGGAGGATCTGCCTTCGACCGAAGTCGTTCAAATGTGTCCGCTTTAGCGCCCGCGGTGCGCAGGCGGCATCCAAGTTAGCTGAGCCTGATACAATTTCGCCGTGTTCCCTCACAAGATTCTGATCCTGACGGCCATGGCCATGGCTGCGCCAGCGTTCGGTCAGCAACCTCCGGGCTCCGCTCAGCAGCCTCCAGTAAAAGTGAACGTCATCAATGTGTGCGCGCCTTCGGCCGACGAGCGGAAGGAGCTATCGTCGGCGCTCACCAAAGTGCCGGGCAATCCGGCGTTCAGCAAGGATTACGAAGTCTCTCGCGGGCATTCCACACTTGACCCGAGCACACCGATCCCGGGCATGCAACCCTTACCGCCGGGTGCGGTCTCGGCGGCTGACTATGTCCGGGTTCGCCGCGAGTTCCCCGCCGCCAACCTGTTCAGCAATGTCCAATACTCGTTCAGCGTGGATTCGACGAATATGGTGGAGACGCTCGTGCTGCGCGTGCGCGACCCAAAAGATCTGATGGAGATTTCGATCGAGGACAGCGCTTCCACTGTGGCTTCAGCGGCCACGATGTTATCGACCAGCACGCCCGTTTCACGCGTCAAACTGGAGCGCTTTGGCAAATCGTCGGTGGCGCTGGCGCGGTGCTCGGGAGCGGAAGGCAATCCGGCGACGGATCAGAGCGCGTACGAGCCGATCTTCCGCGCCGCCTCTTCGATTATGGAGCGTTATCGCGACGCTCTAGGCGCCCGCAAAATGGTGCCCCAGGAATTGGCTCGTTTGGGGGCTGGAACTTCAGCCAAGTCGGGCACTGCGAGCAAGAAGACTCCATAGCAGGCTGCGGAGAATTCGGGTGCGTACCAAACTTCGTATCAGGGTATCGCTTTAGCGATACCGTCAGTTCTGTTAAATTAGCGTCCCCTTTAGGGGCTGTTAGATTGTCGGTTGTCGCGATCTGAAGCGAAATCTGTTTTTTGGAATCTATCTACTGGCACGGTTTCTTTGACAACGTTTCTAACCACTATGGACATACGCAATGTTGTGATTATGGGCTCCGGATGTGCCGGTCACACCGCCGCTCTCTATAGCGCCCGCGCCAACCTCAAACCGCTCGTGATCGAAGGCCATGAACCGGGCGGACAATTGTCGATGACCACGCTGGTGGAGAACTTTCCCGGTTTTCCCGAGGGCATCCAGGGCCCGGAACTGATCGAGAACATGCGTAAGCAGGCGATGCGTTTTGGCGCCGACTATCGCACGGGTCACCTGGTCAAAGCCGATCTGAGCAAGCATCCGTTTGAGCTAACGTTCGGCAGAGAGACGATCCAGACGCGCACGCTCATCATCGCCAGCGGAGCATCCGCGCGCTGGCTCGGCCTGCCGAACGAGCACGCGCTCATCGGCCATGGTGTTTCTTCCTGCGCGACTTGCGATGGCTTCTTTTTCTCCGGCAAGGAAATAGCGGTGATCGGCGGTGGCGATTCCGCCATGGAAGAAGCGACTTTTCTGACGCGCTTCGCGAGTAAGGTGACACTCATCCATCGTCGCGAGCGGTTTCGTGCTTCGAAAATCATGCTCGATCGCGCGCGCGCTAATCCGAAGATCGAGTTTCTCACCGATACCGTGGTCGACGATGTTCTTGATGTCAGCAAGAAGGAAGTCACCGCCCTGCGTCTGCGCAATCTGAAGAGCGGCGAAAGCTGGGAATTTCCCACGAGCGCAATGTTTCTCGGCATCGGCCACATCCCCAACGCCAAAATATTCGAAGGCCAGCTCGAAACCGATGCCGAGGGGTATCTGGTGACGCGCAAGAACGTCTTCACCAAAGTGCCAGGCGTCTTTGCCTGCGGCGACGTGCAAGACCGCCGCTATCGCCAAGCCATCACCGCCGCTGGCTCGGGCTGCATGGCCGCGTACGAAGTGGAGAAATTTCTGGAAGAGGAAGGTCACTAGCCGGTTGGATGCTGCGGGGCTTAAACACCCCCGGTTTCTAATGACAGCGATACCGGCGCTGCGTGGGCAGCTACTGATGGCTTTTTGTCTTGATGCGCTTGGCCCATTCGTCATCGCCCACAAGCCGAAGGAAGTTTTGCAGCACGATCGCTTTAGTCTCTTCGGCGGACCATCCTCGTACTTCAGCAAGCTTCTGTACGACTGGAGTGATGATCGAGGGCATTCCAAGGTCCCCAGTCAGCCAACCATACCCACCGGGGTTGTCAGTTTCCGTCAACAGTAAAGACGAGGGGACTGACTTGGCGATCTCCTGGATAGCAGCGCTGAAGAGAACCTCCACGCCAACGGTGAAATACACACCCTTCTCGGCCAAGGAGTGAAGTTGCTGGATCGGTCCCGAGTACCAGTGGACAATTGCCCTGCAAAGTCCCAACTCTCCCAGGATGCGGTCGACGTCGGCCTCTGCTCCCTTCGAGTGGATGTTCAGTATTTTTTTCTGAGAAATGCCTTGCTTGGCGAAGTGCAGAAACACGTCTCGCTGGAGAGCATGATTCTCAGGCTCAGAAATAAAGTGATAGTCGAGTCCAATTTCTCCGACCATTTGGGAAGCATCGATCAGAGGTTGAAGAGTTTCGAGCTGCGAGTGAAAGATGGGAGCGTTCCAGGGATGCACTCCGAAGATGCTCAGAACCCACTCGGTCCGCTTGTCGATTTCCTTGCTCTTCGCATACCCCTCCGGGTCCATCGAGACGCTGATGGTGAAGATTTCATGTTGCTCGATCTCCTCGATGACCCGCGGCAGCTGTAAATCGTATTTGTCCAAGTGAGCATGCGCATCGATATACATGTTCGTTTTATGGCACATAATCTGTCGGGAAGCCACATCAATCTAGTCATCCGGCCCACTTCGCATCTGGGCGACGCGAGTGGTAGCATGTGCCTATTACCGCATTTTGCCTGCCTCACAGCGAGCGCACCGATGGTCTATCTGGAAGAACTTCCGAATCCTCAACTTCGTCCGTGGGTTCGATCACTGTGGTACTGCCGGGCACCACAATTGTCCCACCGCCGCGAGCGGGTTTTGCCCAATGGCTGCATGCAGGTCATCCTCAATCTGTCTGGCAACTCTCTCACCGACTGTGGAGAGGATGGAAAGGCAAACAGGCGCTTTCCACGAGCCATTATCGTAGGTACGAGAGCACGATATGAGGTAATTGATACGGCGGACTTGGAAGAGGTTGCCGGGATTCTAATCCAGCCGGGAGGTTTTGCGGGGCTGTTCCGCGAGCGTGCCGACCTGTTCTTTGAGCGCTCTATCGGTTTGGAAGAGGTTTGGTCCGGCACGTCTCTCACGGAGAGGCTGCGCGAGGTTCCGACACCGGTCGGGAAGTTGAGGACTCTGGAAGTTTTCCTGACCGGACGTCTTGGTCTTCATCCGGGCACACGGCGTTCTGAACTGGTCGATCAGGCGATGCATCTTTTCCGAGAAAAGAGGTTCCGCGTTGCCGAGTGCGCCCGATCGGTGGGTGTAAGCGAGCGGCGACTGTCACAAGTGTTTCGAGAACATGTCGGAATCGCCCCCATAATGTGGTGCCGGATTCGCCGCTTTCAGGCTGCCGTGCGAGCTCTGCACAACGGAGTGGACGTGCCGTGGGCGGAGCTGGCACTCGGCTGTGGATACTACGACCAATCGCATTTTGCCAATGATTTCCGCGCGTTTTCCGGTCTCAACCCCACCACCTATTCCTCGCTACGCGGACGCTGGCAAAATCACGTGCCCATGCTGTAATTCCGGTCTTAGTTCTGACTTTGGTTCCGAATTTTCCAAGCATAACGACGCCTTCGGTGTCAGAATGCCGAACATGACAACCTTAGCAAAGAACTGCAAATCAACCGTAATCCCGGGGCTCCGCTATCGAAATGCTTTGGCAATGATCGAATGGCTGTGCCGGGCCTTCGGGTTTGAGAAGCAGGCCGTTTATGCCGGTCCTGACGGCATAGTGATGCATTCCCAGCTGACTTTTGGCAACGGCATGATCATGGTCGGCTCGGTCATCAGCGGGACGCCGGCGTCGAAACTGCTCAAGCAACCGGATGAGATCGGTGGCGCGGAGACACAAGCTCCTTATCTTGTCGTATCCGACATCGATGCGACCTATGCCAGCGCCAAAATAGCCGGCGCCAACATGGTGCTCGATCTCGAAGAGAAAGAGTATGGTGGTAAAGCATTCTCGTGCAGCGATCCCGAGGGGCACGTTTGGCATGTTGGAACCTACGATCCTTGGGAATCACAACACGGGGAATCACAGCAGGCGTGAACCGCGTCAACGGGTGGGGTGATTCAACTCTCGCAGGAGCTGATTCCATGGCCCAAGCCGAACCCCTGATCCGCAATGTCTCGGACACGACATTCCTGGCCGCAGTTTATCGAGCGCGCGAGACCAAACGCCAAGAGACGCTCTTTCGCGATCCCTCTGCGCGCCGTCGCTTCACCAAACTATGAACTACAGTCGGTGGCGTGATTTCCGAATTGCCGCGGCGACGGTGCCCGAATCACGGGCAAACTGGGCTTGAGCAATGAGTCGGGCCGTCACTTTCGGCATTGTCGGTGGCTACGGTGCAACTGGGAGAATCGTTGCATCCGAACTCTGGAAGTCATGCGATGGCGAGATCCTGGTCGGCGGACGTGACTTGGCCAAAGGGAAGGCCCTGACGGCGGAATTCGATAGCAGAGCCTCCGTGGTCCAGCTTGACATCCTCGATGATCGGTCGTTGGACGACTTTTGCGGCCGATGTTCGATCCTCGTCAACTGCGCGGGGCCGGTTATGCTGCTGCGGGATCGCGTCGCGCAAGCTGCTTTTCGCGCACGATGTCACTACATTGATGCGGCAGGCATGTCGGTGGTAAAGGAACGCATGCTGCCTCATCGCCAAGAGATCGAAGACCGGGGATTGTCGTTCGTGGTCTCGGCCGGGTGGAATCCTGGATTAAGCGAGCTTCTGCCGGTTTACGCGGACGCGCATGCAAGGGCCAAAATGGATACGGTCGAGTCGTTGACCGTGTACCAGGCCGACTCTGGCGAGTGGTCCAGCAATGCTTTGCGCGACGCGGTCTGGTATGTCCGTAAGGCGGGGCTCCAAAGCCCCGGTTACTTTCGCAAGGGCGAGTGGACCCGCGTCAAGATGTCTCAGGCTTCCCGCCGGGTCGATTTGGGCGACCCCGTCGGCTCCGGCCGCTTTGCTTTGTATTCAACTCCCGAACTGAGCGAGGTAGGACGACGGCTTAACGACTGTGACGTTATCACCTACGCGTACGTGTCGGGGTTTCGGACGATCATGGCGATAACTCTGATGGCCTTGGTCCCCCTCCCCGAAGGACTGAGTGTCCGCTTGTTCCGAAACGTATTTCGCAGAAACCGTTTGCCCGTGGATGGTTTTGTCTCGACTCAGATTCTTGGGCGTTCTCAAGGACGCAGGCTAGCCTTGACCGTTCAGGTCGTTTACCGGGAGCGCCGCGACTACTGGATCCACGGACTTGTGCTGGCCACTGTCGCCCGCATGGTTTCGGAGAGGAAAGGCGTCCAGGCTGGTGTCCACTTCCTGGCGGATGCGGTGGATCCAATTGCCTTCATGGCCGAGCTGCGAAAAGCTGGAGTCGAGCAGACCGAGAACCTCGAACCTTGCAAATGAGCGCCGTTCTCGCAGGCGATCGGAACGTTCGTCAACCCTGCACTTCCTCTAACGCTCACGCTTTTGCAACACCTTTTTTCTTGCCGGCGCAGGGAGCTTCTCGCAAGCCGTCCGCAGCACCAGTCGCGGCGCGGTTTTACGGATCTTGATCAAATATGGCAAAGTGCGCGTCGCATCGGCCTTAGCCGACTCGCGCAACAGCCAGCCCAATCCCTTCAGGACCATGTCGTCTTCTTCATCGTTCTGCAGCAATTGATTCGAAAGCTGCACGATCTGGTCAGCGAACCGCTGCTCGCGCGCTCCGCGGATCAGCGCCACACAAGCCGCGCGCCGTCGCCAGCGATTCGGCGACTTCGCCCAGCGGAAAACCTCACGGCAACGGGCCGGGTCGGCGACCACCATCGGCCCCAGCAGATCATGCACCAGCGCGTCGTGATCCGCCCAATTGGTAACGCGGTCGAGCCAGGAGTCAAAGAGCTGAAATTCATTATCGCCAAAATTCTTCGTTTGTTTTTCGACCAGGAAAACAGCCATCGCCTTTTCTTCTAGAATTGGGCCGGAGAAAAGCTGGTCGGCGACCTGCACCACGAAATCCATTCCCCGTTCACGGGCAATGCTGCGCCGGAACCGCACGGCGAATTTTCTTAATTCGGCCGTGTACCAGCCGCGCGACTTTATGACTTCCTTGAAAAAGTGTTGGACGTCTTCGGAATGCGGCGCCGACCCACCATCCTTCAACACGCGCCGGATGTGGTCCGCGATATAGCTGGGCGTGATTCTGCTGTTTGACATGTTCTCCTTATGTAGCAGTGACAGCCATCGTCTCCACCCGTCAGTGCGCGCAGAGTGGCCCATGATAAAGAAGTGCTCAGCGAAATGCTGTGATCTAGTGTCACAGTGATCTGTGACCGAATGCCTTTTACTTTGCCGGAGCTGCGCCGCCCGTCCGCAAAGTCTTGTCGTAAATCCACAGCAGCGCGGCGGTGGCCACGCCCACGCCGGTTACCGCCCACCAGATGCGCTCCGGTTGATGGTTCACCTCGCCGAAGTGGTGGATGAGGATGCCACCAAACTTGCCGGCGATCAGCGAGCCAATGCCGATGGGCAGAAACGCAAAACCCATGTATGTGCCCTGCTGTCCCGGCGGCGCAAGACGGGAAACATATTCGTAATATCGAGGAGACTGAATGATCTCGCCCAGGGCCACGGTCATAAGTGCCACGACCGCAGTCCAGACGTGTGGGTGCCATGCCAGGATCAACCACGCCAAAGCTGTAATCAGCGTTCCAAGCGTGATCGCGGGGAGGGGTGAAATTCGTCGCGTCAGAGCATTGACCGCAACCGTAAGAGTGATCACGATCAACGGGTCAGCAATCAGGATCAGTTCTGTGTTGGCCGAGGCGTCCACGTAATCATGGATGTAGATAGGGAGAATAAGGTATTGCTGCCAGAACACAATCCAATAGCCGGAGAAGATCAGCAGGAACAGAACGAACCGTCCGTTGCCAAGCACGGTCAACAGATTGCGTCCCACGCGCGCGAGTGATGCGGTTGCCTGCTCGTCGGTTCGCCGGGGCTCGCGGAAAAAGATTAGAACGGCGATAAACATCAGGAATACGCTCAGAGCGGCGAGACGAAAAACGTTCTCGACCCGCATTCGCGAATGAACCCATCCCGCGAGAAAGGGTCCCATGAAACTGCCAATATTCACCAATGTGTAGTAGATGGAGTAGCCGATCGACCGCACATTCTCTTTCGAGCACCGCGCCGTCGTGCCCACAACGCTCGGTTTGACCATAGCCACGCCGAGGGCAGGCAGAAACAGCAGGACACCGACCAGTAGTCCAAGCGGGACGACCGAGCGCACCGGCGCCAGCCACGGAGCCGCGATGGAGCCGACCAGGAAGTAAGAGCAGCTCAAAATAAAGTACGCCAGCGAAAGCGCGCGTCGGAAACCGATGCGATCGGCTACTGCACCTCCAAATATCGCCATCACCCAGACGCCTGCGCCGAAGAATCCGCCGAGACTGGTGGCCTGATCGACGGGGAACTGTAGCGCCTCATGCAGGTAACGCACGAGGACCGCAAAAACGGCGTAGTAGGAAAGACGTTCGAAGATTTCGCTGATGTTCGCAACCCAGAAGGGTCGTTCAAAGCCGGTGCGGATCTCGCGGAAACGTTCGGAAAGGGTCAAGCGTTACTCCTGAAATGCGGCTTTTGATGGCGGCGTCAGATTTTCAAACGCCGCCGGACTTCCTCGACCGACAAGCCCGCCACACGGATCACTTTGTTCCGGCTGGTCTGGCCGGCTGCAATAGTAACGGAGGAACGCGGCAGGTTCAAAAGCTTTGCGAAAAAATCTATGCAGGCCTCGTTGGCCTTGCCATCCACGGGAGGGGCTGTGAGTGAAACTTTCAGCGCGTTGCCGACTTCACCGGTGATGGCATTCTTCTTGGCGCGGGGATGCACGCGGATCTGGAATGAGATTTCAGAGTCGTGCTGTCGAACCGGGATCATTTTTTCTCACTATGGAGAGGATTGTTTCTCCCAGAAACGCCACCGCTGCAACGAACGTGTAGAGACCCCAAGCCTTAAAAAGATTCCGCCGCCGAACAGCTTCCACCGCACAGTTTCGAGTGTTAAAGCCACGAAGTTGGCGCCGACACATGTGACCATCAATCCCGGAACCCGGGCGTACCCATTCCGGAGTCGCAGAAAATTCAGCATAGCCACCAGCAACCAGAGGAATGGGATGTTCAGTATCGCCCCTCGCAGGTGCAGGATCTCAATTGCTAGCATGAAAGAAACAGCAGTGAGCAAAATCGTCCAAGTGCAAATGTAATCCAGATATCTCATTTTTCTACTCTCGCTGACCGAAGATAGCCGTCCCCACGCGCACACATGTTGCTCCCTCTTCAATCGCGACTTCGAAATCATGGGACATTCCCATGGAAAGAACTACAGTGCCGATGTGTGGCAGCGTACGCGCGGCAATGAGGTCGCGAATCTGACGGAGTTGGACGAAATAGGGACGCGAGCCCTCCGGATCTTCAGTGTACGGAGGGACGGTCATCAAGCCGCGAAATTTGAGATTCTCCCATAGCGGCGCGCTTTTCAGAATCCGTTCCAGTTCGTCGGAGCCGGGTGCCAGCCCGCTTTTTGCCTCTTCGCCGCCCACATTGATCTCGAGCAGGACGGATAATGTTTTGCCCGCGCTTGCCGCAAACCCATTCAGCTTCTCCGCAACCCGCACCGAGTCCACGGAATCGACCGCGTCAAACAGCTCCGCAGCCTTGGCGGCTTTATTTGACTGCAAGTGTCCGATCAAGTGCCATTCGACGTCACGCAGGTCGCACAGGGCGGTCGCCTTCCCGGCAAACTCCTGCACCCTGTTCTCGCCGAAAACACGCAGCCCGGCAGCGTACGCCTCGCGGATGCTTTCGGCCGGAAAAGTCTTGCTTACGCCCATCAGTGTGATTTCGTCCGAATTGCGGGCCGCGCGCCTTGCCGCTGCTGAGATCTGCTCCCGCACCCGGGCAATGTTTTCCGCAATCGACATCCTCAGTAGCTTATATGAAGCGTGGTGGGGCCGAGCTGCGCTCGGGTAGGATGGGCAAGTCGCCCGTCCCCACACGCACGAACCACTACATGATTGCTGTTGGCGGGGCCGGATCCTCGGGCCGTCCGGCATTTGCCAGCGGAACGCGGATCATAACAATCGCCAGCAGGGCGAGCGCACCCAGCGCCAGAAGAAATGGCGGAGTCCACTTGACCAACGTTACGTCGTAGCCGGAGCCCACCAGGCCCGCGATGGCTAGGCCGCACAAAGCCTCGCCCGCGATCAGACCCGAAGCCGTCAGGACGCCCGCGTTTTCCACGCGCGCCTTCTGCGCATCGTTCAAGCCGCGGCGATCGCGCAATTTGTCGGTGACCCAGCGAATCACGCCTCCGACAAAAATGGCAAAAGTCGTGCCCAGCGGCAGGTACATGCCGACCGCGAAGAGCATCACGCTCTTCACCTCGATCATGATCATCGCCAGTCCCAATAGGATGCCGACGATCACCAGCGGCCACGCCATGTCTCCGCCCACAATACCCTTGGACAACATGGCCATCAGTCCCGCCTGCGGAGCCGGCAACGCAGGGCTGCCGAAGTGGTAGGCCCTATCGAGAATCGCCACCGGGAAGAAGAGGACGAGCGATGCCACGACGATGCCGAAAAGATCACCAATCTGCATCTTGGAGGGCGTTCCGCCGAGGATGTGTCCGACTTTCAAATCCTGAAGCATCTCTCCAGCGACCGCCGACGAGACGCAGACTACGGCCGCGACTCCGAGTACGGCCGCGACCCCGCCCGTGCCCGACACTCCCAGCGCGACCATGAGCAACGCTGCTATCACCAACGTACAAAGCGTGAGCCCCGACACTGGATTGTTCGACGATCCGATCATGCCCACCAGGTTTCCGGAAACCGCAGCGAAGAAGAATCCGACGACGATCATGACACCGGCCGCAACCAGCGAACCGGACAGAATCTTGGAGGCGGAGAGCGTCCCCGCGCCGCTGATAAAGAAGTGATAGAGCACAATCATGGCGACGAACACGACGGCGATGCCGACGAAAACGGCTTTGGCCGGCAGGTCACGCTCGGTGCGATTGGTAGCCGCATGCACAGACGCCGATTTTTTCAGATCGGAAACAGCGCGGCCCATGCCAAGTGCCAACTGTTTGCGCATCTTGAACAGTGTGTAGGACGCGCCCACGAGCATCCCGCCCACCGCGATCGGCCGCACAATCGAAAAGTAGATGGCTTGCGCCAGCAGCGGCCATGCGACCGTTTTTCCTTCCGGCATCGATGCCTGGATGTACGGACCGATGGTGAAGGTTAGGAGTGGTACCAACAGGCCCCAAGCCAGCACGCCGCCCGCGAAGTTCAGGGCGGCCAGCCTGGGGCCAATGATGTATCCCACACCGAGATACGCGGGGCTAATGTCGGGCGCCGTCATCAGCGTGGCACCACCTGTAATCGTCGTAGCCACATTTGGATTCGTGCTGGTGCGAAGGAGCAACTTCTTTCCCAGGTCGCTGATCTTCATGGGGAAAGTGTTGCTGGGATTGAAAACATTGATGGCTCCCAGCAGATACATGAACGCGCCGAAGCCCATGTTGGCAAACAGAATCTTCGCGGCTTTCGCTCCCTGTTGTCCAGCCTTGTGAATCTCGGAAGCGGCCACCGATTCGGGGAACGGCAGGTCGGGATCCTCGACCATCACCCGGCGCAGAAGGGTCACGAAGAGGATGCCGAGTGTGCCGCCGATCAACATCAACGCCACCGACTTCCAATACTGGTCTTTGGTAAGCCCCGGCCACAGGCCGGCCATCACAAAGGCAGGGATGGTGAATATGGCGCCCGCCGCCACCGATTCGCCGATCGAGCCCACGGTTCGCGCGATGTTTTCTTCGAGGAGCGATCCCTTCATTAGCCGCAGCAATGCCATCGAGATGACCGCTGCCGGATAGGTTGCTGCGATCGTCATTCCGGCCTTGAGGCCGAGATAGGCGTTGGCCGAGCCGAGCAGAGCGGTCAGGAAAAGCCCGATCAATACGGCCCGGAAGGTAAACTCCTTCATCTCCATTGTTTCCGGAACGTACGGACGATGCTTGCGGGGGGCTTCAGTACTCGCCGCAGGAGTCATAGAGTCCTCGTGGTCACCAGGGATTTCATTCTCAATTCACAGTAGCAGCGACGGCGCACCTTATCATGCCGAAAGGCAGGTTTACAAGTGCGGAGTCTCTCAGGAATCGTATGGCGGAGACGGCGTCCCTTCTCCGCAGATTCTGCGCAAATTTTTACCTGCAACTTTGCCTCTTAAACAGGGTTACAATACTCCGATCCAGGAGGTATTTCGTGACTCCCCTTGACCAGCCCTCTTGGAGCCGATTTTTCGGGGAATTCCACTGCCGGGGATGCGGTTTTCAGGAAGCATACCGCTCCCGCCCTCGTGGGTTCTTCGAAAGATACGTGCTTCCGTTTCTGTTACTGCAAGCGGTCCGCTGTGAACGTTGCTATCACCGGAGCTATGTCTTGCGCACGATTCCGGCGCTCGATCGCGATCAGAGCGACCGCATGCGGCCACAGAGTCAACCGCCAGGCCATTCGAAGTCCGATAGCCGCGTTGCATAGGGCGTGCGCCGCAGCTATACTGGCTTGGTGTAGCCCGGCGAAGCGTCATTGGATTGCCGGGTGCCGGAGGCCGTCTTCAGCAGTACTGGGTTTCGAATACGGGCTGCCCAGGGCCAAGCGGCGGACCATGAATTGGCGGACCATGGGTTAGCGGAGCATGGATTGGCCGATCGTCGGTTCGCTGGCTTTGCCAAGCGCGCGGCTGCGACTTTATTCTTCACTTTTTTCCCCTCCGACTGCCGTATCTGCGGTTCCCCGCTGATCGTAGTTTCCCGACTCCCCGTTTGTGAAAGCTGTTTGATTGCCGTTCGTCCGCTGAAGGGGTCGTACTGTACCGTTTGTGGTGAAGCCTTGCACATCCCAGGCGACACCGGTGCCGGGGAATCGCGGTGCCTGCTTTGCCAGCGCACGGATCCTCCCTTTGAGCGCGCGGTCGCCTATGGCAGCTATGAAGGTGGATTGCGCGACTTGATCCATGTGTTCAAGTTCCAGCAGGTTCGCCCCGCGGCGGAGGTTCTGGGATGCATGCTGGCAGAGACGATGGCCCATCTGGAAAAGGCGATGCCGGTGGGGACGATTGCGGTCCTTCCCGTTCCCCTGCATAAACGCAAACAGGCCCAACGCGGATTCAACCAGGCAGAGATGATTGCCCGCGCCGCGCTGAGACAACTATCGCGTCCAAAAAGACTGGCTCTGTGCACGGGAGTCCTCTTGCGCCGCCGCGAGACCGGAAGCCAGATTGGCCTGACTCGTCATCAACGACGGGAGAACCTACGGGGCGCTTTTGCGGTGAGTGATCCAACGCGAGTATTGAACCGCGACATCTTATTGGTCGATGATGTCTATACCACGGGGACCACAGCCTCCGAGTGCGCGCGGGTACTTCTGCGTGCAGGAGCGGCGCGGGTTTGGGTGGCGACAGTGGCGCGCACATTGAAGATTTCCGATGTCATCTCGTTATCGGGAAAAGAGTTCTCAGTTCCCGGTTCTCAGTTCTCAGTGAACTCGCCGAGCTGTACTGAGAACCGGGAACTGAGAACTGGGAACTGACTTTATGTCGTTACGATTGCACAATTTCGGTGGCAGCATGCGGTCGCACCTTCCGGCGTCGATGCTCGCTTCCGGCATGCACCAGGAAGGCGATGGCCACGCTCTGCATCAGCCTGTGCTGGTGCTGAACGCCTCTTATGAGCCGATCAACGTTTGTGCCGCCCGCCGCGCCATCGTGCTGGTGCTGAAGGGCGTCGCCATGACCGAAGAAGAAAACGGACATTTCCTCCACGCCGCCCGCGTGGCCGTGCGCGTGCCCTCGGTCATCCGATTGCTGGAGTATCGCCGCATTCCGCACCAGTCGCGGGCGCTCTCGCGTAAGAACATTTTGCTGCGCGACCGCAACACCTGCCAGTATTGCAGCACCGCCCTGCCCTCCGGCGAACTCACGCTGGACCACGTCATTCCACGCTCGCGCGGCGGTCTCTCCACGTGGGAGAACCTTGTCGCCTGCTGCCATCCCTGCAACCGCCGCAAGGGCAACCAGTTACCTCACGAAGCCAACATGAAGCCCGCGCGCGAACCGCGCTCCTTCAATCTCCACACCAGCCGCCACATCATGCGCTTGATGGGGCACTCGGACGATAAGTGGAGGAAGTACCTGTTCTATTGAGGGTCTCAAGGTTTCAGAGAACTGCTCGCCGGGGCTTCGGCTTGGGCTTCTTGTTGCTCTGGCCCTTGAGATTGAGCGCCACTGCAGCGCGGATGAGATCCTTCAAGGCTGCCTCATCGATCTTGTCGCCTTCGTGGATGTCGATGGCGCGCCTGACATTGCCGTCGAGGCTGGAGTTAAATAGACCGGAAGGGTCCTGCAACGCAGCTCCCTTGGCAAATGTCATCTTGACGACGTTCTTGTACGTCTCTCCCGTGCAAACGATGCCGCCGTGGGAAAAGACGGGAGTCCCCGGCGAGTTCGGCTTGACCCATTTCCGCTCTTCGACGATTTCAGGGTCTGCCGCGTGTATGATTGCGCGAACTTTCGCGAGCGTCTTCCCGCGCCAGTCGCCAAGTTCCTTGATCTTCTCGTCGATGAATGCAGAGGCAGATTCCACGGGGGCGGACCTTTTCATGTTCAGCTCCAACTCTCGCACCTAATTTAGCTGCGCTCAGCGAAAGCTGCAACCCTCCGCGAGTGGAAGGAGGCCGGATAGCCGATTCTAAATTTCGCGTTCTTTGCGAAATTTAGAATTGGGATGTTGGAGGCTGATCCAAAACCGGTAACTGAGGGAAGGGGACGTGGAACTGCCCCGCTCAAGCCAGAACCAGGCTTGAATGGGCCCCGCCATTATTCTTCAACGACTTGAGAATAGCGAGTCGTTAGCTGAAGCCAAGCGTTACCGAACCCTGGGCTCGACGACACGAAACGTGCTTCAATTCGGCGTCAAAAGTTTGTACCAACCCGTGAACCGCACGCGGATCATCCAGAAGACCAGCAACACGAGCGAGGTCAATTGAGGAATAAACAAGAGGATTAGCGGAACATGCACTGTATTCGGGAGTAGCCGTGGCAATCCGTTGGTGAACGCTGAACCGGCCGCGAAAGTGAGTCCTAGACACATACGCCAAAGATGCCGCCCAATGCGTCGCGCGCCCGTAATGCCACCAGCCAGTACTAACTTGGCGTCGCCAATCGCCGCCATAGCGACGAAAAACGTGAAGCTGTAGATCGCAATGCGGACAGGGCCTTCTAGGGGCACCGCGCTTTCGAAAGAAGGCTTCAAGCCAGTCGCCAACTGAAAGCTCAGGATCACAAAAGGGATGAAGAGGCACAGAATTACAAATAGAGCAATCCTTTCAGGAATGCCGACGGACCGCTCTTTGCGCCGAACCGTCAACCACGCCGTCGCCACAAGGTAGATGGTGAAGGTGCCGATGAACAAATTGGGAATCTGCTCAGGTAGTGCTACGGCGAGATAGTCCGCGAAGACCGCCATAACAAGCATCGATACGAAAAAGACGGTCCCCGCCATCCGGTGTGTGCGCGCGCCCTTGCGGGACGACATGGCAACGATCCCCGCGAACAGCGCGATCGTGCCTGCAACGACGTGAAGAATGAGAACCAGATTCGTCACAGCGGGACCCTCCTTTCAGGGCGATACGTCGCCGGGGTTAGCTTTGTTCCGTCGAAGTCAAAAGGGCGTGCCTGCGGGTGGAAGGATTGATCCCAACTTTATCCTATGTTTCTATGGCCAATACGGCTCCCAAGATTGCCAAGAAATTCGTCGTCATGGGGCACGTACAGGGCGGGTGGGCCGCTCAAGCCCGGCTTTGGCTTGAATGGGAATGTTCTACAGCGGGACAGAGTCTTCCTGCCGCTTTTTCGTGTTTTGGGGTCTTCGATTCCGAGTCGATCTCCACCGTCCGTCGCAAACACTAAAACACAAGGTCCCTCCACTCCGCAGATCGTCGCCTTCGCGATGATTTCCTCCGGTCGGGATGACAGAGTTGGTTCAGTCAGTGCGTCGCTCGCTGCCCCACTTGGTGGCATAGGGCAGCACGAACAAGTACAGACCGGTAAAAAACTGCAAGGCGAGCACGAACACCGCCGACAAGCCCATCCTGGAGCTATACTTCCCCCGCGCCACGGCGACGCCGTTGACGATGACGACCACCGTAAAGGCAATGGACAGCCAGCGGTGGGTCTGCCGAATCCACTTGTTCCAATTCATAGAAGTTTCCTCTGGGATCTCCTCTGGGACATCCTC
Organism: Terriglobales bacterium; assembly: GCA_049520095.1. GTDB lineage: Bacteria > Acidobacteriota > Terriglobia > Terriglobales > Acidobacteriaceae > Acidiflorens. The sequence goes on from JBEKQC010000006.1 coordinate 29,617, forward strand.
TAACGACCCAGCCCGAACAACGCCCAGCCCGAATGGAGTCGAGCCCGAACAAAGCCGAGCCCGAAGCGGTCAGGCACACCTAACCGCCTTCGGCGCGAGCGTCCAGCCCGCCGAGCACCCGCTCCAGACCGGCGAAGAATTTCTGCCAGCCGTATTTTGCGCCCCCATAAGCTGCCTGCTGATCGGGACGGAAGCCGGACTGCTCCATGCGAACGTGCGTACCGCCCTCCGCTGGAGTCAACGTCCAGAGCACCACCCATTGAAGCCCGGATTCGCTTCCCCCAACACCCCAGTTATAGGACAGGCGTTGTAATGGGTCGACGATCAGCACCTCGCAGTCGACAACTCCATTCCAGTTCGGCATGGGCTCGGCCCGGAATTGGAACTTTCGCCCGACCGCCGGCTCAAAGTCATTTTTCATCATCCATTGCGCGAGGAGCGGGCTCTCCGTGAGCGCTCGCCACAGCTTCTCTGGCGGGTGTGGGAATACCCTCTCCATCACCAAGGTGCGGGGACTCTCTGCTGGGTTGGTCATTATTGTTATTCCATCCTTTCCAAAAGGGCTTCAAGACGGTCAAACCGGTCACGCCAGAAGGCGCCGTAGAGATTGAGCCAGTCCACCATCGGCGTTAGTGCATCGGGCCGGGCGCGATAGTGAGTTTCGCGTCCCTCGCGGCGATGCCGTACCAGCTTTGCCCGCTTCAGCACCGTGAGGTGCTTGGAGACAGCAGGCTGAGACACGCCCGCATAACGAGTCAATGCGTGGACGGTCTGTTCGCCCTGCCGGGTCAGCTCCTCGAAAATGGCCCTGCGCGTGGGATCGGCGAGAGCCCGGAACACGTGATTGGTATTGGCCGGCTTCACAGATGAAACCATAACCGTATGGTTATTGATTGTCAAGAGAAAACGTAACACTATTTCCAACTGCGGCCTTGCGCGGCATCAACTCCTTCGATTGTGCAGCAGGCAGAGACATGATGGACAGATTCGTGACGAGCTTGGCTTAACCCAGCCTGAAAATCTCCGTTTCTCGATGAGCGCACAATCGTCGAGTCAACCATCGAGTTCAGATCAGTAACGGAAAGTCGGCTTCTGGAAGTTGGAAATTCGGTTAGATTCTGGCGATTTCCGCCGGACGACGGATTGCCGGCCGCAAAGCGATTTGGGCCCTAAGTTAGCGCTTAACAACTTGCGGAAAAAGTAATTCCTGATCGAGAGCCGCGCCCTCAGCGGCTAAAGCCGAATTCAAAACAAGGTGGTTACCGCAGCGGTAAACCGCTGCGCCACCCAAAAGCAAGGGCAGCGCCGGTTTTTTCTGCAAGCTGTGAAGCGGCTGCGGAAAAAGTCGATTCTCGATGCCCAGCCCCTAAAAGGGTGTGCGGGAGAACTGGGTCGTCCCTCCGGGACTTAGGTCGTTCTTCCCCCTTTTCCCAGCGCTGAAGCGCCGGGCTAAGTTAGTTCGCCCCTCGGGGGCTGTATTCTCAATTGAAACCGGGCCTTACTGCGGCTTTGGTGGCTCGGGCGGCTTCTGGTCTCCCGGCTTCGGCTCCGCTTTCTGAACTTCCTGGCCTTCGTAGGTGATCCTTGACTTTGATCCGAAGCGTTTGTAGTTCGTGTACTTGATGATCTCGCGGATCTTCACGCCTCCCAGCGAGAACTGGAGCGTGTCCTCGGCGCGGGTGTAGGTGGGGAACCAGTACTGGCCGTCAATCTGCTCGCGCCAGGTGGTGAACTTAGGGAACAGGTTTTCCTGGCCCTTCTTCTTCTTGATGTCGGGCACGGTCTTGCCATAAGTTTCCACGATCTGAAAATCGTGGTCGTCCACCCAGATGCGCCCCTGGAAATAACGCTTCTTGCCGACAATCTGCTTGGGGGCAATGTCGAAGACATAGGTGTTCAGTTCGTCCTGTTTCTGCTGGCCGACGTAGAGGATGTCGTATTCCCCTATTTCGTCCGAGGTCAGCACGAACGGGAGACGGTTCTCAATGTCGTCAAAATCTTCCTCGGTCATCTGGATGCGCTGCAGTGTGGGCTGGGGCGCAAAGACCACGTTCTTGATCTTGCGTCCCTTGTCGTCGAAGGTTACGTCGAACACTTGCTGGTAACTGCCGTCCGGGGTGTCGCCGTCGAGCGTCATTACTTTGACATCCTGCCGGTAAGTGTACTGATCACGCGCTTCCTTGAACTCTTTTTCCTTGGCGGAAAAGCGCTTGACGATCTGATCCACCGTGATCCCCTTGGGCTCCGATTTGTCGAGGGCGCCTTCTTGCGCGCGTGCAGCCCGGGGCGCCACGACGACTACCAACATGATGAGGGGCAGCAGGACGCTAAACAGAGAAAGCCAGGGGAGCGTCAAGAACGCAGGTCGGGACCGGAATCTCATAGACCCCATTCTAACGAAAGGAAGCAGGGAAAGGTTAACGGCAGCTCCCACCCCCAGAGCCGCCGTGCAAACGGCTCTTCGGAGGGGGTGGAAGACTGCAGTTCTGCCTATTTCATTCGATGCGGCAGGCGGCGGAAGGTTTGCAGAATTTACTTTTCTTTACTTTCATCTTTATCCTTTATCTTTTATCTTTGCGAGCATTCGGTATGGCCCTTGCCATTCCCCACTCAACCAGCCCTGGAAATAACTGGTAGAGCTTGATGACGGGAATCATGGTCCAAGGCACAACGACCTCACGCTTTCTTCTGCGATATCCGCGATAGGCCGCTTGCGCTACTCGCACTGCGGTAACGCCGCGCACGGATTCCGGACGGACATTGCCCTGGCGGGCGGCGACCACGTGCGCGCCGAAATCGGTGTCCACATAGCCGGGACAGACGGTAAGCACGTTGATGTTGTCCCGCTTCAACTCCAGCCGCGCGCCTTTGCCGATGGCGTTCAGCGCAAACTTGCTGGCCGAGTAGATGGCCATGAACGGCACCGGAACGTGTCCGGCCACGCTCGAGATATTGATGATGTCCCCGCTACCTTCTTCGCGCATGGCGGGCACCACTGCCTGCATGCAGGCGATCGTGGCGAAGAAATTAGTTTCGAACAATTCGCGGTATGACGCCGGGGTCATATCGGCGACCGAGTCGCGAATGCCCACGCCCGCGTTGTTAACCCACACATCCACGCGATCGAAGTGGTGCAAAGTGAGGGCAAGCGCGCGGTCGATCTCTTCGCGATTGCGCACATCGCAGGCCATGGCGAGCGTACGGTCGGTGTGGCCGACCCGATGGCGGGCGGCTTCGGCGCGACTGGCATCGCGCGACAGCAGCACCACGCTGGCGCCCTCATCGGCAAAAACCTTGGCAATGGCTTCTCCAATTCCCATGGAAGCCCCGGTCACTACCACGACTTTCCCGTCCATTTCCATGCCGACTCTTTTATCGTGTGGAGGGCGGCAAGTCAAACCACAGTGAAAGCTGAGAGCTGAGAACCGGGAAACGAGAACTTCTTATAGCGTAAAATCGTTTGCACTGGAGACGCCGTGAGTTCGCTGTTGCCCATCTTCCCACTCGAACTTGTATTGCTGCCCGGCGTTCCCCTTCCGCTGCACATTTTCGAACCGCGTTATAAGGAGATGATCGCGGAATGCCTGGAACAGAAGAAGCCGTTCGGGGTGGTGCGGGCGTCTTCCGACGGGGTCGCCGATATTGGTTGCACAGCCGAGATCATGTCGGTCACCAAGAAATACGACGATGGGCGCATGGACATCCTGACGCGTGGGGTCGAGCGCTTTGAGGTGATCGAGGTCAACGAGGAGCGATCATTCTTGCAAGCCGAGATTTCGGTGGTGCAGGACGAAGACGAACCCGGCAAGCCGGCAGCCGATATGGTGACGCAGGCAGTGCGATTGCACGCCGAGATAGCGAAACTAGCCGGGGCTGAGCCGGCTGGGCCCGGCGAGCACACCGGCAGTCTTTCCTTCTTACTCGCAGGATCTCTGCCACTCGACCTCGACTTCAAGCAGAGCCTGCTCTCGACTTTGTCGGAAGCAAAGCGTCTGGAAGCGGTGGTCGGCTATCTCGAAGCGATTCTGCCTGGGCTGAGGCGGGCGGCGAAGGCCCGCTGGAATTAATTCTCGGAACCCGACAGGATGTCGTAAGCCGTAAGCGCGTAGATCAGGGCAAAATCTCTAGTCTTTTTCAAATTAACGAACTCATTCGGACCGTGAGCAACCGACAGCAATCCCGGTCCATAAGCGAATGCCGGGATGTGCTGCTGCGCATAAAATCTTGTTTCCAGAAGACCCGGACAAAGTTCGAAGCTTGGTTCTTCCTTGAGCACCAGGGCGGCACTTCTTGCCAGCTTTTTGGCAGTTGCCGACGTTGCATCTGACGCGGAGCTTGGCGCTCGCTGAAGAATCTCCACGTCGACCGATGCTGGGACTGACGCACCGAAGGGCGGAGCGTCTTTGATGATCCGCATAAGCTCCTCCTCTTCTATTTCCAGCGACTCCTCCGGATTAATTCTTCGATCGATCGTGAAAGTGCATCGATCCGGCACTACATTGAAATTCGACCCTCCCGCAACCGTGCCACCGATCAACAGGACAGAGTTCCGAGCGGCATCCGGTGTGATTGTGTAACCGGTCTGCCGGGCTTCGACTTTGATTTTGTGCTGCAGCAGACGGTTTGACAGTTCCAGCATGGCTTCGAACGCATTGATGCCCTTGTAATGCTGCCCGACGTGGAATGACTTTCCCCCTACCGTAATCTTGAGCGAGAGCGCTCCGCGAGAGCCATTCCAGACGAGGCCGCCGGTGGGTTCGGCGGTGAACATCGCGATCCCATGCTTGCCCAGAATTCCCTGCTGCAGCAGGAGATGGCTTCCTCTTACTCCGCCGGTTTCTTCGTCCGGTACAAATGTCAGTCCGATTCGCCCCTGCAGCGGGACCCTGCATTCTTTGAGGGCCTTCACGGCGAACAACATAAGGCCAAGACCTGCCTTCATGTCGGCCGTGCCGCGTCCGAACATGTTTCCGTTCTCGATCACCGGAGCGAACTGGGAAGTTTCAGAGGCAGGCACCACATCATAGTGCCCGTGGAAATAAACAGTCGGGCCCTTGGTTCCGAGGAAAGCCTGAACCGCAAAGGTCGGTTCCTCGCTACCCGAAACCTCGTGGCTCGAAACCTGGAGAGAATGGACAATCGGTTCCAATCCGAACTTCGAGAGATAGTTGCACAGAAAATCGCAGCATGTCCGGTAGTGCATTCCCGGAGGGTTTTCGGAAGGGATCTTGACGAACTCGAAGATGAAGTTCTCCAGTTCGGCCGCGTCCTTCTGGATCACGCTTGCAAGCGGTTCGATAACTTTCAGAAGCTGATCGGCCATGGGTCTCATCTTAAGCCAAATCAGTTTCTGGCTAAATCAACTCTTACCGATAGACTGACAGCTGAGAGCTGAAAATCGACAGCGCTCCCTCCGGTATAATCCGCATAAGGCTTTTTCTTTTGGGGGTTCCCACCATGAGTTTCGCCCGGACTCTCGGCGAGTTGCGCCAAAGTCCCTTCACTGCACAGCGTCTCGTATCGCGGCGGGTAAAAGATGAACTGCGCGAGAACCTGATGGCGCGGCTGCGCGAGGGCAGTCCGATATTTCCGGGCATCGTTGGCTACGACGACACGGTTGTGCCTCAGATCGTGAACGCAATCCTCTCGCGGCACAATTTTATTCTCCTCGGGCTGCGCGGACAGGCGAAGAGCCGCATTCTCCGCGCGCTGACCGCGCTGCTTGATCCGCAGATGCCTTACGTCGCGGGCTGCGAGATCCACGATAATCCGTATGCTCCGATCTGCCGGCGCTGCCGCGAACTGGTGGCGAAAGAAGCAGACGCCACGCCCATTGCCTGGCTAACGCCCGACCACCGTTACGTAGAAAAGCTCGCTACGCCGGATGTCACAATTGCAGACCTGATCGGCGACATCGATCCGATCAAGGCGGCGCGAGGCGGGCATGAACTGTCGAGCGAATTCACCGTGCATTATGGACTGCTGCCGCGTGCCAATCGCGGAATTTTTGCCATTAACGAGTTGCCCGATCTGGCGGGCAAAATTCAGGTTGGACTCTTCAACATCATGCAGGAAGGCGACGTCCAGATTAAGGGATATCCGATCCGGCTGCCGCTGGATGTCGCGATTGTGTTCAGCGCCAACCCCGAGGACTACACCGCGCGCGGCAAGATCATTACGCCACTGAAGGACCGCATCGGCTCGGAGATTCGCACGCACTATCCGGCGACGGTGGAAGAAGGCATCGCGATTACCGCGCAGGAAGCCTGGCTCGATCGAGAGATCGAGCGCGAGAATGAGCGGGAGGTTGACCACCAAGGATCGCGACTGCAGATTCCGAAGTACGTGCAGGAGGTGATCGAGCGGATCGCTTTTGCGGCGCGCGACGACAAAAAGATCGACAAGCGCTCAGGCGTGAGCCAGCGACTGCCCATCTCGGCAATCGAGAACGTGGTTTCGAATGCCGAGCGGCGCGCGCTGACCCATAACGAGAAACTGATCGTGCCGCGGATCAGCGACATCTACGCGGCTCTGCCGGCGATTACGGGCAAGCTGGAACTGGAGTATGAGGGCGAAATGAAGGGCGCGGATTTTGTGAGCCGCGAACTGATTCGCACCGCGGTCGCGAAGGCGTTTGATAGTTATCTTCACGGCGTTAATTTGAGTCAGGTAGTGCAGTGGTTCGATCTCGGTGGCGAGATTCAGCTCAGCGACAATGCCGCGGCACAGGAAGTGCTCGAAGGACTGAGGCAGATTCAGGGCCTGATGGAAAAACTGAGTAAGCTGAACGTCGGCCCGAAAGACAGCGCCGAGATGCAGGTGTCGGCGGCGGAGTTTATCCTCGAAGGCCTGCACGCGCACAAGAAGATTGGCCGCAACGAGGAGCGAGTGTTTACGGCGGGCGAGAAGCCGGTAAAAATCGCCGAGAAGCAACAGACGTTTGAGCGGGACGATTCGGAATTTGGACGGAAGAGAGGGTTTAATTAGTTTTCGTCGCTCGCTGTTTGCTTTTCGCCGTTCGCTAAAATCCAACAGCGAAAAGCGCATAACGAACAGCGAACGACGGTTCTTATGAAACGCATCCGCTACTCCAAATACGTTTCCGACCCGGCCAGCGAAATGAGCATGGAAGACTTGCTCAGCGCTCTCTCCGGCTATTTTCTGCAGAGCGGATTCAACGACAATTTTTGGTACGAACTGCCGGAAGGCGAGCAGACGCTGGACGAATTGAAACGCGCGCTCGAACAAGCGCTGCTCAATGGCGAGATGTTTGACGAAGAAATGCGCGACCGGCTCCAACAGATGCAGATGGAAGGCGAACTCGAGGAGCTGATCGAGAAGCTGATCGAGCGCATGCAGCAGGAGGACTATATCTCGATCGATCAGCCGCACGATCCTACGAAGCGGTCGAGTGTAGGCGGGCAGGTCGGAGACGCGCAGCAGGCAAGGTTCGAGATCACCGACAAGAGCCTCGACTTTCTGGGTTTCAAAGCCCTGCGCGATCTGCTGGGGTCGCTCGGCAAATCGAACTTCGGACGTCACGACACGCGCGACATGGCGACCGGCATCGAAGCGAGCGGGGCTTCGAAGCATTATGAGTTTGGCGATACGCTGAATCTCGACATCACGGCGACGCTGTCTTCCGCCATTCAGCGCGAAGGGCTCGGTCTTCCTCTGAACCTCGAATACAACGATCTGCAAGTGCATCAGTGCGAGTACCAGTCTTCGTGCGCGACGGTGCTGATGCTGGACTGTTCGCATTCGATGATTCTGTATGGCGAAGACCGTTTCACTCCGGCGAAAAAAGTTGCCATGGCCCTGTCGCAATTGATTCGGACGCAGTATCCGGGAGACTCGTTGTCACTGGTGCTGTTCCACGATTCAGCCGAAGAAGTACCGCTCTCGCAGCTGGCGCGAGTGAAGGTTGGGCCGTACTACACGAATACGCGTGAGGGCCTGCGCATGGCGCAGCGGATTCTGCAGCGCCAGCGTAAGGACATGAAGCAGATTGTCATGATCACGGACGGCAAGCCCTCGGCACTCACACTCGAAGACGGGCGCATTTACAAGAACGCATTTGGGCTCGATCCGCTGGTGGTCAGCCAGACGCTCGAAGAGGTTTCGAAATGCAAACGGGCGGGCGTACTGATCAATACCTTCATGCTGGCATCGGATTATGGGCTGGTGCAGTTCGTCCAGAAAGTTACGCAGATGTGCCGGGGCAAGGCCTACTTCACAACGCCGTACACACTAGGGCAATATCTGTTGATGGATTACATGTCGCGAAAGACGAAGACAATTCACTAGAGCGTGTTTCATGGATGGCTCTTTGATAGTGGGTTCGTTGAAAGGGCCCAGCTTCAGCCGGGCCGCCACCTGAACCGCGATGGTGAAACAAGTTTTGGCGATTACGGAAGTAACACCCTGTGTTCCGGTCCGGGCACAGCTTCGGTGTAAAATCGTTGCAGGTTTTTCCCTGCGGAGACGTTATGAAACGAATTGCTGCTTTCATTCTGCTGCTTGCCTTGAGTTTTGCATGCTCAGTGCCGCTGCACGCTCAACGCATGAGTCCCAAAGAAAATGCGCGCCAGTCCCGGAAGGCAGCCAAGAGGCAGCAAAAGTTTCTGAACAAGGCAAACAAGAAACAGCAGAAGGCAATGAAGAAATACGAGAAGGCGCAACGGAAGGCGACCAAGAAGGCGAACAAGAACTTGGCCCGTCGCAAGAGATAGCTTTTGCGTTTGTGCTGGCCCTGCGTTTAGCGGTGGGGCGGTTTCTCCAGAAAGTGATGCAGGGCGCTCAGTCTCGTTCCACCAATACCAAAGACAAAGTGAGCTATGTTCTCGTACCGGGGGACGTGGGCCAAGCGTGCCTGGTGTGCCGCTGACCAAGAAAAGACGAACTTGAACCGCTTCCGGTTGAAGCGGATCGCTGGGGCCACAATGGCAGTTCCGGTTGGCAGAAGAGCGGCGCGGATCACCTTCTTGGGGCGATTGCGACGAATCTTTGCGTCCGTCGTAATCCTGGTACTGCTTGCGCTCGGAGCCGCGCTGCTCAACAACAATGTCTCGATCCAGCGACCTTCGCGAGCGGACTTCGTTGACAATCTCGATCAGACGCTCGATCGCAGCACCGAGTGGACCTTCAGGCAGTATCAACAAACTGCGACGGGAAGCCCCACGCCCGAAGGCCGCTCTCTCCTATCCAACTCCGCGACCGCCCACATGATCGTGGACTGTGCTTCGCTTTCCAGGGAGCCGTCCATGAAGGCACTTGGTTCCAGCTTCGTTGACGCCTGGAAAGTCGAAGCGAGCGCCTTCAGCAAGGTGGTCGATCCCGCGATACCGATGAATGCCCCGAGCGAACGGGAACTCCAGAGTTTGGAGGAGTACCAGCGTTGGCTGCTGCACGGAGCCGCTCCGAACGACATTCCCTTGTCGCCCAAGGAACTTGACGATATGTTCTCCCCGAGAAAGTATCGAACGGGAGAAGCGACGCACCAATTGCTCGCCCTACACTTCTACCGAAAATCCAAAGGCTCCACGCCCGAGTTGGATCGCCTGATGCAAACAATCGAGGAGCGAATCTCATGGGAAGCCGCTATCGACTTTCGCGTGACCGACCTCTATCTACAACGCGTCGCTTTTCTGCTGGCCGCTGACAGGCCCGATCTAGTCCGGCCCCGATGGGTCGAGAGAGCTTTTGCTGCGCAGCAGACCAATGGCGGTTGGCTGAAAACCTGGCACGGCTGGACGCGAACGCCTTACCGCTTCTCTTTCCACGATGAGTTGCCAAACGCCCACTCGACCGCGCAAGGAATGTGGATCTCTTGCATGCTGAAGTATCGCTATCCGGAATGGATCGAGCAGAACTATAAGTGAGCCCAGCGAGGTGGCCAGCGCCATCTGACGATTCATCACAAAATCAAGTGACCGCCCGCACAGCCCCCTGACCTATAACGCGCTACGCTGATTCCACTCCCAGGACCACTCCCGGTCCCGTTCCCTCCAGAAAGAGACTCGCTATGCGTGCGTCAAGACACGTGTTGGTCGTTGCACTCGCTTGTCTGTCGAACATTTGTCTGTCGATTTTCTGCCTGTCGAGCCTTGCGGCCGCACAGCCATCGGATCAAGTGATTGCGGAACGCGTTCTCGGCCCGCAATGGAAACAGCTTTCGCGCCGGGCGGAGATGATATTCGCCGGTACGGTGCTCACAGTAGAGCCGCAGACTGCCGCAACCCAGACTGCGACAACCCAGACTGCGCCACCCAATACAGTGGTTCCGGGGACGGCTCCGGCAGTTCAATTGACTTTTCGCGTGGACCGAGCGATTAGCGGGGTCGAGCGGGGACAAATTCTCACCATTCACGAATGGGCGGGTGCATGGGCCATGCAGCGCCCGATGCGCAAGGGCCAGCATATTTTGATCTTCTTATATCCGCCAAGCCGCTTGGGCTTTACCAGCCCAGTGGGCGGATCAATGGGCCAGGTTGCTCTCGATCCGAGCGGCGAGAACGTGTCTCAGCATGAGCAGAAGCCTGACGCACCAGCCGTTCTACGAAGTGAATCGTCATCACGGCCACTTGCGCCGGTCGTTAGCGGAAGCGTCAGTGTCGTCCAACTGGAGCGGGCCATCCGCAGCGCCAGAAATGAAGAGGAGTGATCATGCGCTGGCGAATCTGGGCGGTTATCGGTCTTTTTGTTTGCAGTGCTGTTGCCAGCCGCGCCGGAGGCCCGGCTTTTGTTGCCGGCTCCGGCTACGCTGTCGGCGTCGAGGGCCAGGCGCTGGTCTGGGCGAATAGCTCGGTGCAGTACTTCACCGACGAGGGGAACCTGAGCCCAATCCTATCCGGCGCTCAGGCCGATGCTTTTGTGGCTAGCGCCTTCGGGGCATGGACCACCAATTCAGAGACCCTGACCTCATCGCAGGGCGGACATCTTGCCGAGGACGTCAACGGCAGCAATATCGTGGTCACCAACGGAGTGATCACCGCTCCCGCCGACATTACTTCCTCAGCCACGGGCACTCCGCTTGGAATTGTTTACGATTACGACGGAACGGTCACCGATGCACTACTGGGCGAAGGTGCGGGAGATTTGGCCGATTGCTTCACCAACGCCGTCTACGGCGGCCCCGACAACTTCAGCACTGGTGGCAACATCGTGCACGCCTTGGTGGTGATCAACGGAGTGTGCGCGGCCACCAGCGCGCAATTGCCCGACGTGCAATACCGCTTGGTGCGCGTGCTGGGACGCATCGTTGGATTGGGATGGTCGCAGGCCAACCTGAATGTGCAGACGCAGGAACCCCCGCCAACGAATGCGGATTTTGCGGGATTTCCCATAATGCACTTTACCGATCTGATTTCGTGCGTGCCCATCAGCGTCTGTTATCCCGACGCAGCCGTCCCCAAAATGGATGACATCGATGCGCTCGCGCGCCTTTATCCGGGCACCCCGCAACCGGCCGGCAGAGTTTACGGAAGCGTGTACTTCACCGATACGTCCGGGAATGCAGTGCAACCGATGCAGGGCGTCAACGTTGTGGCCCGGCTGATGGTCTCGAACCAGCCCTCGCGGCAGTACGTTGTGACTTCCGTCTCTGGATTCTCGTTCTGCGGCAATGCCGGCAACATCATCGATGGGTACGTGGACGGAAATGGCCTTCCCTATAACCGGTGGGGCTCCAATGATCCAGCGCTCGAAGGTTTTTACGATCTGGGCCAACTGACGATTCCGACCGGGCAGACCATCGCCGAGTACCAGTTAAGTGTCGAGGGGCTGGACCCGAACTGGTCCCTGGGTGTCGTACCGTATGCTCCCACGCAAGTGTCGCCCTCGGGCTCGTTCGCTCCGGTGGTGGTCACAGTGTCGAATGGATCAAATGCCGAGCGCGACATCCTGATGTTGCAGAGTGAAATCGCGCAAACCCATCCCGGCAGCGGCTCGACCTATGCGAATCCGGCGGCGCTTCCTCAAGGCGGAGACTGGGGATCGTGGATCTCGGGCTACGGCGCCGTCGATTTTTTCCAGTTCACCGCGCAGGCGAATCGCACCGCCTCGGTCTCGGTGACCGCGCTCGACGAAACGGGCCAGCCAACCGAAATCAAATTGTCGCCCGTAATCGGGATCTGGCAATTGAGTGACCAAAGCGGCGATCCCGCGCCTGCTTCAACCCCCTCGGCATTCAACACGCCGACTTGGGGTCTTACCCGCCTCGATGCGCAGTTCGGCGCAACCGAGGCATATCGCGTGGGCGTAGCCGATTTGCGTGGCGATGGCCGTCCCGACTACTTTTACCAAGCGAGGCTGTTGTATTCGGATACAGTCACGCCAGCGCGCCTCAGCGTAGCCGGCGGCGTGACCACTCTTAACGGCATCGGGTTCAATCAGGGGCTGCAGGTGACCGCTGCCGGCAACAACGCCAGCATGCTTTCCGCGTCGGCACGCCAGATCGAGGTGGCAATGCCCGCCGCTTCCGAGGACGGGACGGCCACAATCCAGGTCGCCGATCCGGTAAGCGGCGGTTTTTCCCAAATGATCGGGGCGCTGACCTATGGCGCATCGGCCACCGATCTCCTGCTTCTGCTGCAAGGCGGAGGGCCGTCGACGCCCGTGGGGTCGGCAGCCGCAAACGCCATCCGCGTGCGCGCGGTTGCCGCCGATGGGGTTACTCCGGTCAGCGGGGCAACTATAGCCTGGAGCGCGAGCAACGGCGCGCAGCTCTCCGTGTGCAGCGGAGCCTCGTCCTGTTCGGTGCTCAGCGACGAAGCTGGAGAATCTTCAAGCCTGGCGACTCCCACCGCGACCGGACCGAGCACAATCACCATTGCTTTGGCGCCGGCCGTGTATTCACCTCCGCAGTCGCAACAAGCCTCGGTGGTGGGAACCTCAACCACGCTCGACCTGGCTGCTGTGACGCCGACGCGCTGGGTTGGGCAGGGCGCGACCATTGCTGTTCCGCTCACCGTCGAAGCGCTCGACCTGGGAGTGCCCAAGCCGAACGTAGCGGTCAATTTCTCCGTCACCAACGGCACGGCTGCGCTTTCAGCGGGCAGTGCCACCACCAACGTGTCGGGATTCGCGACCGTCACCGCACTGCTCACGAATCAAAGCGCGGCTGTGCAGGTGAGCGCTTGTGTCGCTCCCAACAATTCGCCGTGCCAGACGTTTACTTTATTCTCCACGGCGCGTTCTCTGTGGACGCTGGAAACGTTGAGTGGATCGTCGCAGGCCGTGCCGACGGGCCAGGCATTCCAGCCGCTTGTGATGCGAGCGACCGACGGATCGCTGGCCTCAAATCCAGTGATGGGAGTGAACGTCACCTTTGCGACCACGCTGGCACGGATGCCGATCAGTCCAGACCCCAGTCCAGATCAGGAAGCCCAGCCGGGTGGCGACTCTTTAGCCGAGGCAAACGGACTGCCCATTCTCCTCAGCTCGTCGCAGGCGCAGGTAGTGACCACTCAGGACGGCCTAGCTTCCATCGTGCCTTCTGCCGCTAACGTAGGCCCGTGCGACGTATTCATCACGGTAAGTGCGGGCGCCTCAACCGCGCAGTTTCAGATGGAGAGCCTGGCTGCGATTGTCCCGATATTGCCGGGGCCGTCGGAAGGCGGCCGCCCTAAGGCCCCAATTGTGCCGCGCGGGCCAGGGTTTAGTTCACAATAGGCCGCTTCAACAGCCGCTCCGTGGGCATCCAGCGCTGCTGATGACGTCGGTGTTGCACTTAAGCTGGTTTTGCTGCGGCCGTGAGCGCCTTCCCGCCTTTTCCTTGCTATCCATCTTCTGTTCGGCTAAGTTTATCTCGCCTTAGAGTCATGACCGGCGCAGAGCAACTCGACCCGCAACTCCAACGCTGGGTGGAGGCCGGACTTCTCGATTCGCGAACCGCCGAACGCATTCGGGACTTCGAAGCCTCGCGTGAATCTCCCGCCACCCGGTGGCCGGTGGTGTTTGCGATTGCATTCGGTTCCATCATGGTGGCCGCCGGCATATTGTTATTTGTCGCCGCGCACTGGGAAGATCTCTCGCCCACCGAGCGCTTCGCGCTGGTGCTGGTTATGATCGCGGGCTTTCACCTGGCAGCCGGAGCGCTGATGCCGCGCTTGCGATCGCTCGGGATGGCGCTGCACGCCGTAGGGACGGCTACACTGGGCGCCGGGATTTTTCTGGCTGCCCAGATCTTCAACCTTCAGGAACATTGGCCTGAAGGCATCCTGCTATGGGCGATCGGCGCTGCAGTCTCGTGCCTGGTGCTTCGGGATTGGCTCCAGGCTACGCTTACCGCGCTGCTCGTGCCGGCCTGGATCGCCTCAGAGTGGAGCGTGCGCGCCGAACACTTCCAAGGTAACGAGAGGATTCTCATCCAGTTCCTGGCCATGGTGGCGATCACCTACTTGAGCGCTCGCCGGGATAAGGAAGACTCCTACTTCCGGCGGGCGCTAGTTTGGAGCGGTGGAATTGCTCTGCTCCCGGCGTGTGCGTTGCTCGCCGCGAGCGGACGCGAATGGTATTGGGATAATCGGAGGCCGCCAATGTCTTTTTCGCTACACGCCGCCGGTCTGTTGATTGCGTTCCTGCTTCCTCTGCTGGCCGCATGGCTTCTGCGTGGCAAGGCGATCATTCGGAACGTAGGGTTCGCGCTGTGGGTCTTTTTCGTCGGACTTCTCGATAGTCGCGACGTTTTGCAAAACATGATCGCGTATGGGGCGTGTGCCCTCGCCGCCATGGGCTTGGTGTATTGGGGCTTGCAGGAACAGCGGCGTGAGCGCATCAACCTCGGCGTGGCGGGGTTTGCCATCACCATCACTGTGTTCTACTTCTCCAACGTGATGGGCAAGCTGGGGCGTTCGGCATCGCTGGTCGGCTTCGGACTGTTTTTCTTACTGGGAGGTTGGAAGCTCGAACAATTGCGCCGCAAACTCGTGGCGCGCACTGTGGGAGGCGCGTTCTGAAGCCGTCTGAGAAGTCGATGACCAAAGCCATGATAGTTGCGCTGATTCAGGTCCTGATCGTCTGTTCGCTTGGAGCAAAGCTGCTCTACGACCGGCGAACGCGTCCGCAGGCGTGGTTCAAAACCGAGCGGTATGACCCCAACTTGCCCATTCGTGGACGCTATGTCAGTCTGCAGATCGAAGTAAACGACCCGCGCTCTCCGGAGGAGATAGAAAAGAAGTTCGGTGCCGAGATCCAGGCGATTGAGAATCGGCAAGCCCAGTACACGTACCGCGGCATGTACGACTTCGGGCGGGAATGTGGTTCGATCGCGATGCGCGACGGCGCAGCCCTTGCGGAATTCGACCAGACGACTGCGATCTGGGACTGTGACAGCCTCACTTTCGTGCGCCGGAAAACAGGAAATGAATGTAGACTGCTGCTGACCGAGCCCAGCCTGTTCTTCATCTCCGACACTGCAAAGGACCCCACAGCTCTTGCCCGCGGAGATGAACTGTGGGCGCTCGCGACCATTCCGCGGAAGGGACCGCCCAGGCCGATTGCACTGGGGGTGAAGAAGGCTGGGGAGAAGGACATCCGCCCGCTGGACCTGAACTAGCACGGAGAACTACAGACCTCCCCCCAGCTCACTACCTATTTAGTCCACTGATCGACCCAGTCGTTGACCGTCTTGTACCAGAGCTGCGAATTCTGCGGCTTCAGGATCCAGTGGCCTTCGTCGGGAAAGTACAGCATCTTGGACGGCACGCCCATGGTCTGCAGCGTGGTAAAAAGCTGGAAGCCTTCGCTGACATCGAGCCGGTAATCGAGCTGGCTGTGGATGACCAGTGTAGGCGTCTTGAAATTCTTAGCCGCACTGCGCGGATTCCACTTCTCGTACATCTCCGGATTGGAGTAAGGCGTGCCCTTGAACTCCCAGTTATTGAACCAGAGTTCTTCGGTCGTGCCCCAGGCGGAGAAAGTGTTAAACATGCCGTCGTGCGTGACAATGCATTTGAAACGGTCGGTATGGCCGAGCACCCAGTTGGCCATGTATCCGCCATAGCTAGCGCCCAACGCGCACTCCCGGTTTTTGTCAATCAGCGGGTAATGCGTCTCGGCGTAGTCGAGGCCCTTCATCAGATCCTCAAACGGAGCGCCGCCCCAGTCGCCATTGATCTCGTCAATAAATGTTTGACCATATCCGGGCGAGCCATGGAAATTGATCATGATGACGACGTATCCACTAGCCGCAAAGAGTTCCGCATTCCAGCGATAACTCCAGAGGTTGCCCATCGGGACCTCAGGTCCGCCGTGGATGATGAACTTCAGGGGATAGTCTTTGCTCGGATTGACATTCGGCGGCTTGATGAGGAAGCCTTGAACTGTGTCACCGAACGCGCCGGGGAACGAGAAAGTTTCGAGCGGGGACATCGCGACCTGGGACAAAACCGCAACGTTGAGGTCAGCGAGTTTCTGACTCTCTTTGCTTTCGCCGGCCAACTCAAACTTCCGGATCTGATTTGGGTATGTAACCGACATCTGCGTGAATAGGAGAACTTTGCCCCCGGTTACCACGGCGAGATCATCGGCATAGCCATCAGTGTGCAGTGCGACTTTCCCGTGTCCCGTGTCGGCTTGAACTTCATATATGGGTGCTTCGCCCTTGCTCTCGGCCACGAAGTAAAGCGTTGACGAATCCGGCGCCCAGGTAAACGTGCCGACCCAGCGATCGAGTGCGTCCGCCAGACTCTTCTTCTCTCCCGTCTTGCGGTCGTACAGCATGAGGCGGAAGCGGTCGCTCTCGTATCCCGGACGCTGCTGGGCGCGGTAGGCGATGTACTTGCCATCGGGCGAATAGAGCGGCGTCGAGTCGCTGGCGGGATTATCGGCGGTAATGTTCTTGGCCGTTCCTCCACTGACCGGGACGATCCAGAGGTCGTTGTTGGTGGACGTGGCTTCGACCTTGTCGTGGTTCGAGGTATAGCAAATCTCCTGCCCGTCGGGCGAGAAGGCGTAGTTGTCCTGTCCGCCGAGGGAGAATACCGGAGCGTCGTAGTCGCCGGGCGTGAGGTCGAGAAACTTTGTCGCGATATTTCTGGCAACCGCCGTTGGATGAACCGCGGGAGGAGCTTCAGCTACAAAGATATGACTGCGCTTGCCTTGTTTGTAGGCATTCCAGTGACGGTAGAGCAGGCGGTCGAAGATGATGGCCTTGACCTTTGATTCTTCAGCCTCTTTTACCTTCTTGGCGTTGCAGGCCTCCTCTGCGGCGGGCGCGCCGTCGCATTCGGGATGCACATCCGAGGTGAAAAGAATGTTCTTGCCATCTGGTGACCAGAGTTCGCCCCCGGCTTCAGTCGCAATCGAAGTCAACTTGGCCACACCTTTGACCGAGCCTGTCGCGCCGTCAAATTCTGCGATCCAAACCTGCGAGCCCCCTTGTTTGGTCGAGATGAAGGCAAAGCGCTTGCCGTCCGGAGCCCAGCGCGGGCGGTCGCCATCTTGGTTGGCGATGATCTCTCGTTCTTCTCCGCCCGCCAGCGGCACGATCCAAATGTGCGATGTCTTTTTGTTCGCGGCCAAGTCCACATCAACAGCCGCGAACAGCACCCACTTGCCGTCGGGCGAAGGCACGGGCTCGCCGACGCGCTTCAGCTTCATCATGTCTTTGAAAGTGAAGGGGTGCTTGGCTTGAGAAAAAGCGGGGAGAGAGAAAAGAAGAACGAGAAGAAAAGCAAGACGGCGCATGGTGTGCCTCCGGGGAACAGGAGAGTGTAGCATCCCCGCAGCGGTCACGAGAGTCCACGTAGGCGCGCCTTACGTGGGCGATTCAGCCGCTCAGTTCTTCCAGCATAGCCGTCATCTCCGATTGGGCGTGCGCGTTGCCGGTGCGGCGTGCGGAGGAAATGCCATCCACCAGCCATCGCTTAGCCTCATCGGCGCGGCTCACGGTGGCTAGCGTCTGAGCCGCCATGAAGTATGCGGGCGTGTAGTTCGGATTTTTTTCGATGAGCGTCTTGAATTCTTGAAGCGCCTGCTCGATTTGTCCGGCCTTCGAGTACTCCATGGCCAGTCCATAACGCGCAAACGAGTCGTCAGGGTTGGCAGCAAGAATTTCGCTCAGCATGGCAATGCGATCCATAGAGAAGGTCTCAGGTCTCAGCGAAAACCCGACGGCTAAAAGCTTAAGAGCCAAAAGCCGCTTCCCATTCATATCACGCCCCGCGTTACAATGGCTGTTCTCCGAGGACCAACTTTGGCTTGCCCATTTTTTGTGCCGCTTGAAATTGTGAACGATGGCTCCTGGCCGCATCCTTCGCGCCTGCCACTGCGAGCGGGATGGACGGGAAACTGCCGCGCCTCGGGGCAGGAACTGGCGGCATCTGATGCCCACATACGAGAATTCTGCAATCTTGGTTATGCTGCCGCCTGTCCGCATCTTCCACAGCACCGTGACTGGGATGCGGTCCGTTTTTCGCTTGCCCACGTTAGCCGGGAGCAGGTGACGATTTGCTTTGTCTGCGAGTTAGGCCATGCTCCGATCGAACAGGGGAGGTTGACCTTCGACTTGGCGAGCGAGGCTTGGGTCAACCCGCACCCGGACCCGCGTGTGCTCAGACTCGCAACCTGCTATCTCCAGGCATATCGCGCCCGGCAGAGCGCTGTTCTTGTCTGAACCGCAAAGTCTGAGTGCCGAGTGGACGAACTGAGGGTATGAACGACGACGACAAAGCAAAGCTGACCCGGCCCCGGCCGGTGCGCGAATCGATCTCCGAAATGACCGAGATCGTTTTGCCCAACGATGCCAATCCGCTGAACGCGCTGCTTGGCGGACGCCTCATGCATTGGATCGACCTGGCAGGCGCCATGGCCGCCCACCGCCACTCGCGCACCTACGTGGTGACGGCTTCCATCGATCATCTGGATTTTCTGGTGCCCGTCCGGGTCGGCGATTTTGTAGTTCTGCGCTCGTCGGTCAATCGCGTCTTCCACACTTCGATGGAGGTGGGCGTAAAGGTCTGGGTGGAGTATTATCGCTCCGAAGAAAGCCGGCACGTCAGCTCCGCCTATCTGACCTTCGTCGCCATCGATGCCGCCGGAAATCGCATGGCGATTGCACCCGTCGTTCCCGAGACCGAAGATGAAAGGCGCCGCTACGATGGCGCCGCGCGCCGCCGGGAGATGCGCCGCGCGGAATCGGCGCGCAGAAAGAAAGATCGGAGTTAAGACGCGATTGCTTGCCAACTAACCGGGAACTTATGCCGCATCCCTGATAAGCTGGGTAGCTCAAGTTGGGACCTGTCGACTGAGACCTGAGACCGTACTTATGGACAGCGCACTCTTCGTTCACCGTCTGCACTTTGCCTTCACCGCGACCTTTCACTACCTCTTTCCGCAACTCACCATGGGGCTCGCGCTGCTGATCGTCGTGCTCAAGACGATCGGCTTGCGGCGTAACGATCACATCTACCACGAGGCTGCCCGTTTCTGGGGAAAGATTTTTGGCATCAATTTCGTATTAGGGGTTGTGACCGGCATTCCGATGGAATTCCAGTTCGGCACTAACTGGTCGCATTTTTCGCGATTCGCGGGCGGCGTTATCGGACAGACACTGGCCATGGAAGGCATGTTTGCCTTCTTCCTCGAATCGGCATTCCTCGGATTATTTCTCTACGGAGAAAAGCGCTTGAGCCCGAAAGCACACTGGCTGTCGGCGGTCGCGGTCTTTCTGGGTTCCTGGTTGTCGGGTTACTTCATCATCGCTACCGACGCGTTCATGCAGCATCCCGTCGGCTATTTCACAGCTGCCGACGGCAGCTTGCAACTGGCGAGCTTCTGGGACTTCGTGCTGAATCCCTGGGCGGGATGGCAATACGCGCACAACATGAGTGGAGCGGCAATCACCGGTGCGTTCATCATGACGTCGGTGGGCGCGTTCTATCTGCTCTCAGGCAAATGGACCGCGCACGCCCGTATTTTCGTCAAGGCTGGCGTAATTGCCGGTTGCCTGTTCAGTGCTCTGCAGATTTTTCCGACCGGCGACCGGCAAGGCAAAATGGTCACCGACCTCCAACCCGTGACTCTGG
Source organism: Terriglobales bacterium (assembly GCA_049520095.1). Taxonomy (GTDB): domain Bacteria; phylum Acidobacteriota; class Terriglobia; order Terriglobales; family Acidobacteriaceae; genus Acidiflorens. The sequence continues at coordinate 49,644 of JBEKQC010000006.1, forward strand.
CGGCGATGGAAGGACTGTTTCAGGGCCAATCGGGCGCGCCACTAGTCATCTTAGGTCAGCCTAACGATCAGCAAGGCAAGATCGATAACCCCGTCGAAGTTCCGGGAATGTTGAGCATGCTGACTTATCAGCGCTGGAATGCCCACGTTCGCGGGCTCGACGCGTTTCCCAAACACGACTGGCCGGATAACATCCCATTACTCTATTACAGCTACCACATCATGGTTGGTCTGGGGACGTTCTTCATCGTTGTCATGGTCGTCGCATTGCTCTTGCTATGGCGCGGCAAACTTTTTAACGCCCGGTGGATGCTATGGATACTGATGCTGGCAGCACCTTTCCCTTATATCGCCAATACCGCCGGATGGATGACCGCCGAGCTCGGCCGCCAGCCCTGGCTGGTGTATGGGCTGATGCGCACCGAGAATGGTTACTCCACTGCCGTTTCCGCCGGTAACGGCATGTTTACTCTTTTGGGGTTTATGGGCATCTACATGGTGCTGGGCATTCTGTTCCTGTTTTTGGTCCGGCGGGAAATTGAGCATGGCCCTGTGGCTGGTCACGAATCCGTGTCCAGTCTCCATCCGGCGACGGTGGCAAGGTAGCGGAGGCGAGTTAAACATGGCGAGTCTTTGGTTCTGGATTGTCGCAGCGATGGTCGCGACCTATGTCGTGCTCGACGGATTCGATCTTGGCGCCGGTGCGATCTATCTGGTTGCGGCCAAGACTAACGAAGAACGACGCCGCGTGCTGCGCGCCATCGGCCCGGTCTGGGATGGGAACGAAGTCTGGTTGCTCGCGGCCGGTGGCACACTCTACTTTGCATTTCCCCAACTCTACGCATCGAGCTTCAGCGGATTTTACCTTCCGCTGACGATTGTTCTGTGGCTGCTCATTCTGCGCGGCATTGGTATCGAGTTTCGCGCTCACATTGAAAACCCAGTGTGGCAGGACTTTTTCGACGTGATCTTCAGCATCTCCAGTATTCTGCTAGCGGTGTTCTTTGGGGCGGCACTCGGCAACGTGGTACGCGGAGTTCCGCTTGATGCAACCGGCTATTTCTTTGAGCCACTCTGGACCAACTTCAAACTCGGCCCGCATACGGGCATCCTGGATTGGTACACCGTGTTCACTGGTGTGATGGCGCTGGTGACCCTGACCGCGCATGGCTCTTACTACGTAGCCCTCAAGACCGACGAGGATCTTGGCCAGCGCGCCCGCGGCTTGGCCTTGCTTTGCTGGCCCGTGCAGTTTTTTCTTACCTTCACCGCTCTGGTTGCGACTTATTTCATTCGGCCCGAAATCATGGCGAACTACGGCAGGCACCCGGTCGGGATACTGGTTCCGATCGTCGTTGTCGCCAGCCTGGCGGTAATGCTCTGGGCCAATCCCAAGGGCAAGGGAAAACTCGCATTTGTTGCCTCCAGCTTGTATATCGCCTTCATGCTGGTGGGCGCGGCGTTTGCGCTCTATCCCGTTGTACTGCCCGCCCGCGACCACCAATACGACCTTACTATCTACAATACTGCCGCCGGCAGTCACGGACTGAGCGTCGGCTTGGTTTGGTGGACACTCGGTGCGGTACTGGCGGTGGCATATTTTACGTTTGTCTACCGCATGTTTCGCGGCAAGGTGCAGTTGGGAGAAGGGCACTACTGAGAAACCGGTTCTCAGTTCCCAGTTCTCAGTTCTCAGTATGAAACGCTGGGATTAAATACCTCGAACCGAGAACTGAGAACTGTTTTGCTTCCCGTATAATCGACAAATGAGCGCTCATTCCCATCATCCTGGCCAGCAACAGCCCAGCCCACAACCTTTACCCGGCGTCGGCGCCATTATTGCGGTTGGTTCCGGCAAGGGCGGAGTCGGCAAGACCACACTCTCGGTCAACCTGGCAATCGCCCTCACTAAGATGGGCCACAAAGTCGGATTGCTCGACGGCGACGTCTACGGGCCCAACGTCCCGCTCATGCTGGGCACCAACGAGCAACCTAAAGTGATGGGCGAAGGCCAGATCGCGCCCATCAACTCGCATGGGCTCAAGGTGATCTCGGTCGGCTTCCTCAATCCTGGAGACAAGCCGCTCATTTGGCGCGGTCCCATGCTGCATTCGATCATGAAACAGTTCCTGGGATCGGTGCAGTGGGGACTGCTTGATTATCTGGTCATCGACCTGCCTCCCGGAACTGGCGACGTTGCGCTCTCGCTGATTCAGACCGTCCCATTGACGGGGGCCATCATAGTCTCTACGCCGTCCGACGTTGCGCTGCAGGATGCGCGCAAGGCCATCGAGATGTTCCGCCAGATGAAGGTGGACATCGTCGGCATGGTTGAAAACATGAGTTACTTCGTTTGTCCGCATTGCCAGCACGAAATCGACATCTTCTCGCGCGGCGGCGCGGAAAAAACGGCGAAGCAATTCGGCATCGCCTACCTCGGAAGCGTCGAGCTCGATCCGGAGATTCGGAAATCGGGCGATGGCGGCGTTCCGGCTGTGCTCCAGGGAGAAGACTCGCCACACGCGAAGTCCCTGTTCGCGTTTGCCCGCAATGTCGTGGCGCGGGTGGAAGAAATCAAAGCTGGCAGTTCGGAAAGCGTGATTCAGATTCAGTAAGACTGTTTCCGATGTGCTCTTTACTTCGTCTTCTGCGCTTCGAATCGCGCCAGGCGATAGAACGGCTCCGCGGTTTCATCTTTCAACGCGAGCTTCGCCACCATCTCGCCGAGCGCGGGACCATGCTTGAAGCCGTGACCTGAACCGCCTCCCACAATCCATACATTCGCGTTGCCCGGATGCCGATCGACAATGAAATTGTGGTCGGTTGTGTTTTCGTACTGGCAGACGCGTGTCTCGAGGAGAGGCGCATTTTTCATCCCCGGAAAACGGTAGGCGAGATAGCGGCGCGCTTCTGCCAGGCAATCTTCGCTCACCAGCCGCTGGCCTGATGTGGGATCGAACTCCGGCCCGCGCGTGTCATCGGCAACTTTGAAGCCGCGTCCCTGGTTGCCGGGGATTCCGTACATGAAGTGGTCGCTGTGATCGGCCCACACGGGAATATTGCCCTCGTTGTAGCGCGGATCGCCCGCGGGAGTGCCGAAGAAAAATACTTCTTGCCTGGTCGAAATAAAATGCGGGCCGACCGTCTGCGGGAACAATTTTCCCAGCCACGGACCACAGGCGAAGACGTAGCGGTCGGCGACGATCGATGACGTATCCGACAGTGACAGGGCTTTCCACTGGCCGCTATCGAGATCTTGCGCTGCGACGGCCGCCTGGCGATATTCTCCGCCTTCGGCTACGAACCGATCGACCACCGCCTGCGTCGAAGAACGCGCGAGCAGGTATCCGCTTTGGGGCTCGTAGATGGCCCACTCTACGTCCTCGAAACTGATCTGCGGCCAACGGCGCGCGAGCGCTTTCACTTCGAGATGCTCGAAAGGGATTCCGGCGTCTTTCAGGAACGGTATCGAGCCACGCTCAAACGTGTCATCGGACTTGGCTTCGGCCATCCACAGCACTCCGATGGGGAAAAAGAACTTCTGCTTCCACTGGGCTTCGTGCCGCTTCCAGAGATCGAGGGCCCGCGCGGCCAGTTTCGTGTAAGGCTGATCGGGGCCGTAAGCGCCGCGCATGATGCGCGTCTCGCCTCCCGATGATGCGCGCGAATTTCCTGGGCCCCAGGCATCGAGCAGGGTGACCTGCGCTCCGCTGCGGAGAAGATAGAGGGCGGTCCATCCGCCGAAGGCGCCTGCTCCGATTACTGCGATGTGAGGCTTGGCCATGCTGGCGCAGTATATCGCGAGCACTTTGCATTTCTTTGCTGGTTGTTTACTTCTGAGGTATTAACCCGTGTCGGGAGTAGGTATCTGTTGAAAATCATTGCAGCACGATCTTTACTTTAAGTCCGGTGCTGTCAGAACCATAGCCACGGCCAACGCCGACTATAAAATCAACGGTATCCCCTGGAGAGAGAAGTATGTCTACAAATGAAATCTCTTGTTTTGAGCCAATTCCATGCAGAACTGGCGACGTAGGGCCGAATAGTGGTTGTTGAGATTTGAGCACAACATTGACATCGGAATCACCTTGGGTGTTGTCATCTAGGCCGCAAAATTGGCCTATGATCGCATATTTCCCGCCTTGTGGGCACTCCCAGCGAACGATGTCGTAGATTCCTCCGTCGCCTGGGTGCATGTGAAGCATATCTCGGGAGATCGTATATACGTAACCAGGTGGCCGTATGTCATTCCCGGTTTTATTGTGCATGACGCCAACGTCCTGCTGTATCGCCGGAGAATCCCACCTATCTACCCCCGGTTGGGCATCGACTAGGTTCCTTGTATGACGGACAAATCCACTACCAAGTCCATTCTTCGACCATCCATAAGACCAAGGTCCAACTGGATTTTCAGTTATAGAAAAATCAGCAACGGCGTCCCATGACGGAGACCATCCTGTCCGCCTAAGGCTTCGCCTGTCGCTTTTCCATGCGAAGACGGCCAATACTGCGGCGGTTGTCAGCATCCATAAGGGGGAGACCCATAGAGGGTCGAGATGATAGTGGATGGCAAGCACGGCCTTCACAGCCTTCCCGACGCCAAGAGCGGTAAAAAGCTGTGCGAGTTGCCACAGGAAAAAAGCATTGCGAGACCACTCGAACGCCAATCTAATGCGTTGTAGAATTGGACTCGGCCTATTAGACATTGATTTTCACACAACACCGCGCTACACTCCGTCCTAGGAGCGCTGCGCGGCGCGAAATTTCTAAAGGCAAGAAACCCGCTAGCAGGCGGGTTTTCTTGTCAGCGGAATACCAAATCCGCTAGGCCGATTGTAGCAATTTCCTCAGTTCCAAAACTTCATTGCTCATCTATCCCACCTGAAGTTGAGAATCTCCATCGTTGATCTGCGTCAAAGTCTGCCTCCATTTGGCCGCTCGGCTTCGGAAGGTACGGAGGATTATCAACCGACTCACGATATTCCAATCGCTTCCCGTCGATTGCCTTGATTGCTTTTGCAACGCGCTCGCCATCGTCCAGCTTGCGAGTGTTCCAGCGGAATTGAAACTCGTTCAGGTAGTTCGGCAAGTGCTTCTTGCTGACGCTGTGGAAGGTTCCACCCGCCAAGTCTACTCGGCCGAACGGAGCCGACGCGGTTATCTAATCAAGCTGACAAACTTCATGCATAAACCCGCTCGCGGTGCGCTAGCATATCAACGCACATCTGCTGGCTGGAGGTGCTGGCCCTTATGCCCTATGCCGACATAGTTGGTCAGGAGGATGTGATTGCCCGCTTGAGGGCATTCGGCGGGTTCTATAAAAAGACGGGCGGCACTCCCGGGCATATTCTGATGACCGGCGAAGACGGAATGGGCAAGAGAGCCATCGCCCAAGCCTTCGCGAGCGAGCAGGGTGTCCCGTTCCAGGAAATCGACGCGAGACAGGTAAAGAAAAAGGGCCATTTAACCGCGCTACTCACTAACCTTCGTGATCAGCAGGTGCTGCTGATTTCCAACACGCTCTCTCTTCGAGAACCACTGCTAGACTTTTTGCTAGGTGCGGTGCGTGATAGGGTGATCGAAATCACTATCGGGGAGGGCAAGGATGCACGGACGCATCGCATGGACCTCCGTCACTTCACGTTGATTGCCACAGCGACCAAGAAAACGGATTGCTCGACCGACTTGCTAAATGCGTTCTCGTTGGTTCTGCCATTAGGACCCTACTCCGATCTGGAACTCCGGCGAATTGTCGAGGCGATCGCTCTACGCGAGGGTGTCTCCATCGAGACAACGGCTGCAGAGTTGATAGCCTCTAAGTGTGCGGGTCGCCCTTGTCAGATTGAGGCCCTTATACAGCGACTTTTGAGGGCAGGGGCGGTCCAAAAGGACGCGATACTGCAAGAAGAGATGCTGACGGAAGAACGGGTCCTGCAGGCTTTCTCTGCGTTCGGCATAAACGCCCGCTCTAGCCCGCTTGATCATTTCATTCTTCCGCAGCAGATGTCCGGAGAGGAGTTTGAAAGATTGATCACGTCGCTGCTCACACGAATGGGCTTTCACGCAGAGATGACGAGAGCAACCGGAGACGGTGGGATCGACATTGTTGCATTCCTTGATAAGCCGATCTTAGGCGGAAAGTACCTGTTCCAGTGCAAGCGATTTGCTCCCGATAATCTGGTTGGGGCCCCGACGGTCAGAGACTTCTACGGTGCAGTGACCGCGGATCGTGCGGTCAAAGGCATTCTTATCACTACGTCCAATTTTACGGCCCAGGCGCGAGAGTTCGCGGAGAGGGTTGGCTTGGAGTTGATTGCTGGAAACGAGCTTGAGAGTCTGATGGCTCAATACCAAAAGGGCGACATCTCGCAGTAGGATTTGTACTGGGATACATAGGGCCCTCAGCGGGAACCTAGGGCTTTTCCAAATTCGGTTATGCATCCGCACCCCGCTTCCTTGACACCCCAGCCACCGCTCCCTAGAATTCCATTAGGCGTGGTGGAATCATAATCTAAGCCACTGCATCTAAAGTATTTAGAAGGGGCGTTAAGCCCCGACCTCTAGGTCGATATGCCAGCAGGGCCAGCGGGCGGACGGGAACGGGAAATCCTGACCGCTATCGTCGAGACATTTATTGCCAGTGGAGAGCCGGTGGGGTCGCGCACGCTTGCGCGTGCCAGCCGCGAAGGGCTGAGTGCGGCTACGATCCGCAATGTGATGGCCGATCTGGCCGACGCGGGATTTCTGGAGCAGCCTCATGCTTCGGCGGGGCGCGTTCCTACGGCGGAGGCTTATCGTTATTATGTCGAGCAGCTTAGTGGCGAGGCGCATCTTTCGCACGAGAATCAGAGCATTATTCAGGACACGCTGACCGGCGTTACGGACGTGGCGGAGTTCATGGAGCGGACTTCGCATGTGCTCTCCCTGATCTCGCACAGTGTCGGGGTGACGGTGGCTACCAGCGGAACCAGGAGTGCGTTGGGGAACGCGCTGGAGCACGTTTACTTTTCGCATCTTAGCGATCAGAAGGTGCTGGCGGTTGTGGTCACGCGGTCGGGGGTGGTGCGCGATCGGGTGTTGCGGCTGGATATTCCGCAAGCGGATCTGGATTTGGCTGCGCGTTACATCAATGACAATTTTCGCGGCTGGACGATGGGCGACATGCGCGCTGAACTGGCGCGCCGTCTTGAACAGGAGCGCAGCGAGTATGACCGGCTGATGACGTCGATCGAGCAGCTTTATCAGCAGGGCGCGCTGGCTTCGGCGGACGACACACAGGCGGTGTTCGTGGAAGGAGCGGCGAATCTGGTCGCGAACAACGTGGCTGGGCAGGAAGATCGCGCGCGTCTGCAAGACATGCTGAGGACACTTGAGGAAAAAGAAAAAGTTGTGAAGCTGCTGAGCGCTTATCTGGACACGCGGCAGGAAGCGGTGCGCGTGGTGATCGGGCTCGACGAGGCTTTGCCTGCTTCGAATTTGCAGAATTTCGTGCTCATTGGGGCGCCGGCGCGGGTCGGCGGCGAAGTGATGGGATCGCTGGCGGTGATTGGACCTACGCGGCTGGATTATCAGCACACTATGTCGGCGGTGTCTTATATTGCGCGGCTGTTTGACAAACTTTTGAACGAATCGGAGTAATTGAGGCAGGATGCGTAAAGGAAACGGAAAAACCGAACCGCGCTTTGAGTTAGAACGCGAGGATCTTGATCGCGAGCTGCCACCAGCGGAGGGTGGAGAAGCAACTCCACCGAGCTCGACACCGCCGAGATCGGTAGAGACTGGTGCGGCTTCGGAAACGGAAAAGCTCAAGGCCGAGCGCGACGCGCTGCTGGATCGTCTGGCCCGGTTGCAGGCGGAGTTCGATAATGCCCGCAAGCGCGCGGTGCGTGAACAGCAGGATTTCCGCGAGTTCGCGGCGGCGGATGTCATCAAGAATGTTCTGCCGATCCTGGACAGTTTCGAGCGCGCGCTAAAGGCTGGCGGCGACTCCAGCGACTTCCGCAACGGCATCGAGCTCATCTACCGTCAGTTTCAAGATGCGCTGCAGAAAATTGGAGTGCAGCCGATTGATTCGGTGGGGCAGCCGTTCGATCCGCGGGTTCACGAGGCGATTGAGATGGTGGATACGACCGAGGTGCCGGATCATCAGGTGTTCGATGAGCTACAGCGCGGGTATAAGTACAAGGACCGGCTGCTGCGTCCGGCGATGGTGCGGGTCGCTCGGAATAGCCGCGGGTAGCAGGATTTACATCTGCTCAATTTGATTTTCCCAATTTGATTTGCCCAATTGAAGAGTGGGGGAGTTTCTGGCCGCTAATACAAAACGCGATTTTTACGAAGTGCTCGGGGTCACTCGCAATGCCACCGACGTTGAGATCAAGAGCGCTTATCGCAAGCTGGCGATGACGCATCATCCCGACCGCAATCCAAATAATCCTGACGCGGAAGACAAGTTCAAGGAGATCACGGAAGCGTACGCAATTCTTGCCGATAGCGAGAAGCGATCTTTGTACGACCGCTTTGGGCACGCTGGCGTGGGCGGTAGTACTGGCGGTCCGGCTGGATTCGATCCTGCCATCTTCCAGGATTTCGGCGACATCTTTGGCGACATTTTTGGTTTTGGCGACATGTTTGGCCAGGGTGGGCGTCGCCGCAGCCGTGCCCAGCGTGGGGCGGATCTTCGCGAAGACTTGCATCTCGAATTTGATGAAGCGGTCTTCGGCGCCGAGAAACAAGTGAATGTCCGCCGTCATGAGACCTGCGACGCTTGCCGCGGAACCGGCGCAGCGCCCGGCAAAGCTCCGGTCGCCTGCCGGTCTTGCAATGGGCGCGGTCAGGTGCGGTATCAACAGGGCTTCTTCAGCATTGCTCGAACCTGCCCAACCTGCCAAGGAGCTGGCAGCGTAATCACCGATCCTTGCGCGAAGTGCAAAGGCGAGGGCCGTTTGCTGCGCGAACGCGTGGTCGAAGCCAAAGTGCCTGCGGGAGTGGAGGACGGCACGCGAATTCGCTTCACTGGCTTTGGCGAAGCCGGTGCGTTCGGCGGGCCAGCTGGCGATTTGTATATCGTCCTGCACGTCAAAGAACACGCCTTTTTTGAGCGCGAAGGCAACGACCTGCACTGCGTGGTTCCGATCTCGTTTCCGCAAGCCGCCCTGGGAACCGAAATTGTGGTTTCGACGCTGGAGGGAGAACACAAGCTGAAAATTCCGGAAGGCACGCAGTCGGGAACTTCGTTTCGCATCCGCAACAAGGGCGTGCCCGTGCTCAATGGGCATGGTAAGGGCGACCTTTACGTCGAGGTGCGGATACAAACTCCCGGGAAACTGAACAAGCGACAGCGCGAACTGCTGGCCGAACTTGGGGAATTGTCTCCGGTGGAAAACAAGCCGCAGCACCGGTCGCTGCTGGGACGCGTGAAGGACATGTTCGCGTAGGGCAGCTCAGTTCCCGGTTCTCATTTCAAACTCCCCTTCCTTATATTCGATGAATGAGCTTTTACTGAGAACCAAGAACTGCGAGCTGAGAACTCAACCATGACGCGCCGCCGCTGGATCGCCGACGAGGTTTCTGGAGACACGGCTGCTTTGGTGGGTGAACACGCGGCTCATCTTGCTCGCGTGTTGCGCGCTGAAATCGGTCAGGAGTTTGACATCGCTACCGGGGCCGAGGTTCGGCTCGGAACGATCACTTCGATTTCCGACGATCGGGTTGAGTTCTCGCTGGGCAAAGAGCGGCCGCTGAAGCCCTTTCCGAAAATCACGCTGGCGCTTGCTATCTTCAAGTTCGACCGCATGGAGTGGGCGATAGAGAAATGCACGGAGATCGGGGTCGCTCACATTATTCCTGTAATCGCCCGCCGGAGCGATGCTCATCTGGCTGCTGCCGCCGTGAAGCGCCACGAGCGCTGGCAGCGTATTGTTCGTCAGGCGGCTGAACAGGCGCGAAGGGCTGGGCCTCCGGAGGTTGCAGCGCCGGTCAAACTGAAAGATCTTGCCGGTGTCCTGCCGGCTGGCACGCTGACGCGCGTTGTTCTTGCCGAATCTCTTGCTGAGTCTAAAGGGGCTCGGCTGGCAGACATTTTGCAGTCATCTTCGCAATCCCAGCCAGATGAAGTGGCGCTTGCCGTTGGCCCTGAAGGGGGATGGGCCGACGAGGAGCTCGCGTGGTTTCGCAAAGCGGGATGGGTCGCGGCATCGCTCGGCGATACAATTTTGCGCGCCGAAACTGCGGCGATTGTCGCTACCACGCTCGCGCTGGAAGCATTGCGGTGATTCCCTCGGTATCGTCTCTCGTTCATTCGCGACATAAGCTTGGTTTGTAGATTTATGCCTTCAACTTCCGGGACATGAGATTAGAGCATCCACAACCTACTCTGTTATTCTCCGGCTAGTGGCTTCTCAAGCGACATATCAGGGAAATGCGACCGTTTCATCTGCGACTAAGATTGTTCCCGATGAACGACAGCAGCAAGCCATCGGACACGTTCATGGGCCGATGCTGGTGATTGCCGGGGCTGGCACCGGGAAGACTACCGTCCTCACACAGCGCTTGGCTAATCTGATTCGCGAAGGTCACGCCTGCCCTGACGAAATTGTTGCGCTCACCTACACCGACAATTCCGCGGCGAAAATGCTGGCCCGCGTCCGAGAAGAATCTAAAGGCACTGGGACGAGTGGGCTGCAGGCCTGCACCTTTCATGCGTGGTGTAACGGGCTTCTGCAGCGCCGCGGCGCTGGTTTTGGCGTGCTCGACGAGAAGGATCTCTGGGTGTTCTTGCGGCGCCGGATTCGCGATCTGCGCCTCAAGCACTTTGTGCGCGCTGCCAATGTCGGCCAGTTCCTCGACAGCCTGCTTGATTTCATGCGCCGGTGCCAGGATGAACTGGTCGGTCCCGACGAATATGCGCGCTACGTTGAGCGCCTTGAACACGGCGAAGTCGCTTTGCCTCGCGTTGCTAAATCGAAACATCAAGGAGACTTGGAGAAAACGGAAGTTATCGAGCGTTGCCAGGAGATCGCTCGCGTCTTCGATACCGTGGAAAAGATGCTCGTGGGAGAAAACCTGGGCACCTTCGGCCACATGATTACACGGGCCCATCAGTTGCTGAAGGACGATCCCGCCTTGCTTGAAGAGGAACGCCGCCGCACGCGCTTCCTGCTGGTGGATGAATTCCAGGACGCGAATTTTGCCCAGGTCGAGATTCTTTCACTGCTTGCAGGAGCGGAGGCGAACGTTTTTGCCGTGGGCGATCCGGATCAGGCGATCTACCAGTTCCGTGGCGCTTCGAGCGAAGCGTTTACGCTGTTCGCAAAGAAATTCCCCGCGGCGCGAATCGTCGTGCTGGGAAAGAATCGGCGCTCACTTTCGCCGATTCTGCGTTGCGCTTTTGGCATTGTGAATGACAACCCGCCGGTGTTCTCACAAACGCTCTCCCCAAAAGGAAAGTCAATTTCGTACCAGCGCGCGCCCCTGGAATCGTTGCGCGAAGAAGAGGCGAAGCAAAAGGGCGACCGCGTGGCTGCACCGCTGGTTGAAATCGTTACCTGGGGAGATAAGGAGGTGGAGGCCGCCGATCTTGCCTATCGGATCCAGAAGAAGCATAGGGATAGGGATAAAGAACAGCGCTGCAAGTGGAGCGATTTTGCCGTGCTCTACCGGACGCACAGCCATCGCGACGAACTGGTGCATGAGTTTGTCGAGCGCGGTATTCCATTCTCCATCGAAGGTCTGGACGTCCTCGACACTCCGGAGGTTCGCGACGCCGTTGCGTGCCTGACGGCTGCTGTCTCTCCGAACGATGCGGCGAGCTTATTTCGCGTGGCGGCGCTGCCGCAGTTCGGCATCAACCCGACGGAATTGCGGGCGGCGATGAGGGCGGTGCGGCGGCAGGAACTCGATCTCCGCACGGTGTTGGGCAGACTTGCAGGCGGTCCCGCGGTGCTCGAAAGCGCGGAGGCGATGCACCTGGAGGTGAAGAAGGACGGGGTTCGGGCTTGCGATTTGGCGAACGCTGTAGTCCGGCATTTCGGTCTGCAGCGGTCGGATTTGGTGGTCGCGTTTCTGAAGTTTGTGGAAGTGTGGCAGGGCAAACTCATCGCCGAAACCGGAAGCCCGTCTGAATTCCTTGAGTACCTGGATTATTTTGTGCAAGCGAATGGAAAAATTGAGCTGCCGCGCAGCCCAGGCGATGCGGTACAGCTTTTGACCGCGCACTCCGCCAAGGGACTTGAGTACCGGCACGTGGCCATCATTCGCGGCTCGTCCGTTTCGTTCCCGATTCCCTACCATGAACCGCTCATTGCTTTTCCGGCGGAGCTGCGGACGTCGCGTGCGTCTTCTTCGGACGGGCATGCGACTGACGACAAGACGCTGCACGAGGAAGAAGAGCGCCGCCTTTTCTACGTGGCCATGACGCGTGCCAAGGATACGCTCGCGATCTACGCGAACCAGGGGCAGAGCAAAAAGGATCCGAAGCCGACCAAATTCCTGCGCGAGTTTATGGTCAACCCTGCTTACAGGAAGTTCTGGTCGACTCACTCGGCGGCGGCGGTGCAGGATGCGTTGTTTGCGGAAGAGGAGGAGAGAATTGCCTTGCAGCAATCGAATGTGGCCGCGTGGCTGATGATGCCGCCGTCGGCAGGCGTTGCCAGCGGCCTGAGCGCGTCGTCCATTGAAATGTACGAGAAGTGCCCGCTGCGATTCAAACTCGAAAGAGAGTGGAACCTGCCCCGCGACGTCCCGGCAGCGCTGCACTACGGAGCGGCCATGCACCGGGTGCTGCACACGTTCTACGATGCACAGCGGTATAAGCGCGGGATCGCCGACGATGAGTTAGTCGAACAGTTTCGGGCCGACTTGGCGGCCGCGGGCATTGCCGACCGCTATCAGTATGAGCTGTATCTGCGGCAGGGAACGGAGCAGTTGCGGCAGTTCTTCGAGGTTGCGCGCAGTGCCTCGCCGCCCGAGGTCATCGGGACGGAATGCAGATTTGAGCTGCAGGTGGGCCCGGCAAAGTTGACCGGGCGCGTGGATCGCATGGATCGCACCGGCACGGACACGGTTGCCATCGTGGACTACAAGACCGGTAAGCCACAGTTACAAGAGGATGCCGACGAGAGTCTGCAACTGTCTTTATATGCGCTCGCGGCCAGGGATGCTTGGGGAAAACATGCCGGGCAACTGATCTTGCATAACCTTGAAAACAACACGCCGGTGGTTACGACGCGGACCGACGCGGAGTTGGAAGAAGCAAAATTGCGCGTGCTAAAGGCGGCAGACGGAATCGCGCAGGGGAAGTTTGCTCCGAAGTTCGGGTATCAATGCCGGTTGTGTCCGTATCGCAATCTTTGTCCCGCGACCGAGAAGACGGTGGCGGCCCCGCAGAAGAAGCGAGTCCATTAAAACGGAAAGCGCCGCAAAAAACTTTGGGGACGCTCATCGCGTCCCCTTTGTCGTTGCCTGTTGCAGGTTCTTAGTGCTTTTTGCTGCTTTTCTTCTTTGCTTTCTTTTTGGTTGCCATGGATCTATTCTCCCTTTCCATTCTTCATGGAATTTCGCAACGGTGTTTTGTTGCAACTAGTTGAATGTATAGAGTCAACGCGAAACGAAGTCAAGAGAAAAATGATCGAAGCGGGCGCATGCAACGCTGTACCAAAGTCACCTGCGTGACTCGCGCGTGAAAAAATTCGCGTGACGTGACGGTTCACTCTCAATTTTTCTTGCGTCATGCCGGAGCAATCGCGTACGGGCTTGCGTCGCGATAGCGCTTTTCGAATTCCTCGCGCGTGCAGAGGGTTTTGAGGTCGGTGATTCGGTCGACGGCGAGGGTGCCACCGAGGTGGTCGATGTCGTGCTGCAGGAGTTCGGAGAGATTGCGGTCGTCGCCAGCGCAAATTTCGTGGCGTTCGCCCGCGAGGTTCTCATAGCGGACGACGATTCTCGCGATGCCGTTCGACCTGCATGAAGATCGACAGGAAGCTAAGGCAGGCGTCCCAGACAATTGTCTTTTCTTCGCTGCGCTCGATGATTTCCGGGTTCGCCAGCGGCCAGGGTTGCTCTCCGAGCAATTGCAGGAAGATGACGCGCTGGCGCACACCGAGTTGGGCAGCGGCGATGCCACGTCCGTAGCCGGTGGTCGAGCGCCAGTGGGCGAGCGTGTCGGCGAGATCTTTCACAAGAGCAGCGACTTCGGGAGTGGAGGGATCTTCAACCGGCAGCGCGACCTCGCCGAGTTGGATGATCCGGCAGAGGGGCAATTGTGGTCAATTCATCTGCCAGTTCTCAGTTCACTTAATCTTCCGTTCCTAGCTCGCCGTTGAAGCCGATTCTGGCGCCGTTATCGGCAGGGTGAGCGTAAACACGGCGCCTCCATCCGGGGCGGTTGCAGCTTCGATGTTGCCTCCGTGCTCGCGGAGCACGGTCTTGCAGATGCTCAGTCCCAGGCCGGTTCCCCGGCCGGGGCGTTTGGTGGTAAAGAAGGGATCGAAAATGTGCGCCAGGTTTTCGGGTACGATTCCCGGGCCGTCATCCTGAAATATGATCCATACCGAGTCGGGATTGCGTCCGATACGCACGCGAATCGTTCCCTTCTCGCGGTTTTCGCGGATCGCCTGCTCGGCATTCAGCAGGAGGTTCAGGAACACCTGCATCAACTGATTGGGATCGGCCACGACCGCGGGGATCGCCGGTTCGGGCAGAAAATCCACCGTAATGTTGCTCTTGCGCAGCGGATACGCCTGCATCTGCACGGTGCGCTGCACGAGTTCGTTGAGATTGACCTGGCTGCGTCCGGGAGCGGGCGGTCGCGCGAAGTATTGCAAGTTCTGCACGATTTCAGCGGCGCGGCGTGCTTGCTGGTGCAGAATGCCGATTTGCTTGCGGGAGGCTTCGCTGATATCCCCTTCCTGCAGCAGTTCCGCCATGCCCAGAATACTGGTCAGGGGATTATTGAGTTCGTGGGCGAAGCCGCCGATCATTTGCCCCATGGCCGCGAGACGTTCGCTCTGAATAATCTGCTGCTCCAGCCTCTTCTCCATGGTCACATCGCGGACGGAGATGATCACGCCGGCTGGCTTGCCGTCTGCATCCAGCAGTGGACTGGCCACGCCGAGCATCGAGCGGCCACTGCCGTCGCGGTGCCGGGAGCTGTATTCGCATGAGGCCAGCGCGCTCTGACCGGTCGCGACGGCACGGTAGAGTGCGGCCAGTTCCGGTGAGGTACTCTCCGGATCTTCGATGTTCTTGCCCATGAGGTATTCGGGCCCGTACCCGAGGAGCTCGGCGATGCGCGCGCTCACGAAGGTGTACTGTCCCTTCAAATCGAGCACCAGAATCAGATCGGGAAAGCTTTCGAGCAGGTGCCGGCGGAACTCTTCCTGGCGGTGCAACTGCTGCTCCAGGGCGCGTTTCTCGGTGACGTCTACTAGCGTGCCGTGATAACGGATAACCCGTCCCGCTTCCATCACGCCGCTCGAGGTATCCACGCACACCGCGACTCCGCCATCTTTTCTTCGCAGCCGGACCTCGCGCGTGCGCGTGCGGCCGCTCTGGCTTCCCCCGCGTCCCAGAACCGGATCGCCGCCAGCGTCAACATTCAGGCCGTCTGTCGGCAGATTCAACAGCTCTTCTTTACTGTCGTATCCCAGAATCGAGACCAGGGCGGGGTTCACCTCGAGCAGCTTGCCATCTGGATTGCTGATGTACACGCCTTCCTGCAGAGATTCGAACAACTGCGTGAAGCGTTGTTCCTTTTCCCGATTGCCGGTAATGTCGCGCGCCAGCACGCTTGCTCCCGCCACATCGTCGCCCTTGACAATGGCATTGACCACGCAGTCGTAATAACGCCGCCGGGAGTCGTTCTTAAGGTGGACCTCGACCACTCCCGACCAGTTCCGCTTCTCCAGGAACCGTTCGAGGGTCCCGGACGCTTCCGTGTGCAGGGGAGAACCCAGGAATTCCTGAAGCTTGTGACCAACCAACGCGGAATAAGGAACGTCGAGAATCTCAGTGGTTCGCCGGTTCACCGTCCGCAGGGTGCCATCGAGCGAAATGGCGAGGGCAACGTCATCGAGTGAATCGATGAGCTCTTTGAAGTTGCGCTGCGAACGCATGATCAACTGGCCCAACTGATCCAGTTGCTCTTCGGAGGGTGTGACTCCCACCTTGTTCTGAAAGCCCTTCAGAATCTGTTTGAGCTCCGAAACCTCGCGCTTGCGCCCGAAAGCATAGGCGGCAAACAAGACGGCGAGCGCGAAGAGTCCGGCCGGAATTGCCCACAGCCGGTAAGGCAGGTCTTTCAGTTGTTCCCACGACAACGCCGCCACCGCTGCCGCAAACAAAACGAGCAGGCCAAGCGCCCATCGCCACAACTGGCTCTCTTCGCGCTCCAGTTCGTGGGACGCCGAATCGGGCCGGTTTGAAGTGGGACCTTCGTCGGGCATTGGGGGACTCGGCCGGCGGAAGAATGCTTTCCGCAGATTGCATCTAGCGTAGCACCGAAAACGGCGGTTCACGGCAGAACGTTCCGTCACGTTCCATCACGGTAACCGGGTGATGCCCATCACAGCGGTTCGGTTTGGCGCCGACTATGATGCTGGCAAGGATCTCCCATCCTACGCTGTCCCCTTCGTGTGCTCCGTGGTATCCCTATGCTCTATAAAACCCTGAGTGCGGCCGTTTACGGCATTGACGCCAACATTATTGAAGTAGAAGTGGATGTGTCGGGCGTCAAAATGACGGAAGACCACTTTCATACCGTCGGATTGCCCGACGCCGCCGTCCGCGAAAGCCGCGACCGCGTGCGGTCAGCGCTTAAGAATTGCGGCTACGACATTCCTCCCACCCAGATCACCATCAATCTGGCGCCTGCCGACATCCGCAAGGAAGGTTCTGGCTTTGATTTGCCGATGGCGCTCGGCATCCTCGGAGCATACGGCGGTCTGAATAAGAAGGAGATCCCCGACGCGCTATTTGTGGGCGAGCTTTCACTCGACGGCAGCATCCGCGGAGTCCGCGGCGCTTTGCCGATCGCGATCGAGGCCCGGCGAACCAAGGTGAAACGCCTGATCGTTCCTGAAGTCAACGCTCGCGAAGCGGCCATGGTGGGCGGAGTTGAGGTGTACCCGGTCAAATCGCTGCTCGACGTCATTCATTACATCAATTCCGGGAACGGTGTTTCGCGCCTGCAAGTTGACACCGATCAACTGCTCAGCCAGGCGCAGCAGTTCCACGTGGACTTCAAAGACGTTCGCGGCCAGCAAACCGCCAAACGCGCTCTCGAAGTTGCCTGCGCAGGCGGCCACAACATTCTTATGATCGGGCCTCCAGGGTCAGGAAAAACGATGCTGGCGAAACGGATGCCGACCATCCTGCCGCCGTTTACGTTCGAAGAAGCGCTTGAGACTACTAAGATTCATAGCGTAGCGGGTGTGCTCGACGCGCGCGCCGGACTGGTCGGCCTGCGCCCGTTCCGCGCGCCTCATCACACTATTTCTGACGCCGGTCTGATCGGAGGGGGTGCAATCCCGCGGCCGGGAGAAGTTTCACTCGCTCACAATGGCGTCCTGTTCCTTGACGAACTTCCCGAATTTCCGCGCAACGTTCTTGAGGTCATGCGCCAACCGCTCGAAGACGGTACGGTCTGCATCGCGCGGGCTGCGATGTCGCTGACCTTCCCCGCGCGCTTCATGCTCGCCGCCGCCATGAATCCCTGTCCCTGCGGATTCCACAACGACCGCACCCGCGAATGCCACTGCACGCCGCCGATGATTCAGCGCTACATTTCTAAGATTTCGGGGCCGCTGCTTGACCGCATCGACATCCACATTGACGTGCCCGCGGTGAACTACAAGGAAATGCGCAGCACCTCGGAGCCGGAAGGTTCAGCGAAAATTCTCGATCGCGTGATCCGCGCCCGTGAACTCCAGCTGGCGCGCTTCTCTTCGGAACGCCAAAAACTTTACTGCAATGCGCAAATGCCGCCGCAGTCCATCCGCAAATTCTGCGAGCTCTCTGCCGATTGTGAGCGCTTACTTGAGCGTGCCATGGCGCAGCAGGGACTTAGCGCCCGGGCGCATGACCGCATTCTGAAGGTTGCACGCACGATTGCCGACCTAGACGGGATTCCGCAGCTTGCACCCAAACATATTGCGGAAGCGATTCAGTATCGAACGCTGGACCGGACGTTCTGGGCCTGAAGAGACTGTGCTGGGCCGCGAATAGGAAGCAGCGCTGGCGCGTTTCTTGGACAGCCGGGGGCGGCTGTCCAACGTGATTCTTGTTCAGTCGGCGGCCGCACCGCTGTTTGGATTGCCGGCGAGCTTCTCCGCCTGTCTGAGACGGAGAGCACGATTTGAAGGCAAACCGGCGTCGCGGATCTTATAAAGCAGGGCGCGATAGCTAATGCCCAGCGTGCGGGCTGCCTGCTTACGATTCCAGTGGTGCTGCTGCAGCACTTTCAGGATGACCTTGCGCTCCAGTTCGCGCACGCATTGGCGGGTCATCTTCTTTAGAGAGATCGGCCCGTCCAGATTGATCTCTTGATTGAAAAAGTCGGGCTCGCGGGCTACCAGGTCGTTGGTGATCACTTCCTCATGGCCCAGAATCACGTAGCGCTTGATCAGGTTTTCCAGTTCGCGAATATTTCCCGGCCAGTGATATTTCTGCAGCACCGCCAGCACTTCATTCGACAGTGTCCGCGCCCGGCAGTTGAACTTGCGGTTGTAGTATTCGAGAAAGTAGGCGCACAAATCTTCAATGTCGCCACGGCGTTCCCGCAGCGCCGGCATGCGCAGATTCACCACGTTGATGCGGTAGTAAAGATCCTGGCGAAAAGTCCCCGATTCGATCTCGGCTTCCAGGTTGCGGTTGGTCGCACACACCACTCGCACCTCGACCTTCTTATCTTCCTGAGCGCCGATCCGGCAGAACTGCCCGTCCTGCAAAAGTTGCAGAAGCTTCGATTGCAAGGATGGGTCAAGCTCGGAAATTTCATCCAGAAACAGGGTGCCGCGGTGGGCCAATTCAACCCGTCCTGGCTTCGAGCCGAACGCGCCCGTAAAGGCTCCTTTTTCGTAGCCGAACAGTTCGCTTTCCAGCAGGGTTCCGGGAATGGCCGGGCAGTTCACCTTTACATAGGGTCCGGTTTTCCACGGAGAGAGACCATGGATGAGCCGGGCAATGATGTCCTTGCCGGTGCCGCTTTCGCCGGTGATCAGAACCGGGACGTTGGCGGCGGCTACTTTGCCCAGCCGCGAGCGAACCGATTGCATGACCTCAGAATGGCCAAAAATGATGTTGTCAGGGGGAACCTCGCCGAGCGATTGCGCCAGAGTAGTTACCGAAAGTGTCGTCATCAGACTGTTACCCCTTCGCGGTGAGTGTTCACCCGCATGCACTAAAAGTGCATCCGAAGCACCAAACTTGGGGAGAAGGCAGAGCGACTTGAAACTTTTCCTTAAACGCTCACCTTATGAATGGCTTACAGGGATCATATGCTGAAGGTAAGGACCCATGTCATGGCCCGAAAGTGCTAGTCTGAGAGAGGCTGGGAAAGGGAAAAACATTTCACACCGCAGTACCGACTTTCCTCAAATGCCTGCCGGAAACCGCCGCCGCGTCGGTGTTCAGGGGGCGGGCAAACTTCAAACCCAGAAGATGGTACTCATCCAGGTGCCCTACCCAGACAGCTTTCGCTTGCATGATCCGCGAAGAGGTCTTCAATCCATCGGTGGGCCCGATGGGAGCGCTCGGAATCTCCAGTGAAACCAAGGCTGATTTGGGCAAAGAACGGCGAACTACCACCAAAGCGCCCCCGGCAGAGATGTTGACGGCCGTGGCAAACTCCAGGCAATCCTTGCCGCTTCCGTCGCGGGTGCGGATAAAAACCGGAATTGCGAGCTGCAACCGCGCCCACTTGCGTTCTTCCTTCTTGGATAAGCTGCGAGGCACGTGTAGGGTCCGCCAATCAAAGGTAGTAACACTACTTAAGACCGCACCTTATGGGCCAAACTTCGGAGAGGGCCAGACAGGCCTGAGAATCAACCCAAACCTCGCGACCGGCAGGCAGATTGCCCGAATGGCTCGACCGGTCCAGAATTCCATGATGACTATGGGTCAGACAAAGAGAGTGCAACGTTTTTCGCTTCGGTACCTGTTGAGGGCCTGTTTCCAATTGACAGCCTGGTGCACGTGACATACGATGACTGTTATCCCCTCGATCGAACGGTAGTACAATTCCCTCCCCAACACTGAGCGTTATTGGTTCTCATGGCTTCGACGCCCAATAAAAGTCCAGGCGTAGCCCCCACGGGCACGCGCCCGCAAAATGGCCCGCCGTCGCCGTCCATGACCGCGGCTCAGAGTAGCCCGCCGGGTTCGGCGGACGACATGGCCCGCGAACTCGAACAACTGCGCGATCGCTTTCGCAAGACAACAAACGCACTGGCATCTGCCGCCCACGATCTCAAGACGCCCCTGGCCATCCTCAATGGCTACATCGAACTGTTGCAGAGCCAGAAACTGGGACCGCTCAACGACCGCCAGCGCGAAGTGATGGGCGACATGTATTCCAGCGGACAGCGTTTGCAGCAATTCATTCAGGACTTTCTGACCTTCAGCGTGCTCGAAATCGGCGAACTGCGCATGCAGTACGTGGAAGGGGACATGAACGTCTGCCTGTCCGAAGTTTGCCAGCACTGGTCCGGGCGGTTTCAGGATCGCGGTCTCGCCCTGTATTTCCTGGCAAACGACAAACTGACGCCATTTGCATTCGATGCCCCCAAGATCCAGCGCGTGATTTCCAATCTTCTGGAGAACGCGTGCAAGTACACGCCGCAGGGCGGCACCGTCTGGCTGCATGCCGAACCTCATATGTGGGAACGTCGCGGCGTGAGCAAGACCGCAGTCAATGGAGAACGCCGCCGCCAAGCGACGAACGTGCCCAACGCCGTCAAAATAAGCGTGGCCGATACCGGCCCGGGAATTCGGCCGGAGTATCACCTGGAAATCTTCGACGATTTTTTCCGGCTGCCCGGCAGCGAATCGGCAGAGGGCATGGGCTTGGGACTAGCCATCGCCCGCCGTTTGCTGCAAGGGATGAGTGGCAAAATCTGGGTGGAAAGCGAACCCGGCGCAGGTAGCAAGTTTTCTTTTCTTATTCCCCTAAAACCAATTCTGAGCAATCTTGAACGAGGCGCTAAATGAGCCAAGCCGCCAACATCTTGCTGGTGGATGACGAACCGGGAATGTTGCGTTACATCCGCACCTTACTGGAAGTGGATGAACACAAAGTTCAAACCGCCAGCACCGGCGAAGAAGCGGTGGAGCGGGTCCAGAAAGGACTGCATCCCGACCTGGTGTTGCTCGATCTACTTATGCCCGGCATCGATGGGTTGCAGACGCTCGAACAACTCCGCCACCTCAAGCCCGGATTAAAAGTCGTCATGCTCTCCTGCGTGAATGACACTCGCAAAGTGGTGCAGGCCATGCGCCTGGGAGCAAGCGATTATCTGACCAAGCCATTCCAGAAAGCCGAACTCGACGCGGTCATTGGACAGTGCGTCGGCACGGCCAAAGGGGAGAGCTATGCCGGCGACATCGAGGAACTGTGCGACGACGTGTTCTTCGTCGCGGCCAGCCCGGCGATGAAAAAGATTCGCTCGCAGGCGGCACTCGTCGCCAACGTCGACATCCCGGTACTGCTGCTCGGTGAGAGCGGCACGGGCAAGGAAGTGCTGGCGCGCCTGATCCACAAACTTTCCCCGCGCGCCCACCGCACCTTCCTCAAAGTGAATTGCGCGGCGGTGCCCGCCGACTTGCTCGAGAGCGAACTGTTCGGATACGAAGCGGGAGCGTTTACTGGCGCCAACCACGCCAAGCCCGGCAAATTCGAAATGTGTAATAAGGGCACGATCCTGCTCGATGAAATCGGAGAAATGCCACCGCTCTTGCAGGCCAAGCTGCTGCACGTTCTGCAAGATCAAACGTTCTCCCGCCTAGGTAGCCGTACGCTGGTCAAAGTTGACGTCCGCATCCTGGCCGCCACCAACATTGACATTCCCGAAGCGCTTGCCAACAAGCGGCTGCGGGAGGATCTCTACTACCGCTTGAACGCGTTTACCATGTCGCTGCCGCCGCTGCGCGACCGCAAGGAAGAGATCCCGATCCTGCTGAAACATTTCATGTCGCGTATGTCGGAGTCTTACGCGCGTCCCCCGTTGCCACTTTCGGGGCCGTTGATGGAGGCATGTCTGCGGCATTCCTGGCCGGGCAACCTGCGCGAACTGAGCAACTTCATCAAGCGCTACCTGGTTCTCGGAGACGAAACGCTCGCCGCATCCGAATTACAGCCCCGACCCGATGGGGGTGGAGGAATACGCGCCGAGGCAGCCGGCAGGACCGCAGGTGCTGAATCCGGCGGCGGCCTGAAGTCGCTGTCGCGCAATGCCAAAGATGAAGCGGAGGCCGAAGCCATCGCCCGCGCTCTTGAATCGACGAATTGGAATCGCAAGCAAGCCGCAGCGCTGCTGAAGATCAGCTACAAAGCATTGCTCTATAAGATCCGCCAATACGGCATTGCCCAAAGCCGCAGCACCCACCGGCTCTCTGCCGGCGCGTAGGTGGCGCTGCGAGCTATGGGCTTCGAGCTGGATGCTAAGCGCTAACTGCTGTTATTGGTGCGGATAAGAGGACTCGAACCTCCACGACCTTGCGATCACTAGGACCTGAACCTAGCGCGTCTGCCAGTTCCGCCATATCCGCATTAAAAGAAAAAATCGGCAGGGCCTTCTTCAAAGGCGACTACACTAATAGTCTACTGGCCGGCGTCTGGCTGTCAAACGAGCGCAAGGCGCCAGGCCCTGACCAAGACCATGGGAGATGTTTCCGATAAAATCCCGGCAGAGCTAACGAGGGAACTCCGCACTCTGGCGCACGATCTCAGCAATGCGCTTGAAACCATCGTACAAGCCACTTACCTGATTTCGCAGGCAGGCCCGCCTGAGAACTCACACCGCTGGGTCGAACTGATCGATCAGGCCTCGCAGGAAGCGGTAAGGATCAATCAAAAGCTACGCCAGATCTTGCGCGCGCAAAGCTAGCTATGCCTCTCTTTATGAATTGTCATCCCGAACGAAGTGAGGGATCTGCATTTTGCGGCGAACTGCAGATCCCTCCCCTTCGGCTTCGCTCAGGGTCGGGATGACAGAATCTGACGGTGAAGCAATGGGCAAAGGGCAGAGCCTCACCCGCGCCAAACCGTCAGCCGAGCTTCGCATCCATCGTAATCTTCGCGTTGAGCACCTTCGACACCGGGCAGCCTGCTTTTGCATTCTGCGCTGCCGTGTTGAAGGCCTCCGCGCTCGCGCCCGGCACCTTGGCGACCACATCCAGATGCACAGCGGTGATCGCCCAGCCCGCATCGAGTTTATCCATGGTTAGCGTAGCTGCTGTACTAATGCTTTCCGGCGTCAAGTTCGCGCCTCCCAGTTGCGCCGACAGCGCCATCGAAAAGCACGCCGCATGTGCCGCGGCAATCAATTCTTCGGGATTCGTCCCCGGAGTGTTTTCAAACCGCGTGGTAAACGAATACGGCGTATTCGAAAGCACGCCGCTGGTGGACGAAACCGTCCCTTTCCCGTCTTTAAGACCGCCCTTCCAAACTGCGCTCGCTTTCCGCTGCATGCCAATCTCCTGATGTGAGGATTAAAACGAACTCTTGGCTATTGTAGAAGGTCGTGGAGGAAATCGCGCGAGGGCCGTCGCCTGCCTCAGTAAAAATCAGAACAGCTCAAATAGAAGCCGCATTTCTTGCAAACGACCTTGCAGCGGTGTCCGCGCAACTCGGTCGAGCAGTTGGGACAAATCGAGGACGCATCCGGTTTCAGATTTG
This sequence comes from Terriglobales bacterium, assembly GCA_049520095.1. Taxonomy (GTDB): domain Bacteria; phylum Acidobacteriota; class Terriglobia; order Terriglobales; family Acidobacteriaceae; genus Acidiflorens. The sequence continues at coordinate 73,533 of JBEKQC010000006.1, forward strand.
CAGGCGCAACTGGTCTCTCACCCGGCCTCGGTGCAATCGCGGAACCGGACGGATTACCGGTCGAATTAACCGTCGAACTCATGTCCGGTGTTGTAGCACAAATCCGTGTGCAAGAAAATAGGAACGCGATTCGCTGTTGGCCACGACTGCTTCAAAAGCGCGGTGCGAATGGCGAACGACGAACAGCGAACGACGCTTCTGGACAAACCCACTCTGGAGGCTCTACTGTGGAATGGCCGGGCGCGGTACCCAAGTGGTAAGGGAGAGGTCTGCAAAACCTTTATACGTCGGTTCGATTCCGACCCGCGCCTCCAGCCTTTTCCCGAATTTGTCCTACCAGACGCTACACCGTGGGCTAGGTCAATGAGTGCTATCGCCTGTTAACAGCAGTTGACATTAACTTCCGGGTTGCCCGTGACTCGCCCGATGGCGCGAGAGGCAGGGGAAAGAGTTCGAAAGATGTCGAAACTAGCGGGAACCGGAGGTCGGCGCTGACGCAGGCTTCTCCGGAAACATGCGGTCAAACTCCGGGTCGTCATCACGAATGCAGAACGCAAGAAGCCGCTATCGGCCAGATAGTAGGTATATAGCCGGTATAATCGGCGCGATACTTTAAGTCAAAAGCAAAGGCAGGAGAAAGGCGTGTATTCGGCGATTTGGGCGATACCAGATCGTGGAAGTGTTCGGAGCGTTTTCGTTGTCGCGTTGGCGATGGCGCTCGTGGGCGCGCTGTATGTTCCAGCGCAGGCGCAGACTGGTGGCGCCGCAGCGCCGTCCTGGCGCGGTTCGCAGGGCGCTGGCGCGCTCCCTGCGGCCAACGGGCCGGGGCAAGGAAGCCTCCACCGACCGCGCCGGGCGGCCAGCGCGCAGACCTCGTCCAATTTGGATATCGAAAGCCTCCTGTACAACTTTTGCTCGCAAGGCGGCGTTTACTGTACTGATGGAATCCAGCCTTTTGCTGCCCTAATCCAGGACGCTTCCGGCAACTTCTATGGAACAACCATAGGAGGGGGCAGCACCAATAGTTCCGATTGTAATGCGGGTTCTTGCGGCTACGGCACTGTGTTCAAGCTTACACCGAGTGGCAGCGGCTACACCAAGTCCGTGCTGTACAACTTCTGCTCCCAAACCAACTGCACGGACGGTGCCAACCCTTATGCCGGCCTGGTCGATGACGCTGCCGGCGACCTCTATGGGACGACCTACAATGGCGGTGCCAATGGCGGAGGCACGGTCTTCAAGCTTACTCCGAGTGGCAACGGTTACACCGAGAGCGTCCTGTACAACTTCTGTTCTCAATCCCAGGGTAGCAACTTCTGCACTGACGGCGTTGGCCCTTATGCTGGCCTGATCGAGGACTCTTCCGGCAACCTCTACGGAACGACCAACTTGGGCGGCACCGGCGTTCCGTTGGTCAATGAAGGTTATGCTTATGGCACGGTTTTCATGCTTGCGCCGAGCGGCACCGGCTACAACTACACTGTGCTTTACAACTTTTGTCCCCCCGGTGGCAATGCATTCTGCACCGACGGCGCTGCTCCCAATGCCGCTCTGATCCTCGACGCTTCCGGCAACCTCTACGGGACGACCGCACTTGGCGGAACTGGCACTCAAAATTGTATTGGGCTTGGTTGCGGCACGGTCTTCAAACTTTCGCCAAACGGCAGCGGCTACGTCGAGACGGTGCTGTACAGCTTTTGTTCTCAAGGTGGCAACAACTGCACGGATGGCGGCTATCCTTATGCGGGTTTGATCGAAGACGCTTCCGGTAACTTCTATGGAACGACATCCGATGGCGGCGTCAACAGCTGTGATACTCCCGGTTGCGGCACGGTGTTTAAGCTGGCGCCAAATGGCGACGGCAGCTACACCGAGAGCGTGCTGCACAGCTTTGACTACACCGACGGCGACAATCCCGATGCTGTCCTGATCGAAGACGCTTCCGGCAACCTCTACGGAACGACCTCAAGCGGCGGTACGGGACTTTCCTGGGAGTGTGAGGGGTGCAGCAGCGGAACTGTTTTCGAGCTTTCGCCAAGCGGCAACGGTTACACAGAGACCGTGCTGTACAGTTTTTGCTCGCAAGGGGGCACCGAATGCACCGACGGCGCCGTGCCCATGGCGGGTGTGATCCAAGACGCTTCCGGCAACCTCTACGGGACCACCGAGGCTGGAGGTGTTAACGGCATTGATTGGGGCACGGTTTTCAAGCTGTCCCCGCCTCCGCCGCCTCCGCCTGGCTTCACGGTCTCGGCGAGCCCCACTTCGCTGACGATCACGGCCGGGCAGAGCGGGACGGCGACGTTCACCGTGACGCCGACGGGAGGATTTACCGGCGCCATTAGTCTGAGCTGCGCGATTACTCCGACAGCCCCAAGTGATCCTGCGACATGCAGCGTTCCAGCCTCTGTGACTATCAGCGGTTCTGCACCACAAACAACGACTCTTACTGTGAACACCACGGCGCCCAACGCCGCTATCAGCCCGGGCCGAAGGTCCTTCTGGACCTCGGTCAACGGCGCAGCTCTCGCGTGCATCTTGCTCGTTGGCATCCCGGCGAGGCGGCGGGGGTGGTCCTGTAGGCTGGGGATGCTCGTGCTGCTCTTCTCGGTCATTGGAAGCTCACTGGGTTGCGGAGGGGGCGGTAATGGCGGTGGCGGAGGCGGAGGCGGAGGTACCACGCCCGGTACGTACACCATTACAGTCACGGGCACCTCCGGCACCCTTACGCAAACAGGAACGGTCTCTCTGACAGTGCAGTAGCGCAACTCGACACGGTCAGGAATCTGTGGAGTCGCTCGCCAGTTGGCGACATCCCCCATAGCACTCACTGACAATGAAAAGGCGAACAAATGACACAAAAACGGGAGGAAATCGCAAGCTCCAAGTTGCTGAGTGCGTCACAAAATCGGAGTTGATGTGAGTGCGCCCTCGCCTAGACAACGTTGCCAGATTTTTGCCCTGATTTCTCCCATTCCAGAGCGGCGAGTCCAACTCGCAAGTGACTGAGCCAATCCAGATGGAGTGGAATTACCTCCTGCTGCAAAGCGGAGTTTAGCAGGTCAATTGGAGTAACATCCCGATTTCACTCATTGACTATGCAGAGCGGCGGGGGAATTTTGTGCTAATTTGCGCTAGCGGGCAACTGGCGCACCAAGAGCAAGCAATAGAATCAGCTATCTAAAGTGTTTGCAACACTCTGATTGGCTCGATTCCGACCCGCGCCTCCAAGCCTTCCCTGGCCTCTGATGGGTCCAGCTTTTCAGAGGCTTCCACTATAATGGCACGCACGGATGGCCCTTACCTCTGGCGCGAAAATCGGTCCCTACGAAATCCTGGCGCCGCTGGGCGCGGGCGGCATGGGCGAAGTTTATCGCGCACGCGATACACGGCTGGGGCGTGAGGTCGCACTGAAGGTGCTGCCGGAATCCTTTTCGCGCGATGCCGACCGGCTGCGGCGCTTCGAGCAAGAGGCGCGCGCGGTGGCAGCGCTCAATCATCCCAACATCCTTGCCATTCACGACATTGGGGAGCAGGGCGGATCGCCCTTTATAGTTTCTGAACTTCTTGAGGGCGCCAGCTTGCGCACCGAGCTTGAGCATGGACCGCTGTCGCCACGCAAGGCGTCCGACTACGCGGCGCAGATCGCGCAAGGACTGGCGGCAGCCCACGACAAGGGCATCATCCATCGCGATTTGAAGCCGGAGAACATTTTCCTCACCAAAGAAGGCCGGGTGAAGATTCTCGATTTCGGCTTGGCGAAGCTGGCGCCGAATGCTCGTGGAGCAAAGAATGAATCCGATGGCCTGACGCTGACCAGTTCGCCGACGGAAGCGGGCATGGTCATGGGCACTGCCGGCTATATGGCACCAGAACAAGTGCGTGGCTCGGCGATCGATTCCCGCACCGACATTTTTGCTTTTGGTGCAGTTTTGTACGAAATGATTTCCGGGCAACGTGCCTTCCGTCGCGATACCGCCGCCGAGACCATGACGGCTATTCTGAAAGAAGATCCACCGGAATTGAGCGAGATGGACCATCCGGTGTCACCGGGGCTGGAGCGCATCGTCCGCCGCTGCCTGGAGAAGCAGCCGGAGCAGCGTTTCCAATCCGCAAAAGACCTTGCGTTCGCACTGGAAGCTTTGAGTGGCACGACTTCGAGGACAGCGGCGAATGTGGCGATCAAGGACGGCAGCAAGGCGGATGCGACTGGAACGCGCCGCTGGCTTGGATTCGCCGCCGTAGCTGCGCTCGCTCTCGCATTGGGAGCCGCCATCGCCTGGTACTTGCGACCTGCTTCAGCCCCGCCGCCGACGTTCACCCGCGTGTCGTACCATCGCGGTGAGGTCATTCGAGGCCGATTTGCGCCGGATACGAAAACTGTCTTCTACAGCGCCAAGTTCGACGCAAAGTTCGGCGGAGGAGCGCCCGACACTTACAGCATTCGTGAGGACTATCCGGCATCAACGCCGGCGGGTCTGGGCGGCGCTTTGCTGCTGGCAATCTCACGCCAGGGTCAAATGGCAGTCCTGATGCGGCCGAAATATTTTGCCCACTACGAATGGGGCGGTACGCTGGCCACTTCTCCTCTCGGCGGCAGTGCCCCTCGCGAGCTGCTGGAGCGTGTCGTCGATGCCGACTGGGGACCGGACGGGAACGAACTCGCCGTCATTGATCGCAGTAATGACCGCGGCAATGCCAAGTGGCGCTTGCAATATCCCATCGGAAAGGTGCTGCTCGAAGGCGAAGGCTGGATGAGCGATATGCGAGTTTCTCCGGATGGAAAACAAGTGGCGCTATTTCGTCACCCGCCGAATCCAGACGATCGAGGCGATCTTGTGCTGGTTGACCGATCCGGACAGTTGCGAACCATATCGAGCGGATGGGAATCCCTGGAGGGATTGGCCTGGGCTCCGTCGGGGAAAGAGATATGGTTCTCAGCCGCACTATCAGGGGAGCAGTGGTGCATCCATGCTGTTACATTGTCGGGCAAACAAAGGACTGTGTATTGCGGGACGGCGCCGACCCGCATTCTCGACATCGCGGCGTCCGGTCGAGCCCTGGTTTCGACGGAAGAAGCCCGTGGGACGATGGCGATGGTGGAGCACGGATCCAACCAAGAACGCGACCTGAGTTGGCTTTCCTACAGCTGGGGTCCGCGGCTGTCCCGGGACGGAAGTGAAGTATTGTTCACCGACTTATCCGAACAGTCAGGCAACGACTACTCGGTGTATATGCGGAAAAACGACGGCTCTCCCGCGGTTCGCCTTACCGGAGGCGGATATGCCACGGATATCACCTCGGATGGAAAATGGGCGCTGGTAGTGCTCCCGGACGATCCTGCGCAGCGCCTCCAAATTGTGCCCGTGGGACCGGGGCAGGCGCGCGTGTTGCGCTGGGATGGGATGCAACCGCGATGGGCCGAATGGTTCCCGGATGGCCATCGTATTCTGATGGGCGCCAGCCAGTCCGGCCAGGCGGAGGCCGTCTACCTCACCGATGTGGATGGTTCGACACCAAAACAGTTGTCGCCGGGAACCGCTCCGTGGGGAGCGGTTGCGCCGGACGGCAATTCATTCATTAGTGATCAGAACGGGGCCTTCGCCGTCCGTTCCTTGTCGGACGGTAGCTCCAAGCCGATCGCCGGTATTCAGGCTGCGGAGTTTCCGATCGGTTGGGCGGACTCGAAGCACGTATTTGTGCAGGCAACAATACCTACTGGCCTCAACATTTATAAGGTCGACATAGAGTCTGGCCGGCGGGAACTGTGGCAGACTATAACGCCGAAAGATGCTACCGGTCTGAGGCCCATGAATACACCAGCCGCCATTACGCCGGATGGCCGCTGGATGGCGTTTGGTTGCCGCACGCAACTTGGGCAACTTTACCGCAGCGACACGCTGAAGTAAGTGTTGGTCGAAATTCTCTAGCACTTCTCGTTTGCGTTACTTTGATTGTTACTTGGGGATTGTTACTCGGGATGGCGATCGCGTCAGAAGCTTGCCGCGGCTGCCGCGGTTGTGGGGTGTAGCACGACAATCTGATCTATGTTCGTCATCTTCAATACGTCTTCGACATGCGCGGTGGCGCCCGCCACTCGCAACTCGCCTTCTGCCTTCTTCAGTTTGGCGGCAGACATTACGATGATCCCAATCCCTGTGCTGTCGATGTTCGACACGCCGGCCAGGTCAAAGATAACTTTTTTCCGTCCCTCACCCACCAGGCTCTCGACAGCCCATTCCAATTGCTTGCTCTCCCTGCCAAGCGTGATTCTCCCCGTTATTTCCAGAACAACAATGTCAGGTTGTACGTGCTTGGTCTGAATGTCGAGCACAAGCCAAGCTCCTTTCCGATCTTTGCTATTCGATCTTTGACCGGGCCCTAACGGAAGCCACTGAATATGCGGTAGGGCGAGATGGTTTGGCGAATCATGCCTGGCCGATCATGTTTGGCCGATCATAATTGTTTCGTTTAGACCGACCATGGTTGCCTATCTGTTTTGCGCGACCAACGAAGAGCACCCGTGCTGAGAAGCGACCATATTAGGGGCCAAACCACGGCAAGTCAATGAATTGTGGCGGTAGCTGTAGACGACGGGGAAATCCAGACAACCCGGTGCCGCAGCAATCGGCGAATTGGATCATGGAGTCTCAAAATACAGGCAACGAGCTCGAGAGCCGAAAAGCCGCCCCGGACGTGGTTTTTCAACCTTCCCCAATTTCGTCGGTTTTGCTACTATGGCGTGCCTACTCTTCTTGTCACACCCCCAGGAGGTTGCAAATGATCAACAGCTCAACTCCGCGGAAAGGTTTTGCGCCCGCTGCCTGCGGCAGCTTTCAGCGCATTTTGTCCACAAGATTTGTTCTCACATTAATGGCGCTTCTGCTCGCTGTGTTCGGCACGTCGCTGGCGCAGACCCTAACCCCGCTCGTCAACCAGCCGCCGGACGGAATCGTGATGACGTTTCAGTTGACTGACGGCACGGTCATGGCGCAAGGGAACAACGATTACGATTGGTGGAAGCTCACGCCCGACATCAACGGGAGCTACGTGAACGGAACCTGGACGCAGCTCGCCAATCTTCCCGCCGGGTATGCGCCCTACGCCAATGCTTCCGCGGTATTGGCCGACGGGCGGCTGGTGATTACGGGCGGGGAATACAACTTCGGCGTCTTTACCCTCACCAACCTGGGTGCGGTCTACGATCCCACAACCGACACGTGGACCTCGCTGGCTCCGCCGCCCGGCTGGGACTTTATCGGAGATTCGCCGGCGCTGGTTCTGCCGGACGGCAAATTCGTGGTTGGTCAGAAGCTCACCAAACGAATGGCGGAACTCGATCCAAAAACTCTGACCTGGACTGCTCTGAGCTCGAAGGGTAAGAGCGATTTCAACGCGGAGGAGGGCTGGACCTTGCTGCCCGACGGCTCGATTCTGACCGCGGATGTGCTGCACGCTCCCAACTCGGAGATCTATTCGCCCACGGCGCAGCAGTGGGTGAGTGCGGGCAGTACGATCGTCGATTTGCGTTCCCCAACGACCGAAGAAGGTTGCATCCCTTATGGTACTGGCGACACGCTCTATTGCTACTTCCCGCCTGGGGAAATTGGACCGCAGATCCTGCGTCCGGACGGAACGGTATTCGCGACCGGGTCTTGGACGACAGTTTCGTCGGTTTTCGACACAAACGCTGGGAATACGTCCATTTACGACACCAAAACGGGCACCTGGACACCCGGTCCTGTTTTCGAGAACGATGACAATGCCGGGGATTCGTTTGCTGTACTGCTGACGAATGGCAACGTGCTGGTGGAAGGCGATACCGGGATTTCTTATGTGTTCGATGGAACGAACCTTACTCCCGGACCCCTGCTTACTACCGAATTCTTTGTCGAGTCAAGTCTGATGGTATTGCCTACCGGCGAAGTGCTGGTCGGTGGCTTTGACTTTTCAGAGACTTACACTTATCCGGGGACTTACCAGCCTTCGTGGGCTCCAACGATTTCGGGCTATCCGTCTACGGTAACTCGCGGATCGACTTATCAAATTTATGGCACACAGTTCAATGGCTTGTCGCAAGCGGCGGCTTTCGGAGACGAGTTGCAGACGGCGACGAATTATCCGCTAGTGCGAATTACGAACAACAGCACGCAGCACGTGTTTTATGCAAGAACCCACGATCACAGTACGATGGGCGTGGCTACTGGCACGGCAACGGTGTCAACACACTTCGATGTGCCGCCGACGATGGAAACGGGCGAGAGTACTTTGGTGGTTGTGGCCAACGGCATTCCTTCCGACGCCGTTAGTGTTACGGTTCAGTAAAGAGTCTGGAAGAAGAGTGATCGAATTAGTTTGGCTGCCCTTGTCTCTCCCTTTCGATGGAAGAGACAAGGGCACTTGTTTTAACCCTTGCAGGCGTGCCTTCTCACTTGCTCCCCGTGGCGGTGTTCTCCGCCGATTCTGAGATCTCAAATCGGAAGCCGCGAGCGTCTATCGGCTCCGACATGCTTTTCGTGACGTATATAATGGCGCGAACGCATGGCCCTTACCCCTGGCACAAAACTTGGCCCCTACGAGATCCTCGCTCCGCTAGGCGCTGGCGGCATGGGAGAAGTTTATCGCGCGAGGGATACGCGCCTGGGGCGCGATGTCGCGCTGAAGATTCTTCCCGAATCCTTCGCCCGGGAACCGGACCGTCTGCGTCGCTTTGAGCAGGAGGCGCGCGCGGTGGCGGCGCTGAACCACCCCAACATTCTGGCGGTGTTTGATATCGGTCGGCACGCCGAGGGTCAGAACAACGGTTCGCCGTTTCTGGTCTCCGAGCTGTTGGAGGGCGAAAGCCTGCGCGTGACGCTGGACGGTGGAGCTCTGCCCCAGCGTAAGACGATCGAATACGGAGTTCAGATCGCGCACGGGCTGGCAGCGGCGCACGAGAAGGGAATCGTTCATCGAGACCTGAAGCCCGAAAATATTTTCGTCACCAAAGACGGGCGCATCAAGATTTTAGATTTTGGCTTGGCGAAACTGGCGCAGCAGACAGGGACGGACGAAGCCACCCTCGCCAGTCCGAATACAGCGGTGGGCATGGTGATGGGCACCGCGAGCTACATGGCGCCGGAGCAGGTACGCGGCGAGGCCGCCGATCCTCGGACCGACATCTTCGCCTTCGGCGCGGTGCTTTACGAAATGCTCTCCGGTGTGCGCGCCTTCCGCCGCGATACGGTCGCTGAAACCATGACGGCGGTTTTGAAGGACGACCCATCGGAGTTCTCCGATCCCGCTCATTTCGTCTCTCCCGCTCTTGATCGCATTGTGCGGCGCTGCCTGGAGAAGAACCCGGAACAGCGCTTCCAGTCGGCGCGAGACCTGTCATTCGCTCTAAGCTCACTCTCTGGAACCGAGTCGAGCACGGTTGCGCGCGCCGCAGCCACGCCTCGCCGAGCGTCGCTCCTGCCTTGGCTCTCCGTGGCGCTGGCGCTGCTGGCCGTCGCCTCGCTGACGTGGTTCGTGGCGCGGCGTCCCGTGCCAACGACGCGCTTGCGGTTCGCCCTGGCGGTTCCGGATGAAATGAGCATCAGCCACATGGCGCTTTCGCGCGACGGCTCCATGCTGGTGTTTGTGTCGCCAGAGGAGAATTCCGCATTGCCCATGCTCTACGTGCAGCGCGTAGGCTCTCCGAACGTCACGCTGCTGCCGGGGACGCAGGGCGCAAGTTATCCCTTCTGGTCACCGGATGGGTCCTATGTCGCGTTTTTTGCTAACGGCAAATTGCAGAAAATGGGGATCTCAGGCGGCACACCGCAAGTGCTGGCCACCGCGTTGGCTGGACGCGGCGGCAGTTGGGGAAGCAAGGGTGTAATTATCTATACCCCGGACGCCCAAAGTCCGATCCAGCGCATCAATGGCGATGGGACGGGGATGGCGCAGGTTACACAGGGCATCAGGACCGCGCAAGATGAGACCCACCGCTGGCCCCTCTTTCTTCCCGACGGCGACCATTTCTTATTTTGGGGCGGCAACTTTGGAAACACCAAAGACGACCGCTGGAGCGGCATCTATCTCAGTTCTCTCGAAGGCAAGGAGAGAAGACTCGTTGTCCTCTGCCATTCCAGTTTTGGCTACGACGCCCACAATTTGTTCTATGCGGATGAGCAAAAGCAGTTGGTGAGCATTGCCTTTGACGCATCCGCCGGCGCGGTTTCGGGGAGCACGACCGTGCTCGCGAATGTCGTCGGCTTTCAACCCTCCACGTATTGGTCGGCCTTCGCGGTCGCGCAGAACGGGACGTTGATCTACAACACCGACGTTGGGGCAGCGCAGTCCGCGCTTACCTGGATGGACCGCTCGGGCAAAGAACTGGGCCGTATCGGTGATCCCGCCATCATGGCCAACCCCACGCTTTCGCCCGACGGCACCCGCGTCGCCCTCGATATCAGCGACCAGAAGGCGAATAACGTGGATATCTGGATCGAAAGCACCACCGGAGCCGGCAACTCGCGGTTCACTTTTGATCCGGCGGAAGAAGTGGTGGCGGTATGGTCGCGAGATGGAAGCATGCTGGTCTACCGTAACGGTGGCGCCGACGGGTCAAGTCTGGTCTTAAAGCCAGCGACTGGCCTGGTGCGCGAGAAGAAGATCTTCACTATCCCTGTTTCCTCCATGGACGACTTTTTCCCCAATTCGTGGTCGGTGGACGACCAGCAGATTCTGGTCACACGGCAGGTTGCGTCGGGCGAATATCTCGAATTGCTACCCGTTGCTGGCGGCGAGCTGACCCGGTTTCTGACCAGCAAGGGCAGCGAGAACAACGGGCAGATTTCCCCCGATGGAAAATGGGTGGCCTATGCCTCCGATGAATCCGGCGCCTGGGAGATTTACGTCACCTCGTTCCCTGGCGCTGCCGGAAAATGGCAAGTATCGCGTGGCGGCGGCAGCGAGCCACGCTGGCGCGGAGACGGCAAAGAAATTTTCTACATCGCTCCCAGCGGCATGTTGATGTCGGTGCCGGTCAACGGCGCAAGTATTTTCGCGACCGGTACGCCCGCGTCGTTGTTCCAGATTCACGGCCGCGCTCCGATCTCCAGCACCGACGTTTTTACCTACGACGTGGCCAAAGACGGCAAGCGCTTTCTGGTGAACCGCTATGTGAAACCGGAACACGTCCCGCCGTTGACTATCTTGCTGCAGGCACCGGCCGGCAACGCATCTTTTTAGGTTGAAGCCCGCTCATCGAACGCACGGTGAACACGGCTAGTTTCCGGGCCGGAAGGAGACGGGCACACTACCGATCGTAAAGGGCGGCCAATGATCGAAGCCTCGCGCTCAACTCGCTGCGCAATGCGCCTGGACGATAACGCCATTTCCAATTTCCGCTGACCTTGCCTGGAAGATTCATGCGCGCTTCGCTGCCCAGACCCAGCACATCCTGCAACGGGACTATCGCAACATCGGCAACCGACGCGAGCACCGCCCTGATCATGACCCAGTTGATCTCGGAATCGTCATCGTCACTGTCGTCGAAGTTGAGATAGGCGCGAGCGAAGGCGTGCTCTTTGCGGACGTCGTCTGGAGTGCGCGTGCTGTCGCCAGCGCCCGAACTCGACCACCAGCCCACTGTCGTGTCATTGTCGTGCCCTCCGGTGTAGGCGACCAGGTCGCGACTGTAATTATGCGGCCGAAAGGACGGACCCTGCGGATCAGTGCCAAACGCAAATTGCAAAAGACTCATGCCCGGCAGGCCGAACTGCTGCCGCAGTTTCTCCACCGGTGGAGTGATCACGCCCAGGTTTTCCGCCACGATCGGCAGTTCGCCAAATGCGTTCCGCAGTGCCGACAGAAATTCTTCTCCCGGTCCCTTAACCCAGCGCCCGTTTATGGCCGTCGTTTCGCCCGCAGGAACTTCCCAGTAGGATTCGAAGCCGCGGAAATGATCGAGGCGCACCATATCGAAAAGCGCGAGCGAGGCACGGAGGCGTTCGATCCACCACTTGTATCCGCTGGCTGCCAGCAAGTCCCAGCGATAAATAGGATTCCCCCAAAGTTGTCCGGTGGCGCTGAAATAATCCGGCGGCACGCCGGAGACCACGGTGGGGCGGCCCTCATCGTCGAGATAGAACAGATCGGGATCAGCCCAGACGTCCGCGCTGTCGTGCGCAACATAGATCGGGACGTCGCCCATGAAAAGAATGCCACGCTGCTGGCAATAAGTCTTGAGATGCTCCCACTGCCGGAAGAACTCGAATTGCCAGTACTTGTGGGCCTTCAGTTCCGGCGCCAGTTTTCTCGACCACTCGCTTACCGCTGGAGCGTCTCGCATACGTATCTGCGGGTCCCAGGTGGTCCACATGGTGCCGTGGTGCGCATCTTTGCAGGCCATGAAGAGCGCGTAATCGTCGAGCCACGGACTGGCGCTCTCGCAAAAGCGGTTGAAGGCTGCATGATCGGCGCGGGAACCGTCGGCGAAGAAAACCTGCGCCGCCCGGCGCAAAGCCGCCATCTTGAATTCGATCACCGGCCCATAGTCGACGAAGTCTTCAGGAAACGGCGGCGCCTGAGCCATGTCCAGGTCTGACTCTTGGAGCAAGCCCTGATCGCGCAGGCGTTCCAAACTGAGCAACATCGGGTTGCCGGCAAAAGCGGAGAAGCACTGATACGGGGAATCGCCGTATCCGGTGGGATTCAGCGGCAGCACTTGCCACAACTTCTGTCCCGCGGCGGAGAGAAAGTCGGCGAACTCGTAGGCGCAGAGGCCGAGATCGCCAATGCCGAAGCGGCCGGGCAGGGAAGTGAAGTGCAACAGAATCCCACTACATCGCGCAACTTTCACTCCGCTACGATACGCAGGTTAGGAGCGACAGAGCAAGGCGTCCTGAATTTGCCTCACTGAATCGGAAAACGCATTAAGGCGGTCGAGGACAGGTGGCCAACGGACATTCTGGCGAGGGCCATTGTTGGCGCAGTATTATCTTTCTAAGGAAGTCGCGCACCTGGGAAAACGGAGACTTACAAATGAAAAGAAAAGTGCTGGCGGCAGCGATCGTTCTGGCGGCGATGTTAACCCAGCTGCTCGCAGCTGCAGACAGTAAGAGTTCCGACGATCAAACCTCATGGCAGCGCGATCTGCTCGCTTGGCGTGCTAAGCGGGCAACCAACCTGCAGGCTCCAGAAGGCTGGCTTTCCTTGATCGCCCTCGGCTGGCTGCAAGAAGGGGACAACAGCTTCGGCTCCGCTGAAGACTGCCGCGTTCAGATCGCGGGACACGGGCCGGCGCATATCGCAGTCGTGCGCTGGGACAAGGACAAAGGTGTGCTGCGCTTGCTGCCTCCCGCCGGAGGCTTCCCGAAGGACTTCATGGTCGATGGTCAGCCCGCAAAAGAGCAGGCTCTGCTCGCCGACGATGCCGACAAACCCTCGAAACTGACGATCGGCACACTCACCATCATCGTGATCCACCGAGACGATCAGTTCGGGTTGCGCGTCAAGGACCTGCAAGCTCCCACCCGCGTCGGCTTTCACGGATTGCGGTGGTATGAGCCGAATGCCGCCTACCGCGTGCATGCGCGCTGGATTCCCTACACCCCGCCGAAAGTGCTCGACATCCCGACCATCCTCGGCACCACGACCCATCTCCCGGCGCCCGGCGTCGCCGAATTTACTTTGGATGGGCAGGTTCTGCGACTCGAGCCCGTACTCGAAGACCCGCAATCGACCGATCTCTTCTTTATTCTTCGTGACGCCACCAGCAAAACTACGACGTACGGCGCGGGACGCTTTCTCTATACCGAACTACCCGACCATGGCGTCACTCAGCCCGGCGAAGTCTGGCTCGACTTCAATAAACTAATAAACCCGCCTTGCGCATTCACTGCCTATGCGACGTGTCCATTGCCTCCGTCGCAGAATCGCCTCAACGTCCCGATACCGGCGGGCGAGCAGCGCTACCACGATTGACGAGTGGAGGGACGGGCGTCTCGCCCGGCGCTCCACCAATCTCGATTGGCGGAAATCGTAGATAATATTTATTTCAGGAATACAACTTCATTTACATTGGGGTGGGAGTCCTGCATGAGATGGGTCTTGATTGTGCTTGCCGTCGTCGGTATCGCCGCTTCTTCACTCGCGCTACGCGAGCATTACCGCACCGACACTTCACCTTGCAGCATCAATGAGCGCTGGGACTGCGGCATCGTGAATCACAGTCCGTACGCCATGCTCCTCGGAGTTCCGGTGGCCGCAATCGGCATCGGCGGATATCTGCTGCTCGGCGTGCTCGCCTTCAAGAAAGCTTACCGGGTGATGCTGGTGACCGCCCTAGGTGGCCTGGGTTTTGCGCTCCATCTCGCCCACATTGAATCTGCGGTGCTCGGCGTGTGGTGCATCTACTGCGTCATATCGCTGGGAGTGATTTCTCTGTTCAGCTTGCTGGTTCTGGTCGTACTGATAGTAGGCGCGATGAGGCGGCCACAAGAAACAGCGTGAGTGTAGAGGTGCGGCTTGCCGCGTCTCCTGCCGCTACCCAGACGCGGTAAGCCCCGTCTCTACAGCAACTCATTCGTAGCGCAGGCTCTCGATCGGGTCCAGTCGCGCCGCTCTGATTGCTGGCACCATCCCGCTCAAGATACCTACCACGCCAAGAATGATCGTCGCCACGGTGAGGCTGCTGAGGTTGATATGCAGATGGATGTCGCCGGCCTGCAGGTTATCGCCAAAGGCGCTCATCAACGGCAGCGCCCCCACGCCCCAGGAGATCAGATAAGCGATCCCGATCCCGGCCACTCCTCCGGCAAAGGTGATTGCCAGGGCTTCCGCGAGAAACTGAAAAAGGATGTGGCCCTTTTGCGCGCCCAGCGCCTTTTCCACGCCGATTTCCCGGGTTCGCTGCTGCACCGAAACCAGCATGATGTTCATCAGCCCGATGCCGCCGATTCCTAACGTCAGTGCGCCAATGAAAGCCAGCAGCACCTTGAGAGCGGTGGTCACAGTTGTGAACTCGTCAAAATCCTGCTTGAAGTCGGCAATGAACACGGCTCGCCGGTCATCCGGGCGGAAATTATGGTGCCCGGCCAGCACGCTCCGCACCACGCGCGCGAGCTGCTGGTGATCCTGCCCCTCGTAGTCCATGAAAATGCCGCTGATGTACTGCGTATCGTAGAGATCGCCCATGGCGGTGAAAGGGATCACCACCATGGTGTTGTCGTTGTTGTCGCCGCCCTGCACTTTATGCCGGTAAACGCCAATCACCTCAAAGCTCACACCGTTGATTCGGATGCTCTGCCCTAGGGCCTGTTCACCGGAGAACAGTCTCCGCTTCGCCTCATCGCCGATCACCGCCACACGGGCGTGCTCCGCCAGATCCTGCTCGCTCATGCCACGACCGGCTGCAACGTCAAAGCCGCGAATGCGGTCGTACACCGGGTACACGCCGGTTAGGAAAAGATTGGTGAAGGTGCGTGTGTCGTGCTGAATGGTTGTGTTCGGCTTGTCAAAGATCGGAGTGACGCCTTTCACCATCGGCACTTCGTTGCGGACGTAATCCACATCGGCCAGCTTCAGCCGCACTTCGCTCCCCGCCTTCGCACCGCCCACCTGCAGCGACGTTCGCCCCGGGAATGCTCCGATCACGTCGGTTCCCCATGAGCTGAAAATCAAGTCGATGGCACGCTCGAATCCCGAACCGAAGGCCAGCAGGATAACCACGGTCGCAATCCCCCAAGCCATTCCGAGCATGGTCAGAGTCGTGCGGCGGCGATTATGCTGCATCGCGCCGTAAGCCTCTTTCAGCAAATCATGGGTCATCACGTATTCCTTATGTTCCCTCTTAGTGGAGAGCCGTCGCTCCACTAGCTACTCCTGACGCAAAGCTTCCACCGGTTCCAACATCGCCGCTTTGCGCGCTGGATAAAGCCCAGCTGTAATGCCCGCCAGCGCCAGCGACAGCACTGCGCCGATCGCCGATACCGGCACGATTCGCGGCGTGTCGAAACCCTGCGGCAGTTGCACTCCTGAGAGCAAGTGGATGACGAGCATCGCGCCGCCGACTCCGATCGCGCCGCTCAGCAGTGTCAGAAATGCGCCCTCCAGAAAAAACTGAAACAGGATGTTGTGGTTGGTCGCGCCCACGGCTTTGCGCAAGCCGATCTCGCGCGTGCGCTCGGTCACGGCCACCAGCATGATGTTCACAATGCCAATCGCGCCCAGCGCCAGTGTCACCAGCCCGACACCGCCCAGGAACCAATCCATGGCCGTGAAGATCTTGCCCATGGTCTTTTGGTTCTTGACCGTGTCCCATTCTTCCCAGACGTCGGTGCCCTTGGGATCGAAGCCACCGTGATTGCGGGCCACGATCCGGTGCAATTCATCCTTGGCGGCTTCGTTTTCTTCAAAGCTGCGCGGTTGATAGTTGATGAACGAAATCGCGTTGCCCTCTTGCGAGTTGTCGCCCGTCAGCGGAAACAACTCGCGCATGGTGTTGAACGGCACGAAAATTCGAATGTTGGTCGCGTTGTTCTCCTCGTGGCCGATCATCGAGAGTACGCCGATCACCTGAAAACGAACGCCATTGAGCAGAATCGTGTTGCCCACTGCGGGACGCCCCGGAAACATATTGCGCGTCATTTCCCGTCCCAGGATGCACACCCGCCGCCGCTGGTCATTGTCATCGTCATTAATCCAACGTCCCACCGCCAGCGGGATCGTCCGCACCTGGCTGTAGATCGGCGGCACGCCCGAGACCTGGCCGTTGGTGCTGGTGTAGTCACTGACCGCGCGGATGTCGTCGCGCGCGATCAGCGGCGAAATGTTGATCGCGAGCTTCGACTCGTTCTTGATGGCGAGGTAATCGTCATAGGTAAGGTTGAACCACTTCATCGAGTTGAAACTGCCCTCGACGGCCGGCGCGCGTCCGCCGAAGAAGAAGATGATGTTCTTGCCGAAGGTTTCCAGTTGCTTGCGATTGCCGTTGCGGAAGCCTTCGCCCACTCCGGCCAGCAGCAGCAGCGAACCGACGCCCCAGGCAATACCAAACATGGTGAGCAAGGACCGCAGCTTATGCGCCCAGAGAGTTTGCAGGGTTTGCGCGAAGGTGTCCAGCAGCATGCGCATGTCGCCACCTCGAGGTCGGCAAGCGGAGGGGCGCGGACGCAGCCACCCCGCGGTTGTTACTTTGACTTACGAAAATGGCAAGCGTTAGCGTTCCAATTTTCTTGAGAATTTCTCGGGGATTTCTTGGGAAGAGCTGCCGGGTTTGTACGATTAACACTTAACAACTCGAGTTTGTTTAGCTAATTTTCGTTCTTTTCGTTCGTGCCCAGCTTCCACGCTATCTGCCGCAGCATTCCCAACAAGACCTCTGCGTCATCGGCGTTCAAAGTCAAACGCCGGACCAGTCGCCGCAACTTTTCTTCAGATGTCGTTACTCGCGGATTCACGTATCCACTCGTTCGGAGCACTTCAAGGAGCGCCTGTGTCAGCCGCTCGACCTCTTCCGACTTCGCGGGAGTCTTCTTCTTCTGCCCCGGCGCTGCCTTTGCCCTGGCTGTTTTCCGTCCGCGCACCAGTTCGTACAGGCAGACCGCGACCGCCTGCCCCAGGTTCATCGAACCGTGCTCTTCCCGCGTCGGAATCCGCATCATCCAATGGCAGTGGCTCATCTCCTGATTCGATAGTCCCACCCGTTCCGAGCCGAACAGCAATGCAACTGGTCCCGTCTTCAGTTGCCGCTTGATCGCTCGCCCGCCCTCATCCAGCCGTTGCAACCGATGCTGCAACTCTCGCCGCCCTGCGACTGTCGTTCCCACCACCAGCCTGCAGTCCGCGACTGCCTCGGCCACGTTCTCATACTGTTCCGCCTTCGCCAGCAACCCCGCTGCGCCGACTGCCGACCGCGCCTCTTGAAATGCGACTTCGTAGGGATTCACCACGCGCAATCGCCGGATCCCAAAATTGCTCATGGCGCGCGCCGCCGCCCCAATATTCAGCGGATTGCGCGCCGCCACCAGCACAACGCGGAGATTATCGAGATCGCTAGACATAATTCGAAACGCAGATTCGAAACCCAGCTTCGAAACTCAGATTCAAGACCCAGATTCCAAAACGGTCATTCCCAAAATAGTCATTCTACGGCGTTCCGCGCCTGTAGCCCCACTCTTGCCAACGGCTGCGACTTCCTCCCTTGCAGAGCATCCAATGGATAGTGCAACAGTGCTACGATAGAAGTTCCGCCTTACGGATCGAACGGTCCAGCCTGCGAGAACTTGGAACTCTGGAGGATGAATGGCAAGCACCACCACCGTCGAAGTAACCGACGCTAATTTTGATTCCGATGTATTGAAGTCCGATAAGCCTGTGCTGGTCGATTTCTGGGCCGCCTGGTGCGGTCCCTGCCGCGCGATCGCTCCGATCGTCGAAGAGCTCGCGGGCGAATATCAGGGTAAAGTCACATTTGGCAAGATGGACGTCGACCGCAACGGTGCCACGCCCATGCGCTACAAAGTCACCGGCATTCCCACTCTGCTCGTTTTCAAAAATGGACAGGTCGTGGAACAGCTGGTCGGCTACCGCTCGAAAGACGACATTCAGAAAGCCCTGGATCGCCACCTGGGCTGAGAATTCGGTGGAGAGACGGGCGCCCCCGCCCGTCCCAGTTCCACGCACCGGCCAATGCCTCAGTACTTCCGCAGCACGCCAATCACCCGGCCCTGAATCTCTACCGACGCCGCGGGGACAATGATCGGCTTCATGGCCGCGTTCGAAGGCTGCAGACGAATGTTCTCGCCCTCGCGAAAGAACCGCTTCAGCGTCGCGTCGGACGAATCGAGCAGCGCCACCACAATATCGCCGTTGTGCGCGGTTTTCGTCTTTTCGACCAGCACGAAGTCGCCGTCAAGAATCGCCTCGTCCTGCATGGATTCGCCGCGCACCTCGAGCACGAACACATCCTTCGAGCGCACGAAATCCGCCAGCGAGATGGTCTCGTTGTGCTCCACCGCCTCAATCGGACGCCCCGCCGCAATCCTGCCCACCAGCGGCAGCACCACGGCCGTATTCACCGCCATCGACTGCTTCAGCTTGCCCTTCGGAGGCAGCAGATCAATCGAGCGGCTGCGGTTGTAGTCCCGCGTCAGCAGCCCTTTTTTCTCCAGATTAGTGACGTGCTTATGCACCGTGGCCAAAGAGTTCAGCCCCATGGCTTCCTTGATCTCTTCAAACGAAGGGGAGTATTGCTTCTCCGCCACAAAGCGCGAAATAAAGTCATAGAGCTCGCGTTGACGCCGAGTGATCGCCATGCGCGCAGCATAGGCGAATGGTTGGCGAATGTCAAGAACTGGTTGGGAGCGGACGTCCTGGTACGGCTCAGTTCAGCGGCTGCGGCCTCGTCGGCCGGCCATCGTCGGCCATCAATGTTCCAGCCGAAGCAGCAACTTCCGGCCGCGAGCCTTCATCGCAGGCGTACCGTTTCGAGTAGCCTCGCGCAGTATCTCTATCGCGCAAGGCCTAATGCTTGGGTCATCCTGCGCCAAGTCAGCCAGTCCTTGAAGAGCGAAGGTCTTAACAATGGAGCTACGATCTGCTAAATAATCATGCAGCGACGAGATCGCGACTTGCCGTTCCTTGGCGCTGAGCACCAGCCGGGGAACCATGACCGCCAAGTGCCAGCGCAGTTCTTGTTGATTGGTCTCCGTCATCAAGCCCAGCAGTTCTTTCTTGTAGGGCTGAAGGAGCATACGGTTCTTCCGTGTGATCTTCTCGGCCGCATCCGCGGCCCGCATTCGTACCAGCGGATCTTCCGACCACAGACCTGCGATCAGCTCAGGAAAAAGCTCTGGTGCCTTGGACACCATTGCCGCTACATGGTCAGAGCGGCCGATCATCCGTCGATCTCCTCCTCGCAAGAGAGAAAGGATGGGTTTTCTAGGCATTGCCGTCTTACTCCGCCGTAACTCCCTTCAGAAAGACGTAATAGAAATCCACGCCGCGGGCAAACGACTCGACTCCTATCCGCTCATCTTTCCCATGGGCCCGGATATCGTCCCGTTCGTACTGTTCGCCCGACACGCAATACGTCGGCATCCCTGCTGCGTTTGTGTACACGCCATCCGACGCGCCCGTGCTCATATTCGGAAGCACCGGAATTCCCGGCCACATTTTTGCCACCACCTTCTCCAGCGGATCGAACACTTCTTTCCGCGGAGCCGGCGGCACATAACTGTGGCGGTCTGATCCATGATCCATCAGCACACCGGTGTTTTCCCGAAACTGCACTTTCATTTTCGGATCGGCCACCACTTTTTCCAGCGTCAGCCGGATTTCTTCCAACGAGTGTCCGGGCTCGATGCGGCAGTTCACGTTAGCTTGCGCCATCTGCGGCAGGGCATTATTGGCATGGCCTCCGCTCAAGCGCGTTGCCACACACGTGGTGTGCATGGTTGAGTTGTCCAGCGGATCCTTCGACAGCCGCGCCACCGCCGCCATGTCCGGAGGAGTTTTCAGCATTGCCTTAAGATCCGCGGCGCGCTGCCCAGTCGACAGTTTCACCTGCCGCTCGTAATACGCTCGGGTGATGGGGTTCAGCTCGAACGGAAACTGATGGCGCCGAATGCGCGTCAGCGCATCGGCCAGTTCGTAGATCGCGTTCTCCGGCCGCGGCAGCGAGCTGTGGCCGCCCGGATTGGTCGCCGTCAGTACGAAATCGCCGTAGAGTTTTTCAGTGGCGTTCACCTCCATCATTACCGGCTTACCGTGATCTGCCAGCACGCCGCCGCCATCGTGGTTGAGCACGAACTCGGCGTCGATCAGTTCGCGATGATTCTTGATCAGCCAGTCCACTCCATTCGATGTGCCGCCTTCTTCGTCCGCCGTCATCGCCAGAATGATGTCACGGCTCGGCACGTATCCTTCTTTCTTCATGCGGATCAGCGTGGCTGACATGATCGCGTCGCCGTCCTTCATGTCGCTGGTACCGCGCCCGTAGTAATATCCGTCCTTCTCGATAAACTGAAACGGATCCGTCGTCCAGTCCTCGCGCCGCGCTTCCACCACGTCGAGATGCCCGATCAGCAGCACCGGCTTGTGTTTATCCGATCCGTGCAGCCGCACCACCACGTTCTTCTTGCGGTCGTTGGGGCCCAGCACCTGAATGTCGCTCTCCGGAAATCCGGCGTCGCGAAAGCGCCGCGCCATCGCTTCCGCGGCTGTGGTTACGCTGCCGACCGAGTCGGTCGTGTTGATTTCGATCAGCTGTTTGAAAATGTCGAGCGCTAGTTTTCGCGTTGCGTCATCCGCTGGCGCAGCTTGTTGCGCCTGCATCGAGACTGTTGATACCAGACAAAAGAGGACCACCCACCACGTTCGAGATCCCACGTCCATCCTCCAGAAAGAATTCCGCAAAGACTTCCGCACTTATGCTGAGGCTGAAAGCTAACAGATTGGTTCGGCAAAACCAAGCTTGCCTCCGGGAGACGCAGCCTCAGGATTTGAGTTGCAACGTCGAAACGCGGGACGCTACCTTCGCCAATACAAAATGACGAGGCCGCATGGTTTTTGGGGTTGGCCGTTCACAGGGTTGGCGCACGGCTCGAAGCGCCGCGACGGTGCCTTACTCTATACTTCCACTAGAAGCTCCCAGCAGTTCCCGCTCCTGGCGGGCATTCCACAGCGGCGCGAGAATACTCGATTTCAAAACTTCCGATTCCGCTCTTACCCAGTCTTCCAGCTCGAGTCCTTCCACCTGTCCGCGCTCATCGTAAAGCTGGCGCGCGCGCAGCCGTATTTTTCTCTCCAGTAATTCCAGCATCAGTTTCTGCCGTTCACGAGTTCTGGTTACACTATTCACTGCTTACACCCCACAATTCATTGATTTACATCTATTGTAAATGGCGAACTGTTAAAGGGTCGTGAACGGGAAGGTTACCAAAGGGATGTCCCATGCACCGTGCGGCAAAGGGAAGGCGTAAGGCGCATGATCACACCCAGCTCACTTCGACCGAGTCTTCGTCGTCTGCTCCCAGCGGGCAAGCTCATCCTTCACGTTGAGGTGTCTCAGCATGGTTGGGTAATACTCGCTCAACGGAGCGTTGCTCTTCTCGTAGCCGCTGAGCTGCTCGTAAAAGAAAGGTTCGAGGGGGTAACCCGACCGGTATTCCCGAATCATCGTTTCCTGAAGGCGCTGGCCGCGTGCCGGGTCTCCGTTGTCGAGGTATTTCAGTGAGATCGCTCGCACCAGGTTCTCGTCCAAAAAGTTCTGCAGGTTTGCGACATCGCCTACGTCCGGCTGCTTCTTCGCCAGTTCGAACAAGGGCTGGGCAGGCTCCTGGAGGGCCTTGTAGCGCAGATCATAGCTCATCGAATTCGTGATGCCGTGAACAAACTCATGCGGGTTATAGCCGATCTTCGCCTGGGGGCCTTCGATGGAGTCGAATGTATCGGCGAGTACGAAGCCAAAGGATCGAGTGAAAGACTCCAAGAGATTGGGGATCACAACGGCATGGGGTGTTTCCCCGCCGCCAGCAGCGCTCAACGCCGACATCCGGCAATATGCCATCACCTTCGCCACCTGCGCCACGACCTCTGCCCGATACGCGTCGATGTATTTGCGATAGTCTGGCCAGACGCCCGCGTAAATCTCCTCGATCGGAGCCGAGGTATAGAGTTCACGCAACAGCACCGGCAAGTCCACCAGCGCGGCGAAAGATGCCTCTTTGCTCACTTCGGGCCACTCGGCTGTAAACCTAAAGTCGGGAGGACCGCTAGTGGACATCGCCACGACGCTGTAGTCAGACGGCTGCGCGCTGCTGTGCTGCCGGTAAAAGTCGCGAATGCGCTTAGCAAGTTCCGGGCGTACTGTGTGCACGAGTTGCTCCCGCACACGAACGCGAACGGGATGCATGCCGTCCGGGTTGTTCTCCGCGTCGTACCCGCCGAGATTGAGCAGACAGAACAGCGTAAAAATGGTTTTGTTCTCAGTGACTTCGACTCTGCGCTCTACCGACTTCTCAAGCTCGCCCTTACCCTGCGAGAGCTGCCCCACTGTGGATAAGGGAATCATCAGAGCGAATATGAGTACAACAAGCCGGCTCATCTCGTGCCTCCAAACCAAGGCCTCCAAACCAAGAGCAGGACTGCGATTTCATCCGAGTCGACTGGAACTGACGGGTGGCCAGACCCTTCGCGACCTTGCGGTTACATACGGAGCGGTGTGGGCGTGCTTCGAAAGAAGGAAACCTCGAGGACCGGTGACCGAATTTTTCCGCACCATGCTAGTGTGCTGCCTCCACCACCAGCACCACGAACGAGTCCGGCTCCACTTTTCTCTCCGGTCGTGGTCCGACGTTCGCCGTTACGGTGAACAGCTGATGTGTTTTCACATCGACCGCCATAGTGCGCGCGCCCTTCTGGGTGGTGACTGTTTGCGCCACGCTGAACTTATCACCACCATCTTCCTTGATCACTGTAATTGTGCCGTCTCCCGCCGACGCAAACGCTAAACCACGATCGGCATCGAACCCGGTCGCATCGCATCCCTCTCCGATGGCAAGACTCGCCAGCACTTTCCCGCTGTCCGCATCCACCACCATCATCTTTTTATTGCCGCCGCAGCCGGCAAATAGACGCCGGTTCTTCCGGTCGATTGCGAGCCCTGTTGGCTCTTCGCAGCCGGCCAGTTTCCACCGCGACTTCACCGTCAGCTTCCGCGGATCGAACGCCACCAACTCAGACGTGTCTTCAATATTCACAAACACCGTGCCCTTTTCGTCGGTCGCGGCAAATTCCGGCTTGCCGCCCAGTTCGATCATGCCTACCACCTCGCCCTTGGACGCATCCACGGCCGTCGCCGTCTTGTCACTGCCTTTTCCGTTGAAAGTGAATACGCGCTTCGAAAACGGGTCATACAGAATCGCGTCCGGCCCGCTGCCTACCTTGATCTTTTTTTCGACCGCCAACGACTTCAGATCGAACACGCTCACCGTGTCTTCGCGGCCATTGCTGGTAAATCCGCGCCCGATTTCCGCATCGAGTGCGATCCCATGCACGCCCGCCGTATCCGGGATCTCGCCCACCTGCTTGCCCGACTCGGTATCAACCACCATTACCCGCGTAGCTCGCGCGATGAACAAGCGATGCCCATCGCTGTCCGCGGTCAGGTAATCCCATCCGCCATCGCCGCCCAACTTCCACGTCTTGACGACCTTGTAGTCCGCGCCAGCCGACGCTGCGGCCAGCGCCAGTGTGGTTGCCAGCAACAGAAATATCAAAGAGAGTCGCACCCCTGTTCGCATCTTCATATCTGTCACCTTATCGTAAATTTAGAAAGAATGATTCCCTTAAGGCGCACCGCAACCGGCCGATCCCAGGAAACGGCGTTGCGGCGGCCCGGTATATCCAGTCTCCGGTAGGCAGTCTAAGGGCTCTCCACAAATGTGCAAACACTTGCCCCTACCCCCTGCAAAGCCCCGTAAGCCACCATTTTACCCCGCCAAAGTTTGGTACCGGGCTTGCTCCTACTCTTCCTGGAGGAGCACCCATCCGCGCGATTTTGGCGCTGACGATCCCTCGCTTTCTCCTCAGACTGGAGACCCTGTTATGAAAAAGATCCTGTTTGTGCTCTGCCTGCTTTTTGCTACCACGGCATTAGCGCAGAGTTATGCTGGCTTGAACACTCTCAACAGCCAACCGCAGATCTACGAGATTCCGAGCCATCCGCAACACGCAGGTTATGCGCCCTTGGCGCCGGAACAGAACGTCCTCGGCTCTATGGGTTACGGCATTGCCCAGGGAGAAAGGCCGGCATCGGATTTTCCGCAGGCAGAGGCCGTTTCGCTCGGTGCCGCTGCCCGCGAACTCAAGAAGCAGCATGCCCAGGTGAAGAAGTCCCGGGTCGTTTGGGTGAACCAGTGAACCTGTGGCGATAACATTCTTGCCCGCGCAAGCGAACGGCGATCGGTTGAGATGTTGTAGGTAAAAAAGAGCTTTACGATCAGCACCAGTTCTGGGACAAAAAGGGAACCTTCGGGTTTCCTTTTCTTGTTGCTTCTTGCGGAACGGCAGCCGGAGTGGCCTCTCCCAGAGAGCGTCAAGTTCACATGCCATTCGGTCCTTGCCTCCGATCCTTCGATAAAAAGAAATGTTACCCTAATAAACAAATTCAAATGACCGTCCTGGAATTCACCGCCGTCGTCGCGACCGTCTCCTTCGTCGCGGGACTTCTCGGAGCGCTTACCGGCCTTGGCGGTGGGGTCGTCCTGGTGCCGCTGCTCACCCTCCTCTTCCGCGTGGACATTCGCTATGCCATCGGAGCCTCGCTGGTTTCCGTGATCGCGACCTCCTCGGGCGCCGCGGCCGCGTATGTGAAGGAAGGGTTCTCCAACATTCGCATCGGCATGTTTCTGGAAATCGCCACCACCTTCGGCGCGTTGCTCGGAGCTTTCCTCGCCACTCGGATTCCAACCAGCGCCCTGGCGATCATCTTCGGCGTCATGCTGCTCTACTCGGCGTTTCTTTCCCGCAAGCCGCGCCCGCCGGCCCAGCGCAACCTGCCGCCCGATCCGCTTGCTACCCGTCTGCGGATGAATGGCAGTTTCCCCGACTTGGACGGCCCGCGCAGTTACAACGTGCAGCACGTTCCCACCGGCTTCAGCCTGATGTTCGGCGCCGGCGCCCTCTCCGGGTTACTCGGCATCGGCTCGGGAGCCGTCAAAGTACTCGCCATGGATCAGGCCATGCGCATCCCATTCAAGGTTTCCACCACCACCAGCAACTTCATGATCGGCGTGACCGCGGCCGCCAGCGCCGGCGTTTACCTCAGCCGCGGATACGTCGATCCCGGCCTCGCCATGCCTGTCATGTTAGGAGTGCTGGCCGGTTCCTTAATCGGCAGCCGCATCCTGGTCAAGGCTGAGACCAAATCGCTCCGCCTCGTCTTCAGCTTGGTGATTCTCGTTCTAGGCCTGCAAATGCTCTACAAAGGACTGTGGGGAAAAATTTGATGCCCGCCGCCCAGGCGCCAGCGCGCCAAACAGATTCGTTCCAACCCCAACCATGGCGAGATCGCCGCATGGAAGTTGTCCTCGGCAACCTGCTTCGCTCCGGCGTCCTGCTCTCGGCGGCTGTTGTCCTTTGGGGAGGCTGTGTCTACCTTTCCCGCCACGCGCACGAGCCCGCCAATTACCGCGTGTTTCTTGGCGAGCCCTCCGAATTCCGCACCATCCCCGGAATCATCCGCAGCGTAATCAATGGCCGCGGCCGAGGCTTAATTCAACTCGGACTGCTCCTCCTCATCGCCACGCCCCTAGCCCGCGTAACCTTCTCCGTCGTGGGATTCGCCATCGAACGCGATCGCATGTACGTAGTCTTTACCTTGATCGTGCTCGCCATCCTGCTCTACAGTCTCTTCGGCTCCAGCATCGGCGGGTGAACATTGAAGAGTGAACTTTGGCGAATGAACATCGGCGAATGAACCGGGCCGATGGTCCTACCGCGGCCAAAGCCATCCGAAAGTACCAGCGGTCAGTAATCCAAAGACAAGTCCGTCGATCACTTCCTTAATGGTTACCGACCAGGGCTGACCTTTCCAAATGCCATTGCTCAGGTTTCCCAGGCCGTAAGCGAGAAATGCGGCCGTTCCGGCGACACGATAGACGACCAGATAGTTCGCGCCGGGCGCAACCGTGTGTCCGGTGAGGTAGGCGACGAAGAATCCGATCACGAGACAATAAACAAACCACTGGATCATGAACTTCGGCATAGCCGGCGGTCCGCTGGGAAGGATGGTCATGAAGCCAACCGGCCCCTGCTTCTGCTTTTCAATCAAGGCGGGCGACTTCATATCCTTGTGGGTGCAATAGGGAAAGACATAGAGACCCGGCTTGAGAGAAGTGGCGCGCAGCGCGGCGAGGGTCTTGTCCTCTTCAGGGAGTTTGCCGTAGTCGTTGCGATGATAGGGCAGCAGCATGTGCATAATGGAGCTGGCGACGAAGATGATGACCGCCGACAGCAGGATGGGCAGCCAAAGAGCAGCGAGAGGAACGGCGACTGGAACCATGTGCAGCCTCCTTAAGGCGCAAAGACAACGACGAATGCCAGAACTTCGCACGCGAGGCTACGACAGCTGGGCGGCTGCGGTCAAGGGGGATAAACGAGGTATGTAGCTAGCACTCCTCACAGCGGGTATCTGGTCACGTAAGTATGGAGTCGTCCAGCCGTTTGCGGTGGAAGTCGGCGACGTGCTGTACGAACGCTGTGATCAGCGGATGCGGATTGTCCTCGCGCGACGAAAGTTGCGGTTGGAATAACGTCGCGATAAAAAACAGGCGCGCGGGAGATTCGATGGCCCGGCATTCCTCCTTGGAGCCGCGGGCCACGACCGGAAAGCCCGCTTCCATCGCCATCCATTCGAACTCGGGATTCAATTCGTAGTTGCAGAAGAACTCCTCCTCGATCGTTTCCTTTCCATAAAACGACGCGAGGTAAGAGCCGGGACGGAGGCGGATCTGGCCGACTTTTCCGGAGAGCTTGGGCGCGTTCGGATCGCGGTTCGGAACCGCGCAGGCGACGGGATAAATGACGATATTCTTGGCGTGTGGATCTTCTTCGGCGGTGGTGGCGTCGTGGATGCCGAGCACGTTGCGGGCGCACTCGATCAGCGCGTACTGGAAGCCTGCGCAGGTTCCGAGGAAGGGGCGATCATGGACGCGCGCGAACTCGATGCCTTTGAGCATGCCGTCGAAACTCTTGAAAGGGCTGCCCGCCGAGGCCCACAGACCATCGAAGGAATCTAGTGTGGCCGCGGCGCCCGGTTCGAGGAGCGACGGCGTTGGAAGCCAGGTCGATTCCACTTTGACTTGGAGCTTCCGAGCGGAGTGCTGGAGCGAGTCGTTGGTCGCTTGATGGGAGCGGAATTCTGGATTGAAGTCGCCAAGAATCCCGACCCGGAGGGGTTCGGTCACAGGCGACATTCTAAATTAGCGGTTCCTCGTTGGCAGTGAGTAGTTAGCTACTGGCTTTGCAGACGTCGACGCATTCATGAAAAGTTGTCAAACGGGCTACTACACCGACGCCATCTGCGCCCACAGCACGTAGAGGCCGAGCAGCATGACGGCGGTGCCTCCGCAGACCATGGCCGCCGATTTCCAGGCGAACGCAGTGACGAGCTCCTTCTGGCTGCGGAAGGAAATCACGAACGTAGGATCGTTCACGCCTTTCATTAATACAAGGGGTGGGGTGTGATTGGGGTCGGACGACTCGGCTTGACCTTCGTTTGGGTGATCCTCGCTTGGCTGCGCTTCGCGCAAACGCACCTCGCGCAGTCGGATCTCGGAGTGGCCGGAGCGAGCGGAGAGGATCGCGGGCGGTTCGGTCTCATCGGCGGCCAAAGATTGGTGCAGTGGTTCGGTGGAGGACCACGCCTGTGGTCCAGCCATACCGGCGCGAGTGAGCGCAGCTGCGATTTTAGCCTGCTGGCTCATTTCTCGGGTGGAAGAGGGAGCCGCGCCACTGTCAAGTCTGACGATCTGCGGTGCAGGAGCCGCTTCGGAAGAAGCATTGCGCGCGGAGCTGCCCCGCTGGTTAATGCTGTCGCGGTTGAGGATAGTGCTGCCGACAGTGTTGCCCACGGCGTTGCAAACGAGGTTGCGACGGTCGGTGCCCAAGTCGCTGCCCGGCGAAGACGGACGCCCTTGGACTCCAGGATTCTCAGTGAGAGTTCCAGCAACGAAGAGCGCGTCTTCGGCTTTGATCAAACGTTCTTCGATACACAAGTCGCGGTCCAGGGCGATGCCGTGGCGCGAAAGAAAAACACCGACGTTTGGCGGAACGTCATTCGGGTCCAAAAGCGATACCACGTATTCCCTGCGGAACCGAGGCTGCAGGTCGAGATCGGCTCCGAGAGCTTCGATGAGCAGTTGGCCGGTCGAGTCGTCGATGTAGAAGGGCAGGTGCAGAGTTTCGTCCGCAACTTTCTTCCATGCGTTCTTCTCACCTTCGCAATGCTGCCAGGCGGTGGTGCGGTAGAGAAAGCAAGGCTCACCGGTGATGGGCGCCAGCGTGGTGCGAGAACCGGCAGCCACGCCGCTGACCTCAATTAATCCCCGTGTGGCGCTGCGAATCTTGGAGGTTGGTAAGGTCAACAATGAGCGCTTGCCGGCGAGCACGCAGACTCCAAGAAAGAAAAAGTATAGGCCCACGGCAATCGCCACCGACAAAAGGATCGAGAGGTACTTGATCGGGATAAAAAGGAAAAAGCAGACGGTCACAGTGCTTTCCTGAATTGCCACGATTCATCTGATATGAGGATAAGGAGAGATGTCAAACGCGATGCGGAGAAAGAGATGGGACCGGCTTACGGAAGTAAGTAACTGTTACGGATGGCGGTGGCAAAGACGCGGCAAGCGGCGTTTCTTCTCGTCCCCGCGCTATGCGGTTGCGGCGCGAGTTTTCAAAATGTCGGCCACGGCTGCCATGGCGGCATCGACTTCGGCGTCGGTGTTGTAGAAGTGAGGGGAGAAGCGAACTCCGGCTTTGGGACGCCAGTCTACGAGAATGTCGCGGGCCAGCAGTTCGCGGCTCGCTTGCTGGGAATCGGGCATGTCGATGGAGACTGTGCCGCCGCGTTGCTCGGGATCGCGGGGCGTGTTGACGCGCCATCCGTGCCGGTCGGCGAGCTCAATAAGGCGGGCGGTCTGGCGTTTCGATTTCTCGCGGATGTTCTCGATGCCGACGTCGCGAATGATTTTGAGGCCTGGGCGCGCCGCTTCGATCGCTGGAATGTGCGTGGTTCCGTTCATGAAGCGGAAGGGAGGTTCGGCGTAGCGGATGGGGCCGGTGGCGAAGGCAAAAGAATTTTCGTGCGCGAACCATCCGGTAAGCTTCGGCTCCAATTTCTTGCCGAGGTCGGGGCGGACGTAGAGGTACGCAACGCCGGGGCCGCCGCAAAGCCACTTGAGCACGCCTCCGCAGGCGAAGTCTGCGTTGAGCGATTGGATGTCGACTGGGACGGTGCCCAACGATTGGAAAGTGTCGAGGACCACGTGGGCTCCAACTTTATGGGCTTTGTCGATGATGGCTTTCGCGTCGTTGATGTAGGAACTGCGAAAAATCACGTGAGAAATGGGAACGATCAACGTGTGTTCGTCAATGGCATTGAGCAGGCGATCGGTAGGAACGGTGACACCATCGTCAGTTTTGACCATGTGAACCTGCGCGCCGTATTGGCGCTGCGCTTCCCAGAAATACATGACGGAGGGGAAGTTCAAGTCGCTGTAAACGATTTTGTTGCGCTTACCGGTGAAGTCAAAACACGAAGCCACCACGGCCTGGCAAGTGGTGACGTTCTGGTGAAGAGATACGGAATCTTTGGGCGCGTTCATCAAGGCGCCGAGTTCGTTGCCAACTTCCGGGGCGAGCATCCACCAGCGTTCTTCCCAGGCGCGAACTCCGCGGGTTGCCCAAACATCGGCATAAGCATGGAGCGCGTCATAAACGGCGCGTGGCATGGCTCCGAGGGAGTTGGAAATCATGTAGTTGGTGCGCTCGAGGATAGGAAACTCGGGGCGGTAGCGCAGAAGGTCGTCAGACATGGAAGTCAATTGTAAACGCGTGCGCCTTGCATTTCCTGAAACTGAGAGCTGAGAACGGTTGTTCTATGGCGCTACATCTTTTCCCACACTATCCAGCACTCCATTGATAAACTGCACCGACTCCGGCGTGGAAAACTTCCGCGCAATTTCGAGCGCCTCATTGATCACCACCGCCCGCGGCGTCGCCGGATACCCCAGAAACTCCGCCACCGCTCCCCGCAACACATTCCTGTCCACCGTCGCCATCCGGTCCATCCGCCAGTGCTGCGTGTGCTTCCCGATCAGCCCATCGATCTCCGCCAGCCGGTCGCTGGCCACGCGAAACAGATCGTCGGCAAACCCGCGCACCTCCTCTTCGACATTCGTCCGCTCCGCCCAGAACGTCTTCCGGACAAGCTCCGGCGTCTGTTTCCCCATGTCTGCCTGAAACAGCATCTGCAGAACCAGTTCGCGGGATTTGCGTCGAGTGCCCATGACCGTCGTTCGCTGTTCGTCGTTCGCTATTCGCTACTAGTGTATAAGCTGGATTGCACTATGAGAGAAGTCAACGCTTCGCCCTGTTGCGCTTGCCTTTAGTTTTGCTTTGGCGAACAGCGAGCGACGAACAACGAACGACGTTCTTGCCTTCTCCGGCGACGGTTTTCCTCAGATTCGCCATCTCCACCGCCGCCAGCGCCGCCTCAAGCCCTTTGTTGCCCATCTTCAGTCCGGCGCGATCGATGGCCTGCTCCAGCGTCTCGCAGGTGAGCACTCCGAATGCGTGAGGCACTCCAGTCTCCTGCGCCGACTGCCCAATGCCGCGCGTAACTTCGTTCACAATCACGTCGTAATGCGCCGTGTCACCGCGCAGCAAACAGCCAATACAGATGATCGCGTCGTACCTTTTCGTTTCGGCAAGCGTGCGCGCAGCCGCGGGAATTTCGAATGCGCCCGGCACGCGGACCAGTGCGATGTCCTTTTTCTTCGCGCCCGATCGCAACAGTCCATCGTAAGCACTCTGAAAAAGCCTCTCCGTGATGAAGGCGTTAAAGCGCGAGACGACAATGGCAAAGCGTTTTCCCGCCGCGTTCAGTTGCCCTTCGATCGCGGCCGCAGCTTCCCCGGGCCGGCCATGAATCGTGAGGACGATCTCGCCGGGCAGCTCCAGCGAAAAGCTGCGGTCGTTCATCTCGTGCGTCTTAGGCGTCTTGACATTGCTGGTGTCGGCCAGCAGCTTGAACTTCCTTTTCTGCGCAATCTCGAACACCGCATCCGGATCCGTGACCTCGATCACCAGCAACCGGCTCACATCCTTCAAGCGCTCGCGCACCTCGGCGGGATAATCCTTCGCCAGCGAATTCAGGCTGAGCAGTGCGAGAGGCGCCGAAAGGATCGCGGATCTTCCATCTTCGCCGGCAACCGCCTCGAATCCAATCGCACTGAGAAACTCCGCCAGTACTTTTAAGTCCTTCTGGTCGCCGACATACCGCCCGATATGGAGAGATTTCAACATTTCAGCTCTTACTTCCCCTTGAACGCCGCCGCCCGCTTCTCCAGAAACGCGGTTGTGCCTTCCTTCTTATCCTCGGTAGCGCAGCAAACCCCAAACAAAGTTGCCTCCAGATACAGTCCCTCGGCCAGCGTCATCTCCATGCCCTTGTTGACGGCCTCCATCGCGTACTGCACCGCCAGCGGAGCGTTCGCGAGGATCTTCGCCGCAATCGCCTCCGCGCGCGGAATCAGCTCCGCTGCTGCGGTCACTTCATTCACCAGCCCGATGCGATGCGCTTCCTGCGCCGTGATCATCTCCCCGGACAACACCATCTGCAACGCGAGCCCCTTGCCCACCAGACGCGGCAAACGCTGCGTCCCGCCATATCCCGGAATAATCCCCAGCTTCACCTCCGGCTGCCCCAACTTAGCGTTGTCGCTGGCGAGGCGCATGGAGCAAGCCAGAGCCAGTTCGCATCCACCGCCGAGCGCGAATCCATTAATGCACGCAATCACCGGCTTCCCCAGGTTCTCGATCAGGTCGAGCACCGCCTGCCCTCGGTGCGCAAACTCCTTGCCGGAGACGGGATTCTGCTTCGCCAGTTCGCCAATATCCGCGCCCGCAACAAAAGCCTTTTCGCCCGCTCCGGTCAAGATCGCCACGCGAATCGAGGAATCGTTTCTGATGTCAAGAAACGCCGCTCCCAACTCTTCCATGGTGGCCATGTTGAGCGCGTTGAGCACCTTTGGGCGGTTGACGGTGACGTAGGCGATGGCGTTTTTCTTTTCGAGGAGTATGTTTTCGTAGGTCATGGATTCCGTGCCTGATGGCAAGACATCAAAGTATATTGAGCGGACGCGCCCGACGCAAAGGAGCAGCCTATTCGGTAGTGAGTCAGTATGATTTTCACAGGGATAATAGCTTCAGCGTCCGAGGCGACGATAGATCAGTGGTGCGTAGCGGAAGACAGAGAGGATGAAAATAGGGAAAAGAAACGCGGTTGACCAATTGAACCGATGAAGACGAACAGCTTCGTAGATCGTCATGCTGGTGAGCATTCCAAGCATGAACAAAGCCAGCAATAACATTACGAATACTGATCGCAGTGACTGACTTTCTAGTATGCGAATGTCCCAGCCTCGGTTTAGAAACTCAAATGATTCGAGCGGACGGCTCATTCGTACAGATTATAATCACACTGACCCACCACGGCCCTATTAATGTTTTCCGTCGCGAGAAACTTCAATGACTCGATTCTTGGGAAATCTTGTCAAGCCCCCATTTCAACGATTTTCTGCGTAACTCCATGAAGTGGTGAGGGAAATAAAGTCGGAAAAGTTGGCGGTGTAGGCAGGTTGAAATTGATATAATAGACTTAGGGGAACAAAACCTTGGATCAGAGGGGTGAGAATTAGTCTCCACCCTTTTTTTATTTTGACGATAGGAATCTCCTCCCGCGGCTAGGAAGCGACCCGTCCTTGCTACAATCTGGTCGCCGTTAAGTCCTTATTCCGTAATATTTTACATGTAAGTACTTTAAACTCAACGATCTGGCGGGATTTTTCGCCTAAGCCTATGATTCTAAATATCGACGTGTTAAAAAAAATTTGACGGATTAGTCCAGTGGCCGCTAGGGTAATTGGCACTAGAATCTTCGAAATCTATACTTTGCCGAGTTCGCCAGCTCCAAATCCTTGATTCTAAAGGCCAAGGCCCCAAAGGCTCGTAGCTAACTCCTTTATTATGAATAATTTAAAATGACACCATTTAAAATCAATATTTTACAGATAAATGGGGGGGGAGGGGGGTACCTCTGCAATCTGACCTCCGACCTCAGCAATCTCAGAACTTCCCCGCCACCGGCTTAGCCGGGTCCGAGTAATCATAAAACCCGCGACCCGACTTCCGCCCATACCACCCCGCCATCACCATCCGCTTCAGCAGCGGAGGCGACGCGAACCGCCGCTCCTTGAACTCGTCAAACATCACATGAGTAATGTAATAAGTAGTATCGAGCCCGACAAAATCCAGCAAAGTAAACGGCCCCATCGGATACCCGCACCCCAGCTTCATAGCATTATCAATGTCCTCGATCGATCCCACGCCCTCTTCATAAGCTCGGATCGCATCAAGCAAATAAGGTACCAGCAGCCGGTTGACGATGAATCCCGTCTTATCCGAGGTGCGCACCGGAACCTTCCCCAACCGCTGAGCAAACAAGTAAGCCGCCTCATACACCTCAGGAGAAGTAGCAATGGTCTTCACGACTTCGACCAGCTTCATCAAGGGAACAGGATTAAAAAAGTGCAGCCCGATAAACCGCTCCGGCCGCTTCACCGAAGTCAAAAGCTCAGTCACCGAAATCGAAGAAGTATTAGAGGCAAAGATCGCATCCTTTTTCACGATGCCATCAATCGACGCATACATCTTCTTCTTCTCGTCAACATTCTCAATGATGGCCTCAATAACAATGTCGCAATCCGCCAAATCCGCCCTGTTGGTGGTCCCCGTAAGCCGAGCAAGAGTCTCGTCCTTCTGCTGCGGAGTGATCCCACCCTTCTCCGGACCGCGCTCGGCAAACTTAGCCAGTGACTTCTTAATCCCGGCAAACCCCTTGTCAAGATACTTCTGCTCAACTTCAAGCACGGTAACGTCAAACCCAGCAGTAGCGCAGACCTGCGCAATGCCAGAACCCATCAGGCCACAACCTAGAACGCCAACTTTCTTGATATCCATATAAATTCCCTTTTGCGTACTCAATCCCGCCGATTGCGCCGAATTGCGTTATATCCTTGCTGCATCAAAAAGAAAATCATAAGAAAGCCTAGAAGCAGAAACAGAATTCCTAGACCGGGCACTACCCAGTCGGGGAGACTGGGGATGTTGATCGCCGCAGCCATAATGAAGAAAAGCACAAGGGCCATGCTCC
Source organism: Terriglobales bacterium (assembly GCA_049520095.1). Lineage (GTDB taxonomy): Bacteria > Acidobacteriota > Terriglobia > Terriglobales > Acidobacteriaceae > Acidiflorens. Next base: position 108,502 of record JBEKQC010000006.1, read on the forward strand.
CGGATTCGATCACTCTGTTTCCCGAATTGCGCTTGACGATCCGCCAGAGTACTGCGGCGTAGAAGCCAACCAGCGCGATACCGCTGACTGTAGTTTGAATCGTACCCCCGCCGCTCGCAGTCATAGCCTTCTCACCATAACCTAAACCTCAGGTGACTTGAGAAAATCACTGAAAGCTCTCCACCACCATAGCAATCCCCTGTCCCCCGCCAATGCACGCCGTGGCCAGCCCGTACTTCTTCTTCCGCCGCCGCAACTCATACAGCAGCGTAATCACAAGCCGCGTCCCGGTCGCTCCCAGTGGATGCCCCAAAGCAATCGCTCCGCCATTAACATTCACCTTCTCGCGATCCAGTCCCAATTCTTTTTCCACCGCCAGATACTGCGCCGCGAACGCCTCGTTCACTTCAATCAAATCGATGGAATCCAAAGTCATCCCGGCCCGCTGCAGCGCAATCTTCGTCGCCGGAACCGGACCGCTCCCCATAATCTTAGGATCGACCCCAGCTATCCCCCAATTCACAATCCGTCCCAGCGGACTGAGATTCCTCTTCTGCGCCTGCTCCAGCGACATCACCACGACAGCCGCCGCGCCATCCACAATGCCGCTGGCGTTGCCTGCCGTCACCGTCCCCGGCTTTCCTGATGAAGATCCAAACGCAGCCCGCAGCTTAGCCAGACCCTCGAGCGTTGTCTGCGGACGCCGGTGATCGTCCTCAGTCAGCATCTCTCCCGTAGCCTCACCCTTAGAATTCCGCAGCGGAACTGGCGTCAACTCTTCCTGCAAGCGCCCCGCTTTGTAAGCCGCCTCGGCTGTCTGTTGCGAGCGCAGCGCGAATTCGTCCTGCGCCTGCCGCGTAATCCCCTGCTGCTCGCCATAAAGCTCGGCGGTATTCGCCATGTACAGCCCGCAATAAGTATCAAGCAGCGCCACCATCAGCGAATCTTCCAGCTTCCCGCCCGGAGCGAGCGTGAATCCATCGCGCCCGCGGATCGAAAACGGCGCTTGCGACATCGATTCCATCCCGCCCGCCAGCACCACCTTGGCTTCTTCGGTTTGAATCATCTGCGCCGCGCTGACAATCGCCTGCATCCCCGAGCCGCAGAGCCGATTGACGGTCAGCGCCGGAGTCTCAATCGGCAATCCCGCCCGCAACGCGACGTGTCGTGCTCCATAGAGCGCGTCGCCCGAAGTCTGCTGCGCATTACCAAAAACGGAGTGATCGAATTCTTTGGCGTCAATCCCCGCGCGCTCGATGGCAGCCTTGGCCGCCACTGCGCCCAGTTCCTGCGCCGTGTAATCTTTGATTTTTCCGCAATAGCGTCCAAAGGGCGTGCGCGCCCCGCTGACAATGGCGATGTCTCCAGGTTTCAACATGATTGCTTGTGAGTTTAGCAGGAGGGCGGTCGCTGGTCGCCCGTCGTTAGTGGTCGGTCGTTAGTCGTTCGCTATTTGCTAAACAGTTTGGCTTTGACTGTCTTGAAGAAGTACGGAGGGATAAGGAAGAAGTCCGCCATGATTCTTCTCTGCGCGGGCGTCCTCCGCGGTTAAAGCCTTTGGATGCTACGCCACCGCCGCCGATGCTGCGAACTGCGGCGCCTGACTCACAATGCTCCCCGGACCCTGGGACATTGCCAACTCCAGAGCGTGATCGGCGCGGTTGGCCACTTCGGTCACAATATCCACCGGATCGAAATGCTGCATCATCACCGCCTGCGCCAGGCCAGCGCTGAACTCGACTCCCTGGTCTTTGCCCGGGAAGCGCACTTCCGCCATCAACCGCCGCAATTTCTCTACCGCCAGCAGCGCTTCTTTTTCGCCCGTATCGCCGAGCACAAGAGCGACGGTTGTCGCCTCGTAGCGGAACGCCAGATCGTTCGTCCGAGTGTTGGCTGCAAACAGCTGCCCGACCTGCTCCATCACTGCCGTCACTGCCGGTTCGCCATATTCCTTGATCAGCGCGCTGCGCCGTCCAAACTGCATCAGCGCCACGGTTACCGCCGTCCCTTGCTGCAACCCGCGCCGGGTTTCCGCCTGCAGAAGGTCCAGATACGAAGCCCGCTTCATCAGGCCCGATTTCTCGTCCGTCACAGAAAGATTTTTCACCAGCCGCCGCAACCCGGCGTTGTTGAGCGCGATCAACACCTGGTCGCTCAACGTCCGGATCACCAGCACTTCCGTTGCTTGCCACACCCGGCCCGTATTCTGGGCCAGGATCAGCACACCGATTTGGTCGTTGCCTTCAGTCAGCGGTATCGCCAGCAGCGATTCGATCTGCAACTCCTCGACCGCGCTGCTCGCCTCCATCAACTCGGGAGCGCTGCGCGCATTACCGATCGTCACGATGCCTCGCGCCACCGTCAGATCCTGCAGCGTTTCCACCAGGCTGACCAGCGCTGCCGAACTTACCGGGTTCAGACCCTCCATGTGATAATCCTGCACGCTCGAGGGCGGGAGACCGGGTTTGCGCAAGGCCGCAATGCAGCGCGCCGTCCGCCAGTTCGCGCCGATTTCGTTCGCCGCGGTTTTCAAAACTCCTTCCGCGTTCCCCTGCTGGTAAAGCTTGCGCGTAATTTCAGCCACTTTCGCCAGACTGCTGACCTCGGCCGCATCGCTCGGCGCCGGTCTTGCGGCGGCCAGCGCTGGGTGATCGCCAGTCGTCGTCGCTGCCGGCGGCGCAGGCGGCACAACTGGCGCCGCCGACTTCGCGTACCGCGGTTCGATGCCGGCCGCGATATACAGTCTCTGCAGCTCCTGATTGTGCTCTTCCTCACGCGGAAACAGTTCCTGGATGCGCTGCAACCGCTCCATGGCCTTCGAGCGCATCCCGTACTGCACCAGAATCTCCGCTTGCAGCATCAAATCCTGCAACGCGGCCGCTCCCAACGTCGGTTCCTGGATCTTGGCTGCCTGCTCTTGTTCTTCTTCCTTTTTGACCGTCGTGAACCGCGATGCGATCAGCTTAAAACGCTGATCGTTGATCTTGCCCTGCAGCGCCTCCAGCCGCTTCTGATGTCCCGGCTCGTACGGGTCCACCTCCGCCGCCCGGTCCAGACACTCACCCGCTTTCTGGTAATCGTGCTTCGCGCAATACAGATCGAACAGCTTCAGCAGCGCCTGAGCGTAGTCCGTTTCACGGTTCGAAGCGTTGAACAGCTCCGCCAGGAATTCCAGCATTTCCGCCGACGGACGGTGCGATGCCAGTAGTTCCTGCATGGTGGCGATGAACCCTCGCCGTTCGCCACGCCGCCGCTGGAAAGCTTCCAGTTTCCGTGCCAGCGCTACCGCCTCCGCATCCAGTTCGGAATCGATCATCTTTCCGATCAGGTTCACCACCTGGTGCATGCGCCCCGGGTTATTCTCAAAAAGCTGCCAGATCAGCGGCTCGCTATCCGCGCACCGCCCGGCTAGCACCAGCGCCTGCGCATAGAGGTCGAGTAGCTCCAGCGATGCATCTCCGGCATGCACCAGTGGCTCGAAAATAAAAATCGCCGCCCCCGTCTCGCCCCGCGACAGCAGGCTCTTGCCATAGGCCATGGCGATCTTCGAATCCGCCGGATTCTCCGTGTACGCCCGCTCGAACCATGGGCTGCCGTTTCCCCCCGAGGTTTCCGCCAGTTCGGCCATTTGCAAGAATGAGTACGACGCCATCACGTGCTCGCCAAGATCCGCCGACAATTCCGCCACTCGCCGATGGTTGGGTTGCGACGGCTCCAGACTCACAATCCGCCGCAACACCAGCAACGCCTCTTCCTTCCGCCCCTGGCGCTGCAAATCTTCCAGCGCATTTTCATAGGTTCCGATGGCCAGCTTCTTGTTCGAATGCTCCAGAAGCTGTCCGAAGCGCACTTTCTGTTCCCACGTGGGAGTGGCATACCGCGCCAGCTTCTTGTAAGTCAGGCTCGCTCGTGTCGCATCCGCCGCCGCTACCTGCCGCTCAAACAAGTCCCCCAGCAACCGCACCGCCTGGGCTCCTCTATTTAGAGAGAGACACAGGTCCGCCGTCATCTGCCGCACATTGTCGTTTTGCGGATCGCTTTCCAGGATTTGCAGGTACTCCGCCAGGGCGTCGGCCGTCTTTCCCTTTTGTAAGAGCTTCTCCGCCTTTTCTACGCGGCGGGCGATTTCGGCACGATTAGGGTTTTCCGGCATGGGCGGTCTTGCGAGAGAGAACTCCTCGTTGATTCTAGGATTCGCCCCCGGCGCCAGCAACGCGGTTCCCCGGCCCTGCGATTACGAAAGTCATGCTCTCAGTTTCATCCCCGATCCGGCAACCACAGCCTGCTGAAGACACAACCAGACTGGAGTTTTCCACTAACCTCGCCGATTTCAACCAGTGAGGGGATTCAGTGTCTCCGCACAACTGATGATTGCGACAGTCAAATTCGACCTGCACCGCAGTTCCCGCCTGCGCAAATTCGCGAGTGGCCGCGAACGTTGGTTCCTTGGCCTTCTCTTCGCTGTCCTGATAGCCGCCCAGGCGCTGGGTTTCCTCGTGCTTGGAACCGGACGGCACGGCTGCGGCCTTTCCGAATCCATCATCGTCCTCGATGGTCTCCTCGCCATCGTTTGCACTTGGATTGCATTCCGTCGCGCGCATGGCATTACTGCTCTGTTCTGGTTTCTTTTCGCCGCCGTCCTAATGGTCCTACTTGTTCCCACAACCCTCCAGACCTACGACACCCTCTTCGACCAATCCATCGTGTCCGAATCCACCCGGGCTCTGCTCTACTGCCTTTATGGCGCACCCATTCTGATGATGCTTTTCCTTCCGGAGGCGTATCGCCGCGCCCGGGTCAAGTCGGAAATCTTTCTCGATCTCTTTCAGGTCGCCATCGTCGTTGGCCTCATCTACTCCACCTTCTTCTTTCTCCCGGTGCGGCAGATGATGCCCGCCGATGCGCTCCTGCGCAATATCAGCATCAGCGACGCGCAGAGCTTGCTTCTTCTCACCGCCGCCCTGGTGCGCCTGCAGTGCGCCCGCGTCGCCAGCACTCGCAATCTGCTACTCCGCTTAGCGCTCTTCCTGCTGGTGTGCGCGGTTGCAACCTTCGTCGGCGATTGGGTCTACATCCACCGTTCCCCTTCCGCCGCCGCATGGTTCGACTTGGGCTGGGCCGTTCCTCAGGCTGCCGCCGCCCTCATCGCCCTCACTTGGGCTCCTTCTGTCGAGCCCCAATCCGCATTGGAGCCGTCGAATTTCGTCAGCTTCCTCGGCACCAACCTGGCCTTGGTCGCAATGCTCGTCTGCATCAATTTGCTGATGGAGCGCTGGAAACAGGCATACGGAGCAGCTCTGGCAGACGTGGCGATCGCCGCATCACTCCTCGCCTTCACGTTTCGGTTGGCCCTGACCCAGTTCCACCAGCAACAGGAAATCGCTCAGCGCAGAAAAGCGCAAAACCAACTGACCGCCTCCCACCAGGAGGTCGGTCGCCTGCTCGCCGATTCCCGCCGCCAAACGGCCGAAATCACCCAGATCAGCGAACTCGGGAGTCTCCTTCAGGCCTGCACTTCCCGAAACGAGGTTTTTCGCCTCATCCCGGAGCGCTTGCGTCGTCTGTTTCCCAGCGCTTCCGGCTGCATCGCGCTGCTTAGCTCCTCCAAGAACCGCGTCGAGTCCGTCGCCAAATGGGGCATCTGTACCGCGGATCAGATCTTCGCGCCCGAGGAGTGCTGGGCTCTGCGCCGCGGGTGCATCCATGCTCATCCCGGTGGACGCTCCGACCCGCGTTGCTCGCACCTGCTCGGGGAGGGTCCCTCACTGTGCTTTCCTCTCATCGCCAACGGCGACGCCATTGGAACGCTCTCCGTCCAGGACGACGATCCCCCGCACCCCGTTCCCGACCCGGAGGTTGACTCGAACGCCTTTGCGCGCCGTTGCCACCTCGCCGCCACCGTCGCCGAACACATCGCTCTCGCCCTTGCCAACCTTGGTCTCCGTGAATCTCTCCGCCTGCAGGCCGTGCGCGACCCGGTCACCGGCCTTTACAACCGCCGTTACATGCAGGAGTTCCTCGATCGCGAGCTCCACTCCGCTCGCCGCAAACACCGTCCCCTCGCCGTCATGATGCTCGATCTCGATCACTTCAAACGCTACAACGACAACTTAGGGCACTCCGCCGGCGACCAGGCCTTAGCCGCTGTCGGCGAAGCGCTTCTGCGCTCGGTCCGCGCCGAAGATATTGCCTGCCGCTACGGCGGCGAAGAATTTACCCTCATCCTCCCCGAGTGCTCTCTGCGCCAGGCAACCGTGCGCGCGGAGGAAATCCGCAAACGCATCAAGCAATACGGCGCGCAGCTCGGCCAGCACCCTGCGGATGCCCTTACCGTTTCGATCGGCGTCGCTGCTTTCGATGAAACTACCGATCGCGTCGATCTCCTCCTCAAGTTCGCCGACGATGCTCTCTACGAGGCCAAGCGCGCGGGCCGCGATCGCGTCGTCGCCGCCCACGCCGCATCCACCTTACCTGAACTGAATTTCACAGAACCGGCTCCAGCCACTTCGACCGGAACAATCTAGCCGAGGCCCGTGCGGAGACGTTCGTGTGGGAGGGGCTTTGCCCTGTCCAAGCCGAGCGGAGCGTGGCTCGCTCTTTCCCTTTTCCCCGCCACTTACGCTCCGCTTCTGATATACGAATACGAGCCCTCATGCCCACTCCAAACCCAGAGTCCGGCCTCCGCCACCAACTCACCGCCGGACAGATGACCATGGTTGCCGTCGGCGGCTCCATCGGCACCGGACTCCTACTTGGCACGGCCGCTGCCATCGAACTCGCCGGCCCTGCCGTTATTCTCACTTTCGTCCTCGCTGCGTTCATCAGTTGGACCGTTGCGCTTGCCCTCGGCGAGCTCGCCAGCACTCATCCCGCCGCCGGCTCCTTCGGCGTCTATGGAGACCTCTACCTGAACCACTGGGCCGGATTCATTTCCCGCGCCGGATACTGGCTCGCCATCGCCGTCTCCATCGGAGCCGAGATGGTTGCCTCCGCCACCTACATGCAACTGTGGTTTCCGAGCGTCCCCGCCATCGTCTGGGTCTTCGCCTTTTCCGCCTTTCTTCTCTTTATCAACTTCCTCGCTGTCCACAGCTACGGACGCTTCGAATTCTGGTTTGCCATGATCAAGGTCGCCGTCATCGCCCTCTTCATCATGCTCGGTGCCGCCCTGCTCCTCACCGGACGCGCCGTTCCGCATTACACGAACCATGGCGGATTCTTTCCCCTCGGACCGGCCGCTCCGCTCCTCGCCATCACCTTCGCCATTTACACCTTCGGAGGCGTGGAATTCGTAGCTGTAGCCTCCGGAGAATCGACCTCCGCCACGGCGGTCGGCCGCGCTGCGCACATGATTTTTCTGACCCTGGCCCTGGTTTACCTCGGAGCTATCGTCATTCTGGTCGGGGTCATGCCCTGGAACCGCGCCGGCGTCACCGAAAGCCCGTTCGTCACCGTCTTCCGCTCCGTCAGTCTCCCCGGCGCCGCTCACTTCATGAATTTCGTTGTCCTGACCGCCGCTCTATCAGGAGCCAACGCCGCCCTCTACATCTCTTCCCGCATGCTCTTCTCGCTAGCCCGCACTGGATGGGCACCAGGCGCCCTAGGCCGCCTCAGCACAAAAGGCACTCCGACCCTGGCCCTGCTCGTTTCCTCCTATGGAATCGTCGTTGCCCTGGTGCTCGAACGCTGGGCCCCCGCCAAAGCCTTCGAATACATTCTCCGCGGCGCCTTCTTCGGCATGATGCTCTCCTGGATCGTCTCACTCGCCGCCCACATCAACTTCCGCCGCCGGCTTTCCGATGCTCAAGCCGCCGAGATTCCTGCGCGCTCGCCGCTCGGCAAATGGGGCTCCGTCATCGGCCTGGTCGTGGTCCTGGCATCCACTGCCAAAACATGGTGGGACTCACGTATCAACCTGATCGTCGGACTGACGTTCCTGATCGCCTTGACCGTCCTCTACTTTCTCCTCCGCCCAAGATCGCTGCAGAGCAACTCGTAGCCAGCGTGCGATGAGTTCCAAATCGGGAAGCGTCACCCATGACATCCTGAAATATTTGGTCGAGTCGGTATTGAGATAGTTCCCGTTTTCTTGATATGCTCAACACGTTTCGGGACCCATCTGAACGGCGGGACGACTCTGGACTTCCCAACCTGTGCGACTCCCAGTCGCGATTAGTTCCCGGCCGCTCTGTTCCCCCGAAACGAAGGAGCAACCGTGACATCCTCTGGAAAACTCACCGTAATTTCAGGCAGTGAACGTCAGCCCGTCCGTGGTGCCCGCCTGATCCGCAATTCGCATCCGGACCAAACCATTGAGGTCTCCATCCGACTCCGCCCAAAATCAGAGGCCAAGCACAGAGAGTTAAGGAGTGCCCTCGAAAAGCCGGGTTTCAAGCACATGTCGCGCGCCGAGTACGAAAATGCTCACGGCGCCGATCCTGCCGATGTCAACCAAATCAAGAAGTTCGCCCAGGAATTCGGTCTCAAGGTGCATGAAACCGGCACCGAACTCGCTCGTCGGACCGTAATGCTGTCTGGAACCGTAAGCAATCTCCAAAAAGCCTTCAACGTCGAGCTCAAAGAATACAGCCATCCCAAGGGAAATTTCCGCGGCCGTGTCGGCGCCATCAGCGTGCCGGCCGATTATGCGGACATCATCAAGGGTGTGTTCGGTCTCGATAACCGGCCGCAGGCGGAACCGCATTTCAGGCGCTTGCCGCAGCCAGCCGGCAAACTTAAGGCCCACACGGCCATCGCCTCGCATGATCCTAATGAAGTGGCGCAACTCTACGACTACCCGCCGGGAGACGGAACCGGTCAGTGTATTGGCCTCATCGAGTTAGGCGGCGGCTTTCAGCTCGATGACCTGAGCAACTATTTCAGCTCACTCAACCTCAACGAGCCGCAAGTGATCTCCGTGTCCGTCGATGGAGGCACCAATAGCCCCAGCACTCCAGACAGCGCCGATGGCGAAGTGATGCTCGACATCGAAGTGGCGGGCGCGATTGCTCCTGCCGCGAAGATCGCGGTCTATTTTGCCCCGAACACCGACCAGGGCTTTCTGGACGCCATCACCACCGCCGTCCACGACAGCACCAATCAACCCTCAGCCATTTCCATAAGCTGGGGCTCCGCAGAGTCGAATTGGACCTCTCAGGCGATGACCAACTTCGACGACGCCTTTCAAGCCGCAGCGGCGATGGGTGTAACCGTCTGCGTCGCCTCCGGTGACAATGGCTCCTCCGACGGAGTCAACGACGGCAACAACCACGTTGATTTCCCGGCTTCCGATCCGTTCGTACTCGGCTGCGGTGGCACCACACTCCAAGCTTCGAACGGAAAAATTGTCAACGAAACAGTCTGGAACGACCAGCCGAGCGGAGGAGCAGGTGGCGGCGGGGTAAGCGACGTATTCCCTCTTCCGACCTGGCAGGATGGCTTCGACGTTCCGTCGCCAACCGTTCAAGGTGGCGGTCGAGGCGTGCCCGACGTCTCCGGCGATGCCGATCCCAACACCGGCTATAACATTCTGGTCGACGGAGAGAGTGCTGTCTTCGGTGGAACCAGCGCGGTTGCGCCTTTATGGGCAGCGCTGGTGGCGCGCATGAATCAACAGATGGGGAAATCGATCGGTTTCCTGAATCCGTTAATCTATGCGCAAGCCGTCGAAGCCTCCGGATTCCACGACGTAACCGAAGGCAATAACGGTGCCTTCAACGCAGGTCCGGGATGGGATGCCTGCACTGGACTCGGCACTCCCGACGGCGTCCCTTTAGAGGCAGCGCTGACCGGAACTCCTTCCATACACGCCGCTGCATCCACTCGGTCTCGTAGATCGAAGGAATCCGCAGCCTAAACATTACCCGGGGGCGATCCTCACTCGCCCCCATTTTTCTCTCGGCCAACTATGTAACGGCCCGGCCACAGGTTTCCGACTTTTCCAGTTGCGACTGTCATGGGTTCCATTGCGGCCGTGCAGCGACTCATCGCATACTGGCTGCCATGAAAACAGAAGCTCTGGTGCTGTCCGGCAGGCACGTTCGTCTCGAACCGCTTGACCACCGCCACGTTGATGGCCTGGTAGCGGCCGCAGCGGCCGACCCCTCTCTATACCAGTGGAGTCCCATCCCGCAGGGCAAGGCGGAGGCCATCCGCTACCTTGAGACCGCCCTGGCCTGGCGGGACGAGGGCAGCGCGGTCCCGTTCGCAACTACTCGCGTGGATGACGGTGTCGTCATCGGCTCTACACGATTCTTTAACCTGGAGCGATGGTCTTGGCCACCGGGCCACACGCGGTACGGCAGGAGCGTCCCCGACGCCTGTGAGATCGGCTACACCTGGCTGGCCAGCTTGGCCATCCGAACGCCAGCCAATACCGAGGCCAAGCTGCTCATGCTGGCGCATGCCTTCGAGACGTGGCAGGTGCTCCGTGTCTGCTTTCACACGGACGCGCGCAACCAGCGTTCACGCGCTGCGCTCGAACGCATCGGCGGAAAGTTCGAAGGGATTCTCCGCGCCCATCGGATGGCCGCCGACTTCATCGCCCGCGACTCGGTGCGCTTCTCGATTGTGGCGGCGGAGTGGCCGGATGTGAAGCAACGGCTGACTCAGTTTCTAGATCCGGCATGAACAGGCTCTGGCGTTGCTCTCCATCACTGCGGGCGGATGGCGATGAGGTTGGGGAGGCAGAGCGGCGCCGTGCCGCCTTGACTGTTGCACATGTTGGGGTTGTTGTCTTCGTTGATATTGACATAGGGGACCTGCTGGTAGTCGCCCTGACCGGTGCTGCAGGAAGTTGTGCAGACGATGTGCACAGATCCGGCGGCACAGGTTGTTCCGTTGTACTGATCGCAGGCGGCGACATAGACCTGGCTTCCGTCGGTGGATGCCACAGCGGCGAGTGGGTCGGTGTTGCCGACAAGAGGAACGGAGGTGGTGGTCCCATTGCCTACGTTGAAGAGGAGCACGGCGGCGAGGTGACGGGCGACGATGATGAGCTCGGTGCCGTCGGCCAGGAGCTGGGAATAGACCGGCGTGAAGGGGCTCTGGCCGAGGTTGAAGGGTAGGCTCTTGGTGAAGCTCTGCATCGTAGGAGGATTGCAGGTGAACTTGAGCGGAGTCTGGTACGGTATCGGATCCTGCGTGAACTCCGCCTGCAATGTCTCAATGATCGGTGGGTCGAGTGCGGGTTCCAGTGCGAGTATGTCCTGCGTTAACCCCAGCGGGCCAGCCTGAACGATCGGCGAGGGGAAGATTTTCAACGGTGTACTCGTCGTTGCGACACTTCCATTGGGTATGTCCACGCTTCCAACACCAGGCAGGGAACAGGTCGAGAAGGCAGACACCGCATTTGCGGGCGCTCCCGAACTGGCGGGTGCTCCCGCCACATAGGCGAAGCTGCCATCCGCCGAAAATTCGACGTCAGTTCCCGGTGCAAAGGTCGAAACCGAAGTGAGAGCGTCGACGGTGGAGTAGATGTACATATTACCCAGGTTAGTGAGAATGAAGATTTTCAGCTGATCGGGAGAGAAAGCGGCGGCAGTGGCGGTTTCACCAGCGTTAGACAGGATGAGGTCGACAGGGGCGGTGCTGGTGGTGGTGCTGCTGCCGTTGTAAATGTAGACCTGGCTAGGGGTGGAAACGGTATCGGAGACGACCACCAGTTTGCCATCGTTTGAAATGGTCAGCACTTTGCCGCACAAGGAAACGTTGCAGGGTGTCGAAGAGACGGAGACCATGGCAGCCTGTGGTCTGGCACCGGTGACATCTACGTACATCAGTCCCTGATCGCTGCCGAGGTAGACGCGCGCCGACGACACATGGTTAAACATCATGGAATTGGGAGTGCGGGGCAGGTTGACGATGGACCCGATGGGGACGACTCCAGGGGCCATCGAGAACAGCGCACTGGTGCAGCCGGGGGCATCCTGGCAACCGGTGGTCGCGGCCCAGGCGGTGTAGGTCGGCACCTTGGTGGTGGAGGTCACGTCAACGGAAATCGTGCCATATCCGTTCGTTCCATTCGGCAGCACTCCGTCGCTGGCATAGATCGGGAGACTGGGGACAATTGCTCCAGATGGCGTCACGCCTGGTAGCCCGATATTGCAGGTTGGGGGAGTGCATGAAGCGGTGAGGGTGGCGCCGCCGAGGTTGTTGCGGGCGGTAGCATTGTTGCTTCCCGTACTGTTGGTGGTGCTGGAGAACGCTGCAACCTCTGGATTGGTCGTGCTCCAAGTGAGGGGCGGACTGGGCAGGGGGGTGGTATTGGCGATGCCGTAAAGGGTATCGACTGCGGTAGCCGTAATGGACACGGCCGCGCCGTTGTCTACCGTAATCGAATTTCCTGCCTCACCCTGGCCTCCGATCTGGAGGTAGATAGCCTTAATCAGGCAAGTCGCATATGGATAGGGGTTGCTGGTGGTCCCAGAGACCGTGGCAAAAAGCTGAGTGATGCCTGGAGCCTTGGCGGTGACCTGAACCTGGTTGAGCACGTTGGGCTGACTTGGAGACACGACGGGAGTTGCAGTGACAACCCCGGCATTGCTGGACGACCAGCTTATGGGGCCGACGGTGTTGGAGATGTCCACGTTCTGTCCACCAATTTGGCTGTAGGCGATCGCCTGGTAGCCCCAGGTTTGACCCTGCGAGAAGCACTCGTATTGCGGCGGGCCCAGGGCTGTGAGGGGGCTGACTTGAACGCTGTCGATATGCTGGTGGACGTAGACGAAAGTGGGGGCGCTGTAGATGCCGTTGATGACAGCCTGCACGGTGGCGATGCCGGAAGTGCCGGGACTACAAATGGTGGCGGTAGGGTCCCAGGTGCCGGCGCAGGCAGACCCACTGCCCGACCCATTACTGAAGACCGAGAGTGGTGCGGCGGTGGTCACACCCTGTGGAACTCCCACAACAAATTGAATATTGACGCCGAGGACGGTGCCGCCGGTGGCATTTCTGCCGGTGGCGCTAAAAACCTGAGTGCCACCGACCTCGATGGAGATGTTCTCGCTCGGGTTCAGCGTAACGCTCGTTACGCCTCCGTTACCGGGGTTGCTGCTGCTCTTGCCGAGGCAACCGGCGAGGGCGAGGATAAAGGTGACGGTCAACGTAAGAAGAAAACCGGAACCGCAACGATGCATGAACCCTCCTCGCGCCCGTTTTCCAGGCGCGAGATTAATGTTGTGGGACGGAAAACTGTCAGTGTAGAAGGTAAGGTGCAAGGTTTCAAGGTTTCAGCGTTCCAAAGTTTTAAAAAGTGCCAGTTTCCGAGGTTTCAAAGGTCCCAGGTCTCAAGCGGCTCTGGCTCGTAGTTTAAGCCCCGCTGCGAGCTACGGGCTTCGGCTTTGAAACCTTGAAACTATGAGTTCCAGGACTTCGAAACCTTGAAACCTGCTCTTTCTTCGATGCGTCGAAGAGTGGTTGACGATGTGCAACCTACTTGTTATTATCAAACAGTTCCGCGAGTTAAGTCTGGCTTGCCTGTGTACGGCAGTCCTGTTGGATGCGCAACCTGCGTGAGCGACAGGCGCCGGGAAAACCTTGGCTGAGCTGTGAAGAAATACGTGCCCGGTTGGAGTTGCGACCGGGGACGCCCTCGCTGAAACATCCTGCGAAAACCTCTGCGCCCGGGTATGAAGTCTGGGAGTCACGCGAGACTATGCAGGGGGAGCAGACGAAACGGAACGCCTCCGAACCTGAATCGAGGGGAGGCGTGGCGTCACCGTCGTCGGCGATTTAGTCTGATCGGGAAACCGAACGAATTCTCACCGCCATTAGTGATGCGGCGCGGGAGAGTATGGCTGGGCGCGACAGCCTGTGCCAGACCTGAGACCGGGCAATCCCCGTCTACGGGATGTGTGTGTTGAGGGAAATGTGTGGCAGAGACGCGGCTTACCGCGTCTGGGAGTGGCGAGAGTGCCTACTTTTAATCAGCTGGTGAAATTCGGCCGCGAGCGGACCCGGTATAAGACTGCGAGTCCCGCTCTGCAATCGTGTCCGCAGAAGCGCGGAGTTTGCACGCGCGTGTATACCCAGACGCCGAAGAAGCCAAACTCGGCGCTGCGCAAAGTGGCGCGAGTTCGCCTGACCAATGGAATCGAAGTGACGACGTATATCCCAGGCGTTGGCCACAACCTGCAGGAGCACTCGATTGTGCTGATCCGCGGGGGCCGGGTAAAGGACCTGCCGGGCGTGCGTTATCACGTGGTGCGCGGAACCCTCGACGCGACCGGCGTCGCGGGCCGTAACCAGGGGCGCTCGAAGTACGGCACAAAGCGCGCGAAGAAGGCTTAGTAAGAAAGAATGTAGGGAAAATGATAGAGACGCCAGTTGCCGCGTCTGCAGGCTCGAACTGAATGCAGAGAGCCAGGAGCTAAAGCTGAATGCCTCGTAAAGGACATATCGCCAAGCGGACGACCGAGGCCGATCCGGTATATGGATCGGATCTGGTGACGAAGTTCATCAACTCGATGATGTGGCAGGGAAAGAAGTCGACGGCCGAGGGCATTTTTTATAAGTCGCTCGAGAAGTTGCAGGAAAAAGGTGGCGACGAAGCCCTGAAGCTGTTCACCAAGGCGGTCGAGAACGCCAAGCCCTTGCTGGAAGTGAAGACGCGGCGCGTGGGTGGTGCGAACTATCAGGTGCCGATCGAAGTCGCTCCCGACCGCAGGACGTCGCTGGCCATCCGCTGGATCGTGAGCTATGCGCGTGGCCGCGGCGAAAAGGGAATGATCGAGAAGTTGACGAACGAGTTGCTCGATGCCTCGAACGGCAAAGGCGCCGCCATCAAGAAGAAAGAAGACGTGCATCGCATGGCGGAAGCGAATAAGGCGTTCGCGCATTACCGGTGGTAGAAGCGCTGTTCGTCGTACGCTGTTCGCTATTGGCGTAAGAACGGCGTCGATTTGCGAAAAGCGAAGAGCGAAAAGCGAACGACGAAAGATTAATTTCGGAGCCCCCAGAAAGAGTTAGAAGCCGTGCCCAGAACAGTCCTATTAGAGCGTTGCAGGAACATCGGCATCATGGCCCACATCGATGCCGGGAAGACCACGACGACGGAGCGCATCCTGTTTTACACGGGAAAGACGCACCGCATCGGCGAGGTGCATGAAGGCACGGCCATCATGGACTGGATGGAGCAGGAGCAGGAGCGCGGCATCACGATTACCTCTGCCGCTACGACCTGCACCTGGCGCGACATCCGCATCAACATTATCGATACGCCCGGCCACGTCGACTTTACCGCCGAGGTGGAACGCTCGCTGCGCGTGCTCGACGGCGCCGTCGCTGTGTTTGACGCCGTGCATGGCGTCCAGCCGCAGTCGGAGAAAGTTTGGCGACAGGCCGACAAATACGGCGTTCCGCGAATTTGTTTCATTAATAAGATCGACAAGATGGGTGCGGATTTCGAGCATGCCGTCGATACTCTCCGCAAGCGCCTCAACGCCAAGCCAGTCGCGATTCAGATTCCGATTGGACAAGAAGACAAGTTTCGCGGCGTAGTCGACCTGGTCGCCATGAAGTCCATCATCTGGCAGGACGAAACGATCGGCGCGGAGTACGTGGTCGGCGACATTCCCGCCGACCTGCAGAAAAAGGCCGAGGCGTTTCATACCCAGCTGGTCGAAACCGTCGCCGAGAACGATGACGACATCCTGCACAAGTTTCTCGAAGGTGAAGCGATTTCGGAGGACGAACTCAAGGCGTCGCTGCGTAAGTCCACGATCGGGCTAAAACTGTTCCCGGTAGTGGTGGGAACGGCGTTCAAGAATAAAGGTGTGCAGCCGTTGCTCGATGCGGTGGTCGATTATCTTCCTTCGCCGCTCGACACCAAAGAAACGCATGGCCTCGATCCTGATACGGGGAAGACGATCACGCGCAAAGCCGACGACAAGGAACCGTTCTCAGCGCTGGCCTTCAAGATCATGGCCGACCCGTTTGTCGGCCAGTTGACGTTTATCCGAGTGTATTCGGGACAGTTGAAGTCGGGCGAGTCGGTGATGAACTCGCGTACGCAGAAGCACGAGCGGATTGGCCGCCTGCTCAAGATGCACGCCAATAAGCGCGAAGACATCCAGGAAATTCTTGCTGGAGATATCTGCGCGGTTGTCGGCCTCAGAAACGTCAGCACGGGCGATACGATTTGCGAGGAAAAGCACCCGATTACCCTTGAGTCGATCGTGTTTGCGGTGCCGGTGATTTCGGTGGCCGTCGAACCGAAGACCAAGGCCGATCAGGAGAAGATGGGCATGGCGCTGGCGCGGCTGGCGCAGGAAGACCCGACTTTTAAGGTTCATACCGACCCGGACAGCGGGCAGACCATCATCAGCGGCATGGGCGAGTTGCACCTCGAAATCATCGTCGACCGCATGATGCGCGAATATAAAGTTGAGGCGAATGTCGGCAAGCCGCAGGTGGCGTATCGCGAGACCATTCGCAAGCACGCGGAAGCGGAAGGCAAGTACATCCGCCAGACTGGTGGCCGCGGCCAATATGGACACGCGAAGATTTATCTCGATCCGAACGAGCCCGGCAAGGGCTACGAGTTCATCAACGAAATCGTCGGCGGCACGGTGCCCAAGGAATACATCAAGCCGATCGACCAGGGCATGCAGGAGGCCATGGAGGGCGGCGTTTTGGCCGGCTATCCGATGGTCGACATTAAGGCGACGCTTTACGACGGCAGCTATCACGATGTCGATTCGAACGAAATGGCATTCAAGATAGCCGGCTCGATGGCCTTTAAAGAAGCGGCGCGCAAGGCGAGTCCGGTGATTCTCGAGCCGGTGATGGCGGTCGAAGTAGTGACGCCGGAAGATTACGCGGGAACAATCATGGGCGACCTGAGTTCGCGTCGCGGACGCATCGAAGGCATGGAGCATCGCGCCGGCTCGCAGGTAATCAAGGCCATCGTTCCGCTGGCGGAGATGTTTGGGTACGCGACGCATATGCGTTCATCGACGCAAGGACGCGCCGAGTACTCGATGCATTTTGCGCGCTATGAAGAAGCCCCGCGTCACGTGGCGGATGAGATTATCGCTAAGACGCAGGGCAAGACAGCATCGAGATAGGTTTGTGGGTGGATCGAATTAGATTGTCCGCTGAGAGGCGGAAACAAATTAAGAATGAGTCGCAGAAGATGAGCGACGGAGCTAAGAGCAAATGGCGAAAGAAAAATTTGAACGGACCAAGCCGCACTGCAACGTAGGCACGATTGGTCACATTGACCATGGCAAGACCACGTTAACGGCGGCGATCACGAAAGTTCTGCAGAAGCACAACCC
>JBEKQC010000007.1:0-125158 GCA_049520095.1 Terriglobales bacterium
TCTCCAGTCCGGTTTAAGAGAAGATAATCGCGAAATTGGCGCGCTTTTCGCGAGGATTTCAATGAACTACGGCGAGCCTTCGCATCAGTCCAGACTGCGTGGCGGAGAGGGAGGGATTCGAACCCTCGATACAGGTGTTAGCCCGTATAACGGTTTAGCAAACCGCCGCCTTCAGCCTCTCGGCCACCTCTCCGACATTGCGGAATTCTAGTTTACCACTGACGGGGCTTCGGTTTGGTGCGAGCTGTCTCTTTGGCGGTGTTGCATCGGTGCGCGAATCTCTTCTCTCCTCACTCTGGAGCGGCGGCCGCTGCGTTATGCTGAAAGTTCCTGACATCAAGATTGGAACGTCCCCTTTCGCATGGCCAGCGCTCAAACCGAGATTTTCCCGGCATCGTCGAACCGGAAACTGATCCTGGCCGGCCAGATTGCCTTTCTGCCCACCGGCATTCTCACCACGCTTCTCGGCCCGATGCTGCCCATCCTGATCGCTCGCTGGGCGATGAACGACACGCAGGCCGGCAATCTGTTTCTCGTGCAATTCCTGGCGTCGCTCGTCGGCGTGCAACTCTCTGGAGTGCTGCTGGCGCGCTGGGGATTCCGTCCCGCGTTTCTGTTGGGGCTGCTGCTGATGGCCTGCGGCGTGGCCACAATCTATATGGGATCGCTCTGGCTGGGACTGGCCTCGGTGGCGACCTTCGGGCTGGGACTCGGGCTGATTATCCCGACCGATAATTTGTTGATTGCGGAGATCGGTGCGGCTTCGGCTCCGAGTTCCGACGCCAGTTCCGACACTGCGACAGCTAGTTCGAGAGCCAGCGCGGTGAGCCTGCTGAATTTTTTCTGGGGCGCGGGCGCCGTGTTGTGTTCGCTGATGGTGGCGTGGACGGCGGCTCACAAGCTGCTCCCCTTCTTTCTTGGATCGGTGGCGCTGTTCCTTATATTGCTGGCCCTGGCCATGCGCAACTTGCCGTTTCCCGCAGCGGCGGCAAAGTCCGCGGAATCGCCGGCTTCGTCTTCATCGGCTTCCTCCGCAACTTCGTGGCGAGAGTTGGCAATAGCGAAGAGTCCAGCGATTTGGCTTTTTGCGGCCGTGTTCTTTCTCTATCCGGGAGCGGAAACAGCGGTCGGCGGATGGATCGGTTCTTACGTTTCGCGGCTCGGTTCGCGCGGGGCGGCGATGGCGTCCATGATGCCGGCGTTTTTCTGGTCGGCGCTGACCGTGGGCCGCGCTTTTGGAATCTCCTTCCTGCGTCACTTTTCGGAACGCCGCATTTTGCGGGCAGGCTATGCCGTGGCCGCGGCGGGCATCGCGCTGATGCTCTGGGCTCCGTCGCTGGCGGGAGTGATTAGCGGAGCGCTGATTACCGGACTGAGTTTCGCCATGTTGTATCCGATCACCGTAGCCCGGTTTTCGCATTGCTTCGGCATGGCCGCTCGCAGCATTGGCGCAGTCATGTTCTCGCTCGCGGCGGTGGGGCCCGCGTTCATTCCGTGGATGGTGGGCGTGATCTCGCATTCCACAGGAAGTCTGCGTGCTGGGCTGCTGCTGCCGCTGGGGGCGACGGTCATTCTGTTTCTCATCCATCTTTTTGAGTGGTGATGTTGTGGAGGTCGGATCGATCTCGTGTGGCGCGGGCGCCCTCGCCCGCGGCCGTTGATTTCTCGCGTAATTTTCGTCTGTTCACTTTCAAGGTATTATATCGATTACTCTTGGTGTTATATATCTTGGTTTACTACCCCCCCCCCCCCCCCCCCCCAATTTTGCGCAAAATATTGAAGGATAAGGACTTACTTGTAAAATATTCCGGAATAAGGACTTAGGCCGCATTCTTGCCTGCTCTCGGAGTTGACTTTGTAGAACTGTGGTGGCTTCGGGGGCCGTCTTGGTTGGCGGCGACACCTCTCCATTGTCGACGACGGGCGGTTCGAGGTCTGTGATGGGGCACACTGGCTGCGTGTGATGAAAAAATCAGGCGGTGAATGCTACGGGCCAGGGGGAACTTGGGGCGGGTGCGCTGAAGAGTGGGGTAGTGCACAAACCCACTCATTCGCAAAGAGCGCGAATGAGTGGGGCACCCGGCAGTCAAAGGTGAGAATCAACATCGGCTCAAGAGAAGGAGAATAGCGATGAAGCAACCAAATAAAAGGTATATCCAAAAGCGCTTGTTAGCTCGCTTATCCGCGTCCTCCCAACCTCTACGGAAACCTTCCTGAAACCGTTCTCGGTTCTCCTCCAAGGTGGCCAATCTTCCGTACTCTCTTGCTTGGGCTACGGTCATACCTTCTGGAATCTTAATCTCGGCTGCCAGACTCCGCTGATGAGGTGTAAGCTGATCCTCCCGAAGTGCGCCAACCATTACCAACGCGCGTTGTTCAGGCGTCAGCGACGCCATCAATCTATCAGCAGCCTGATTGTTCCTACGGGTCAATTCATCCATTGCGTTAACGTCCGGCTCAAGAGTCCGATCTAGCTGCTGCTGCGACCGATGAACACGCCCCGCCTGAACCGCTGATCGTCAGTTTCATCGCGGCACTCGCAAGTCGGACCGCCGCAACTCCAATCTAGCCCGACGATTCCCAATTGGTGTCCGCTCTTATACGGCCCACCACCGGGCTTGTTCTTCTGAAATCTAACATCAGCATAGACTGCGGCTTGTAAAGCGGTTAATGATGGGTCCCATGAACGAACCGCTGGCAAAATGTATCCTCCATCCGGTCCGATACACACTGTTACACCCTGCACTTCCGTGAAAGCGCATTGCCTACTCATACCACGGTCAGGTAACGGAGTGTTGATGTTCCGCTGGTTCATCAGTTCGATTTGAAGAGCGGTCATGGCAGCTTGTTGTCTCGGATTCATAGCAGCTCCAATGAGGCTCAACATTATAACCTGATGACCTCGGTACTCTCGCGCCGTCTCCCAGACCGTCCTATCCTCTTATTGGTATGGACCCAGCGCAGCTCTCCGAATCGAAACTCAAAGCCGCGTTGAAGCAGTGCGTCCGCGTCACCAAGCAACAAGCAGCTCCGCTCCTTTATTACCTCCGTATCAAGCTCAAGAGGCCGGGTGCCCCATTCATTCGCGTCTTTTGCGAATGAGTGGGCCGCTGCGAATGACGGGGAGGCTCGCAGCGTTTCCATCACCAAACGTCGCGACCGGGCGACTCTTGATCTCCATCGGCCACTCCTGAAATTTCACACGCACCGGGCCAGTTTCTCCGAAAAGATAGGAACGAAAGCTGCTCCACTCCCACTGCTCAGGGTTTTCCACCAGTCCGCGCTTCACTGGGTTCCGATGCATGTAGCGCAGCTTCTCTGTTTGCTTCTCTTTGGTCCACACGTTGAAATCGTAAAAGCGTTTCTGCCACACCGGGGCGGGTTCGGGGTGAGGACTCCCACTCATCGCAAAGGACGCGATGAGTGGGGGCACCCGCACTCTTATCTTCGCTCTTACTCTCGGTTCTTAGCTTCTTCGTGAACCTTTCTTTTAGGACCTTCATTACTACCGAAGGATCGCCCAATTCTGGTTCGGTCATTAGGAGATGGAAGTGCTCTGGCATGACTACATATCCATGAACCACGAAGCGGTATTTCTGGCGCGCTTCTTCTAGGATTCGCAGTAAAAGATCGCGGCGTTGGGGCGTGCCCAGTTGCTGCTGGCGGTGGTAGCAACTGCAGGTGATGAAATGGAGATCATGGTTGCCATAATAGCGATGCAGGCGTTTGGTCATTCCGCTAGAGTACGCGCGGGGTCTCAGTTTGACTGTGATCCTGCTCTCAGTTGGATTGTGACGAACCCACTCATTCGCACAAAACGCGAATGAGTGGGGCACCCGCGGTCTTAGAGCCTTGACGCTTTCACGCGTTTGCGCTCGGCCAGCCGCAAGGGCGCTGTGGAGGCCAGTTCCACGCGGTTTCTTCCTTTGTTCTTGGCACGATAGAGAGCCTGATCGGCTGACTGGATTACCTGTTCGGGTTGGCGATAGCGCGTGCTCGGCTCGGCCACGCCGATGCTTACCGTCACTGATAGATGGTCGGATAAACGATCGGGAAATTGGCTCGGTCTCGCGGCAGCGGTCTTTTTTCTTGTGCGCTTTCTGCGATCCGATTCTGCCGCTCGAAGATCGGTTTTTTTCTCGGCGCTTCTCTCAGCACTGCGCTCGGCCCTTCGATCCGACCCACGCACATGAAACGTGGATCTCTCGATGATCTGGCGCAGCGCGTCCAGATGCTCGAACGCTTCTTTGGCCGAGGTGTTGCGAAAGACTATGGCGAACTCTTCGCCTCCGCAGCGGAAGGCTTGGCCATTGCCTCCGACTTCGGATAGGCGCTTGGCGACCATGCACAGGACCTGATCGCCTACGTCGTGTCCGTAGGTGTCGTTGAAGTTTTTGAAATGGTCGATGTCGACTATGGCGATGGCGTATTGCTGGTCGAGCGAAAGCAGGGACTCGTTGAAGGCGCGGCGTCCGCGAATGCCGGTGAGTTCGTCGTGGTAGGCAAGCACATAGGAAGTCTCGATCAGCGAAGCAGCCAGGATTAGAGCGGCAGTGGCTACGTAGGCGTCCGACGCTTTGCCGACCGGAGCGAATTCGAGCCACAGGAAAACGGCTGCTACCGACCACACGAAACCAGGCTCGATCGGCTTGCGGGTTTGGAAGAAACGGCGCACGAAGACTGCGATGGCAGCCAGAAAGCTTACCAGAATCCAGAGCGGGATCGCTGCCGCGCCAGAATGGCGCGGATCAGCGGGGCTATTTTCCGGACGGCAGAGCACGGCGAAGACAACCGACTCGAAGAAGAGCAATCCGAAGCGAGGCGCGATTCCGGCGATGGTCAGGCCGCGCTCGCGCATCGAGGCAAACACGATGAAGTTCAGCGGGATCAGCAAGGCGGCGAGCGCTACGGCGGTGCGGCCAGGTCCGGTGTGCGCTTGTCCAATGTAAACCGCACCAGCGTGAAGCTGGCCAGCGGAAAAGAAATCGACGGCGCGATGCGCGAGCAGCAGAACCAGCAAGGAGAACAGAACGCGGCTGGAATTGAAACGCCAGGCTAGAAGCAATCCGGCGGCGAATACGGCAACGTAGTAGAAGGACAGCGAGGGCGCGATTTGGACGAACAGGGAACTGTTGACGAGCGCCGCCACCAGCGCCAACAACAGGCCTCCAGGCACCAGCCATGCCTTCCACGTCCTCACGTTCACTGCTTCAGAATACGGCAGGCGGAGTCGAGAGGCGGTTATGTTTCGGGCACGGGGCGACAGTTCCCAGTTTCCAGTATCTGGTCGAGAGGCTCTACTGAGAACTAACAACAGGCCGAGAGCGGTGATAGTCTTCCATGTTCGTCTTCTTAGAGATCATGGCTCGCGCGTCGCATCCTCATTCCGCACACCGACCAGAACCAAAGTCAAAGGCCGCGGGCGAGGGCGCCCGCGCCACACGGGCAATCGCTATCGATACGGGAGGGACTTTCACGGATTGCGTGTGGGTGGAGGATGGAGTTCTCAAAACTCTTAAGGTGTTTTCGACGCCCGACGATCCGTCGCGGGCGATTGCCGAGGCTCTGAGAAAGATTGGCGGCGCTGCTAGAAAGCCTGGCGATGGAGTTCCATTTACGCTGCTGCACGGCACCACCGTCGGGACCAACGCTCTGCTGCAGCGAAACGGCGCTCGCGTCGCACTGATTACAACGGCGGGATTTGAAGACGTCATTGAAATTGGACGGCAGGCGCGTCCTCGCCTGTATGACTTCTTCTTTGATCGAGTGGCGCCGCTGGTCCGGCGAGAAATGCGATTCGGCGTCAAGGAGCGGACGGATGCCGAGGGGCGGGTTTTGGAGCGGCCGTCGGACGCGGGGTTGACGCGACTGCGAGAGGCGGTGCGGCGTGCCGATCCCGATGCCATCGCCATTTCTTTGCTGTTCTCGTTCGCCAATCCAGAAAACGAATTGGCGGTGGCTGCGTCCGTGGCGGAGCTCGGCAAACCACTGTCTGTTTCGCATCGGATTCTGCCGGAGTTTCGCGAATACGAGCGCACGAGCACGGTCGTGGTGAATGCCTACCTGCAACCGCTGATGCAGACCTACATGGAAAGACTGGCGGAGCGCGCTAGGAACGTGGGAGATGAGTCCGGCGTGGCGCGGAAGCGGGCACCGCGAATCTTTGTCATGCAATCGAGTGGCGGGATCACGGCGCTGGAATCGGCGGCGCGGGAACCGGTGCGCACCGTGTTATCGGGCCCGGCGGGCGGACTGGTGGGCGCGGCGGCGATGGCTGCCCGCAGCGGGTTCCGCAAGATTCTCTCCTTCGACATGGGAGGGACATCGACCGACGTGGCGGCGGTGCAGGGCGAGGCTCAAACGGGCGGTCAATCGGAAGTGGCCGGGCTTCCGGTGGGAGTTCCGATGCTGGAGATTCACACGGTGGGCGCTGGGGGCGGCTCGCTGGCGCGCTTCGATGCCGGTGGCGCGCTGCGCGTGGGACCGGAATCGGCGGGCGCCGATCCGGGACCGATCTGCTATGGCCGCGGAACCGAGCCCACGGTGACTGATGCCAACTTGCTGCTGGGGCGTCTTTGCCCTGATCGTTTTCTGGGTGGCGAGTTCACGCTTGACGTTGAAAGAGCGCGTCGGGTCACAGCGGAATGGCTGAAGAAACAGGGCTCGCGCTTAAGCTTGGAACAATTTTCCGCGGGCGTCGTGCGCGTGGTGAATGCGAACATGGAGCGGGCCTTGCGCGTCGTCTCCATTGAACGGGGATACGATCCGCGCGAATTTGCGTTGGTGGCATTTGGCGGAGCGGGAGGTCTGCATGCCTGCGAGCTGGCGGAGGCGCTGGCGATTCCGACGGTGATGATTCCGGCGCGACCGGGCGCGCTTTCGGCGTTTGGGATCTTGGTCAGCGATGTGGTCAAGGATTATTCGCGAACCCTGTTGTGGCGGTTTGCCAGTAATTTGTCGCAAGCTGTACCGCAAGCAGTGCGGCAAAAAGTACGGCAAGTAGTAACGCAGGCAAAGCTGCAGAAAGAATTTCGCAAGCTGGAGGCGGCGGCGCAGAAAGAATTCCGCGCGGAACGGTGGCGCGGCGGTCTTCATTATGAGAGGAGTCTAGACCTGCGGTATCGGGGGCAGGGCTACGAACTCAACGTGCCCGCCGCGGAGAATGTCACCGCGCGCTTCCATGAGGAACATCAGCGCCGGTACGGGTATCACCACGCGGGCCGGGAAATTGAACTGGTCACGCTGCGTTTGCGCGCTCGGTTGCGCACGCCGCGGCTCAAGGCCCGGTCGGTTACGCGGCAGCAAACGCCGCGAGAGCCGTCGCCGCGCGTGGCGCCCGTCGAGCGTGCGCCCGTGTTCTTTCACGACAAGGCCGTGACCACTCCCGTGTTTGAACGGGGGGACCTTGTCCCCGGCCGAGCGATGAGGGGACCGGCGGTGATCACGGAATACAGTGCCACCACGGTGATTCCGCCGGGGAAAAAGCTTTGGGTGGACGCGTCCGAAAACCTGGTTATTGAGATCGGGTTATTAAGATCAGGTGACTAAAATCAGGCGGGATCGGTTAAGCGCGATAGAACGAGCGCGATGGAACGCTACTCACTCTTCGTCGGGCTGTTTCTTTTCCTCGATCGCCATGTCCTTCAATTCGCTAGACTCGAAGACGTCCCCACATTCCTGGCATTCCACATATTCGGACTCCTCGTCGCGGGACACGATCTGTACCCGAGGATGCTTACACTGCTCGGGACTGACTTTCTTTTGAGGGGATTGCGACTGCTGGCTAAGCGTCATAAACTTGCCGACTGTTCATCTCGCGAGAGGGAATGAGAGTTTGGCCCCGAATTGGCGATATTTTGCGGCGGCGAGCTAAGGATGTCAAGTACCCCCAGTGCGGTCGTGTAGAATAACGCTTTGTATATGGATTTGTCCGCCATCCAGCAAGCCTTGCGCGAGCGCAATATCGACGCCTGGCTTTTCTACGATCATCACCATCGCGACCCGATCTCATACCGCGTCCTCGGGCTGCCGGATGGGCTCATGGTCACGCGGCGCTGGTACTACCTGATCCCCGCCAAAGGCGAGCCTGTCAAGTTGGTTCACAAGATCGAGTCGGGACACCTGGATACCTTGCCCGGCACGAAAAAACAGTACGCCGGATGGCAGGAACTGTTCGACAGCTTGAAGCAGATGCTGGCTCCGCATCGCGATGTGGCAATGCAATACTCGCCCAACAATTTTGTCTTCACCATTTCCATGGTGGACGCGGGAACGGCGGACATGATCCGCGGGCTGGGCAAGAATATTGTCAGCGCGGCCGACCTGATCGCGCAGTTTGAATCGACCTTGACGGAGGAACAGATCAAGTCGCATTTCGCGGCGCGCGATGTGATTGACGCGGTCACCGCCGAAGCCTTCAAGGAAATTGGACGGCGCGTGCGCAACGGCGGCACGCACGAGCATGAAATTCAGCAGTTCTTCATGGAAGCATTTCAGCGGGAGAACATGGTGACCGACGATCCGCCGATCGTAGCCGTGAATGCCAACAGCGGTAACCCGCACTACGAGCCGAGCGCCGGCCGGCCGGTGCCGATTCGTGAAGGCGACTTTATTCTGCTGGACGTGTGGGCGAAAAAGAATACGCCCGGCGCAGTTTACTACGACATCACCTGGATGGGATTTGTGGGCAAGGCTCCGTCGGATCGGCAGCGGGAGATTTTCAAGATTGTGAGCGAGGCGCGCGATATCGGGGTGAAGACGGTGCAGGATGCGGTCTCTGCCAAGAAGCCGATCGCGGGATGGGAAGTGGATCACGCGGTGCGCGGACACATCAAGCAGGCAAAATACGGAGAGTACTTCATCCACCGCACCGGCCACTCGATTGCGACCGAGGTGCATTCGAATGGCGCCAACATGGATGACCTGGAAATTCACGACGAGCGGCGCATTCTGCCCAACTCTTTGTTCTCGATCGAGCCCGGAATCTACCTCCCTGAGTTTGGCGTGCGCCTGGAGGTGGATGTGCTGGTGCGGCCGGGAAGCGCCGAGGTCACTGGTAAAATCCAACGAGAGATCGTGACGATCTGAATGGCCAAGCCAACAACAGATAAGACGAAAGACAAATCAAAAGACGCAGTCCGTGAGCCGGAGTATCCGCTCACCACGATGGCGGTGGTTGCGCCGATCGTGGGCTGGCTGATTCCGGGCGGCGGGCACATCCTGCTGAAGCGCTATGGGCGCGGCATTCTGCTGCTGGTGTCGGTGGTGGCGATGTTCCTGATTGGTTTGGGCATGCAGGGGAGGATTTACCAGCCGAACGGCGGAGACATCCTCGACATACTTGGCTTTGTGGGCGATGTGGGCGCGGGAGCGCTCTACTTTCTGGCGCGCATCATGGACTGGGGCAACGTGATGGCTGCGAATGCCGCGGCGGATTATGGCAAGACATTTCTGATTGTAGCCGGCCTGTTGAACTTCATCGCGGCGGCGGATGCGCATCATATCGCGCTGGGGAAGAAGCCGTGACCATTAACTTGTCGCACTTCTCGGCTGCGGTGGTGTTCGCCCTGTTTGCTTCGGTGGTCTTCGGCATCACGCAACGTAATTCGACGATAGAGCAGGTAAAGTACGGTCTTTACTGCTTCGCGCTTTTCGTGGGTGGAGTTTTTGTCGCCGGATGGGTGATGGCGCTGATTCGGCGGTAGGTAGCACCTATCAGCTTTCAGTTCCCGGTTTCTGACTTCCAGTAGACAACCTTGGTCACGTGGCGACGGGGCTCGGCCCCCTTCAACGAGGCAGAGCCCCGCCTCCGCACAGTCCAGTTTTTCACGCGTTATTATTCCGGCGGTCCGGCTTGCAGACCGTCGCCGGGAGCCAGCGGGAGGTGGGCGGCTCCGCTGAGGATCACGCGCTCCTGCAGCGAGAATGAGTTCCTGTATTGCTCAGAGTTGATGAACTGGTCGCGCTGTGCGGGCGTCAGGCCGCGCATCTCGCGGATCGCCCGGTTGACGGCTTGGCGGCGATCGGGCGACAACTGCTTGAACTGCTGAAAGAGTTGGCGCGCCTGCTGCTTTTGATTAGGAGTCAGGTGCTCCCAGGTTTCCATGCGGCTGAGCACGCGCTCCTGCTGCTGTGGAGCCAGGCTGGAAAAATGCTGCAACCGGTTTCGCAACCGGGTCTGCTGCTGGGGGGGGAGTTTTCGGAACTGCGGATCGTTTTCGAGGGCGCGGCGCTGCTGGGCCGGCGGCAGATCTTTATAGCGGCGGAGCCAGTTTCCGGCGTGGCCAGGCTGGTTCTGTGGCGGACGGGCTGCATAGGGGTGGCTGGGGTTGGGTTGACCTTCCTTCTGAAAATGGTGCCATTGCCCATCCGGACGCGGTGGTTGCTGGGGTGCATACCGGGATTGGGCGAAGGACGGCGTCAGCAGCAGAAGCGCTGCCAGACAGCCCGCAATTGTCCCCCGCTCTAACATGTTTGGTTCCCTGCCAGCCCGCGAATTTTACGGATTCGCGGTTACGTCGTCCTGCACCTGCAGATCGTCGAGCACATCAAAATCGGCGTATAGATCGTCGTTCCTGTCCAGCGCCTGCAGATCCCCGACGGCGGTTCCCGGCTGTACCGGCAGACTTAGGGATGGAGGGTTGGTCGCGATGGTATCGGACTGAGTTATGTACGACTTGTTGCCAACCACCAACGCTGCGGCAAATAGCATGGCTGCGAGTGACATGGCCCAGGCCGGACGCCGCAGCCAACTGAACCATCCGGCGGCGGAATGCGGGCGCGCCATTTCTTCGCGTCTTTCTTCGGACAAGCGCGCCTGCAGGCGGGTATCAAAATATGGAGACGGCTCGGGCGGTTGCCATTCATCGAGCAGCGCCATGGTTTTCTGCAAGTCCCGCAGGTGGGCGGCACAGTCGTTACAGGATGCAATGTGTTTTTCGACCTCCGGCTGCGGTGTTGTAGCGTCCATGCCAGCGGCCAGGTCCGGCAACAGTTCGCGAATTTGATTGCAATTCATACTTCCTTCCTCTACTTCCCCGAAACGAACTCTTTCAGCTGTTCGCGCAACGTTTCGTAGGCGCGAAACAGCAACGACTTGGTGGCGGATTCGCTCAGCTTCAGCACGCCTGCAATCTGGCGGTAATCCATCTGCTGATACTTGTGCATGATGACCGCGATGCGCTGGCGCTCAGGCAACGCGTTCACCTTGCTGCGGATGGCCGCCAGCCGCTCCCGCTTCAAGATCTGTTCTTCGGCGGTGAGCGACTCGTCGGCCAAGTCGGGCGTATTGCCCGTTTCCTGGTCCGGTTCATCGAGGCGCACGGTGTTTTCCGGACGCTCGTGGCGCGTATCACGCGCGTGGTTCACAGCCAGGTTGGTCGCGATGCGATACAGCCAGGTCGTGAACTTGGCGCTCGGCTCGTAACTGGTGCGCGAGCGGTACACGCGCAGAAAGACTTCCTGTGCCAGTTCCTCGGCGGTCGACGGATTGTGGCACAAGCGGTACATGAACCCGACCATCGGCCGGCGATATTTCTGCACCAAATAAGCGAAGGCGGACTCGTCGCCCGTCTTCACCCGCAGCATCATGTCGACGTCGGAAACGCCCTCGTTTGAACTGACGGCGGAATTTGCCATGGTAGCGGGCGCAGACGAAGGCGGTCCCACAAAGTTCGGCAGCCCTCGATCGAGTATTCCGCCATTCAGCAGTCCGCGATCAATGGCCACGCTGCTCACATCAGTAGAAACCCCGTCCGGGGGCGAAAGTTGCGTCTTTTCGAGGTCACGAGGCTGGGCGGAAGTGTTTTCCCGTGAATCAGTTGCGGATCGAGCATCCGGGATGTCAGAGGCGGCCATGCGGGGCGTTGAAAAGAGGCTATCGGGAGCCGCGAAGGCGGTCAAGAGGCTCAGTGGATGCCGAAAGGACCGACCCGATTTGCTACAATGACAAAACCGCAGTCTAAAGTGGGCGCTTAACTCAGCGGTAGAGTGCCATCCTCACACGGTGGAAGTCGTAGGTTCAAATCCTACAGCGCCCACCATTCAAATCTACGCTCCGCGATTCACGGGCCGATTCCCAAGGTGACCTGGTATTTCTTGCGCGCAGCGAAAAATTCTCCCGGCAATTTAGATTCGACGCGGCTCCGCAGAACCTCTTTCTTTGGCGGGACTTAGGGGCTTTGGTAATCGCCCTGCTCTATTTCCTATGTTTAGCAACAAAGCAGCCCGACTAGGGTTCTAGTCATCAAATGCAGATGGATGCTTTGGCAAGACCATCGACGGCGCGGGCCGGAGGCGCTTGGAGTCTCGGGAGGCTAGGCACCACTCTGCTCGTTTGCCTCTTTGGGATTAGCATTAGCATTCCGCGCGCGCAGGCTGCGGCGACGCTACTTCTGGAAGAGCCGTATAGTTACGATGGCGCTTTTGCCGGAACTGGCCACGCGGCTGTGTATCTGAGCAACGTCTGCGCTGTGTCTCCGGTAATCCTGCGTCCGTGTGCCGAGGGCCAATCCGGCGTAGTCCTAAGCCGCTACGACGGCGTCGCAGGCTACGATTGGATTGCGATCCCTCTGATCCCCTACCTGTACGCGGTTGACGGGCCGGGAGCCATCCCGCTGTTCGCCGACGCAAAGCTGGTTGCTTTCCTCAGAGACCAATACCGTCGCGATTACCTGGAAGCGCTTGCCCCCGATCGCCCCGACGGTGGAACGCCCGAGGGGAACTGGTATGAAATGGTCGGGTCAGCTTATGACCGGACAATTTATGGATTCGAGATTGAGACCAGCCCGGAACAAGATGCGCTGCTGATCGGCAAGTTCAACAGCCAGCCCAACCGCGAGCGCTATAACTTCGTGAAGAGAAACTGTGCCGATTTTGTGCGCGAGGTGATCGATTTTTATTATCCGCACGCGCTGCATCGCAGTGTGATTGGCGATCTCGGCGTCACGACTCCGAAGCAGATCGCGAAAATGCTCGTGAAATACAGCCGCCACCATCCTGAGTTGCAGAGCTCGGATTTCCTGGTGCCGCAGGTCCCCGGAGCGGTCCGACGCAGCAAGCCCGTCCATGGAGTATTGGAATCCGTGATGGCAGCCAAGAAATATATGCTGCCCCTCGTCGTACTGCACCCCTACATCGGTGGCGGAGTGCTGGTCGAGTATCTTGGCCATCGACGTTTCGATCCGGCACGAAACGCTCTTATCCTTACGCTTGATTCCGGCCGCCAGTTGGATGCGCCCATGACCCGCGATGAGCGACTTCGCTACCAGAGTCGAATAGACGAGCTGAGCCAAACCGCTTCCGTGATTGATCCCTTGAAGGAAGGAAAGCGCGAAGGAAAAACCAAGGAAGGGAAGACCAACGAAGAAAAAATCTGGGAGCGCTTGCAGGCGAGCGCGCAGCCTGGACTCGATGCTTCCGGGCGACCTGTCCTGCACATGCGCGTAGGCGACGATTTGGACCGGGTGGGCCTCTCGCGAGCCAACATCTTGAGCGTTTCCGAACCGTCGGAATTAGCTGCGAAACTTCTGGAGGCACGGCTCCGCCAGGAATTGCGGCCCGCTACAGCCCGCAAGACTTCTCCCAGTGACGTGGAAAAAGATCTTGCGTTGTTCCAGCAACTGCTCTGGCCTCAGCCGAGAGAAGTTGCCGCTACGCAGTCTTCCACAACTGAAAGTCGCGCCCAAACCAAGGCCGGATTGCAGTAGCCAGTCCTTCTTTGTGCCTCCGGCCTTTTCATACCAGACAATAGGCTACGCAGTCATCATCGTTATTAGTGTTGCGGGGGCAGTCGCGAATGGATCAGGGATTCCACCTGGGTCCAAACCCTGGGATCGCACTCAATTTCGGTGTGAGACTTCATGAAGACCCGGTCGTACCAGGGATACTGCTTGCAGTCGATCGGATTCGCTTTGTAGTCGAATTGGAAATTTCCGATGATGTGCGTGCGGGCCGGATCGGCAGCGCGGATCAGAGGTTGGCCGTGCAGAAGGCCATTCAGTTGATAGAAATTTGCCGCTTCGGCTACGTTGGCGGGAATGACATGATCATCTTCGCCGGGCTTGGCGACACTGTCCACCTGAACGGTGAGCAGCACTGGAATGCCTTCTTTTTCCAGTTCTCGTGCCAGCGCAATGGCCTCGGAAGCGCCCCAGCTATGTCCATATAAGATAATGCGGGCATTCTTCTTTTCTTCGGCCGATAGTGTGCCGTTGCGGTCGGTGTCCACAAATCGAACGATGTCGGCGTAGGCTTCTTCCCGGCGACGATTCTCAATAACCTCCACATACACGCCGGATGGGAAGTCCCGGCGGAGATGGGCAGCGACTTGCACCGCGCTATGAACCATGTCATCGTGCTTGACAAAACCGCCAACAAAACCGATGACGATGACTGGCGCCGTCGTAACGTCGGGTGCATTGAAAGGACGTGCCGAGACCGCGCGAGTGGCGGCAGGGATAAGGCAA
Source organism: Terriglobales bacterium (assembly GCA_049520095.1). GTDB lineage: Bacteria > Acidobacteriota > Terriglobia > Terriglobales > Acidobacteriaceae > Acidiflorens. The sequence continues at coordinate 14,466 of JBEKQC010000007.1, forward strand.
AGAATCAACGAAACGCTACGGATTGAAACGTGGGTATAGCGACTCACAATCTAGTAAATCATAACAACAAAGGATGGATTGCGCGGTTCCCGGATCGGTTCTGCACGGCTCCGTTAACGAGACCTCTGTAGAATTGTGCCGTATGTTGGCGATGAGATTGGCTTTCGGGTTTTGATCGGAGGTTGGCGGTGGCTTCTGGCGAACATTTCGATCTTATCGTGATCGGCTGCGGGCCGGCGGGAGAAAAGGCGGGCGCGCAAGCCGCCTATTTTGGCAAACGTGTCGCCATCATCGAGGGCGCCGAGCATGTGGGCGGAAGCTGCATCAACACCGGCACCGTCCCCAGCAAGACGCTTCGTGAATCCGCACTCTACTTTTCCGGTCTCAAGCAGCGCGGTCTCTACGGCATCGACTATTCACTGAAAGAAAATCTCACCGTCAATGATTTCATGCACCACGAGCGGGAAGTGGTTGAAATGGAGCGCCAGCGTGTCCTGAAGAATCTCGCCCTTCATCACATCGAGCTGGTCCGCGGACGGGCTTCTTTCGAAGACGCTCACACCGTGTCCGTTTCCGGTGCGAATGGCATACACCAACTGCGCGGCGATGTGATTCTCGTCTCCACCGGGAGCAAGCCCCACCGTCCATCGGAAATAGCTTTCGACGACGTCCGGGTTTTTGACTCCGACACATTCTTGCGGATGGAGCGCATTCCACAAAGCCTTGCGGTGATCGGGGGCGGCGTGATTGGCTGCGAGTACGCGTCGATCTTCGGCGCGCTCGGCGTGCAGGTCACGCTGGTGGATGGCCGGGACCGCTTGCTGCCGTTTCTCGATGCCGAGATTTCCGAGAGACTGCGAGTACGGCTCGCCGCGATTGGCATGCACTTCTGGTTCAACGAACGGCCGGTGAAAGTGCAACGCACGGCGTCAGGCGTGCAGCTGGTGATGAAGAGCGGCAAGACGCTGCAAGCTGAATCGGTGCTGTTCGCTGCCGGGCGCCGCGCCGCAGTTGACGGCCTGTTTCTTGAAAAGGCGGGTCTGGCCGTCAACGCGCACGGACACATATCCGTCGACGAGCATTATCGTACCGCCGTGCCACATATCTACGCGGCGGGCGACGTCATCGGATTTCCCGCGCTGGCTTCGACGTCGATGGAACAAGGACGCGTCGCCGTCTGCCATGCTTTCGATTTCAAATACAAGCAGCGAGTCGCCTCCATGCTGCCGATGGGGATTTATACCATCCCGGAGATTTCCAGCGCGGGCGAGACGGAAGAATCATGCAAGGAGAAAAAGATCGACTACTGTGTCGGGCGGGCTCTCTATGCCAACAACGCCCGTGGCCACATCATCGGCGACACTGCAGGAATGCTGAAACTGCTCTTCGCTCGCGCCGACAAGAAGCTGCTCGGAGTGAGCATCATCGGCGAGAGCGCCACCGAGCTGATTCACATCGGAATGATGGTTCTCGACCACGACGAAACGATTGACGAATTTATCGAACAGGTCTTCAACTACCCCACGCTCAGCGAGACATACAAGTACGCCGCATACGAAGGGCTAGGCAATCTGACCGGTCACAAGGTACGGGAAGGATAGCTCCTTCCGTATTAACTCCCTCGGTAATGCTAAGATTTCCGGCATGCCACTGCGCAGCAAACTGAAGAAAGTCAGGCATGCGGCGGGAAAGATGATTCGCGGGCGTAAGGGCGAGCCGCACGCCGCCTCGGAACTGGTGATCATTACCGGTATGAGCGGGTCGGGAAAGGCTTCGGCGCTGAAGGCCTTCGAAGATCTCGGCTACTACTGCGTGGACAATCTGCCGGTGGAGCTGATTCCGCGCTTTGCCGAACTGGCGTTGCAGTCGGGAGAGATTCCGCGTACGGCGCTGGTGGTGGATGTGCGCGAGGGCTCGCAACTGGAGAAGCTGCCGGCGATCCTGAAGTCGGTGAAGCGGATGATACCGACGAAGGTGATTTATCTGGAAGCGAGTGACTCCGCTTTACTGCGGCGCTATAGTGAGACGCGGCGGCCGCATCCGCTGGGGACGGGCACGACGGTGCGGGCATCGCTTGGGGCCGAGCGGCGGCATCTGCGAGCGATTCGCGCGATTGCCGACCTGGTCATCGACACCTCCAAGTTTAATGTTCATGAACTACGGGCACACCTGACTGACCGCTTCAAACAGCAGTCGGGGAGTCAGCAGGCGATCCTGGTCTCATGCGTGAGTTTCGGATACAAACACGGCTTGCCGGACGATGCCGACCTGGTGTTCGATGTGCGCTTTCTGCCGAATCCGCATTTTGTGCCGGAGTTCCGCGCGCTGACGGGACGCGATTCCCGGGTCGCGAAATACATCCGGTCGTTTCCGCAGACGCAGGAGTTCATTAACCGCATCTCGGAACTGCTCGTCTACCTATTGCCGCACTACATTCGCGAAGGGAAAAGCTACCTGACTATCAGCTTCGGGTGCACGGGCGGACAGCACCGCTCGGTGATGATTGCCGAGGATGTAAGCAAGCGACTGCGGAAGGCGGGATACAAAGTGAAGGTCGCGCATCGGGACAGTCCGAAGTAGATGCCGCATGACAGGCTTCCGGTAACTACGGTTACGTCTGTGGAGATGCCGCGAGGCGCGTCTCTACGGGAAATCGCATGTAGAATTGAGCCTTACACGCATGGCAACCTCCACAGTGGCGGGCGCGAAGAGTGCGGGAACACCGGCAAAGGTCCGTCCGCCCCGTCCAATCACCCGCCTGTTGCACTACGTTTTGCCTTACTGGTGGCCGCTCCTGGCTTCGGTGACGCTGATGGCGCTCGTGGGGCTGCTCGATGCGGGCCGGGTTCTGCTCATCGGTCCGATTTTTGATCGCGTATTGAATCCCGGCTCCCAGACAAAAACTATCCAGCTATTCAGACTACCGGGCACTGAGCGCTTTCTTAACCTCCAACAACTGGTTCCGTCGCATTTTCAGAATCCATGGACGGTAGTCGCCTTTGCGCTGGTGGGCGCCACGGTACTAAAGGGGATCTTCGACTACGCCGGAACTTACCTCGTGAACTACGCGGGTTTTGGGATGATTACCGACTTGCGGGACGATTTGTATAACGCCATCCTGCGGAGTTCGGCGGCATTTTTTGCGAAGCATACCACGGGCACGCTGCTTTCGACGATGGTCAACGATATTGAGCGGGTGCAATACGCGATGTCGGGAGTGCTGGCGGAATTCCTGCAGCAGTTTTTCACTCTGATCTTCACCGCTGCGGTGGTGGTTTTGCTGGGCGGGAAACTGGCGTGGGTGCTGCTGCTGTTCGTTCCCGTGATTTTGTACTCGTCGCGAAAAATCGGCCGGCAAGTGCGCAGCACGACGCGGGGCGGGCAGGACAAGCTGGCCGAGATCCAGAATATTCTTCACGAAACGATTACGGGGAACCGGATCGTCAAAGCGTTTGGCATGGAAAACTGGGAGGTGGAGCGCTTCCGTGCCGCCGCGCGGCGCCTGTTCCGGGCGAATCTTCGCTTGGTGGCGGCGTTCGCGATCAGCTCTCCGCTGATGGACATTCTGGGCTCGATCGCCATTGCGCTGCTGGTGCTGATGGGCCGGAACCAGATCAACAAGCACGTTTTTACGGCGGGAACTTTTCTGGCTTTTATTGTGGCGGTATTCAAACTGTACGACCCGGTGCGCAAGTTCGCGCTCTTCAACAACAATTTCCAGCAGGCAGTGGGAGCCTCGTCGGAGATTTTCCGCTTCATGGATATGGAAGACGAAGTGCGGGAGAAGCCGAGAGCGAAGCGGATGGGGAAGTTTACACGGTTGATCCGGTTTGCGGACGTGTCTTTCTCCTATGACAATGTTGAGGATTCACCGGTCGTGCTGCATGACGTCAACTTGGAAGTGAAGGCCGGCGAGGTGTTGGCGGTGGTGGGGTCGAGTGGTGCGGGCAAGAGCACGTTGGTGCACCTGATCCCGCGCTTCTTTGACGTCAGCGGCGGACGGATTCTGGTTGACGACAACGATGTGCGAGATGTGACACTGGAGTCGCTGCGCTCACAGATCGGGATTGTCACGCAGGACACGGTACTGTTCAACGATACGGTGAGAAATAATATCGCCTACGGACAGCCGCATGTGCCGCAGAAGAAGGTGGAAGAAGCGGCGCGGGCGGCGCGAGCGCATGAATTCATTTGCGGGCTTCCGGAAGCGTATGACACGAGGATCGGGGAGCGCGGAGTGCGGCTTTCGGGCGGCGAGCGGCAGCGGATCGCGATTGCGCGAGCGATCCTGAAAAATGCGCCGATTCTGATTCTCGATGAGGCGACGTCCGCGCTCGACAGCGAATCCGAGTCGATGGTGCAGTCGGCGCTGCAAAATCTGATGAGCGGGCGTACTGTGTTTGTGATTGCGCACCGGCTCTCGACGGTGCGGCGGGCGGATCGTATTGTAGTGCTCGATAACGGCACGATCAGCGACATCGGCGCGCACGAAGAACTGATGCAAAAATTGGGCACGTACCGGCGGCTTTACGAATTGCAGTTTGCGGAATCGGATGCGCCGAAGGCAGTGACCACGTAGGAAGGTTGCAACGTTTTTTATGCCACTTCGCTCCATGACGGGATTTGCGCAAGTCAAAGGGCAGGTCAACGCCCAGCTGGCGTTTGCGCTGTCGCTGAAATCGGTGAACCATCGTTTTCTCGATCTGCACTTCCGGCTGCCGACCGATACCGACGCGTTAGAAATGAAGTTGCGCCGGATGCTGAAAGAGAAAATGGCTCGTGGCCACGTGGAAGTGATCCTGAACCTGGATCGCTCGGGTACGAACGGAGTCGCACTCAACCGGCAATTGATTTCCGGCTACGTGGAAGCCTTCCGCGCGGCGGCCGATGAATTTGGGGTTGAGGGTGAGCCCGATCTGAACGTGGTTCTGAGAATGCCGGGTGCGATGGATGCGGGAGCCGAGAGATCGGGAGACGCACTGGAGACCGCAGTAATGGCGCGAGTGGAAGAAGCGCTTACCCGTTTGAATGAGATGCGCGAAGACGAAGGCCGGAGCATTAGCACCGAGTTGCGCGCGCGCATGGCGAGTCTGGAAAAGGCGGCGGCGGGAGTGGAAGCCCATCGTAGCACCATTCTGCGCAGCTATTCGGATCGCCTGCAGTCGCGCATGCAGGAATTGATCGGCGCGCAGGTGGATAAGGAACGGATCTTGCAGGAAGTGGCGGTGCTCGTCGACCGCAGCGACATCCAGGAGGAACTGGTCCGGCTGAGCGCGCACGTGAAGCAATTTTTCGGTTTGCTCGACCAGGGTGGCGAGGTGGGGAAAAAGATGGACTTCCTGCTGCAGGAAATGAACCGCGAGGCGAACACGCTACTTTCGAAAACCTCGGGCTTGGCGGGCGAGGCCTTGAGGATTACCGAGATGGGCCTGCTGATGAAATCGGAGATCGAAAAATCGCGGGAGCAGGTGCAGAACCTGGAATGAGCATCGTTTACATTGTTTCGGCGCCATCCGGTTCAGGCAAATCGACGCTGGTGAACGAACTGTTCAAGATGGTTGACCACCTGGACTTTTCGATCTCCTACACGACGCGGCCTCCGCGCGGCAGCGAACAGAACGGCAAGGAGTATTTCTTCGTCTCCCGGGAAACATTTGAAGCCATGATCGCGGCCGAAGAGTTTCTGGAGCACGCGACAGTCTTCGGAAACTATTACGGTACGGCGCGGCGCTTTCTGCGCGAGGCCGAAGCGCGCGGCAATGACCTGCTGCTGGATATCGACGTGCAGGGGGCGAGTAAAATCAAAGCGACGATCCAGGATGCGGTCAGCATCTTTATTCTTCCGCCGGATCGGGAGAAGCTGGAGTGGCGGCTGCGGACCCGGGGGCTGGATTCAGAGGCAGTAATCTGTCGCCGGTTGGACACGGCCCGACGAGAGATTGAGAATTACTCGAAATACGACTATATATTAGTGAACAACGTGCTTGAGCAATCTGCCGACCAACTGAAGGATATCGTACTGTCGGTTCGATTGCAGCGAAGCCGGGTTGAACTTTCCGCTGAGGAAAAGCGGCGAGTGGAAGCAGCACAAGCTTGCCGACTGGAAGAGTCACGCGAGCGGGTGCAGCCGATTCTGGCATCTTTTCGCAGGCAGTAAAGAGCACGTGAAGTTTTGGGGGAGAGAGTATGAAGCTGGTAGAAGGTTTCGATAGTAACTACCGTTACATTCTGGTAGCGGCGCGGCGGGCACGGCAACTGCAAGGCGGTGCACCGCCGGTGATTGATACCGGATCGCGCAAACCCTGCCGCATCGCGCAGGATGAAATCAAGGCGGGCAAAGTCAAATGGCTGATTCCGGAGATTCCGAAATTGCCGGTTGTGGCCGCCAGCGAAACACTGGACAAGGTGTTTCTCGAAGACGCGTAGAGATGAATCGCCGGCACCCGCGTTAAGGGCCGACGATTGTGTTTTTCCGTCGTCAACGCGCGGGGTTTGCATCTCCTGTCCGGTGGCGGCATCAATTCTGCAGGCGGGGCTGGCTCCCAAAGCCGTGGCCGCCGTCTTCCTCCTATGAAAATTGCGCTCGGCGTGTCCGGAGGGATTGCAGCTTATAAGGCGGCGGAAATCGTGCGCCTTTTGCAAGACCGCGGCATTCACGTGCAAGTCGTGATGACGGCTGCGGCGCAGGAGTTCGTTCGTCCCCTAACCTTCGCTGCGCTCTCTGGAGAAAAGGTGATCACCGGCATGTTCGGGTCTGCGTCTGGAGACGAGCAGGCAAATGTCGAGTCAGCGATCGAACACATTGCGATTGCGCAGGCGATTGACGCGCTGCTGGTGGCTCCGGCAACAGCCGATCTGCTGGCACGCTTCGCGCAGGGGATTGCGAACGACTTTCTCAGCACTCTTTATCTCGCGACCACGGCTCCGGTGGTAGTGGCTCCGGCGATGAACGTCAACATGTGGAATCACGCGGCCACGCAGGCGAATCTGGAAATCCTGCGTAAGCGCGGCGTTCGCATCGTGGAACCGGGCGACGGATATCTCGCGTGCGGGATGACCGGTGCGGGACGACTGGCGGAGAACGAGACGATCGTGGCGGCGGTGATGGAAGCGCTCGGCGCCACGCAGGATCTGGCGGGCGAAACGGTGCTGGTGACGGCGGGGCCGACGCGGGAGAAGATCGATCCGGTGCGGTATTTGACGAACCGGTCGAGCGGGCGCATGGGGTACGCGATCGCGGAAGCGGCGCTGCGGCGCGGAGCGCGCGTGCTTCTGGTGAGCGGGCCGACGGCGATTGCCGCTCCGGGCACGGCGGAAGTGTCGCCGGTGGAGACCGCGGAAGAGATGCTGGCGGCGGTTTTGAAATTGCTGCCCGAGAGCACCGTGGTGATCAAGACGGCGGCGGTGGCGGACTTCCGGCCGAAAGCGGCGGCGGGGCAGAAGATCAAGCGCAAGGGCGAGATGACACTGGAACTGGAGCCGACCGCGGATATTTTGGCAGCGGTGGCGCGCCGGAAGACGTCCCAAGTCGTTGTCGGATTTGCGGCGGAGACCGAGAACGTGCTGGAAAATGCACGCAAGAAGCTGGCGTCGAAGTCGCTCGACGCAATCGTCGTCAATGATGTTTCGCGCGCGGGCATCGGTTTTGATTCCGACCGTAATGCGGTGACAATTATCTCTCAGAGCGATGTGGTTGAGGTTCCCGAAACTTCGAAATGGGAAGTTGCGCACCGCGTCCTGGACCAGGTAGTGAAGCTGCGAAAACTCCGTGGTACGCTTGCCCGCTAGGAGAATCGCGTGAACATCTATTTCTGTGGAGCCTTAGCCCTCACCTTGTCTACTCTCGCCGCCTCGCAACAATCGCCCGTTCCGGTAGAAGAGGAGCCGCACCATCACGTTGTGTTGAAAAATGATTCTGTCGTGGTTCTGCGGGTGAAGCTTCTGCCAGGCGAAAGCACACTGTTTCACACCCACTTGCACGACCGCGTGGCAGTTGATTTGTCCGACACCACAATCACCCGGCAAAAGCCTGGCGAGCCGGAAAGCGCGCCCGAGGCGACGAAACCTGGGGACGTAGCGGCGCTGGAGTCGAATGGTCCTTACACCCACCTCGTGCATAACGCCGGCAACGCCGTTTTTGAAGTGCTGGATGTGGAGCTGCTTCACCGGCCGACGAAGCCTTCGGGTCCAGCTGCGGGGAAAGTGGAAGCGGAGAATCCAAGTGCGCGGGTTTACAAGTGGACACTCGCGCCGGGAGCTACGTCGGCGATGCATACCCACGAGCGTCCCTATCTGATTATTTCAGCTACACCGCTGGTGCTCAAGATGACGGATCCCGAAGGGAAATCGTTCACTCACGAAGTGCAGACGGGCGATATTCACTGGGTCGATGCCAAGGTCACGCACTCGCTGACCAACGAAGGCACAACCGTGGGGCAGATTGTGGAGATTGAGTTGAAGTAGTTTTCAGATCGCGGCCGCACAGTTTGTTATCCTTATCCGCAATGCCCCGCACTCTTGACCCTGAACTTCGCCGCACGCTTGCCGCGCACATCCGCTATTACAACGAAATGGGAATCTACGACTTTTACCGGCGGCCTCTGTCGGAACACGAGGGGTCAGATGCGGCGACGATTGCAGCGGACGAAGCGGAATCAGCGGTTTCGACAAATCAGCCAGCATTGGGAGAAGAGATGAGTTCACGGAAAGCCGCTGCGAACGCGATGCCGGTCGTGGAGGAGAATATTTTTGATGCGATCGCGCTGAAGCCCGAGCAGAGTGTAAGCGATCCGGTGAAGGCGCTGAAGATCATCCGCGAGGATCTGGGCGACTGTACGCGCTGCGTGCTTCACAAGCAGGGACGGAAGCAGATTGTGTTTGGCGTTGGGAATCCGAAGGCCGAGTTGATGTTCGTGGGTGAGGGGCCCGGTGCCGATGAAGACGCGCAGGGCGAGCCGTTTGTAGGGCGCGCCGGGCAGCTGCTCAACAACATGATCAAGGCGATGGGAATTTCGCGCGAACAGGTCTACATCGCGAACATCGTGAAGTGCCGTCCACCGGGCAATCGCACGCCGGAGCGCGACGAATGCGCGACCTGCTCACCGTTTCTGATGCGGCAGATCGCCGTGATCAAGCCAAAGGTGATCGTGGCCCTCGGAGCGGTGGCGGCGAAGACCCTCCTGGCGATGAATGCTTCGATGATCCAACTGCGCGGGCGTTTTTACGAGTTCAGGCCGGCGGGCGTTCGTTGTAACGACCCCAACTGGGATGGATGCAAGCTGGCGGTCACCTACCATCCGGCGTTTCTGTTGCGCGATCCGCGGCAAAAGGGCGAGGCGTGGAAGGATCTGCAGATGGTGATGAAGGAGTTGGGGATGAGAGCGCCCGCAAAGAGCACTCAGTAGCGATCACTGTAATTTTCAGCGAATCGTATGGACATCAGCGCGATCAGCAAAGCAACCGCCGAGCATTACATCTGGGGCAACGGCTGTGATGGCTGGCACCTAGTAAGAAATCTGCAACTAAGCGTGATTCAGGAGCGCATGCCGGTGGGCACGGCGGAGATTCGCCACTTCCACCACCATGCGCAACAGTTCTTCTACATTCTTGCGGGCAAAGCGGTCATGGTAGTGGAGGGTCGCCCGATGGCGCTGACTGCCGGTGAAGGGATTTGGATTCCAGCGGGGACATCGCACCAGATGAGGAATGACTCGGATGACGAGGTTCTCTGCCTTGTCATCTCGCAGCCGCCGTCACACGGAGATCGGGAAAATCCGTAGGACATGTCCCTCTTCTGCGACGTCGCCCTCGCTGTGCCGCTCGACATGGTGTTTACCTACGCCGTCCCTCCTGGCATGGAGCCGGTCGTTGGCGGACGGGTGCTGGTGCCGTTCCGGCAGCAGCGGATGTCGGGCATCGTGGTTGAGTTGCATGACCGTCTGCCACAGGTCAACGCTTCGCAAGTAAAAATCAAAAAGGTGATCGAAGCGCTCGACCTCGCGCCGGTTCTCGATGAACAATTGCTGAAACTTGGGAAGTGGACTGCCGATTACTATCTCGCGCCGGTCGGCGAAGTGTTTCGCAGCATGCTGCCGCTCTCCGCCGAGTTTAAACGCTCGGTCGCGTACCGCATCACCGATGAGGGGCGGATGGCGCTGCATCTGGCGGGGATGTCGGGGTCTCCGGCGCGATCGAAACGGACGCCGGACGAGCAACTGGTCGAGTTTCGCGTGCTTGATTATGTGGCGGAGCGGGAGAGCGTGCGCGAAGAAAGATTGCGCGGGGCGACGCGGGTGGGAAAGGCGTTGCTGGCGGGGATGGTGCGGAAGAAGTGGATTGCGCGCGAGGATGTATCGGCGGCGCGGGATACGGCGCGGCTGGTCAAGGTCGCCGTGCTGCTGGCGGCCGAGAAGCGGGCGGAGGCTTCGCCTCCGCTGGTCAGGCCAGAGGCCCGTCACCACACAGGCACAGCGAAAAAGCTCAATGAGAATCAGCGGGCTTTGATTGAGGCGCTCGCGGCTTCCGGCGGAAGTGTGCCGGTCGAGGCTTTACGCGGGTTGGATGTGCCGCGCACCACGCTTGGCACTCTGGTACAGCGCGGCTTGATTGAACTTGTGGATGAGGCGCAGGCCTTTACGAGTACAGTTTCCAAGCTCAAGCCGCGGCAGTCGCCGTTTGAGTTCGAATTCAGCGCGGCGCAGAAAGAGGCGCTCGCGAAGATCGGCAAGGCCGTGGAATCGCGCAAGTTCAGCGGTCTCCTGCTGCACGGCATCACAGGGTCGGGAAAAACGGCGGTGTATCTCGCCTGTATGCGGCAGGTGCAGGAGCAGGGGCGGTCGTCGATCTTGCTGGTGCCTGAAATTGGGCTGACTCCAGCGGTGGCGGCCGATCTGCACCAGGTATTCGGCGAAGAGGTTGCCATCCTGCATTCGGGGTTGTCGGCTGCGGAACGGGCGGAGCAGTGGCATCGCATACGGCGCGGCGAAGCACGCGTGGTAGCGGGAACGCGGTCGGCGGTGTTCGCGCCGGTCAGCGATCTGGCGCTCATCATTGTCGACGAGGAGCAGGATTCGTCGTACAAACAAGAGGAGACGCCACGCTATCACGCCCGCGATGTCGCGGTGATGCGGGCAAAAATGACGGGGGCGGTTGTGGTGCTGGGCTCGGCCACGCCTTCGCTTGAGTCTTACTACAACGCTAAGAAAAATAAATACGCGCTGGTGGAGTTGCCGGATCGGGTGGAGATGCGTCCGCTGCCGGAAGTTGAGATTGTTGACATGCGGCAGGAATTTCAGGAGACGGGTCAGGAGCAGGTGATCTCGCGCAAGCTGGCGGAGGAGATCCGCGAGCGGCTGGAAAAGAAAGAGCAGGTCATGGTGCTGCTTAACCGGCGCGGATATTCTCCGGTGGTGTTGTGCCGCGCGTGCGGCAAGACTTTGCAGTGCAAGAATTGCGCCGTCTCGATGACCCACCACAAGCGCGAGCGCAAGATGGAATGCCATTATTGCGGGCATGTCGAGCGCATCCCTGAGAAGTGCGCGCATTGCGGCAGCGAGTACGTTTACTTTGTCGGGACGGGATCGGAGAAGCTGGAAGAATTGCTGCACGGCATGTTTCCTCAAGCGAGGATCGGGCGGCTCGATCGCGATACGGTGCGCGGGCGGGAAGATTTCGAACATGCGCTGAACGCGCTGAATGAAGGCGCGCTCGATATGCTGGTGGGCACGCAGATGATCGCGAAGGGTCATGACATCCACGGGGTGACGCTGGTCGGCGTGATTGGGGCGGACATGGCGCTGGGGTTGCCAGATTTCCGCGCGGCCGAGAGGACCTTTCAACTGCTGACGCAAGTTGCAGGGCGTGCGGGGCGCGGACAGTCTCCGGGGAAGGTTGTGCTGCAGACTTATTTTCAGGATCACTACGCGGTGCAGTTTGCGGCGCGGCATGACTTCGCCGGGTTCTATGAAAAGGAACTGCAATTTCGCGCCTGGATGCACTATCCGCCATACAGCGCGATTGCGAATGTGCTGATCCGCTCCGAGAAGTTGGACGACGCTTTGACCTGGTCGGGCGAACTTGGGCGCTGGTTTGAGAAGACGCGGCACGAAGGCATTCGTGTGCTAGGGCCGGCGGCGGCTCCAATCACCCGGTTGAAGCGCGATTACCGCTATCACTTCATTTTGAAGTCTCCCAGCCGCGGGAAGATGAATGCGCTATTGCGGGCGATGCTGGCGGAAGCGGCGGCGCGAAAGATTCCGCGGACGCAGGTGATTGTGGATGTGGATGCGGTGTGGCTAATGTGAGGAGCGTCGTTGGTTGCTGGTGGGTGGCGGTTAGGCGTGGGCCGTTGGCGAATCCCTTTCTCCCCGAAATGATTATTTGCGAGGCAACACGTGCCGAATGCCGTCGCGCAGGAAGTGCGACGCTTGAATCCCCTCGTCGTGGAGGAAGTCGCGCATGCCCGGCCATCTCTCCCGGCCGGAAGCGCCGGTGATAGGAGCCGGCGTGAAAGCCAGCGTCAACATCGCAATGGCAAGGACGGCGAACCACTTTCGCGAAGTGGAAATCCCCGAACGACTCGGAATCGGCGGATGATGGCTGGTTAGCCACAGCACCACGGCCCAAAGCAGCCAGCCAATCCAGCAGTACTTGGCAAGCGGGATGAGTGCGACCACGACGGCCAGGGAGACCCACCGGTGCAATTTTGGAAACACCGAAAACAGAATGTGCCCGCCGTCGAGTTGGCCGCCTGGCAACAGGTTCAGCGCCGTGGCGAACATTCCCACCCAACCGGCGACCGCGATCGGATGCAAGGATAGCGATGTTACAGGCACGTCGAGGCGAAGAAGTCGTGCGGCAAGATAAAAGGCCGCAGGAAATCCCGGCTCATTGTCGAGTGGACCAATGAACATGAGCGGGTGGGACAACGAAAGCCCCGCGAGGACAGCCGCACACGAGGGGATAAAGCCAGCAATCGGGCCTGCAATCCCGATATCGAACAACGCTGTGCGAGTGGGGATGGGACCCTTGATGCGGATGAAGGCTCCGAGCGTACCGATCAAGCTTGGAAACGGAATAAAGAATGGCGGCGTCGCATACACGCGATAATGACGGGCGTAAAGGTAATGTCCCATCTCGTGCGCGAGCAGTATGAACATCAGTGCGAGTGAAAAGGGAAGGCCATGCATGAGTCTTGCCGGAGCCTCCCACATCCACTCCACTGGGAACAGAGGAATGCTGTCGTCGTTGAACGAGAAAGCCGGTTGGCGAGCCGCGAAATTGGCATAGATGCGCGCACCCACGACCAGCGTGCTCAGGAAGGTCGCGGCCAGAAGCAAGACGTGCAGCCACCAGCGCGGGCGCGGAGGCCGAACGACCCAGACCTGCGGCTGGGACTGTTCTCCCCAGTCGAGGGTGGTCGGAAAAGGGGATGCGGGTTCAGACATAGGAACCTGAGGTCAGAGGTTCGAGGTCAGATTGCAGAGGTTTGGTCTACTTCTGCAATCTAACCTCTGCCCTCTGCAATGGCGAGAGCAGCTAGTCAATCGATTGCAGTTCCTTGCCGGGCTTGAAGCGGACGGCCTTGCCGGGCGGAATGGAAACTTCGGCGCCGGTGCGCGGATTCCGTCCAATGCCGGTCTTGCGCGGACGCACGTTGAACACTCCGAAACCGCGCAGTTCAATGCGATCGCCTGTGGAGAGCGCCTTCTTCATGCTCTCGAAGACGGTTTCGACGGCAAGCTCCGCCTTGGTCTTGGTGATCCCGGTGCGATTGACCACTTCGTTGATGATGTCGAGCTTAATCACGGGTATCCCCCGTCCCCTGAGGATTGGTGTGCCTCAAGTTATTGATGCTAAGGGGGATAGGGCGGATTGTCAACCGGGGGACCATTCTCGTAATATGGCAGCACCAGCCGAAGCAAAATTTCTAATTGGTGATTTGTAATTTGTGATTGAAATCCCTACTGTTCCGGCTTTCAATTCGCCGCCAAAATTACCAATTACGAATTACCAATCACAAAGTCCCAAGGAGTTTCATGATCAAGAGTGACCGCTGGATACGGCGCATGGCGCAAGAGCACGACATGATTAATCCGTACTCGGAAAAGCAGGTGAGCGCGGGAGTGATTTCCTACGGCGTGTCGAGCTACGGATACGACTTGCGCGTGGCCGACGAGTTCAAAATTTTTACCAACGTCAACAGCACCATCGTTGACCCCAAGCATTTCGACGAACGCTCATTCGTCACTGTGAACGCCGATGTCGCCATCGTGCCTCCAAATTCATTTGCGCTGGCGCGGTCGGTCGAGTACTTCAAGATTCCGCGCGATGTGCTGACCATCTGCGTGGGCAAGTCCACGTACGCACGCTGCGGCATCATCGTGAACGTCACGCCGTTCGAGCCGGAGTGGGAAGGGTTCGTCACGCTCGAGATCTCGAACACCACGCCGCTGCCGGCGAAGATCTATGCCAACGAAGGCCTGTGCCAGATTCTTTTCTTCCAGTCTGACGAGGTTTGCGAGACCAGCTACAAGGATCGCAAAGGAAAGTACCAGGCGCAGAAAGGGATTGTGCTGCCGAAGCTGTGAAGGACGGCCGTTCAGCTCTCAGCTATCACTCAACCCTAGGCTGCGGCGAAGATGCAGGTCGTTATTCCCAGTTCCTCTGCGGCCTGCTAGAAAATAAGTAATGGTGCCGAAGCATCGAACAGCCGTACCTTTCGTCGGGCTCTTGCTGTTTCTCGGCACCCTGGCGCTTTACTACCCCACGCTGCAGAACGGATTCGTCAACTACGACGATCCTGACTATGTGACGGCGAATTGGCATGTTCAACAGGGCTTGAACTCGCGCAACATAGCATGGGCCTTCACTTCAACCGCAGAAGCCAATTGGCATCCGCTGACGTGGATTTCGCAAATGATCGATGTGCAGTTGTTCGGGCTGCGGCCGGCGGGACATCATGCCCAGAGCGTCCTTTGGCACGCCGTCAACGTCGTGTTGCTGTTCCTGCTGCTGGCGAAAGCCACCGGATTCGTGGGGCGTAACGCGCTGGTAGCGGGGCTGTTTGCCGTTTATCCGCTGAACGTGGAGTCGGTGGCATGGGTGGCGGAGCGCAAAACCGTCCTCTGCACTTTTTTCTTCCTTCTGGCTTTGGGCGCCTATGGCCGGTACGTGAAGAGGCCGTGGGCAAGCCGTTATCTGCTGGTCGCGCTGCTGTTTGCGCTGGCTCTGATGGCGAAGCCGATGGCGGTTACGCTGCCCTTTGCACTGTTACTGCTCGATTTCTGGCCGCTGCAGCGGTATCCGGAGACGCCACTTCCCAAGCTTGTTCTCGAGAAGATTCCTCTGCTGGCGCTGTCAGCGGCCAGCGCGGCGATTACTCTCTATGCGCAGCGCGCGGGTGGCGCCGTCGGCTCAACCGAGTTGTTGCCGCTGGCCATGCGCGTGAAAAACGCCATCTACTCGTATCTCATCTATGTCGAGAAGGCCGTATGGCCATCGCGGCTGGCGGCGTTTTATCCCCATCCCGAGGACTCGCTCGCGATGTGGAAAGTGCTGGGCGCGGCTGTCCTGCTGATCACGATCACTGCCATCTTCTGGCATCTCCGTGAGCGTCGCTATCTACTGGTGGGCTGGTTGTGGTTTCTGGGGACGCTGGCGCCGATGATCGGTATCGTCCAGGTTGGGCGCCAGGCATGGGCCGACCGGTACGCGTATCTCCCTCTTTGGGGATTGTTCGTGATTGGCGTCTGGATGGCCTCTGAAGGCGCCGTGCGGATTTCGCTGAGCCGGACGATACAGGTTGTCGTCGCAGGCGCCGTGCTGCTCGGGTATTCCGTAACCGCGCACACCCAGATTGGGTACTGGCGAGACAGCTACAGTCTGTTCTCCCATGCGCTTCAGGTGACGAACGCGAATCCGATCGCCGAGGGGAATCTGGGATCGGCCCTGATGGAAATGGGACGCCCGGACCTGGCCTTGCCACACTTGCAGCGCGCCATCCAATTGATGCCCACGCTCGCGACCGCACACTATAACCTGGGCATGCTGCTGCAGCGGCAGAACGAACTGGATCGGGCGCAGGAGGAATATCAGCTCGCGCTGAAGTATGCGTCGGACGAGCGCGAAGCCGCGCAGACGCGCAACAACCTGGGCGTGCTGTTCAATCAACTCGGGCGGCGGGATGAGGCCGTAGCAGAGTTCACGCAGGCCATCGCGCTGAATCCTTATGAGCAGAACAGTTTGGTCGGCCGGGGCTTGATTGAGCACGACGAGGGCAAACTCGATGCCGCTTTGCAGGATTTTTCCCGGGCCGCACAAGTTGCGCCCTCGCCGCTGGCCTTCTACTGGCAAGGCCGCGTTCTCGAGGAAGAAGGACAACTCTCAGCCGCCGCCGAGGCCTATAGAGCCGCCTTGAGGACGGCTCCCAATTTCGGCGATACGCAGGTGAGATTGCAAGGCGTTGAGAAGGCCGTGAGGTGAGGTTCGGAACCGTGTGTCAGAGGTCTCGCGGCTAACGGCCTAGGTCTTCCCGTTCTCGCCTTCCTTGAACATGTACTTGATGGCGGGCTTGTAGATCATCAGGTTGGCGGCGCCGGCGCGGTTCAGCTTGATGCAGTTTTTGTCGTACCACTCGATGTAGCCGTGGACTTCCTCGCCGTCGCGCAACACGATGACCATAGGAGTCTTGCTCTGCATCTGCTTCTGATAGTAGAAGTTTTCGGCATTGGTCTGCTCGGCGGGCGCAGTCTTCTTGGCCGGC
This sequence comes from Terriglobales bacterium, assembly GCA_049520095.1. Taxonomy (GTDB): domain Bacteria; phylum Acidobacteriota; class Terriglobia; order Terriglobales; family Acidobacteriaceae; genus Acidiflorens. Next base: position 31,228 of record JBEKQC010000007.1, read on the forward strand.
GCGCCCGCGGAACGGTCTCTATCTCTGTCGCGATCCCGATCTCTATCCCTGCGTTCGGCGGGCGCGTGATTGTGGCCGTGGTTATTGTGCGGGTGGTCGGCGCGGTTGAGGGTCGGGCGGATCAGCTTGCGGTTCGCGAAGCTTTCCTGATCCGCGGATGGTTCGGCTGGCATGGAGTCGAGCGTATCTTTCAAATCGCACCACCTGCGCGCTGGGCGGGCAAAATATGCCACAACACTTGAGCCTGAATTGTGGTCCAGAGGTGTGAACTGAGGCTTACCGTATCACAGCGGGCAGGGGATGACAATATTCTGTGCAGTGTCTTTTGTGCAACCACCTGAAAACGTACTGCTTGCGTGTCATGCCAGGGTGTCTTTCGGCTTAGGAAACGCGTTCCAGCGCGGTGGCGAAGGCATCGAGCGAGAGCGAGCGCAGCAGGTTGCGGCGCAGGCCGCGCTCCACTTCGCCGAGACCGTCTGCGGCCCGCTGCACCCAGGCGAAATCGGCGGATTCGGACATCTTTTTGAGTTCGCCCAGTATGTCTGTATTGCGGACCAGGTGCGCCGCGCCGGATTGCAGAAACATCAGGTCTTCGAGCAACGAATAGAGGGTGCGGAGAAGGTTTTGGATTCTCTCGCGGCCCTCGGCGCCGGACCGGTAGCTCTCGGTGGTTTTGAACAACTCACTGTGGTCGTTGTTGCTGTTGTTGCCACCGAGCGCGGATTTCAGCATGATCAGGGCGTGGTTGCGAGCGGCGACGTAGCCTTCGATATCGAAGGATAAGGCGCGTCCGACGGCGCCTTCGCTGAGACGGGCGACCAGCGCGCGCTGGCGGGCGTTCCAATCGGGACGGTGCTGAGCGAGCCGGCTCTCGATTTCAGAGGATGGCAGCGCGCCCAAATTGAAGGTCATGGAGCGGGAACGGATCGTGGGCAGCAATTCGCCGGGGTTTTCGGTGAGCAGAAAAATGGTGGCGAACTCGGGCGGCTCTTCCAGAACCTTGAGGAGCGAGTTGGCGGCCTCTTTCATGAAGGCCGAACTGGTGAAGATGTAAACGCGTTCGCGGGCTTCCGCAGGCCGATAGTAGATGGTCTCAATCACGTGGCGAACCTGGTCGACCTTGATCATCATTTGCGGCGGATCGGGCGGGATGATGAGTACGTCGGGATGAGTCTGGACGAAGAGCCGGGTCTCTTTCTTGTCCGTGTCGCGCAGATTTTCGCGAGCCTCGACGGCTTCGGCGAAGCGCGAGTCGAGATCTTCGGCTTGCGCGATGCGAGTGCAGTTCGAGCAGCGTCCGCAGAAATCGGGCAAGCCGTCGGTGCTTCCTTTGATGGGCTGTTCCAGGCAGTTCATGGCGCGGGCAAGCATAAGAGCCAGTGTGTACTTGCCCGATCCGTGCGCGCCGGAAAGAATGACGGCGTGCGGGAAGCGGTTCCGCGCTAGCATCTCACGCAGGCGATGGATGGTTTCCGGGTTGCCGGCGAAATCGGAAAAGGGCATAGAGTCGCTGTTGGCTTTTCGCTCTTAGCGGTTCGCTAGGCGAAAAGCGGTTGTACTAGAATTTCAATTTCTTCCGCAGCAACTCCATGATAATCGCATGTGTTTCGCTGGGTGTGCCTCGGGCGTTTATGACATGCACTCGCTGCGGCTCGCGGGCGGCTATAGCCAGGTAGGCGTGGCGGACGCGTCCGAAAAAAGCTCGATTCTCCTGCTCGAAGCGGTTCTCATCTCTTTCCGAGCCTTTTTCCGACCGCGCATCTGTTTGCTTTTGATTGCGCCGCCGGGCGCGCTCGACGCTGAAAGCCACCTCATTGTCTAGTAAGACGGTTAGATCGGGCTGCAGATTGCCGCAGAGGATTTCGTGCATCTCGAGCACCGGCTTCGACCCTATCTTGCGGCCTCCACCCTGGTAAGCCTCGGTTGAATCGGTGAAGCGATCGCAGAGGACGATGCGTCCTTCGGCGAGCGCAGGCAGAATGACCTCGTGGATGTGCTGGGCGCGGGAAGCGAACATGAGGGCCATCTCAGTCAGCGGAGTAACTCCCGCAGTGGCAGAGTGCAGCAGCACGTCGCGAATCTTTTCGCCCGCCGCGGTGCCGCCCGGTTCCCGGGTCACAGTTACAGAGATGCCGTGGGCGCGCAGAGACCGCGCCAGTTTCTCGACTTGGGTGCTCTTGCCGCTGCCATCGAGACCTTCGAAAGTGATAAATTTTCCACGCGCGGGCACGTCGAAGATGATAGCAGGCGAACAGGCCCCGAGTACCTGTGGACGGCTGCAGCGGCGTCGAACCGATCCGACAGACTGATATATTCAGACTGAGATATTTACTTACGGTTCTACTGGAGCGGGAATGGGTTCAGGTGTGGGCAGAAGCTTTTTTGGTCTTGCAATTGTTCTGTTGTCGTCACTTCTAGTTTTTAGCGCAAATGGTCAGACAGTCGCTCTCTCCGTGGACGCCTCGGACGCGCCGCGCAAAATCTTCCACGCACAATTGCGCATTCCCGCCAAGGCGGGGACGCTCACCCTCTACTATCCGAAATGGATTCCCGGCGAGCACGGGCCGACCGGTCCAATCACGGACTTGACGGGCCTGGAGTTTACCGCGAGCGGAAAGACGCTGAAATGGCGGCGCGATCTGCTCGACGGTTTCACTTTTCACGTGGAAGTTCCGCCAGGCGAGAACGAAGTCCTCGCGAATCTCGACTATGCTTCCCCCGCGTCGTTTGAGCCTGGATACAGCTCCAGTATGTCCGCAACGGAAAAGTTGTATGTTCTCAGCTGGAACACGCTGTTGCTTTATCCCGCCGGATACGGTTCCGATCAACTCACCTATAGCGCGAGTTTGCGGCTGCCCGCGGGATGGAAGTTTGGGACGTCACTGCATGTTTCCGGTCAAGTGGGGAGTGATATTCATTTTGCACCCGTGTCGCTGACCATGCTGGTGGATGGTCCGGTCATCGCGGGCGAGTATTTGAAAGTGGTGCCACTAACGCCGCCCGGTGAAAATCCTCCCGCGGAGTTGGATGTTGCGGCTGACAGCGCCGCCTCGCTCGATGCTCCGGAGGAAGTCTGGGAACGCTACCGGAATCTGGTGAAGCAAGCCGGAATTCTGTTTGGTGCGCGGCACTACACCGACTACCACTTCCTGCTGACGCTGAGCGATCACGTCGCGCATTTTGGATTGGAGCATCACGAGTCAAACGACAGCCGGGTCGACGAGCGCTCGCTGATCGAGGAAGACGGACGGAAGCTGACCGCTGGACTTCTGCCGCACGAGTATGTGCATTCGTGGAACGGCAAGTATCGGCGTCCGGCGGATCTGGCGACGCCCGATTACGAACAGCCCATGCAGACCGACTTGCTCTGGGTGTATGAGGGCCTGACGTCATATCTGGGAGACATGCTCGCAGCGCGCAGCGGCGAGCGCACGCTCTCATTGGCTCGTGATGCGCTGGCGCAGATCGCGGCCGATCTGGATCATCGTTCAGGCCGCGTCTGGCGCAATTTGCAGGACACGGCGGACGGCGTTCCCACCATGCAGGACGCTCCCCGTGGTTGGCAAGATTATCGCCGTCCGCTTGATTATTACGACGAAGACGTTCTCAACTGGCTTTGGGCGGACGTGATCATCCGTCAGCAAAGCAAGGGCGCGAAATCCTTGGACGATTTCTGCAAGCTGTTTTATGGCGCGCCCAGCGGCCCGCCGATGGTGAAGACCTACGCTTTCGACGACATCGTGAACACACTCAACCAGGTCGCTCCCTATGACTGGCGCGGCTTCTGGACGGGCCGACTGTCCAACCACGGTCCGGGCGCTCCGCTCAGCGGAATCGAAGGCAGTGGCTGGAAACTGGAATACGACGAATACCCTTCGGAACTGGATCGCGCGGAAAACGGCGAAGGGAAGTCGCTCAATGCACATTATTCGGTGGGATTGTTCGCCAACGGCGAGGGCTTGATTCGGGACACGGTCGAGGGCATGATCGCCGCCAAAGCCGGGATCGGGCCGGGAATGAAGATTGTCGCGGTGAACGGGCGCAAATTTTCGCCAGAAGCCTGGCGTGACGCCATTCGAGCCGCCAAGACTAGTCCGTCGCCGATTGAGCTCATCGTGGAGAACACAGATTATTTCCGCGTTGTGAAACTCGATTATCACGGTGGCGAAAAGTATCCACACTTGGTTCGCGACGAGTCGAAGCCGGATCTGCTGACGGAAATCTATCGGGCGAAATGAAGCTGGTAGTCCTACTGTTGAGCGGAATGAACCGAGTTTATTTATGGATCGAATTTCCTCAGCTCTCTAAGAGCGCTGCCACCGGCTCTTCGTCAACTGAAGTTCCCTCGGGAGCCAATTCTTCCAGCATAAAGCCGAGAACTTCCTGGGGAATCGGCGCGCTCCACACCGGCGAAAACGACTGCCGATGCAGCGGCGACGGGCCGTGCTCGCGCAGCGCAGCGAGGTGGTGGGGCGTGCAGTACCCCTTGTTCGATGCCAGGCCGTACATGGGAAAGACCGGGTCCCAAGCGGAGATCATGCGGTCCCGTTCAACCTTCGCGAGGATGGATGCGGCGGCGATAGAGGCAGAGAGCGCGTCACCGTGAATGATCGGTTGCTGCGGGAGATTGCAATCGAGTCTTACCGCATCGACAAGCAGATAGCTCGCGCAGGGTGCCAGTTGCTGAACCGCATGTAACATCGCAAGGCGCGACGCCTGATAGATATTGATTTGATCGATGCGGGCCGAATCCACAGCGGCAACGGCCCAGGCGATGGAATGTTTACGAATGAGGAGCGCAAGTTCTTCGCGGCGCTCGGCCGGGAGCAGTTTGGAATCGCGCAGGCCGCGAATGCGGTGTGCCGGGTTGAGAATAACTGCGGCAGCCACGACCGGACCGAACAGCGATCCGCGGCCGACTTCATCGACTCCTGCAACATTTGCCGCGCCCGCGGCCCAAGCACGTCTTTCAAAATTAAGACTGCAGCGCAGTTTTTTCAGCAGCCGCAACTTGGCGGCAGATGGAGAGACACCTTCTGCTTTCGGATGTTTCGATGTGGACGCTGACTTGGACACGGAATCTGATCAGCATCTTCGCCGAAGAAGTGGCGGGAAGCAAGAGCAGAAGTTCGACGACTGTGTGGCAGCGGAGCTTCGCTTCGCCCGCTCGGACGGGGCGAGGCGCCCCGTCCCCCCACAAGAGTCTGCCGGCAGAAGAAAATAACCGCTGCTTTACTGTTGTTCGACTTCCTTCAGTCGTGCGGCCTTGCCCTTAAGTCCCCGCAGGTAGTAGAGCTTGGCGCGGCGGACTTTAGCGGAGCGAACGACGTCAATTGTGTCTATGACCTTGGAGTCGATGGGGAAGATACGCTCCACGCCTTGGCCGAAGCTGATCTTGCGGACGGTGAAGCTCGGTTGTGCGCCGCGCGTCCGGGAAATGACGACGCCTTCGAACGCTTGCAGACGCTCTTTTTCGCCTTCTCTGATCTTGACCAGCACCTTGACGGTATCGCCGGGACCAAACTTCGGGATGTCGGTACGGCGCGATTTGGCCAACAGTTTTTCGATAATCGGATTGCGCATAACGTTGTCCTTCCTAATTCCTGCCGTTGATCTTTTGTAAAAATGAAGATCGAGCTTGCCCGGTCTCAGTCAGTGTGCCCTGAATCTGGTCCAGCAATTCCTTGTCTTCCGCGGTGAGCGCAACCCGCTCCAGCAAATCGGGACGGTTGCGCAGCGTTTTTGCCAAGGCCATTTTGCGGCGCCAACGGCGAATCTGGTCGTGGTTGCCGTGCATCAGCACTTCCGGCACCACCATGCCGCGAAAGTCTGCGGGACGCGTGTAATGCGGATAATCAAGCAATCCGCCAGAAGCGCACGTCGAACTCGGACCGTCGCCGGCCAGATCCGCCCGCTCGGCAAACGACTCGGTCCGCGCCTCAGTGAACGACTCCTGGCGCGTCGAAGCACTGTTGCCAACCGCGCCGGGGATCAGCCGCGTGACCGCGTCCACAATTACCGCCGCGCCCAGTTCGCCACCGCTCAGCACATAGTCGCCGATCGAAACCTCACGATCCGCCAGATGTTCGCTGATGCGTTCGTCGACGCCCTCGTAGCGTCCGCAGATCAGGACGATTCGATCAAGCGCTGAAAGTTTCGCCGCCAGCGTCTGGTCAAGCCTGCAACCCTGCGCGGAAAGCAGAATCACCGACTGCTTCGCGCCCGCGGTCAAGCGCATTTCCCGCGAGGCCACTTCGCCGAACGACTCCAAACATTCAAAGATCGGTTCCGGCTTCAGGACCATGCCCTCGCCGCCGCCGAACGGGCGGTCATCCACGGTGCGGTGCTTGTCTTTCGTGAATGCCCGCAGATCCTGAATGTTAATTTCCACCAGGCCCGTTTCCCGCGCCCGGCGCACAATTCCGTAATCCAGCGGCCCGCGAAAGAAGTCGGGAAAGATCGTGAGAATGTCGACCTTCATTTACGGAACCAGTCGTTAGTCGCTCGTCGTTGGTCGCTAGTCAAACCAGATTCGGAAACCTTTCAACCTCAAAAGGAGCATTCAAAGTTAAACGACAAACACCGACAACGACTAACGAGTTCTTTCTTTCTCTTCTTTTGCCAGCGGCGCGTTTACTTCGAGCAGTCCCTCCGGCAAATTCATCCGGACCTGCTTCCGCTCCAGATCCAGCTTCTCTAGATACGCCTCGGCGAAAGGGATCTCGTACGGAAGCTTCGCTGCCTGCTCTGCCTCTTTACTTCGTACCACCAGCAGCGGGGCTTCTCCCGCGCCGAACTGGACATCTTCAATCTGACCAATCTCACGCTGGCCATCGAACACTGTGCAACCGATCAAGTCGCTCAGATACGTCCAGCCCGGCTCCAACCGGGCGCGTTCACTGCGCGGTAACTGAAGTTCGGCGCCTACCAGCGGCTCGGCATCGGGAATTTTCTCGACGCCCTGAAACTTCAGCACCAGAAAACTCTTGTGCGGCCACAAACCCTCGACCGTCACTTCGCGGCGCTGGCCGTCTTTCGCGAGCGCCCACAGCCGCATGTCTTGCCGGAAGCGGTCCGGAACATCGGTGTGCAATTCGACCGCTACTTCTCCGCGCCGTCCCTGGGTCTTGATGACGATCGCCAGGGTAATCCATTCGCCGCTTGCGTCCGGTGTCGCTATTCGCAGATCTCCCACTCGATGATCTTCTACTCGCCGGTCTTTTATTCAACGATCTCCAGCGCGTAGCGCTTGTCCAGCTTCGAGCCCGCCGCGCTCAGCACGTTTCGCAAGGCGCGGGCCACGCGGCCGGAGCGTCCAATAATCTTGCCCAGATCGGCCTCGGCCACTTCGAGTTCGATGACGGTCTCGTCTCCATCCTCGTACTCGTCGACAAAAACCTCGCCCTTGGCGTCGACAATCGCCTTGGCGATGTATTCGATCATGGCGCGTGGGCTGGCGCTGGGCTCGATCATTGATGACTGCTCCTAAGTGGGCGAGTGTAGGGACGTCTAGGCGACCGAGGCGGCCGCAGCCGGCGCGGGAAGAGCAAGCAGTTTCCTGACCCGGTCCGAACATTGGGCGCCTTTTGAAACCCAGTGCTCAATGCGCTCCCGTTTCAGGTCGAAAGTAGCCGGATTGGTGCGCGGATTATACGTGCCCACCACTTCCACCGGGCGTCCATTGCGAGCCCGCTCCTTCTCAATCACCACCACTCGGTAATACGGTTGTTTGCGCGCGCCAAAGCGCGCCAGTCGGATCATTAACACAGACTTCAGTATCCTTTGCCCGGAAGAGTCCGGCGAGATAAAGACAAACCATTATTATGCCGGAGCTTAGCGGTTTGCGCAACGGGGCTTTGGGGGCGGTGGGCTATTTTATCTTCCCGATTTCCTGCCACCGCTTCGCGCCCCCTAAGGATATAATGTGGCGATTTCGCAGGCTTAAACGCTAGCTCCATCGGAGGCCCATTGCCCCTGTCGCTTGACACTCGCGAGGTTGGACGCGTCACCATCGTGCACTGCAATGGGCGGATCGTTGCCAGCGAGAGCGAGTCTCTGCGCGCGCACGTTGCCTGGTTGTTGCGTGACCGCCGCTCTATCGTCCTGCACCTGGGCGAGGTCGGATTCATTGACAGCAGCGGCCTCGGCACCATGGTCCGTGCCCTCACTACTACCCGCCAGGCGCATGGAGATCTGAAGCTCTGTAACGTGCCGGAATTCGTGCGCAAGGTTTTGGAGATGTCGCGCCTGACGACGGTATTCGATACCCATGAATCGGAGGAGAAGGCAGTCGCCGCCTTTTATCGCCCAGGAGCCCGCGCCGAAACACCTGTTTCCACCGGCCGCAGCGTTCTGTGTCTCGACTCCAATGCCGACGTGCTCGCCTACTTGCGCGAATTGCTGCGCCGCGCAGGATACGATGTCCAGAGCAGCGGCCGCGTGGCCGACGCTCTGCTCCTGATGCGCGTCACGCATTTCGATCTCCTACTGCTAGGCCCCGACATGACCGCTTCCCCGACCTCTCCGCCAGCCTTCCGGGAAGCGTGCGCCAGGCTCCCGGTGCTCGAACTCGGCAGTGAGTTTTCCACCAGCCATGCCGGTGAAGCCGCCGCTGGATTGCTGGAAGCAATCGCGGCTCGGCTCAACTCGAAGACCGCGTGACGGCGAGCCTGCAGATAAAAACGCCGGGAATCTGGAACCCGATTCCCGGCGTTGTTTCTTACGCGGACGCTGTATCTTGCGCAGCTCCATTTCTTGGGGCTGCCCTCCATCATCTGTTCGGGTTGTACGCTGAAGGTTTAATTGACTGATGCTTCCCACTCGGCCCGGCTAGCGGCGTGCAGGTATCACCCGCCAGCGTCGTGTTGGTCACGTTCATGAAGGTATTCGTACCGATTGTATTGCTCGCGCTGCTAGGACCAATCAGAATCCCGGCGCAGGCTTCGTTAATCGTATTACTGCTCACGGTGGTGTGGCTTCCCGTAGACGGCGGACACTCATCATCCACGTGGACGGCGGATTCGGCGCTGCCATAGATAACATTCGACGACGCTGTATTTCCATCGCTGCAAAGATCGATGGCATCGTAAGTCTGTGTCCCCCCCACATGGTTCAATCTAATGATCGTACCGTTCGCATTTCCATAGGTCGGGTCTGTCGCGGGGACAATTCCAAGCTGCGTGCTGTCCACCGTGTTGCTGGTAACAGTGACGCCCGAGGAGGCATAGATCAAAATCCCAGAGGAGCCATAAGTCGGTCCCGTGTAGATGTCGTCAGCTACATAGTTGGTCGAGACCGAGCCCGTTGCGTCAAAGCCTATCTGAATGCCGTTCTGGGCGGTGACCGAAGTGGCACCTAAACCGATAACCGTGTTCCCAGTGACTGTAACGTTTGGTCCGGGGCTGCCAGCGCCGGGGCCGCTGGCAGTAATTCCATTCTTATCGTAGTTCCGCACCGAATTATTTGAGATCGTGACTGCTGGAGTGCCGGTGTTGCTTTCCACGTTGATCGCCAAGCCGACCTGGCAACCCTGATCAGCCGGGTCCATAAGCACATTTCGGACCGCGCTGTCGGTGATAGTCCCAGAAGCGTTCTGGTAGTAGATTCCTATCGGGTCAGTCGAACAGCCGGACAGCCCGTTGTTGGTGCCATCCACAGTGATGTGAGAAATAGTGACTGCCGCATTTTGGACAAAAATCTGCGCGGCTACTGGATTGCCAAAAATGTCCGTAACGCCATTGGTGACGAGGCCGCCTGCTGGCACCACCACCACCGCAGCATCAGCAGTCCCGTTTGCAATTCCTTTCAACGTCAAGTTCTTGGTGATCGTGACCTGCTCGGCGTAAGTACCAGGGCAGACCTCAACCGTGGTTATTCCAGGTGCATTTACCGCCGCTTGGATGGTAGTGTAGTGGGTCCCGGGCCCCGCGCAGAGGCCAACGGTATCTGTAGTAGTAGCAAAGGCTTGTCCGCTGAGTGCGACAAGCACAACCAAAGCTAGAAGAGAGAAAGAGAGTGTGAAACTACGTGTAGTACGCATTGATGTTCCTCCGTGTGAGCGACTCGCGCCTGATGGCTTGGTGGGGAAGTAGATGGAAGGGTCGCGATGCAACTATATTCCTGATTGCAGTTAAACGCAACGCGATCTACTCGCCTAAATTGAAGATGCGGACGCGGACCCTGGTACCGCACATGTTTTCTCTCTTTTTTACTACAAACTGCAGTCCCACCGAAAACAGACGGACTGATGTGCTAGGGTGCAGTGAAAAACGCCGGGAATCTGGAATCCGATTCCCGGCGTTGGTTTCTGGCGCGGACGCTCTATTTGCGCAGCTATTTCTTCGGGCTGAACTTGAGCGCGGTCTTAGCTTTAGTGTGCGCAGGTCCAGTAGCGATGGGGCACGAACTGGTGGAACTGGTAAGGGTTAATGGCACCGCGTAGTAGTTTTCAGAAACAATGCTGTTGCCGCTCGTTCCGGTGTCCTCGAGAATGCCAGCGCACGAACCTCCCTCCATGGTGTTACCAGTTAGGGTGTTGTTGTTGCCGGTGAACAGCGTTCCGCCGCCGTAGGTAGCGCCGCAGGAAGCGTCCAAGTGTACGCCGGACTCAGCGCTGTTGAGAATAAGATTGGTCGTGACCTTATTCCCGTTGGTGCAGACATCGATGCCATCGTAGATCGATGCGCCAAAGACCTTGTTGCCAGTAACGGTAACGCCGTCACCGTACTCGCTCGGTCCATTGGCAAAATCGGTCTCCAGGCCGAGGGGAAGCTGGCTGTTGCTGAGGATGTTGTTGGAGACTGAGATTCCGCCGTTTTCCGCGGTATCGATGAGCAAAATATCGGCGGCATAGGGTGGACCATCGTTGTTGTTATCGCTCACAGTGTTCGTGGAAATTTTGCCCGTGGCACCATAACCAAGTTGTATGCCGTTCTGGACTGCACCTCCGGAAACCACGCCGGATCCCACGATGTAATTTCCAGAGAGGGTCATGGTCGTGCCGGGATCATTTCCCGTGATTCCATTCTTGTTGTAATTCTGAAGCAAACTATTTTCGACCGTTACAGTGGAGACGTTGCCTGTCGAAGTTTGCACATACACACTTTCCCCAGTCGAACAATTACTTAAGCTGCCGCCGGGTATTTGGTTCTGCACGACAACGTGATTCACCGTGCCCGAGGCGTTCTGGAACAGGATTCCCGGCAAATCGGTGTTGCAGTCGCCGATCCCATTTCCCGTACCGTCAATCGTAATATTGCTGATCGAGGCCCCTGTTGCATTTTGCACTAGAATCTGAGCCGCGATGTTAAGGCCTGTATCCAGATCAACTGTGTTCGTGACCGAGCCGGTCGCAGGGGGCATAATCACGGCGGAATCGTGAGAATACGTGTCCGCAACCCCTACAAGAGTAAGGTTCTGTTGTGTGATTACCACCTGCTCGGGATAAGTGCCGGGGCAAACGGCGATTACCGCCTTCTTCGCCCCCTTGACCGCAGCTAGAGCCTGATTGATGGTTGGCACCCAGGCATAGTGGCCGACGCAGTTATATGTAGGGCCAACCACGACATAGGTATCGCTGGAGAAGGCTCGGCCGCTGAGTGCTATCAGCACCAACAAACCCAGACAAGAAAATTTGAAACGACGTTCGGACCGCATCGATGTTCCTCCGTGGTTGGTTATTCGCGCGTGATCGCCTGATCGCTTAGAGGGGGAAAAGCCGTCGGGTAAATATAAGGGCAGGGCGGCCTCAACGCAAGAGAAGGTTTTCAACAGACCGACACGGCGCATGCGGGCGGGAACGTCTGAGGGCAGTCAAACGCCTCGTCCAACAAGAAGCGAAACTGAATAGGACGACGATGTTGCAAGTGTTTTCTCTTGTGCAGCAAAATATGTCTCTTGTACAGCAAGATATGTCAGTGGAGGAAGTACGATCTTCAGTTCCGGAGTGGATGGGAACATGATCTTAGGAATGACCACTTCGACCTTCACCCTGGTGCATGTGTTGTCATCCTAAGAGAATCTCCTGTCAAGTCGTACAAATGACCTTGCAGGTCTCACTTGTTCCATGCGCGCATCCGCGGTACCCAGCGGCGGACGTTCCTGCAGTATTGCTCATACTCGGCGCCGAATATCTTTCGCAGGTGCGGCTCCTCGTACAACAGTACAAACAAAGATGTGCCCAGCACCGCCATACACGCCACTGTGATTGCGGCCAGGTTCGCACGTCCGAAGACCACCCACAGCCCTACCCAGCCGATGAAGAAGCCCAGGTACATCGGGTTTCGCACGTAACGATAGAACCCCACTACGACCAGCCTGGTCGGCGGAGCCATCGGCGCAGGTGTTCCGTGTCCCGTCCATCCGAAATCCCACACGCATCTCAGTGCTATCGCGAAACCGAGCACCGAGGGCACGGCCGCCAGCCAGCGCCATCTCGCTACACCAGCCGCTTCAACGTGAAAGCCCAGCCAGGATGGCAGCAACCAGAACCACAGCGCGAAGAATGCCGCCCCCACGGCCAGGGAAGCGACGGTTGTCGGCCACTGCGCGCCAGGATATTGATTGCCGCCGGCGACAATCTGTCTACTCGTCATGAACGCCTCCCGCCAATGCAGGCTTCTGAGCCGCCCACGTCCGTAGTTAGAAACTGGCGATCACCACATTGGGCGCAGATGGCAGCATGAATCTTATGCCACGCTGTTGGTTGGCTTCTAGGGTGGCAAACGCGTCGATCGCAGAAAGCGGGATACGCTTTGTCCAATAGCCATCTTGCCAGTAGTTGCCGTGGGCATAGATTACGCCGTCGGCGATGGCATAGTCGGAAATTTCCTCGCGATGGCCGTCCGGATAGACCAACACTGCGGGCGGGAGTTGAGCGGCCGGCAATTCAGTGCGTTCCTTCTGTGTGGGAGATCGTTTGGCGGACAAGGATGGTTTCGTCATCGTCATCGGCAGCTCCGCATAATCGGGATGCGCGGAGGTTGCACCTTCATCTGCGTCCCGGGTGCCACCGAATCGCACATACCGATCACCGTGCCACTCGATCACCAAGGGTGCTGACTTAGTTTTTCGCGGAGAATCGTCAGCCGAGGCCCGCTGCATTAACACAATCTGAGGAGGAGGAGCGTCTTCAACTGCGTACGACTCGTTGGGATCGTAGTAGAGATCGTAGTTCGAATAGAGAAAGGGCGATTCCGGGAAAACTCCTGGGGCGAACCGATGCGTTCCACCATGCCGGCCAATTCCGCGTGCAAAACCGGCATGCGCCACGGAGGAAATCGAGCGGCCCATCCCGCCGCGCATCTGCGCGGTTGCGAACGGCACAGATACTGCCGCCGCAAGCAGCGCGATGCTCAGTCGCCGGATCATATCAGCCGCATTTTCCCTTTCTGGAATCGAAAACAGCTCTATTTTACACCGTGTCGTCTGCCCGCCGCGTGTGGAACAATCTCCATGCGCAGCGCCGGAACATTCGTCATGAACGCATCCAAACGCCTCCGAGTATGAGTCTGCAGAGGGAGCACGCATCCCTACACGTGAGATCTTGCTGCCGCTACCAGCGCTTGTCCCAGGCTCAAGCCGCCATCGCCGGACGGCACTTCTTTCTGTGTATAGACCTCAAACCCAACGTCGGACAGCCGTGCTTCGAGCCGTTGCGACAGGTAGATATTGTGGAAGGTTCCGCCACTCAGGCACACACGGTTAAGAGCGGCTTTCTCTCGCAGGAGCGTTGCCAGCTCGACGAACTCCTCAACCAAACCATTGTGAAAACGACGGCTGATCGCCGCGACAGGAAGGTCGGCGCCGAGATCGTCCAGCAGCGCCTCAAACAGCGGCCGACTGCTGATGATCCAGTGGCCGTCTTCCGGCACAAGCCTCATCGGATAGGCAGCGTCTTCCTCTGGCGATGCAATCTCCGACGATTCCATGCCTGACGAGGCCATCTCCAGTTCGATCGCAGCCTGAGCCTCGTAATTGATCTGCTGACGGATTCCAATTAACGCGGCTACGGCATCGAACAGACGCCCGCAACTGGACGTGAGTGGCGAATTCACGCCCTGTTCCATCATGCGCAGGAGCAGGTCGACCTTTGGCCGATCTAGTTGGCGCACGAATGGGATGTCGAGCTTCAGCGGCTTCAGCTTAAGGAAATCGCGCCCAAAATGATGTGCCAGGTAGCTAACCGCCATCCGCCATGGCTCACGGATCGCGGCCGCTCCACCGGGCAAAGGCACATACTCGAAATGAGCGGCACGCTCGAAGTCTTCATAGCCGGCGATGAGCACCTCTCCACCCCAAATGTTTCCGTCCGTGCCATAGCCGGTTCCATCCAGGGCGAATCCGATCACGCGGCCTTCGAGGTGATTCTCCGCCATACAACTGGCAATGTGGGCATGATGGTGCTGCACGGCCACCAACTTTGCTCCATTCCTTTGCAGCGCCCATTTGGTGGAGAAGTAATCGGGGTGGAGGTCGTAGGCGATGATGTCCGGTCGGATTTCCAGAATCCGCTCCAGATGCTCGATGGCCTCATGGAAAAAACTGTAGCTTTCGACGTTTTCTAAATCTCCGACGTGCTGGCTCAAGAAAGCATGCTTGCCCTTGGTGAGACAGATGGTGTTCTTGAGTTCGCCTCCGACGGCCAGCACCGAAGGCTGATCATCTTTCAGGAAAACCGGCACCGGAACAAAGCCGCGGGAACGCCGCAACTGCCGCGTGACACCCCCTGCAACTCGCACCACGGAATCGTCGCAGCGCAGCAGGATATCGCGGTTATGCACGAGGAAATAATCGGCGAGACTGCGCAATCGATGGATCGCCTCCCGATTATCGATCGCGATCGGCTCCTCGCTCAGGTTTCCACTGGTCATCACCAAAGCCTTGAACCCTCCCTCGGCCAGCAGCAGGTAATGAAGCGGTGTGTACGGCAAGAAAATCCCCAGATAGCGGTTGAAGGGCGCGACCTCGTCGGGAATCATCGTGGGCTTCTTTTTCGGGAGCAGAACGATAGGCCGTTGGATCGACTGCATTACAGTGGCAGCCGCGTCATCCAATTCGCAGATTTCCTTGACCGCCTGCAGATCCGGAACCATCACCGCGAACGGCTTCTCGACCCGGCGCTTTCGCTGACGTAGCAAAGCGACCGCTGCGGCGTTCGTCGCATCCACGGCCAGATGAAATCCGCCCAGTCCTTTTACAGCGACGACCAGTCCGGCATGCAGGCCGAAGACCGCTTCGACAATTGGATCGCGGCATTCAATTTTCCGTCCGGACTTGTCCCAGAGTTCCACCCGAGGTCCGCACTCCCAGCAGGCATTGGGCTGGGCGTGAAAGCGGCGGTCCAGCGGATTCTCATATTCCGCAAGACACGCCGGGCACATGGGAAACTTCGCCATCGACGTGCTCGGCCGATCGTAAGGAATATCGCGAATGATGGTGAAGCGTGGCCCGCAGTTGGTGCAGTTAATGAAGGGGTAGCGATAACGCCGGTCGTTCGGGTCGAGCATCTCGCGCAGGCAGTCCCGACATATCGCAACGTCCGGCGAAATGAGCGTGCGAACTTCTTCGCCTTCGTGGCTATGAACAATGCAGAAGTCCTGATCGCCGCCGATCTGCACAGCGACGCACGGGACTTCATTTACGGTGAAGCCTGTGATCCGCGCCAGGGGCGGCGCTTCGGCGGGCAGGTGATCGACGAAATCTTGTACGGTTTCCGCCGGTCCTTGAATTTCGATGGTGACTCCGGCGGAGGTATTGCGAATCGTGCCTCTAAGGCGCCTGCCGGTGGCGAGACGATAAACGTAGGGCCGGAACCCAACTCCCTGCACAATGCCGGAAACTTCGATCTGGCGCCGGACCTCCATACATGATCAGCTCGCGGTCTGCTGTACCAGCGGTTTGTGTGCTCTGCGTCTCTCTGCTAGCCACATCATCCATTCGTGTAAACCGTGGCGGTTCAGGCAAGACACCTTCACAATCTCCATTTCCGGATGAACCTTGCGGGCATTTTCCGCCGCCGCCTCGATGTCAAACGGAACGTACGGAAGCAGGTCGATTTTGCTGAGCACGAGCAAGTCGGACTTGAAGAATATGGATGGATATTTCAGCGGCTTGTCTTCACCTTCGGTGACGCTCAACACTACGATCTTGGCCGCTTCGCCCAGGTCATAACTGGATGGACAAACCAGGTTGCCTACGTTTTCGATCAGCAAAAGATCCAGGTCCTCGAGACGCCAGTCGGCCAAGTGCCGTTCGATCATGCGAGCATCGAGGTGGCAAGTCCCGCCGGTTGTGATCTGTTTAACGGGGAAGTGAAATCTCTTCAGCCGGTCCGCATCGTTTTCCGTCTGAATGTCTCCCGTCAATACGGCGACGCGATCATGCGGCGGCAGGGCTTCCAGAGTGCGCTCTAGAAGACTGGTTTTGCCGGAGCCGGGAGAACTGATGATGTTCAGGCACAAAACGCCGTGTTCCTGAAAGCGAGCGCGCAACTCAGCCGCGATGCGGTCGTTCTCGCTGAGAACTTTTCGCTCCAAAGGTACTCGATCCATATTCTTCCACCTCCAGATAGGCCAACTCCAACTCATCTCCACTGATGCATGTGGTTTTCAGACTCGCGCATTGCGGACAGCTCGAATCGTAATCGCGCACGATGAACTCACATCCGCAGAGCTGACAACGATGGCGGCGGGGACAGAGCTCGATCCCCAACTGAAGCGACTTGAGATCGGTCTCGTGAATGATCGCTTCAAAACAGAAGCGCAAAGCGTCCTGATCGATGGCTGCCAATTCGCCAATCCGGACACCGACTTTGCAGGGATAGGTTCCCGGATGAAGGCCCATCTCGGTTCTCACCGCTTCCAGCACCGAATTCGCAATTCCCATCTCGTGCATGACTTCTCTATCGAACTGTTAGCAGATGCGCGGCAACTGATCGCCTGCGAGCATGTCCACAATACGGGTCGTGCCGAGTGGCGTTCGCATCGTAACCAGCCCCGGGTTCTCTTTCTTCACCGTACCGATGATCTGTGCCTCCGCTCCCAAAGGGTGACGTCTCATCGCCTGCAGCACCGCGCTGGCGGCCTCGGTGGCCACGATTGCGATCAGCTTGCCTTCGTTGGCAACATACAGGGGATCGAGCCCCAACAACTCGCACGCGCCGCGAACTTCTTCATGGATAGGAAGGGAACTCTCCTCCAGTTCGATCCCCACTTGCGATCGCTCCGCTATTTCGTTCAGCGTGCTGGAGACACCGCCTCGCGTCGGGTCGCGCATGCAGCGAATGTCGGGAGTCCCGTTGGAAGTCACGCCAAGCATCGCGGCCACCAGCGTGTGCAAAGCCGCGCTGTCGCTTTGAATCAGAGTCTCGAATTCCAGTCCTTCGCGCTGCGCCAAAATCGCGATGCCGTGATCGCCGATCGAACCGCTCAGGAGCACCTTGTCCCCAGGGCAGGCGCGATCGGCGGAAAGGTTGACTCCTTCGGGCACCAGTCCAATTCCTGTCGTATTGATGAACAGCCCGTCGCCTTTGCCTTTCTCGACGACCTTGGTATCACCAGTCACCACGTCCACGCCCGCATCGGCCGCCGCCTGGCGCAGCGAATTCACCACGAGGCGGAGTTCGTCCATCGCGAAGCCTTCTTCGATGATGAAGGCTGCGCTCAAAAACAGTGGGGTTGCGCCGCCCATCGCCAAATCGTTTATCGTGCCATGAACCGCGAGAGAGCCGATGTCACCGCCGGGGAAAAACCGTGGCTTTACCACAAAGGAATCGGTGGTGATGGCGAGACGCTGGCCGTTCACATTGACGATTGCTTGGTCGTCCAGGCGCGCCAGTACTGGATTCCGGAATGCAGGCAGAAAGACGTCGCGAATCAACTCAGCGCTCAACTTGCCACCGCTGCCATGCCCGAGCAGAATTGTGTCCTTGGCCGGGAGCGGCGTCGGGCAACTGAGTTCGAATTTCACTTCGACGGGGCTCTTGGTTGACACGCTCTCTCCTAACTCGCGGCCGAGTGGCGCCGATAGTGATAGTAGGCCGCACATGCCCCTTCACTCGATACCATGGGCGCTCCCAATGGATTTTCCGGTGTGCATCGCATGCCAAACGCGGGACAATCCGTCGGCTTTTTCAATCCCTGCAGAACCTGGGCGCTGATGCACTCGGCGGGCTCGTCCACGGTAATTTCGCCCAAATCGAAAACTCGGTTCGCATCAAAAGCAGCGTATTCCTCGCGTAAGCGCAAACCACTTTGCGGGATCGGCCCAATGCCGCGCCACTTTTGATCTGCAATTTCAAACACTTCGGCCATGAGCTGCTGCGCCGGCAGGTTCCCCTGGTAGCTCACTGATCGCACGTACTGGTTTTCCAGTTTTGCCTCTCCCGCCTCGAGTTGCCGCACCAGCATGAGGACTGCTTCCAAAATATCTACCGGTTCGAATCCCCCGACCACAATCGGTACCCGAAAATCCCGAACCAGGCTTTCATATTCCGTACACCCCATAACGGTGCAAACATGCCCAGGCGCAATAAAACCCTGCACGCGGTTGGTTTGAGAGACCATCAAGGCCCGGATCGCCGGCGGGACGAGCACGTGCGAAACCAGCATGGAAAAGTTACTCAGACCTTTGTGCCGGGCGTGCCACGCGGCCATTGCATTCGCGGGAGCCGTGGTCTCGAAACCAATCGCCAGAAACACGACTTTACGATCGGGATTCGAGCCGGCAATCTTCACCGCTTCAATGGGGGAATACGCGATACGAACGTCCGCGCCCTGCGCTTTCGCCCGGAACAGATCCGACCGGGACCCAGGCACCCGCAGCATGTCTCCATAGGAAACCAGGATGACGTCCGGTCGCAGTGCTAACGCGATCGCTTTGTCCACGGTTTCGAGCGGCGTGACGCAGACCGGACAGCCCGGTCCATGCACGAGCTCGATACCGCGCGGCAGCAGTTCGTCGATGCCGTAGCGCATGATGGTGTGGGTTTGGCCGCCACAGATCTCCATCAGCACCCAGGGCCGGGTCGTGCGCTGGCGAATCTCAGCCGCCAACGCCCATGCGATGCGATGGTCACGGTATTCGTCAAGATACTTCATATCTCGAAACCGAGCGCAAAACGGCTAGGCATGACTCCAATAGGCATGACTCTAACCAGAGGGGAACCGCCTATCGGTGATAAGGATCACAGCCTGTTGTGACCGCGAACCTTATTCTGAGCCAAATCCGGGGAGGGCGTGCTAGCGAGACTTGAGCCTACAAAGAGGTCGTTCCTAGGTGCAACCGGCCAGGGACAGCCGCGCGAGTGTTTCGGGGTGCGAGCCGGCGAAGATTACTGTTCCGCTGGCGGCAACTCCGCTTCCAGCATTCCCATCTCTTCCAGAAGCTTGTATGTGCGCTCAGCTTCCACCGCGTCCACCCGGCTTATAGCGAAGCCAACATGAACCATCACATAGTCGCCGAGTCCAGCCTCAGGGACAAAGTTCAGGGATACCT
This sequence comes from Terriglobales bacterium, assembly GCA_049520095.1. Lineage (GTDB taxonomy): Bacteria > Acidobacteriota > Terriglobia > Terriglobales > Acidobacteriaceae > Acidiflorens. The sequence goes on from JBEKQC010000007.1 coordinate 50,722, forward strand.
GGCGCACAATCCCGCCGAACTGCACGCGGCCCGCACGCAACTCACCCAGTTCCTGGATTTCGAGGATTTTCCCTGGTATGGCAAGGCACACAGCACTTCTCCGACAACAAGTACACACTAGTCGTTACCACGATTCTGTGACGAGCGGCACACCCCGGTGTGACCAGAGCACGCACCTTAGCGCCGGCAAGCCGAGCAGTATCCGCCGATTTCGAGCCGCGCCACGATGATGTGGAAGCGGCAATCCCGGTCTAACTGCTTCTTCAAGGACTCGAAAGTCTTGCTGACAAACTCGGTGATCTTTCCACACCGGAGACAAGCCATGTGGATATGATCGCGGCCCGGCTTGCGCTCGTAGTAATGGCCTTCGCCGTTCAGATGCATCAGGTCGAGCTCATCGATCAGCCCTTGCCGCTTGAGCAGGTCCAGCGTCCGGTAGACAGTGCTGCGATCTACCGAAGCGTCCACGGTCCGCGCCTTGCGCAGGATCTGGCTGGCATCCAGATGTTTATTCGCGGTCTCAATCACGCTTAGAATCGCCCGGCGCGGAGCGGTCATACGGATTCCACGCTCGGCCAGTTGCATCTGCAAACGTCCGGGAATCTCGGTTTCTGGCAGCGGCATTCGTAATCTCCTGTGGCCAGTCGCAACTGCTCGCAAAGAACATGCGACGAAAACTGGGTGCGTCCATTGACACAACATGGAGGCGCACTCTACGCTGAGATTGTAATGCTTATTGCGACTCGGTCGCAACATAACTATTCACCATAGGAGAGTCGATGGTCGCCTGCGTCAGCCCTGAGCCTATAAGGAAGAGGTTCCCCGGTCACATTCTTATGGCCTTGATTCTCTCTCTGCTTCTTTGCATGTCTTCTTTGGTTTCTGCGCAGGAGAGTCCGTACATCGTGACCTACGACCATTACCTCGAAGAGCCGGGCAGCTTGGAGGTGGAATATTTTTCTACTTTCGGCACGCAGCGAGGTGGCAACAACTTCGATGCCTTTTGGACGGAATTTGAATACGGCACCACCGCATGGTGGACGACCGAGTTATATGTGGACGGCCAGACGACCTTTAACGACAGCACGATTTTTACGGGATTTCGAGTGGAAAACCGTCTTCGCCTGCTGCAGCGTGAGCACCTCGTCAATCCGGTGCTCTACATTGAGTACGAGCAAACTAGCGGAGCGGACAAGATCGTGAAAGAGGTCGAAGGCCACGACGTTGAGTCCGACTACGCCGAGTCGAACGCCCTGTTGCGGAAGGAGCATGATCACGAATTGGAGATGAAGCTGCTGCTGTCGAGCACATTCAAAGGGTGGAATGTCGCCGTGAATCCCATTGTTACCAAAAACCTGTCGCCGGGCGAACCATGGGAGTTCGCGTACGCCATCGGTACCAGCCGTCCGCTCGCGCTAAAGGCTTCACCCAATCGGTGCAATTTCTGTCGGGAGAATTTTATTGCCGGAGTGGAAATGTACGGAGGCCTAGGCGACACACGGAGTTCCGGTCTGCGCGACACGTCTCACTACCTTGCGCCCGTGGTTGCCTGGAATCTTCCGTCGGACTGGACCGTTCGTCTTTCGAGCGGCTTCGGTCTGAACGACAACAGTCATCGGCTTCTTTTGCGCTGGGGACTTTCGCGTGAGTTCTCCGACTTTGGTGAGATCGTCGGGCGTTTGTTCGGAGGCCGGCCATGAAGCGATTCTCCGCTTGGTTTCGCTCACCCGGACGCGTAGCTCTCACAGCCGTTGGCATCGTCGTTTTCGGGATCGGCTTCTTCTCGGGGGCCAGGGCTTGGGCGCAAGAAGAAGATAGGGCTGCTCATAAGGACGGAAAATCAACGTACGCGGCAATTGCAGACGCTCCCGAAAAAGCGCACGAGAGGAAAAACCCCTTCGAAGGCGATACTCAGGCCGTAGCGGCGGGAGGAAAACTCTTTGAACAACACTGCGCCGACTGCCACGGAAAAAAAGCGGGAGGCACGAGGAAAGGCCCGAGTTTGTTGCGGGAAGAAGTGCAGCAGGCAACGCCCGGGACGCTGTTCTGGGTCCTGACCAATGGCGTTGTCCGACGAGGCATGCCGGTATGGTCGAAGTTGCCGGAGCCAGAGCGCTGGCAGATTGTCACCTTCTTGCAGTCGTTGAAGCTGCACTCGTTGCAGTCGCAATCCGTGAGCGCAGAACCAGTGGCGCGGGTTCGGCATATTCCGTAGGGTTCGGTGGCCCGCCTGCTAAGCTCTTTCCTGCGTGAATCAAGAATACGACGTCATCGTTCTGGGAGCCGGTGCCGCTGGCCTGATGTGCGCCATCGAAGCCGGCAAGCGGGGCCGGCGCGTCCTGGTGCTTGAACGCGCGGATCGTATCGGCAAGAAAATTCTGATCTCCGGTGGCGGCCGCTGTAATTTCACCAACCTGCACACCAGCCCAGAAAATTTTATTTCAGCCAACCCGCACTTCGCCAAGTCGGCGCTCGCCCGCTATACTCCGGCCGATTTCATCCGCCTCGTCGAAACCTATCGCATCCCCTATCACGAGAAAAAGCTCGGCCAGTTGTTTTGCGATCGAGCGGCAAGCGACATCACTGCGATGCTGGAGCAGGAATGCCGCGGCGCCGGAGTAGAAATTCGATGCAACACGAAAGTGAACCAGGTACAAGTGAATGAGGTACATAAAGACCAGTTCACCCTTCAAACCGAGGACGCCAGCTTCGCCGCGCCCCGCCTCGTGGTCGCGACCGGAGGCTTGTCTATCGCGAAAATCGGCGCTACCTCATTTGGTTACGATCTGGCCCGGCAATTCGGACTGAAGATCCAGCCCCCACGTGCTGCCCTGGTCCCTCTCATCTTTAGCGAACCAGATCGCAAGCGCTGGTGCGATCTGGCAGGTGTCTCCACCGAGGTGGGTGCTTCTACTCGCGGTCCGAAACAGAGGTTACAGACGTTTAGGGAAAATATGCTTTTCACTCATCAAGGCATCAGCGGGCCCGCGATTCTCCAGATCTCTTCTTACTGGGATGGCAAGGGGCCGATTCATCTCGACCTTGCGCCCGACCGCAATCTCGCCGCCGATTTGCGAACCCGTGGCCATCGTGACCCGTCGAGTTGGAAACTGCTGGTGAGAGAGATTCTGCCTCGACGCTTCGCGGATCGCTGGCTCGAAACTTATCCGTTGGCCGGCAACTCCGATCGCGCCTTCGCGGACGCCGAACATCAACTGCATGCGTGGGAAATCAGGCCGGAAGGAACCGAGGGTTACGGAAAAGCGGAAGTCACCGCAGGCGGCGTCGATACCGGCGAACTTTATGCCAAAACGATGGAGTCAAGAAAAGCGCCGGGGCTTTTTTTCATTGGAGAAGTGGTCGACGTCACCGGCCAACTGGGCGGTTTCAACTTCCAGTGGGCGTGGGCGTCGGGATTTTGCGCCGGACAGGCAGTGTGAGGATTTCGATGCGCAACGATGCTGGCGCTGTCGATGAAGTCTTAACCAAGCTTCAAACTAAATCTCAGCGCCTTCCTGCATGAACGGCATGCGGGCGAGAATTTCCGCCGCCTGCTCCAGTTGCTTCAGGTCATCGACGGTGAAGTCTGCGCCCGCGAGCGAAGCATCCAGCCCTTTGCGCGAAATCTGCACCACTCCTATCACTTCGCCCCCGGAGCACGCCACGGGTACGGACATGATTTTCTGAATCGGCATTTGTCCCTGGCTTCGATCTTCTTCGTCAGCCTCGGCGCCCAGCTTGACCGCTTCAAACAGGCTGACATGTTTTACTCGCATGAACGTGTTCGACAGAAGTGGAGAGCGAGTCGCGGCCGTCCGCGCTGCCACCGCCGATCCGGTAAGCGGCAGTACGCCCGCCGATCGCAGTTCTGGCGGAAATATAAATCGCAGACTACCTTTTTCTAACCTCAGTAGCGCCACTTCGCTGCGGCGCACCCGCAGAACTTGGGCTAGCTTATGACAAACCCTGTCTGAACTCGGAGATTCCGAAAGCATGCTCTCCAAATCGCTGAGGTTGGCCTTGGCGGCCTTGGCGGCGGAACCCTGATTGCCAGTGGATGACATAATTGTGGCCATAGTCGCTACTCAACTATCCTGCGGGCGGCAGCACTTCTCGACAAGTTACCAGAGTACTTTTACCGCCTTCCGGCAACGTGCGCTACCGCTGGTCCTCGTGCAATAGGTATCTTTTCTTGTACGAAGAAAAAAATCGCGTCACAAATCCACAGGCGCTCGGTTTATATTTGCAGCAGGATTCATCGCAAATAGTCGGATAGCGGCTATCGGAGTACGCGTATGTCGCTTATTCATTACGGGAGACCATTCCTGGAGTTGGGTGTCTGCAAGGAGTACTGTATGGCTCGTAAAACAACCGGAAACACCACTCGCAGCAAGAAACCCGAAATCTCCGTTCCGCCTGCCGCAGTGCAGGTCGCGCCGGAATTACAAACTGAAATTCGCAAGGGTAAGGACTCTCGCAAGAATGAGAAGGCGGCCAACCTCGCACCGGCCAACCTTCCCCGCAACGTTCCGGTCAATTTGGAAGAAGAGATTCGCCGCCGCGCCTACGAACTCTACCTGGAGCGCCGAGCGACTGCAGGCGCCGAGAACGGCAACGAGAACCAGGACTGGCTGATTGCGGAGAGCGAGGTCCTTTCGCGCTACGACAGATTGGCACGTCACACCACGGCGTAAGCTCCTGCCCGGGGTCATTCGAGCGCCAGGTATAACCCGGGCTTTGGTTTGCCGCGTGCTTCCTACGCGGTGCCCTGCTGCGGATAGTTATATATCGGTTCTCTGCTCGGCATGCCGGCTGAGAAACCAGCAGGGAGGATCCCCGGCGTGTGGGAAAAGGCTGTGCACGCAGGTCTGCTGCACCGGTGGATCAAAAATAAGCTCGCTCTTCCCGTCCTTGTGCGCCACCGCGTCGTAGTGTTCCACGGTTACGCTGCCAAAGGGCTGGCCTTTCGTGGCCAGACGATATCGAAACACTCCATAGTCCGCGCCATACACGATTGCCAGTAAGCCCGCCCCAGCCAAGAACGATGTCAGAGCGATCTCCCGGAGCCGCAAGCCGGTCTGGTTGCTGGATTTGTCGCCGGATTTGTTACTTTCGAGCGCTGTCACGGCTGAATTATACGCGTCCGCGAACCGGCCCCGAGCCCGGAGTGTTGACAATTCTTCACAAAAAGTCAGTGCACGATTTGCTCTCCCGCACGTCAAAATAGCAGTGGAGAGAAATGATAAGATGCAGCAGAACGTCGGGGGAGAGAACTGTGCCAGCCGCTGCATGGTTCCCCGGAATGTGCGCCCCGTCTCCGCGCTAGAGGGTGCGCAGCTTCAACTTCCATCCGAGGACAGTCCCTCATCGATTTGAGGAGTGCAAGTGACGGAACAACAACCGGACTCAACTGATCCCAAGAAAACCGAGCAGCACGCAACCGATGATTCAACCACTCGCAAGAGCCGCTGGTGGGTCTGGCTGATCGTCGCCGTGCTGATACTTGGCGGCATTGCTTGGTGGGAACGCCGGGGCCCCGACCCCGCAGCGAAAGCCGGCGGTGACGCGGCCTCCCGACCCGTTATGGTGACAACGGCGTCAGCGCACCAAGGCGACATAGGGATTTATTTGAACGCATTGGGCACGGTAACGCCCGTTTATACCGTAACCGTGACCAGCCGGGTGCAAGGCGAGATTACGCAGGTCTACTACCGCGAAGGGCAGATGGTTCGGAAGGGCGACCCGCTCATCGAAATCGATCCGCGCCCATATCAGGCGGCATTAACCCAAGTCGAGGGACAACTGGCGCACGATCAGGCGGTCTTGACGGAAGCCAAGATCGATTTGGATCGCTACAAGCAAGCCTTAGATCGCAATGCCATCGCCAAGCAGCAATATGACGATCAAGAGCAAGTTGTGCTGCAAGATGAAGGCACGGTGAAAAACGACGAGGGCCAACTGGCGAATGCCAAGGTCAATCTGGTCTACACGCATATCACCGCACCTATAGCCGGACGTGTGGGACTGCGGCTGGTTGATCCCGGAAATATCGTGCAGGCCAATAGCACTACCGCCCTGGTGGTGATCACGCAACTTCAACCCATCACGGTGATCTTCAGCATCGCGGAGGATTCCCTCTCCCAGATTCAACAGCAATTGCGCAAGGGAAAGAAACTGACGGTGGACGCTTTCGACCGTGAAGCAAGCACGAAACTTGCATCCGGCACGCTCCTGACCCTCGACAATGTCATTGACCCGACCACGGGAACCTTGAAACTCAAGGCCATGTTTGACAACTCGGACAACGCTCTCTTTCCCAGCCAGTTCGTCAACGTCAAGCTCCTCGTCGACACGCAACACAATGTGACTTTGATTCCTACTCCCGCGATTCAACGCAACGCCCAGGGCGCTTTCGTCTACGTAATTAGGAGTGACCAGACTGCCTCCATGCGGACAATTACGCCCGGCACCACGGATGGCTCGGTGACCGCCGTCCAAGGTCTTCAACCTCAGGATGTGGTTGCCGTCAATGGCTTCGACAAGCTTCTGGATGGGGCAAAAGTTACCGTTCGCGCGCCTGGGAAAGGCAACGGCGGGGTCTCCGGCCAGCAGCCTCAAACCGGCCAGAATAACGAGAACCAATCCGCTCCGTCGCGAGGCTCTAATGGGGGCACGGCCGAAGGCAAAAACGGAGCCTCGCATCAGTGAGTCCCTCTCGTCCATTTATTTTACGACCGGTAGCGACGTCGCTGTTGATGGCGGCCATTTTGCTCGCTGGCTTCGTCGCCTATCTCCAGTTGCCCGTTTCGGCCCTGCCCGAGGTCGACTACCCTACCATTCAGGTGGTCACGTTTTATCCCGGCGCCAGTCCTGACGTGATGGCCTCGGCGGTAACAGCACCTCTGGAGCGCCAGTTCGGTCAGGTCCCAGGCCTCAATCAGATGACTTCCACGAGTTCCGACGGAAGCTCCATTATTGTTTTGCAGTTTTCACTCGAGCTCAACATCGACGTCGCCGAACAGGAAGTTCAAGCCGCCATTAACGCAGCTCAGACCTATCTGCCTTCCGATCTGCCGGTCCCGCCGATCTACAGCAAAACGAATCCGGCAGACACGCCGATTCTCACCCTGGCGCTTTCTTCCAAATCCATCCCCCTGTCGCAGGTCGAAGATCTCGCCGATACCCGCTTCGCGCAGAAAATTTCTCAGCTTCCCGGCATTGGACTCGTGAGCATCAGTGGCGGGCAAAAGCCAGCCGTCCGAGTGCGCGTAAATCCCACCGCGCTCTCCTCCTACGGCATCAATCTCGAGGATGTGCGCACCGCCCTGCAGTCGACCAGCCTCGACCAGGCGAAGGGCAACTTCGACGGCCCGCAACAGGATTACCAGATTCAGTCGAACGACCAGTTGCTCACCGCCTCCGATTTCGCGCAAGTCATCATCGCCTACCACAACGGGTCGCCGGTAAAGCTCTCGGAAGTCGCTACGGTCGACAATGACGTGGAAAACAATCGCCAGGCGGCGTGGATGAATGAAACTCCGGCGGTCATCGTCAACATTCAGCGCCAGCCCGGCGCCAATATCATTCAGGTAGTCGACCGCGTTAAGAAGCTGCTTCCGCTCCTGAAGAGCAATCTTCCCGCCGCCGTTCAAGTGGACGTATTAACGGACCGCACCACTACGATCAGGGCTTCTGTCAAGGACGTCGAGTTCGAACTCATGCTCACCGTGGCGCTGGTCGTCATGGTCATTTTTTTGTTCTTGCGCAATGTTTCCGCCACCATCATTCCTAGCGTTGCCGTCCCGCTCTCCATCGTAGGCACGTTCGGCGTCATGTATCTCGCTGGCTTCAGCTTAAACAACCTCACGCTGATGGCGCTCACCATTTCCACGGGCTTCGTCGTCGATGACGCCATCGTCATGATCGAGAACATCATTCGGTTCATCGAAGAGGGAGATCGGCCGCTCGAAGCGGCCCTCAAAGGCTCGGAGCAGATCGGTTTCACGATCGTATCGCTTACCATCTCCTTGATTGCGGTGTTGATTCCCCTGCTCTTCATGGGCGACATCGTCGGCCGGCTCTTCCGCGAGTTTGCCATCACCCTGAGCGTGACCATCCTCGTCTCCGCGGTGGTTTCGCTAACCCTCACGCCCATGATGTGTTCGCGCCTGTTGAGAAGTACCCACGGACAAAAGCAAACCCGTTTCTATGTGGCTTCAGAGCACGCCTTCGAAAGCATCATTGCCTTCTACGGAAGAACTTTGAAGTGGGTGTTGCAACGTCAAACCGCAACTCTGCTGGTGGCCGCTGCCACGCTGGTGCTTACAGTCGTTCTCTACGTTTTCATCCCGAAAGGTTTCTTCCCGGTGCAAGACACGGGAATCATTCAGGGCATTTCGGAAGCCGGGCAGTCCATTTCCTTTCCCGCCATGGCGCAAAGGCAACAGGAACTCACCCACCTGATCTTGCAGGATCCTGCCGTGGAAAGTCTCTCTTCCTTCATCGGCGTCGACGGTACCAACACAACCTTGAACAGCGGGCGGATCCAAATCAATCTGAAGCCCTTGGAAGAGCGCAAGATCAGCGCCTCCGATGTCATCCGGCGTCTCCAGCCCAATCTGGAAAAGATCGATGGCATTACCCTCTATATGCAGCCGGTGCAGGACCTCACCGTCGAAGATCGCGTGAGCCGAACGCAATATCAGTACACCCTCGAAGATCCCAATCAGAGCGAACTGAATTACTGGACGGCCAAGCTGATGGCCAAACTGCAAGCGATTCCTGAGCTGCGCGACCTGGCCACAGATCAGCAAACTTCCGGTCTCGCCGCCTCCCTCGTCATCGACCGTGTAACCGCCTCCCGCATGGGCATCACGCCGCAAGCGATCGACCAGATGCTTTACGATGCCTTTGGGCAGCGGCAGGTTTCGACGATGTATACGCAGTTGAACCAGTACCACATCGTTCTCGAAACTCAACCCGAATTTCAGAAGAACCCCTCGAAATTGCAGGACATCTATGTTCGTTCTGCTTTGGCTCCGACCGCACTCACTACCGGCTCTTCGACCACGCAGACGGTTACCGCGACGACGGCTTCCGGCAATTCCGCTTCCACTTCCGCGCCCAGCCCTTCCGCTTCGCCAAACACCGCTACCAGTTCAGGTTCCGCCAATCCCAGCGCCGTAACCGCGCTGAATGGCGGCGGCGTTCCTCTCAGCGCCTTCACTCGTTTCGAAACCAAGAGCAGCCCTCTGTCCGTCAATCACCAGGGACAGTTTCCCGTCGTTACCATCTCTTTCAACCTGGCGCCCAACGCTTCGCTGGGTGAAGCCACCAAAGCCATCGACAAGGCCCAGCAGGAAATTGGCATGCCGCTCAGCGTACAGAGTGCATTCCAAGGTACCGCCGCTTCGTTTCAAGCTTCCTTGTCGAACGAGCCGTTGTTGATTCTCGCGGCCTTGATCACTGTTTATATTGTGCTCGGTGTGCTCTACGAGAGCTACATACACCCCATCACCATTCTGTCGACTCTACCCTCTGCCGGCGTGGGTGCAATTCTGGCCTTGTTGATTTTCGGCCAGGAACTCAGCGTCGTCGCCCTCATCGGAATCATTCTGCTCATCGGTATCGTCAAAAAGAACGGCATTATGATGATCGACTTTGCGCTGGAAGCGGAGCGCAAAGAGGGCAAGCGGCCGGAAGAAGCTATTTATGAAGCGTGCCTGTTGCGTTTCCGTCCCATCATGATGACCACCATGGCCGCCTTGCTGGCCGGCTTGCCACTCGCCCTCGGCACTGGAATTGGCTCGGAGCTTCGCCGCCCCTTGGGTATCTCCATGGTGGGCGGCTTGCTCTTGAGTCAGGTGCTTACGCTCTACACGACTCCGGTCATTTACATCTTCTTCGACCGGCTCGCGCATCGTTATTCTTCGCACCGCGCGCCGGAAACCGGACCGGAGGCTGTCCCGGTGGATTGATGCGATGAGTCTCTCTTCTCCATTTATTCGGCGGCCTGTCGCTACCACCCTCCTGACCGCAGCCATCGCGCTGGCCGGCGCTGTGGCTTTTCGCGAGTTGCCGGTCTCGCCACTTCCGCAAGTCGATTTCCCCACAATTTCAGTGGGTGCCAGTTTGCCGGGAGCCAGTCCGGAGATCATGGCCTCCTCTGTCGCCACTCCCTTGGAACGCCAATTCGGGAGAATTGCCGGCATTACGGAGATGACGTCGTCCAGTAATCTCGGCACCACCAGCGTCACGATGCAGTTTGATTTGAGCCGCAACATTGATGGAGCCGCGCGCGACGTCCAAGCCGCGATCAATGCCGCGCGCAGTTACTTGCCTTCGAATCTCCCCGGCAATCCCACCTACCGCAAGGTCAACCCGGCGGATTCTCCCATCATGATCCTGGCGCTTACCTCACCTGTGTACGACCGTGGAGCGCTCTACGACGCGGCCTCCACCATCATGCAGCAGCGTCTCTCTCAGATTCAGGGTGTCGGGCAAGTGAGCGTGGGCGGCAGTTCGCTGCCGGGAGTGCGCGTGGACGTGAACCCGACCCAACTTAACAGCTATGGCCTCGGCTTGCAGGATGTTGCCTCCATGCTGAGCCGGCAGAATGCCAACAGTCCCAAGGGACAAATTGTAGATGACACAACCTCCGCGGACATCGTAACCAACGACCAGCTTCTAAAAGCGGTGAACTACATGCCCCTGGTGGTCGGCTACCACAATGGCGCCGCCGTCAAGTTGTCCGATGTTGCGAACGTCCAGGATTCCACCGAGAACATCCGCGCCGCCGGCTTCGTCAACGGCAAGCCCTCGGTGCTCATCATCATTTACCGCCAGCCGGGCGCCAACATCATCGACACCGTGGATCGCATCCGCGCCGCGATTCCCGCACTGAAGGCCTCTGTCCCTTCCGCCATCGACACACAAATCGTGATCGACCGCACGCAAACCATTCGCGCCTCCGTTCGTGATACCGAGCGCACCCTCCTCATCTCGATTTCCCTGGTCATTTTGGTGGTATTTCTCTTCCTGCGCAACGTTCGCGCCACCTTGATTCCCGCCGTCGCCGTCCCCGTCTCCCTGATCGGCACCTTTGGCGTGATGTACCTATGTCACTACAGCATCGACAATCTCTCGCTCATGGCGCTCACCATTTCGACCGGCTTTGTGGTGGACGATGCGATTGTGGTCATCGAAAATATCACGCGCTATCTCGAGCAGGGCATGGCGCCCATGCAGGCGGCGCTCAAGGGCGCCAGCGAAATTGGCTTTACCGTCCTCTCCATCAGCATCTCTCTGGTAGCCGTCTTCATTCCCATTCTGATGATGGGTGGCATTGTGGGCCGGCTGTTCCGTGAGTTCGCCGTAACTCTCTCGGTCGCTATCCTCGTATCCCTGGGCGTTTCTCTAACCACGACTCCAATGATGTGTTCTCGTCTGCTCAAGCATCAACGGGATGAGGAGCACGGCAAATTGTTCCGTGCTAGCGAGCGCGCCTTCAATTGGGTCCTTGGCCTCTACGAGCGCAGCTTGGGCTGGGTCCTGGAACACTCCCGCCTGACGCTGGCCGTTCTCGGCTTCACCATCGCGCTCAACTTCTACCTTTTTTGGATGGTCCCCAAAGGATTCTTTCCGCAGCAAGACAACGGTATTATTTTCGGCGGCATCCAGGGCTCGCAGGACATTTCCTTCCAGGCCATGCAAAAGGCGACGGAGCGCATCGTTGATGTCGTCAAAACCGACCCAGGTGTCGCCAACGCCATGGCGTTCACAGGCGGCGGCGGCGCCACCAATAGCGGCTTCATCTTCCTGGGTTTGAAACCGTTTGAAACACGCCACGCGACCTCCAGCCAGATCGTCGACCGCCTGCGCCCTAAACTGCTTTCTGTCCCCGGTGCAAACACCTTTGTGCAAGCCGCACAGGACCTTCGCATCGGCGGAAGGGGAAGCAGCGCGCAATATCAGTACACCATCCAAAGCGACAATTTACAGGACCTTGTAAACTGGGGCCCGGTGCTGCTCCAGCAGATGCGGAAATTGCGGATGCTCACCGATGTCAATACCGACCAGCAGAACAGCGGTCTTCAGGCCATGCTTACCTACGACCGCGATACCGCTTCGCGCCTCGGCATTACCCCGCAGATGCTCGACAACTCTCTCTACGAAGCCTTCGGCCAAGCCCAGGTTTCGACCATGTATACGGCCATCAACCAGTATCACGTGGTGCTCGAAGTGGAACCGAAGTACTGGCAGTCGCCGGTGAACTTGAACGACGTGTATATCCGGGCCGCGCAAGGAAAAGTCGTTCCGCTGAGCGCCGTGGCGCATTACGAACCGTCCACTGCTCCCCTATCGGTGAATCACCAGGGTCAATATCCCTCGGTTACTATTTCCTTCAACCTCGCCCCGGGTGTAGCGCTCAGCGACGCTTCCAGGGCCATCCTCGCCATGGAACAGAAGATGGGCATGCCCAATACCATCACCGGCATGTTCTCTGGCACGCTTCAGGCCTTTCAAGCTTCCCTGGCGACGCAACCTTTTCTTATAATCACCGCTCTCATGGCCGTCTATATCGTGTTGGGCATTCTTTATGAAAGCTACCTTCACCCCATCACAATTCTCTCCACCCTGCCCTCGGCGGGAGTCGGCGCCGTGCTTGCCCTCATGATCTTTCACAAGGACCTCAGTATTATCGCGATCATCGGCGTCATCCTCTTAATTGGCATCGTCAAGAAGAATGCCATCCTGATGATCGACTTTGCGCTGGCCGCCGAACGCGTCGACGGCAAGAGCCCGCGGGACGCCATTTTTCAGGCTTGTATTCTGCGCTTCCGTCCCATTCTCATGACCACCATGGCTGCCATATGTGGTGCTGTGCCGCTGGCTTTCGGCACAGGCACGGGTTCGGAACTTCGCAACCCTCTTGGGATGGCTATTATTGGCGGCCTGCTCTTGAGCCAAATGCTCACGCTTTATACCACGCCGGTCGTTTATCTCTCGCTCGATCGCATGAGAGTCAAATGGCTGCGTGCTCACGGGAAACTCGAAGGAGAAAGACAAGCCGAGTCCTTCGGATGACGAGTTCTTATGCACAAGTTCTTATGCGCCACGCAAACGCAAAATCGGAGAGGGCCGAAGCCGATATAACCACAGCAAGGAGTTCGAGATGAAGACAACGAACAAAATACGCGCGGCGGCCGCGGCGCTCTGCGGCACACTCCTCCTCATCTTTCCGGGCTGCGTTGTCGGTCCGAAATACAAACGTGCCACGGTAGATACGCCGGGGACATTCAAAGAGGTTACTCCCGACGATCTCAAAAAAATGGATGGCTGGAAAGTTGCACAACCACAGGACAGTGCCCTCCATGGCAATTGGTGGGAGACTTTCGGCGATCCCCAACTGAACGCGCTCGAAGCGCAAGTCAACATTTCAAATCAGAACGTCGCCGCGGCGTTCGCCAACTTCATGGCGGCGCGTGCCCTGGTGCGGGAAGCTCGCGCACAATATTTCCCAACTCTTACCGGAGGCGCAAGCGTCACTCGGCAGTACCCCGTTGCCGTGAGCACGACGGGTACGAAGGGTACGATGGTGACGTCGGTGGCGTCCAACGAATTCTCTTTACCCTTCGACGCCTCCTGGACGCCCGATTTGTTTGGCCGCGTGCGCAACACGGTTCGCGCCAACGTCGCGAACGCGCAAGCCAGCGCGGCTGACCTCGAGAATACCCGCCTGACCGCGCAAGCGGAACTGGCGGTCGATTACTTCCAACTGCGCGGACAGGACGCGCTCAAACAACTGCTCGATGCGACCGTGGTGGCTTATGCGGAGTCCCTGAAATTGACTAGAGCCCTGTATGAAACAGGCATCGACTCCGATGAATCCGTCGCGCAAGCCGAAACTCAGCTGGAAGCCACCCAGGCGCTAGACACCAATCTTGGCATTCTGCGGGCTCAGTACGAGCATGCGATTGCGCTCTTGGTTGGTAAACCTGCTTCTTCCTTCTCGATCGCTGCCGAGCCCTTGAAGACTCCGCCGCCAGCCATTCCGTTTGGCGTTCCATCCCAGCTTTTGGAGCGCCGCCCAGACGTTGCCGCGAACGAGCGCCTCATGGCTCAGGCCAATGCGCAGATCGGCGTCGCAGTAGCCGCCTATTTTCCAACGGTGACTCTTGGTGCTTCTGCCGGATTTCAGTCGACGGATGTCTCCAAATGGTTGAACTGGTCAAGCCGGTTCTGGTCCGTCGGCTCGGCCATTTCCGAGACGATTTACGATGGCGGCTTGCGTCGTGCCACCGTCGAACAGTATCGCGCGCAATATGATGAGACGGTCGCCAACTATCGCAATACGGTCCTCACCGCGTTTCAACAGGTCGAAGATAATCTTGCTGGCCTGCGCATTCTTTCCCAGGAAATTCAGGAACAAGACATCGCGATCCAGTCCGCCGAGCGCAGCCTGAAGCTGGCCACCGACCGCTACCGCCTCGGCATCGACCCCTACCTAAACGTTATTACAGCCCAGACAGCGCTCTTCAGCAATCAGCAAACAGCCGTGACCCTGCGGATCACTCGAATCGTGGACAGCGTGCAATTGATCGAGGCGCTCGGCGGGGGATGGGATTCCTCCACGCTTCCCACTTCGCAGCAGATTATTTCGCGAGAGACCCAGGCTTCACCGGCCACTGTAGCCCAACCTCCCACCAGCCAGCCACCAGCATCGTCGAATCCCTAATCGGTCGGGTGAAGTTACTGCTGTACGGCCTGAACCAGCGCCGGCCTCACTTGTTCGCGCTGAATTTCGGAGGCGTCCCACGCGCCGCCCAGAGCCTTCACCAGATACACGGAAGTGGTCATCTGCTGCCCGAGCAGTTGCGTTGCTAGGCGTTCATTACTCAGCAGCGTGGACTGCGCGGTAATCACATCGAGGTAACTTGTGACGCCGCCGACATAGCGGCTGTTGGCGATGTCGAGCGCGCGGCGCGAGTCGGCGACCGCTGCCCGCTGGCTTTTCGCAGCCTGATCGAGAAGCGCCAAGCCGGAGAGCCCATCCTCCACTTGCTGAAATGCCTCCAGCACAGATTCGCGATAGTTGGCGACAGATTCGTCATAGGCCGCGCGGCTGGACGCCAGGTTGGCGCGATTGCGGCCGCCATTGAAAATCGGCTGCAGCAGATCGCCACCCAGCGACCACATAGCGCTGGGAGCGTCTAACAGCGTGGCGATGTCGCGGCTTTCCCATCCACCGCTTCCCGACAGCGTGATATGCGGATAAAACGCAGTCATCGCTATGCCGACTTGCGCATTTTCGAACGCCATCTGGCGCTCGCTGGTAGCAACGTCAGGCCGGCGCTCCAGAATCTCCGATGGAACTCCGGTGGGAATCGCTGGAGGCGCGGCATTGAACGGTGCCTCAGCCAGGCTGAACGCCGAGGCGGACTTCCCCGTCAGCACGGCGATGGCATGTTCGTATTGCGCCCGCTGCTGCAGCACGAGCTGAAGCTGCGTCGCCGTCGAATCGAGCAGCGCCGCCTGTTGCGCCACTTCCAACCCATTCGCGACGCCGCCTTCGTGACGATGGTTGACCAGATCCAGTCCTTTTTGCTGGATCTCGACAGACTCCCGCACCACTCCAGCTTCACGGTCAAGTTCACGCAGATTGAAATAGTCGGCGGCGAGTTCGGCGGACAACACTAGGCGCACATTTTCCAGGTCGGCCGCGCTTCCCTGCAGCGAAGCATTGGCCGCTTCCAGATTGCGGCGCACGCGTCCGAATAAATCAAGCTCGTAATTCACCGAGAACGGGACTGTAAACTCGTTCTCAGTGTCGGTTTTGACGGTCTGAATCGTGCCGCCATCAAGCGGACGGTTGCCGGAGAGACGCTGGCGCTGCCCATTGGGATCGGCGCTGACCACAGGAAAGTATGCCGAAGACGCGATCCGCGCCTGCGCTCGAGCCTGGAAGAGACGGTCCCGCGCCGCTATAAGCGATTGGTTTGCGTGAAGCAGGTCCTGTTCCAGCCGGTCGAGTTCCGCATCATGAAATATCTGCCACCACGCGCCCTTGGGAATCGCATCCTTCGGCGCCGCAGTCTGCCACGGGCCTTCGCCTTTCCACGTGTCGGGAATCTGCGCGGTGGGGCGCTTGTATCCCGGCCCCACGGTGCATCCGGCGGTACACGCGAGCAACGCCGCGGTCAGCAAAGTGCTTCTTAAACCAATCTTGGTGACAGGCGCCAATCGCTTCACGAGCGGGTATCTCCTGCGTTGGGCTTGGCGACGTGCACCTGCTGCCCTTCCTCGAGCGAGTCGGACGGGTTAATGATGATCTGATCGCTCACCCCGATCCCGCCAAGAATTTCCAGCGTGGAGCCGAAGTCGCGCCCAATGTTGATCGGGCGCAAATGCACTTTGCCGTCTTTGTCCACGACTGCGACCTGCGGTCCCTCAGCGCGGAACAGCATGGCGTTCACCGGAATCGTAATCCTGGGAACGGAAGTGCCGGTCGCAAAATGCACTTGGCCAAACGAACCGGGCAGCAGCTTGCCATCTTTGTTAGGCACATCCACTTCTGTATTAAGGGTGCGCGTCGCGGGATCGATGGCTTCGGCCGTGCGAACCACCGTTCCCACAAATTTCTGCCCGGGAAATTCCTGCAGCGTAACGTTGGCCTTCATCCCGGTTTTTATGTTCGGCGCATACGCCTGCGGAACACTCACATAAACGCGAAGCGGATCGACGCGCGCCATATCGAACAGCTCTCTGCCGGCGGCTTGCGCCCCGGAATTGATAAGCGCGCCCGGATCGACATTGCGTCGAGTAAGCACGCCGGAAAATGGAGCGTATACGTTCTTGAATGACTCGAGTTCTTCTAGGCGACGCACATTCGCGTCCGCTGCTGCCAGGTTGGCCAGCGCCTGCTGGTAACCGCTTGCTTGCTGGTCGGCTTCCTGCTGCGAAACCGAGTCGGACTTGAGCAGATTCGCCCAGCGGTCGGCGGATATCTTCGCCAACCCCAGCGCCGCTTTGATTTGCTCGCGGCTGGCTCGAGCCTGGGACAGCTCCTGGTCAACTTCCGGAGTGTCAATCGCCGCCAGCAGCTCGCCCTTTTGAACTTTGCTTCCGATGTCCTTGTACCAGCGTAAAAGGTAGCCGTTGGTGCGGGCGAAAATCGGGGATTCTATGAAAGCCTGCAAGTTTCCGGGCAACACGAGTTCGTCGTTTCCGGGTTCAGCCTGTGGCTGCACCACCGCGACGGTCGGAACCGATACGGCTTCGGTTTCCTTGGCCAGCGCGTCGGTCTCGCTCTTCCGGTTTATAAACGTAAATGCCCCCGCGGTGATCAGGACGAGCAGAACGGCACCCACCAGAATCTTTGCCCGGCCCGCCGGAGTGGGACCCAGATCGGAAGGCCGATAGTTATCTGGACGCACGGGCTCCGTCTCGTTTTGCTCGGTCGTTACGGACGGCGGTTGTACTGGCATAATGACAATCTCCAACCAATTCTCTATTTTTGTTTCGACTGCAGCCGTGCCTCGCGGCGGCCGTGAATAATCGTAAATACACTCGGCACAAAAAATAAGGTAGCTACGGTGGCGAAGAGCAGGCCGCCAATCACAGCGCGCCCCAGCGGCGCGTTTTGCTCACCGCCTTCTCCCATGCCCAACGCCATGGGCAGCATGCCGATAATCATGGCCAGGGCCGTCATAATCACCGGCCTTATGCGCGTGTGGCCCGCTTCGATCGCCGCTTGCCGCGCGGGTGCTCCCGCATTCATGCGGTCGCGAGAAAACGAGACCAGCAGAATCGAATTCGCGGTCGCCACCCCCATGCACATGACCGCGCCCGTTAACGACGGAACACTGAGGGTGGTCCGCGTAATCAGCAGGAACCAGCAGATTCCCGCCAGCGCCCCCGGCAACGCTGTAATAATGATAAAGGGATCGAGCCACGACTGAAAGTTAACCACGATCAGCAAATAGACGAGCACGATCGCGCCCAGGAGACCCACGCCCAGGCCGAAGAACGAGGACTCCATGGTCTCCACCTGTCCGCGAACCACGATGCTTGTTCCGCGGGGCAAGTGGTCCTGAAAGGGTTTGAGCGCCTTCATGATGTCCGACGCCACGCCGCCCAGATCGCGCCCCTGCGTGCTGGCATACACATCCATGACCGGCTGCACGTTGTAATGGTTGACCACGGCGGCACGCGTCGTCGGTGAGAGTTGAACCAGATTGCCGATCACTTGCGGTGCAACCTGCGAACTCGTGCCCGTCACCGGCGTGTTCATCAAATCCTGCAAGGATGTCATATGGTACTGCGGCGTCTGGACGGCGATGTTATAACTCACACCATTCTTTCGATTCAGCCAGAAGTTGGGAGTCGTCTGGAAGCTTCCACTCAAACTGACCAGCACGCTCTGGGCGACCTCCTCGGCATTCAGTCCGACCTGATTGATGCGCGTGCGATCCATATCGAGGTACAGCGTCGGCAATCCCATCATCTGTTGCACATGCACGTCGGCGGCCCCTGGAATCTGGCGCAGCCGATTGGCGATGCCCTGCGCGATGTCGTAGTTTCCGCGCATGTCGGCGCCCACCACCTGTATATCGACCGGCGCAGGCAAGCCGAAATTGAGAATTTGCGAAACGATATCGGCGGGCTGAAAGAAAAACTCCACGCCCGGAAACCGCGCTGGTAATTCGCGGCGCAACTGGCGCACGTACTGAGCCGTCGGATGATGGTGTTCCGGATTCAGCGAAATTAGAATCTCCGCATCCCCCGTCCCAATCACGCCCGAGCTGCTGTAGGAAAGGTTCAGGCCGGAGTACGGAACGCCGACATTGTCCAGCACCGTCTGCAGCTCTTCCTGCGGAATATCGCTGCGCAATACGCGCTCCACTTCGTCACACAGACGCGCGGTCTCTTCCACACGCAGGCCGGGCCGGGCACGGAGGTGCAAACGAATCAGGCCCGCATCCACCTGCGGAAAGAAGTCGCGTCCCAGAAAGAACGCCAGCCCCAGCGACAAAAGGCAGAATGCCGCAAAGCAAAGGGAGAATAATTTTCGGTGCTCCAGCGTGGTCTCCAGCATTTGCCGGTAGCCGTCGCGGAACTTCTCAAACCAGCGCTCGAATCCGCGCTGCCATTTTGCCAGGAGGTTTGTCGGTTCGAGGGCGCGGTGCTCATGTCCGCGCATGATAAACATCACCATCGTCGGGATCAGTGTCCGCGACAGCAGATACGACGCCAACATGGCAAAGGACACGGCTTCTGCCAGCGGGACGAAAAGAAACTTCGCGACCCCGGTCAGAAAAAACATCGGCACAAACACAATGCAGATACTCAGCGTCGAGACGAACGCGGGCACGGCGACCTGTTGCGCGCCGTCGAGGATGGCCTGCTTCATCTCCTTGCCCATCGCCAGATTGCGCTCGATGTTCTCGATCTCCACCGTGGCATCGTCCACCAGAATGCCGACGGCGAGCGCCAGTCCTCCCAGCGTCATGATGTTGATGGTCTCGCCGAGCGCGCTCAGCAGAATCACGGAGACGAAAATGGACAAGGGAATCGACACCGCGATAATCAACGTCGGACGCCAATCGCCCAGGAAAACCAGGATCATGACGGCGGTAAGACAGGCGGCGATCAGGCCTTCCCGCAAAACTCCCTGAATCGCCGCGCGCACGAAAAGCGACTGGTCAAACAGGGCCTTGACATTAAGGTCGCGCGGCAACGACTGGACCGCCCGCGGCACCATCGCCTTGATGCCATTGACAACTGTCAGCGTGGAAGAACCGCCTAGCTTATAGATCGACATCAGCACGCCGCGCACGCCATCCTGCCGCACGATGTTGGTTTGCGGCAGAAATCCGTCACGCACGTGCGCCACATCCCGCAGGTAAAGCGTGGACGAGTTCGTGGTCTTCACCGGAAGATCGTTAAGGTCGGCAATGGTCGTCGGCGTGCCGTTCATCTCCACGTTGTATTCCGTCGGCCCGATCTTGGCCGTACCGGCCGGCAGAATCAGGTTCTGCGCCGAAACTGCACTGACGATGTCATTGGGCGACAACCCGTAAGCCTGGAGCTTGGCGGAATCGAGGTCCACCTGGATCTGGCGCGGCTTGCCGCCGTAAGGATACGGAGTGGCTGCACCTTGAACCGTGGTCAACTGCGTACGCAGAAAATTCTGCCCCAGATCGAATAACTGCTGCTCCGGAAGCGTTTTGCTGCTCAAGCCCAGTTGCACAATCGGCGTCGTCGATGCCGAATAAGTGACGACCAGCGGCGGAGTCGTGCCCGGAGGCAGTCCGCGCAACACTGTCTGACACATCGCCGTCACTTGCGTCATCGCCATGGAGATGTTGACCCCGGGCCGGAAGAAGATCTTGATCACAGCTCTTCCGTTCAGCGACTGCGACTCCTGATGTTCGATGTCGTTGACCGTGACCGTGAATCCGCGTTCGGAGTTGCTCACGATCCGGTCCGCCATCTCCTGCGGCGACATCCCGTCAAAATTCCACACCACGCTGACCACGGGAATGTTGATGTCGGGAAAAATGTCGACCGGGGTGCGCAGGATAGTGATAGGCGTAAGAATGATGATGAGCAGTGCCATCACCACGAATGTATAAGGCCGGCGAAGCGCTAATGCGACAATCCACATAAGATCGGCGAAATAAGATTAACGAAAAACTGGCGAAACCGTGCTGCCGAATCCGTAGCCCCACACCGGCCTGCGCACTCCCTCGTTCAAACTAAGATTCAAAACAGTACGTTTCGGATTTAAATTATATTAGACTTCGACCATGGCTCAAAATCATAATCGGCGCGCCGGGGCTCAGAACGAAAGAAACGGAAGTAACGGAACGAATGGAAGTAATGGAGCTGACAGGAAGCGCCCACCCGGAAGGCCACGCAGCGAGGAATCGCGTCAGTCGATCCTGCGCAGCACCCTAAAACTGCTCAAACAGCCGGGTGGATTCCCGGAGTTGAGCATTGAAGCCATCGCCGCCGACGCCAATGTTGGCAAGACAACTGTCTACCGTTGGTGGCCGACCAAAGCCGCCCTGGTCGCCGACGCCTTCTTCGCCAGCGCCGAGGAGGAACTCCAGTTCCCGAATACCGGCTCCGTTCAACGCGACATGAGCCTGCAGATGCGGAGGGTGATTCGCATCTTCCGATCCGAGCGCGGCAAGGTCGTAGCGGCGTTGCTCGCCGGCGGACAATCCGACCCGGAGTTGCTCGAAGCCTTTCGGGAGAGATTCTTGTGGCCGAAACGCAGGCAGGCCTATCAAACTCTGCAACGCGGCATCGACCGCGGCGAACTGCCCGCTGCGAGCGACCTCGACCTCATCCTCGACTCACTCTACGGCCCCATCTACATGCGCTTTCTCATCCGCCACGACAAGCTCGACGGAAGCTTCGCCGACGAGATTTGCGGCTTGGTGCTGAAGGGTCTGACCGGTCGCACCCCGAAAGTTATTAAGCCAGAAATTACTAAGGGAAGCTATTAAAGGAAGATCACTGAAACCGGCGGCCGGCCCTTGTGGGGCGACTACTGCGCGCGCTGTTGGGATCTGTACGATTCGACCGCCTGGTCCTCGTCATCGAAAGTGGTAAACAGGTTCAGCACACCGATCAGCCGTAGCGTCCGTGTCACGAATGTGGAAGGATTCACCAGCCGGAGGTCCCCGCCGCGTTGCTTTGCCGAACTCATCGACTTCACGATCACTCCAATTCCGCTGTAGTCGATCATCGGCATCTCGGCACAGTTGAGGATCAAACGGACGTCTCCTGCCGAGAAGGCATCCTCAATGGCCCGACGAAACGTATCCACCGCCTGGCCCAGTCGGACCGTCCCGCGCAGCTGTATGATCTGCACGTCGGAACATCGGCGAACCGTAATCTCCATCCTCTAATAATCCTTATTCTTCAGCGATCCGCCAGGGCGAGTTTTTCAGCCGGCAATTGTATCAGCGCTCACTTAGAGGTAGTACTTTCTAATGTCGACCGTCGAGGACCGTCCCAGTTTTTCGCCATGCGGCCCCGGTCGATCAAGTCCCCGCCGACCGGGCGACATTCAGAGAAAATGACTCTACTCCCTAAGCCGTTTACCTGCTAAAACTTACCGCTCGGTCACGAAATCGGACCGATGCCTGATCGGCCTTGCGCGAACCAGCCGAGGCGGTTAAAATTGAAATGCGACCGAAACAGTCGGCTATTTATCCGACTACATAGGTCGGCATTCACGGCATGCTGAAACTGACGAAAAAAGCGGACTACGGTCTCATGGCCATGAAACATCTGGCCGAGCGCGCCGACCAGGGCGCATGCAGTGCCAAGGATGTCGCTGAGGCCTACGGCATCCCACAAGAAGCGCTGGCGAAAATCCTGCAACGGCTGGCGAAGGTCGGTTTAGTACGCTCCCAACATGGCATGAACGGCGGTTACACATTGACGCGTGATCCGAAGATGATTTCTGCCTTCGAAGTGATCAAGGCCATTGACGGTCCGCTGTTCATTACCTCGTGCGTGACCGTTCGCGGCGAATGCGGTCAGAGCGATCGCTGCACGATTCGCGAACCCTTGCGCAAAGTCAATGAAAGCATCGAGCAGGTGCTGAAGAACATCAAAATTTCCCAGATGAAGGAAGAGCCGGAAGTTCTCCAGGTCGATAAGCAGGAGAGCAAGAAGCCGGCGGAGTTGGTGACGATTTCGGAGCACTTCTAAGGAGATTTAAGGAGAAAGGTAATCATGAGTACGAATGGCAAGACAGCGACCCCAGCCACTCAGGATATCGGGCAGCACGCGGCTCCCAATGGGATCAAGCTGCCCATCTACATGGATAATCATGCGACCACGCCCATGGATCCGCGGGTTCTCGAAGAAATGCTGCCCTACTTCATGGAGAAGTTCGGCAACGCCGCCAGCCGCAATCATCCCTTTGGATGGGTGGCGGAAGAAGCGGTCGAGTTGTCGCGCGAGCGTATCGCCAAGCTCATCGGCGCGACCGCGAAAGAAATCATCTTCACTTCGGGCGCCACCGAAAGCGACAACCTCGCCATCAAAGGCGTGGCCGAGATGTACCGCGAAAAGGGCAACCACGTCATCACGGCGGTGACCGAACACAAAGCGGTGCTCGACACCTGCAAGCATCTGGAGAAGCTCGGCTTCCGCGTGACTTATCTGCCGGTACAGAAGGACGGACTGGTTGACCTCGACGATCTGAAGCGCGCCATCGACGATAAGACGATTCTGGTAACGATCATGGCGGCCAACAACGAGATCGGCGTCCTGCAGCCGATCGCCGAAATCGGCAAACTGTGTCGCGAACGCGGCGTCGTCTTCCATACCGACGCTGTGCAGGCGATCGGCAAGGTGCCAATCGACGTGAACAAGATGAACATCGATGTCGCGTCCATCACCGGACACAAGCTTTACGGGCCGAAAGGCGCGGGCGCGCTTTATGTGCGTCGCAAGAATCCGCGAGTCCAGTTGGTGGCGCAGATTGATGGCGGCGGCCACGAGCGCGGAATGCGTTCCGGGACTCTCAATGTCCCCGGCATCGCCGGCCTAGGCAAGGCGTGCGCGATTGCGCAGGAAGAGATGCCGCAGGAATCTTGCAAAATGGCGGGCCTGCGCAACCGGCTGCGCGACAGCATCATGAGCCGGCTGGACGAGGTTTATATCAATGGCTCGATGGAACATCGCCTGCCCGGCAATCTGAACATCAGCTTTGCCTACGTGGAAGGCGAGTCGCTGTTGATGGGCATCAACGATATCGCGGTTTCAAGCGGATCGGCGTGCACCTCTGCGACACTTGAGCCATCTTATGTATTGAAAGCGCTCGGCACCGGCGACGATCTGGCGCACAGTTCGATCCGCTTCGGCATTGGACGATTCAACACCGAAGCCGAGATCGATTACGTGGCAGACCGGGTCGTCGAAACCGTGCTGCGTCTGCGAGAACTATCGCCACTCTACGAAATGGCGAAAGAAGGCGTGGACTTGAAAAGTGTGAAGTGGGCGGCGGAAGCGCACTAGAAGCAAGGTGGCTTTAGTGCAATTTTTAAAACTTTAACAAGGGGTCTTTAACAAGGGGTGAAGAAAAATGTCATACAGCGATAAAGTGATCGACCACTACAACAATCCACGCAACGTCGGCTCCATGGACAAAAAGGATTCTGATGTGGGCACCGGCCTGGTCGGCGCGCCCGAGTGCGGCGACGTGATGAAGCTGCAGATCAAAGTGAATCCGCAGACCAACATCATCGAAGACGCCAAGTTCAAGACCTTCGGCTGCGGCTCGGCGATTGCGTCGTCGTCCCTCGCGACCGAGTGGGTCAAGGGCAAGACGGTTGATGAGGCTCTCGCGATCAAGAACACCGAGATCGTGAAGGAACTGGCCTTGCCGCCGGTGAAAATTCACTGTTCGGTGCTGGCCGAGGATGCGATTCGAGCCGCCATCGGCGACTGGAAGAAGAAGCAGGGAACCACGAAGCCCGCGGAAATGCAAGCGACGCAGTAAATCGGCTCGCGGGTCCTGGAATCCGGGGCCGCAAAATACAGGTCCTTCGTTGCCGCTCGGGATGACAAAGTCTGGTGAATTTAGAATCATGGACCAAGCAGTCAAAGACGAATCCGTCAAACCCGCCGCGCCCACGGCTCCGGCCAAGGGCATCCAGGTGACCGACAACGCGCTCAAGAAGATTCGCTCCGCAATGGTGAAAGAAAATATTTCGCCCGAACAGGGCGGCCTTCGTTTGGGCGTGCAGGGCGGCGGATGCTCGGGCCTGAGCTATAACATACGGTTCGACACGCAACCGCGCGAGCGCGACCGCGTCTTTCAGTTCGGAGACGTCCGGGTTTTTGTGGACCCGAAGTCCTTCATCTATCTGCACGGGATGACGCTCGATTACCAGGAAACTCTGATGCAGCAGGGGTTTGTGTTTGTGAATCCGAACTCGACCAAGTCCTGCGGCTGTGGGAGTTCCTTCTCGTAACAGAAGTGCGGCGAGGATGGTGAGGGCGGGCCGTGCGCTCGCCCTAAATTTTGTATGGCAAACATAGAATCCAAGTCGTCGCTGATCATTCCTGGACATGGCGCCGGGGAGGCGACCCCAAGTTGCTGGTCGTGCGGCACCATGCGCGCCGTGCACTTCTGCAGTTCGTGCGGCAAAGTGCAGCCGCCAGTCCCGGTGGACTATTTCACCTTCTTTGGATTTCCGCGCAAGCTGAACCTCGACACGGCCGCGCTGGAAAAAGAATTCTACGTGCTGAGTCGCCGGCTCCATCCCGACGTATTTGCGCAGGCCGACACCCGGGAACGCAGCTGGAGCCTGGAACAAAGTTCCATGCTCAACGACGCGTATCGTACGCTGAAAGATCCGATCAAGCGTACCGAATACCTATTACGTCTCGAAGGCGTCGAACTGGAAGAACAATCGAAACAGGCGACCGAAAAGGCCCGAGCCACCGGCGAATTGAAGAAGCAGGTAGTGCCTCCCGATCTGTTGGAGGAAGTTTTCGAACTCAACCTGCATCTGGAAGAACTGCGGGACCAGAAAGAGACGGGCGAAGACGATCCCGCTTTGCTTGAGGAAATCGGCAAAGCCAAGCTTTCGCTGGAAGAAAAATTCGAAGCGCTGTTCAACGAACTCAAGACAGAGTGGAACAAGTGGGACAAAGCGGTGGAAGGCGGAACCGAGGAGGACCGTCACAAGATCCTCGACAAAATGCTGGACGTGCTGAACCGCAGAAATTATGTCCGGAACCTGGTACGGGACGTGAATGAGGCGCTGGAATAAAAACAATTGGCTACTGACTACATCGTCGGCATCGATCTCGGCACCACGAACTCGCTCGTGGCCTACATGCAGGGAGATTCCCCGGTCGTTATCCCCGGAGAAGACGGGCTGAATCTTGTGCCATCGGTGGTGGCGCTCGACGAGAAGAATCAGATCATAGTCGGCAACGCCGCCCGCAGATATCTGATCGAAACGCCGGAGCGCGCCGTCTACTCGATCAAGCGCCTGATGGGGCGCGGCGTCGAGGATATACAAGACGAGTTGAAGCTTTTCCCCTTTCAGTTGGCGGAAGATCTTCATGAGGGAGAGGTTCTGCGCATCAAGATTGGGGAGCGAACCTACACCCCGCCTGAGATTTCGGCGTTGGTGCTGCGCCAGCTGAAGCGCAATGCCGAACGCTTTTTCGGAGCGCCCGTCAGCCAGGCGGTCATCACCGTTCCCGCATACTTCAACGACGCGCAGCGGCAGGCGACAAAAGATGCTGGCCGCATTGCTGGCCTGAATGTCTTGCGGCTGGTCAACGAACCGACGGCAGCATCGCTCGCTTACGGCCTGGAAAAGAAGAAAAACGGCATTATCGTGGTTTACGATTTGGGCGGCGGCACTTTTGACATCTCGATTCTCAAACTGCACGACGGTATTTTCGAGGTAATCGCCACCAACGGCGACACGCATCTCGGCGGGGACGATATCGACAATCTGCTGATCGCCATCGCGCTCGATGACATTCGCGGCGACCTTGGGCTCGGAATCGACGTGCGGCGTAGCGGCGAAGCCGTGCAGCGCATCCGCCAAGCCGTCATCGAGGCCAAGATTGCGCTTTCCTCGCAGCCCACGGCAAAGCTCGATGTCGACCTCCCTGGTGGAAAGAAATACCAACGCGAGATTTCGCTCGAAATGTTCGAGCAGGTGATCCAACCGATCATCGACCGCACCGTCGGCCCCTGCAAGCAGGCACTCAAAGACGCAGGCCTGAAGCCTGAACAAATCGACGAAGTCGTGCTCGTCGGTGGCTCCACGCGCATTCCCAAGGTGCGTCGTTTGGTGCAGGATCTTTTTGGGCGCGTGCCGCACACGGATTTAAATCCCGACGAAGTGGTTGCGCTCGGAGCGGCCGTGCAGGCAAACATTCTCGGCGGCGCCTCGGAAATCACCAAAGAGATGCTGTTGCTCGACGTGACTCCGCTGTCTCTTGGAATTGAAGTGGCGGGCGGCGTGACCGATAAAATCATCCTGCGCAACTCGACCATCCCGGCTTCGGCAACGCAGTACTACACCACCCAAGTGGACGGCCAGACCAACGTCGCGATTCACGTGCTGCAAGGCGAACGCGAACTGGCGCGCGATTGCCGGTCGCTGGCGCGCTTCGATCTCAAGGGCGTTCCACCCATGCCTGCTGGCATGCCGCGCATTGAAGTAAAGTTTCTGATCGACGCCAACGGCATTCTGCGCGTCTCGGCGCGTGAGCAGCGCAGCGGACAGGAAGCCGAAATCGACGTCCAGCCTAGTTACGGCCTCACCGACGAACAAGTCGAGAACATGCTGCTCGAATCGTTCGACTATGCCGAAGAAGATTTCCGGCAGCGGCAGGTCATTGAAGCGCGACGTGAGGCCGAAACGATCCTGACGGCGCTCGCCAAAGGGAAAAAGAATCAAGCCTGGCAGGAGCTCTCGAACGACGAACGCCGCAACGTGGAAACGCTGGAGAAAGCTCTGGTTGCAGTGAAAGACGGCAATAACGACGACTATCACGCGATCCGCGCAGGCATCGACGCGCTGAACGAGGCCACCATGCGTCTAGCGGAATTAATGATGGATACGGCTGTCTCGACCGCACTCAAGGGAAAGGCCATGGACAGCACCGATCTCGAAGAAGGGCCGCAGGCGGGCCATCCGGTGGCGAAGGCAGATTTTGAATAGGGGACTATTTTCTATGTCTGAAGAGAAAATGCATGAAACCGGAACAACCACAATGGATGCTCCCAGTGAAAACACGGTTGAGGTCACCTTTCTTCCCGAAGGCAAGACGGTTACCTTCGAACACGGCAAGCTGCCGTATAAAGACCATGGCAAGGAAGAGTCGCTGCTCGATGTGGCGTTGAACTTCGGCATCCATCTCGATCATGCCTGCGGTGGAAACTGCGCCTGCACCACCTGCCACATCTGGGTGAAAGAAGGCGCGGACCTGCTCTCGGAACTGGAAGATGACGAAGCCGACAAGCTCGACAGTGCCGCCGATCTTCAGTTAAACTCACGCCTCGGATGCCAGACCGTGATCAAGAAGCCGGGCAAACTAGTAGTGGAAATCCCAGCGTGGAACCGCAATTACGTTTCGGAAGAGCATTAGGAGCGGGCTGTTCGCTATTGGTAGTTCGCTGTTTGGCTTTGCCCGCGGATGAACAATAGCGAAGTTGACCAAGCAAATAGCGAACAGCGAAAGACGAAAAGCGGGGTTTACTATGCCAAAAGAACTCAGCTGGAGCGATTCTGACGACATCGGGATTCTGCTCTCTGAAATCCATCCGGAACTTGATCCGCTCGCGGTCCGTTTCACCGACCTGCACAAATATGTGATCGCGCTCCCCGGTTTCAAAGACGATCCCACGAAGTCGAACGAAGCCAAGCTGGAAGCGATACAGATGGCTTGGCATGCCGAGGTTCTCGACCGAACGCAGGGCTAGAGCTTAAACTAGAAACTCAGCGCGCGCCCACCGTACTCGGAGCCGCATCCTCCACGCTCGCCTCGCGCAAAAACCTCGCCGCCTCCTCGGGCGGTGTCGGATTGATGTAGAAGCCGGTGCCCCATTCAAATCCCGCTGTCTTGGTCAGCTTAGGCATGAATTCAATATGCCAGTGGTAATACTCGTTGGTCGGGTCCTGCGCCGGCGATGTATGCACCACCAGGTTGTACGGCGGATTGTCGAGCACACGGTCCGCCTTCATCAGCAGTAGCTTGAGCGCTTTCGCGAGATTCTCAAACATGTGCGACGACGAGTTCTCGAAGGCAGACTCGTGGCGCTTGGGAAGGATCCAGGTTTCAAAGGGGAAGCGCGGAGCATACGGGGCGAGAGTCAGAAAATCTTCGTTCTCAGCCACGACTCGAGTGCCGTTCTCGATGTCCTGCCGAATGGCATCGCAGAAGACACAACGCTCTTTGTAGATGTAATACTGCTTGGCTCCCTGCAGTTCCTCGGTTACGTAAATAGGCAGAATCGGCAACGCGATCAGTTGCGAGTGCGCGTGCTCAAGTGAAGCGCCGGCGGCCTCCCCGTGGTTCTTGAAGAGCAGAATGTATTTGAAGCGCCGGTCCTTCTTGAGATCGAGAATGCGATCGCGGAACGCCCACAGAACGTCTTCGATCCTTTTCGCGGGAAGCGAGGCCAAAGTCGCGTTGTGGTCGGGCGTCTCAATGACAACTTCGTGCGCGCCGATGCCATTCATCTTGTCGAACATGCCCTCGGCCTGCTTGTTCAGATTGCCCTCGATGCCGAGTGCCGGGAACTTGTTCGGAACCACGCGGATCGTCCAACCCGGACTGTCTTTCTGCGGAGTATTGCCGTTGGAGTTGGGCCGGTACGCCAGAATTTCCGGGGGAGTTTTGCTTTCGTTGCCATAACAGAAGGGACAGAATCCGCCCTTGATCTTCACCGCTTCGCGCACAAAATCGGTGGGCCGCTTGGCGCGATCCGTGGAAATAATCACCCACCGGCCCACGATCGGGTCTTTTCTCAATTCAGGCACGTACTAAATCCTTTCAGGAGGAGTTCGCAAAACCACGATTGTACGACACCGGGAACGCATTTTGAAACAGCTCGAATGAGGGTTGGCTGGATCCGCGCTCGTAGTATACGGCGAGCACGTCAAACCGCCACTGGCACAAAGGGGGCATGTGGCGCAGGAAGTCGCGGGCGACCCTCGACAACTCCCTTTGTTTATCGCGATCCACGGCGGCCTCGGCGGGCTTGAGGTCACGCTTGGTTCGAGTTTTCACTTCGATAAAACACAGGACCTCACGCTCCCAGCCGACGAGATCCAGTTCGCCGCGATGATGCGGGGAGCGGTAGTTGCGCGCGATCATCGTATAGCCCCGTCGGCGAAGGTAGAAATAAGCGTCCTCCTCGCCGCGCCGGCCGGTACGTTGGTGCGCAGGCGTGTCCTCCGGCGAAAGCGTTTTGGCGGCCAGCCAATCCAGTGCGCGAAGGGCGGCATGCGTCAAGCGTCCGGCGAACATGTAAAGTCCCATCTTTACCGTAGCGTGCAGGAACGGCGCGTGATGTGACCCTGATCACCGGGCATCTGGTACAATTCGCCGCTCGGGCGCTTGCAGACCACTGCCGAACCTCACCAGGTATCGCCGCCTCGTTGAGGAGGCCAGGCGCCAAACTGGCGGCGGAGCAAGGCAATCTGACCGGCGTGATAGCTGTTATGCGCCGCAATTTGCCACAGCATGGCATGCACGGTGGACTCATGAGAAGACTGCGCCGGACCCAACTTGTGCACCTTTCGTCCAAGTTCCGCCGTATCGGATTCCGCGAGCCGCGCAAGCCGGGCCAGCAAATCGGTAAAGCGACGAATCGTGGCCTGCCACTGCCCTTCGACCGAGCGACTCGTGGCGGCTGGATTCGGATGCGCTGGCCAGCTTTCGATCGCTCTCTCCGGGTAGGGGCGATTCTCCCCCGCGACTGTGCTGAGGTCGTAGTCCATCCAGTAGTTAATGTGCTCCACGATCTGCCAGATGGAGTGCGGGTAACCCGCCACGGTCCGAGCCGCCAGTTCTGCCGGGATGTCTTCAACGCAAGCGACCGGGTCGACGTGGGCGCCTTTGCCGTGCACGAGTTCGCGCAGTGTGGTGTCGCCCATAGATTCTGTCTGCTAGGTAGAGACAGGGCTTGCCCCGTCTCGGCCTGCGGAGACGCGCCAAGCCGCGTCTCTACGGAATAACCGTAACCACATCGCCGACGCGAATCGTGCCTGGCGTCAAAATCTGAGCCCGCAATCCCCCGCGATGCAGCAGCCCCTTGATCACCGTCTTCCCCGTCACTCTCTGCAAGTGATCGCAGGGCTCACACAAGCGAATGCCGCGAACGCGCACATCACCAATGGCAAACTCCTTGCCCACCAGATGATTCAGCGGCACGTTACGAGTCACGATATTGCGGCGAGCATCGCCGGCTGCAAGCTCAATGTGATAGTCCCGCAGCAGCGCCTCGATCGCCTCTGCCTCAATCAGCGTCAGTTCGCGATCCGGCGTGGGCTGGTAGAACGTGCCCAGCTTCAGGGCGTATCGGTCGCCCTCAAGCCCCGCGCCCGGAATCGCCACCACCTGACCAACCGCTTGCGGCGGCCCCTGGGCAGCGGATGCGATATGAATCGATTCCACGGTTCCGTTCCACATTACGCACCTCCTGTGCCTAGGTTTTCCTCTCGACGCTCGTGATCGACTCTTCCAACGCATCCATGGCGACGTCAGCTTCATCCTTGGTAACGATGAGCGGCGGCGCAATCCGAATCGTGCTCGGACCGCAGCCCAAAAACAGAATGCCGCGCTCGAACGCCCCCTCTACGATCCGATCGCGCTCAACGTTGCCGTACTCGCGAGTCGTCTGGTCTTTCACGATCTCGACCCCGATCATCAGCCCGCGCCCGCGGACGTCGCCGACGATCTTGTGCTTCTTCGGCCAGTCGGACATGCGCCTCAGCATGTGGTCGCCGACGTCCTGCGAGTTCCGCAGCAGTCCTTCCTTCTCGATCACATCGAGCGTGGCCAGCGCGGCGGCAATGCAGACGGGGTTCCCGCCGAAAGTCGAAGCATGCGAACCGGGGACCCAGTCCATGATGTCGGCCTTGCTCATAGTGATGCCGAGCGGCATTCCCGAGGCAATGCCCTTCGCGATACAAACGATGTCGGGATGCACGCCGGTGTGCTCAACCGCCCACCACTTGCCGGTACGGCCGATGCCGCTCTGTACCTCGTCCACCACCAGCAGGATGCCGTGCTTGTCGCAAATGCGTCGCAGTTCCTGCATGAAAATCGCCGGAGCGACGACGTATCCGCCCTCGCCCTGAATCGGCTCGACAAAAATGGCCGCGACTTCTTCCGGCGCGAGAATGGTCTTAAACAGTTTGTCCTCGATATAGCGCGCACAGCCCAGCGCGAATTTCTCCGCATCTTGCGGACCGCCCGCACAGCCCCGATACACATCGGGATAGCGCACGTGCGTAACTCCCGGCACGAGCGGCGCAAAACGGCGCTTCTGCTGCGGCTTCGAGGCCGTCAGCGAGAGCGCGCCCATGGTCCGTCCGTGGAACGCGCCGAGAAAGGCGATCACCTGCTGCCGTTTGGTGTGATAGCGCGCCAGCTTCAAAGCGCCCTCGATGGCTTCGGCCCCTGAGTTTCCGTAGTAAATCTTGTGCGGCCCCGGCATCGGCGCGATCTTGGAGAGCCGTTCGGCCAAGGTTACCAGCGCCTCATAATAGAAGTCTGTGCCCGACATGTGGATCAGCTCACCCGCCTGCTTCTGAATGGCAGCCACCACTTCCGGATGGCAGTGTCCGGTCGAGGTCACGGCAATCCCAGCGGAAAAATCGAAGAACTCGTTGCCATCCACGTCCTCGACCACAATTCCGCGGCCGCGCTTGGCAACCATCGGGTAAGAACGTGTGTAGGAAGGTGAAATGTATTTTTGGTCGCCCGCGAGAATGCGCTTGGCATTAGGGCCCGGAAGCGCAGTCCTGAGCTTGGGGCCGGCAATCAATGTTTTGGTGGTCATGGAATCCTCCAGATTAGTTCTCAGTTCCCGGTTCTCAGTCTCAGTGATTATCAGGCCAGATTCGAGCAGCTTCCACGGAGAGAGGCTGCTTGGGCTACGAGCTAAAAGCTAAGAGCTAAGAGCGAACAGCGAAATAGCGATTAGCTGAGCAATAAACAGAGAAGAAAATTAGTCGCTGCCAAAGAGATTGGCGCGCACATGCGAAGGCAGAACGGAAAGATACCGTCGGGGGCAGGCACGTCCCTCGATCCAGCACGTCTGGAGAGGCGAAATGTAGCCATTCGAGCGCATAGCAGCTAACAACAGTATATCCCCTGTTTGATCGCGGCGTAACCCCCTAAGACGCACTCCAAAAGTCACAGGCCACGTCCGAAAGTCGCCCTGGTTCTCCACGGCCCACGTAGGAGCAGCCTCCCTCGGCTGTCCAGCCGAGCAAAGCTCGGCAGCCGCTAGGTCAAAATCGGAGCCCGGTTCTCCTCGGTACCAAAAACAAACCGGTCGCCAAGCACGAAATTCACCAGCGAGCACAAGACAATCGCAATAAGGTCAGACGCCACATAGTTGAACTTGAACTCGCCGGCCATCAACCGCATCAGCACAAGGTTCCCAAAAATGGAAACTGCGCCATTGGTGGCGTTGAATTTAGCGAGCCTGACCAGCGACTGCCCCGGCCGCTGAGCCGGCCGGTCCACCCAGGTGAAGCGTTCGTGCCACAAAAAGTTGTGGATCACCGCAATCTCCACCGCCAGCCCCGTGGCCAAAAGATAATCCAGTTTCATCCCGGACCGAAGAATGGCCAGCGCCGCCAGCTGCACGCCAATGCCGATTCCGCCAACCGCATTGAACTTGATCCAGCGAAGAAGGGTCCGATGACGATTCTTCTGAGAACTGAGAACCGGGAACTGAGAACTGTTTTCGCTGAACTGAGAACGGTTCATAAAATTCTCTCCTCCCGGTAAAGCCGGACGGTATTCTTCACACTGACCACCACCAGCATCAACATCATCACGGCCAATCCAATCGCGCCGCCAATATCAAACAGCCGATAGCGCCGATGCATCACCCACGCCCAACGGAACAGCGCCAGGTTGCCAACCGCCAGCAGAACGCGCAACTCGGTCGGCCCGAAGCGCCACAAAGAAAGATGAAATTCGCCGAGCGTATAGGTGGCCAGATAGGACTGAATCGAAAGCAGCAGAAACGCAATCAGCAACCCAATCGCAATCGCCGGATGCATGAATCCGGAAAGCGCCAGCCCGCCCATCATCGCCACCGCGCCGATGGAATCGATCATGTGGTCGACATAAAATCCGTAACGCGGTCGCTGCCGCTGGCGCACGCGCGCCAAAGTTCCGTCCAGGCTGTCGCCAAACCAGTTCACCGCGAGACAAACAATTGCCGCAAGCAACATACGACGATCCCAAGCTGCAAGGGCGTAGCAAACGCCAGTGGCAATCTGGGCGGCAAAGCCAATGAGGGTTAAATGGTCGGAATTGACCCATGCCGGCAGGCGCTCGGCCATCCATATGAGAGCCCGCTTCTCGGCGGTAGCCAGAAAGCTCCCATGAACACGAGTAGCCTGCCGGAACCCGGCGCGCCGAACCTCCGCCAAAGTCTTAGGATTGATCTGTTCCGCAAAATCGGCAAGTGAAGTAGCCATAGTGCCTCCGTTTCTGCGGGCACTATCAGGCTCGCGCGGCAGAATGACAATGCACAGCGGGTAAAACTCAGATCAACAAAAATCCTCTTTGTTCACAGCCGGATGCGCTCGCAGATCAACCGTCTCGGCTATCCCCTGTGGTCCTCTGTGTCCCCTGTGGTTAGGATGTGGAAGCTTGAACCACTCGGAATACTGAGGTCTGCACGAGCCAATTGCCATTTCCGATTCCGCACCTCCGATAACTCTCCCACCACCCGCCAGATGCGTTAATCTGCGAAGGATGCGTCTTCTCCGCTTCTTTCGTCCATCGCACCAGCACACCGCCTTTTCCGCGACGCTGCTGCTGATGACGACCATCACGCTCTCGCGCGTGATCGGATACATCCGCGAGGCCTACATCGCCTACGCCTTCGGTGCCGGACAACAGACCGATGCCTACGTCGCCGCCTTCACCCTGCCCGACTGGCTCAACTACATCGTTGCCGGCGGCACAGCCTCTATCACATTCATCTCCATCTATACCCGGTTTCTCGCGGAAAAGCGCGAGCACGATGCGCAGAAAACTTTTTCCATCATCATTACCGTGATGACCACCGTGCTGGTTGCCGGCACCATCCTCGCCGAAATCTTCACCCCGGAATTCGCCGGCTGGATGTTCCACGGCTTCACGCCCGCGCAGATGCAACTCTGCGTGCATCTCACCCGCATCCTTCTCCCGGCACAGATCTTCTTTTATGTTGGGGGAGTTGTTTCAGCGGTCTTGCTCTCGCACCGTCTCTTTCTGTTGCCCGCATTCGGTCCCCTCATCTACAACGTGTTCATCATCGGCGGCGGAGTGATCGCCGGGCGCCAGATTGGGATCGCGTCCCTCGCCTTCGGCGCGCTCGCCGGAAGTATTGCCGGACCATTTCTGATCAACGCGCTGGGTGCGGCCAAAATCGGCACCGGATACCGCCCCTCGTTCGATCTGAAGAATCCCGCCTTCCGCGAATGGGTTCGGCTCTCGATCCCGCTGATGCTAGGCGTTTCGCTGGTCACCGCCGACGACTGGATCCTCCGCTACTTTGCTTCAAGCGGAATCGGCGACATCGCCCGCCTCAACTACGCCAAGCGTCTCTTCGCCGTTCCCATCGCCATCCTCGGACAAGCCACCGGCCAGGCCTCACTCCCGTTTTTCTCGCGCCTCTTCGGAGAAAAAAAGTTCGGTGAATTCGCCGACACCGTGAATGCTTCGGTCTATCGCATCACGGCTGCGTCGCTGCTAATCACCGGATGGATGATGGCCATTGCCCTTCCGCTCATCGACCTCGTCTATCGCCGCGGTCGCTTCACCTTTGCCGATTCAGAATCCACTGCCCTTTATTTTTTCTGGTTTTCACTTTCACTGGCTTTGTGGTCCAGTCAGGCGCTCTATGCCCGCGCGTTTTACGCCTCCGGCAATACCCTGATCCCGATGATCGCTACCAGCCTGATCACGCTCGCGTCCCTCCCCATGTACGCGCTATTCTTTCGGACGCTCTCCGTCACCGGGCTGGCCATCGCATCCGACGTCGGCATCGCGGCCAACGCAGTGGCCATCGCCGCGCTCCTGCATATTCGCGGCATGGTGTCGTTTGGCGGATTGAACTGGAAAGAGTTAGGCAAGTCCGCTCTGGTCGGCGCCGTTTCCGGAGGATTAAGTTACGAAGTCATGCGCACCATCGCGCTCGACGGCAGCCGCCGCGCCGATCTCCTCGCCCTCGCACTCGGCTCGGTAACCTGGGCCGCAGCCGTAGCCGCCGGCCTATGGTTGTTGCGTTCAGAATTACCCACAGATCTCCGCAGGAAAAGATCGGCCGCATTCCCGGACGTGGCCGAAGGCCAAGCCGCGGAAACAATGGCCACAGGTAAAGAGCCTTGAGTTGGTGTGGGGACGGGTGCCCTCGCCCGCCCAAGCCGAGCAAAGCTCGGCAGCTGCCTGTGGCCAGAGCAACTGTGGACTTGCTGTCTCGCTGCTCGTACGACGCTTCGTCGAAATGCGAGTTCGCTGCCCTACGCAAAGGGCAAAACAAACGGGCCCCGTATGAGGCCCGTCTCTTAACCATCTTGCCGCCTATTACCGAATAGCGAACGACGAACGGCGCTTCTACGCTCTCGCCGACATCGCCGGTTCTGGCGTCGCACTAGAGACACTCTTCGCCACTTCTTCCGGCTTCGCGGTTCCTGCCGATCCCACTTTGCGAATATCGATGCCGCCCTTGAAGAACGCGCCGTCTTCAATCGAAATGCGCGCCGCCACGACATCACCGGTTAAAGACCCGTCACTGCGGATATCCACCCGGTCGCTGGCAGTGAGGTTGCCCCGCACCTTGCCGAGCACCACAATTTCCCGCGCGCTGATGTTGGCCGCGACCACGCCATTGCGTCCGATGGTGACGCGATTGCCAGAGAGGTTGATCGATCCCTCTACCCGGCCGTCAATATACAAAGATTCGGAACCGGTCACTTCACCTTTAATCACCAGCGACTTGCCAATCGTGGCTTGATCCGAAATGGTAGTGGCAACCGGACGCGGCACAGCGGCGGCCTCGCTCGAGCTCAGCACCGGTGCTGTTGTCGCTGTAGACGGGTTCGGACGCTCCGGCTCAGCCGGCCGGCCAGGTGTCGCAGGTTGATTCGTGGGCTTCCACATTGTCGTCGAAATCCTTTCCTTTTACTAAATTAAGGGATTCTGAATCAGCGCCGCATTTCGGGGGCCATACCGAATTCTACTCCTCAGTTAACCCCGTCCCCTGTGGAAATCCAGCTTTTCTTATTGATTTTCATAGTTCCCCGCGTGGTTCCCCCTAAACATCGCACCGTCGGTCGTGCCTCTCATCGTGTAAGCCCTGCCCAGCCTGCGTAATTCTTCTATCGCAGTAATTAAACGCGGTAATAGTAATATGGAGCCGTGGGGCGCGACCAAACCGTGTGTGCCATCCCTGACGAGGAATCCCATGCCTTTGACTGATACGACTTCCACCGGCGC
The DNA here is from genome assembly GCA_049520095.1 of Terriglobales bacterium. Lineage (GTDB taxonomy): Bacteria > Acidobacteriota > Terriglobia > Terriglobales > Acidobacteriaceae > Acidiflorens. The sequence goes on from JBEKQC010000007.1 coordinate 87,970, forward strand.
GACTTCAACCGCGAACGCCTACCTCCGGTCTCAGCCCGGAGAATACGCTCCCTACTACGAACGCTACATCTCGCTCGTCCCGGGCAACGACGTTCTCGGCGCGTTCGACGACCAGCGCCGCCAGATGCTTCTCCTGCTCTCCGGACGCACCGAAGCCGACGGCGATCTTCGTTACGCACCTGACAAATGGACCCTGAAGGAAGTTCTCGGCCACCTCAACGATACCGAGCGCATCATGAGCTACCGCGCCCTGCGCATTGCGCGCGGCGACCAGACTCCTATTGAAGGCTTTGAGCAGGACGACTACGTGCGTGATGCCCCTTTCGCCCACCGTCCACTGGCTGACTTGATCGAGGACTACATCGCTGTCCGACGCGCCACCATTTCGCTATTCCGCAATTTGGACGAAGCCGCCTGGACTCGCCGCGGGGTGGCCAATAAGAATGAGATCAGCGTGCGCGCTCTCGCCTACGTCATCGCCGGCCACGAACTGCATCATCGGCGGATTCTCGAAGAGAAATACCTGCGCTGATTCTGGTTCTCAGTTCTCAGTGACTGAGCCGAAGACTGAGAATCGAGAACCGGGAACCGAGAACCGGGAACCGAAAACCGGGAACTGAGAACTGATGTCCAAGGGACGCAACCAGTTAGTCGGCCGCCTGACCATGCATCGCGACGGTTTCGGCTTCGTGATTCCCGAAGCCGCTTCGCTCGATGACAATCTCAAAGCCCGCCTCGCCGGCGATGTCTTCATTCCTCCCCACGCCATCGGATCCTCCATGCACGGCGACCGCGTCCTGGTTGAAGTCTCCGCCGTCCGCACCGATGGACGCGCCGAAGGCCGCATCATCCGCTCCCTGTCGCGCGCGCATCCCACCATGGTCGGCATCTTCCACCACGGACACCGTCACAACTACGTCAAGCCCATCGACGAAAAAGTGACGCAGGAAATCGTAATCCCGCCCGGGATGGAGAATCCGCAATCCCCTGTGACCTCCGTGCCCCCTGTGGTAAAGATTTCCTCGACTGCACCACCAAAGCCGCAGAAGAAGTCCCGAGACCGAGTCATAGGCAAAGAAGCCGCGGTCCACACTAACTGGCGCGATCTAGAAGGCGTGGTAGTAGACGTAGCAATCACCGACTGGCCCAGCGCCACTCAGCAACCGCGTGGCCGCGTCATCGAAATCCTCGGCGAAGAAAGCGACTTTGGAGTCGACGTCGAGATCATGATCCGCAAGTTTCACCTACCCCACCGCTTCCCGCCCGAAGTAATCGAAGAAGCGCAAGCCATCGAAACTGTCATTCCAGCCGAAGCACTGCGCCATCGCCGGGACTACCGCGACCTTCCCATAGTTACCATCGACGGCGAAACCGCGCGCGATTTTGACGATGCCGTCCACGTCCGCCAACTCGAAAACGGCAACTACGAACTGCAAGTCCACATCGCCGACGTAGCCCAATACGTAACCCCCAACTCGCGGCTAGATCAGGAAGCTCGTCTGCGCGGCACCAGCGTCTACTTCCCCGACCGCGCCGTCCCCATGCTGCCGTTAGAACTCTCGACCGATATTTGCAGCCTGCGCCCGCAGGTAGACCGCCTCGTTCTCTCCTGCACCATGGAGATCGACCACCACGGCGAGATCATCGGCTATGAGATCAACGAAGGCGTGATCCGGTCCGCTGAGAGAATGACCTACACAGCAGTGAATGCCGTCATCGAAGGCGAAGCCGAAGGGCATGTCGAAGCCCGCCGCGAATACGCCGCCCAGGTCGAGCACTTCGAACGCATGCGCGATCTGGCCATGATCCTGAACCGCAAACGCAAGCGCCGCGGATCGATTGACTTCGATCTTCCCGAACCCGTCATCGAGTTTGACGAACTGGGAATGATGAAAAGCATCACCCGCTCCGAGCGCAACATCGCCCATCGCCTCATCGAAGAATTCATGCTCTCGGCAAACGAATGCGTAGCCCACTATCTGGAAAATAAACGGATAGCCTCGCTCTACCGCATCCACGAAAAGCCCGACGCCAAACGCGTCTACGACTTCGAAGTAATCGCCGCCACCTTCGGATATTCGCTAGGAGTGGGCGCCTTGCCCATTCAGCGCGTGCCATTAAAAGCCGACCGCCGCGACGCTCGCGGCATCGGCAGGCGCGTGCGCGAGCTCGAAGTCCCCAAAGAAGTCCACATCACCCCGCGCATGTACCAGAAACTCACCGAGAAGATCGCAGGCAAGCCAGAAGAAAGAATTCTGAGTTTCCTCATGTTGCGGTCGCTGAAACAAGCCCGCTACTCCGAAGAAAATCGCGGACACTTCGCCTTAGCCGCCACCACCTACACCCATTTCACTTCGCCCATCCGCCGCTATCCCGACCTGATCGTGCATCGCATACTGAAAGACGTGCTGCGAAAGTCACCAGAAAAGATAGACGAAGAAGTGCCGGTAGGGACATCCCTACCTTTACAAAATTGTCATCCCGAGCGAAGCGCGGGATCTCATTCTCATCCACACAAAGCCGAGCGAGACGTCCCGCCGCCATCCCCCTGGTCCAAGCGCCGCGACCGCGACGCCCATCAACACGCACTCGAACCTCTCGGAGGTCCAATCGCGCTCGAAGAACTCCACACCATCGCCGATGAATCCAGCCAATCCGAACGCCGCGCCGATGAAGCCGAACGCGGCCTCATGGAATGGAAGAAAATGAAATTCATGGAGCGCCGCATCGGAGAAGACTTCGACGGCCTCATCATCAGCGTGACCAAGTTCGGTTTCTTCGTGGAACTGACCGACCTCTTCGTTGAAGGCCTCGTCCCCCTGAACACGCTAACCGATGGCGATAAGAACGACCGCTACACCTACCACGAAAACACCCGCCAAATCATCGGCCAGCGCTCCCGCAAGACCTACAGCTTGGGCAATCGAGTCCGGGTGCTGGTTGACCGCATCGATCCAGTGGAGAAGAAGATTCAGTTCGCGGTCTTTGAAGAGCCGCCAAAGCTGTCAGGGAAACACCGGCGTAAATGAGGTTGTTTACTTCCCCACTGTTAGCCCCCACGACAGGATTATCGTAATCTCTACGGCTATCGGAGGATGCAATTGAAAACAGACATCAAAATCCCGCGGAGTCTTTTCCGTTCCTTTTCGCGACGCAGCGCAGCTGCACTGCTAGCATTAACGTTGCTGTCCCTGCGGCCCGCGCGGGCAGACCAGGGCCTGGAAAAGCAGGTCAAGTTCGACTACCTAGAAAAAGTGCTGACGCTGCGTCGTTTTTATTCCGGCCAACATCTCAAGTTTCACTCGGACGGCACCCTGCAAGGAGATGCCCCGCTCGGCCTCTGGACACTCGATGGACAAATCGAAGTCGAGGACGTGCATCTGCGCGGCGCACAATTGGCAATCAAAGGCAGACGAATCCATCGGATTTTCGACGCCCAACAAAAACCAGTGGACCAGTTGACTACGCTAAAAAATGCATCCGGAAAGCGGCAAAAAGACCTGGAGAAAGCTCTCCACCATTTGAAAGTTGAGATCGAGATTGAACTGCCTAGCCAGAATCCCGATGAAAAAGATGTTTCCGCCGCGATTCACGCCGTCTTTCTAACAGGCTCCGAATCGATGATGGATATAATGCCCCCTTACTGGCGGGCGTATTTCGCTAAGCAGGAAGGCAAGCCGCAACCCGCGCCTGAGGCGACGAAGGGACCTGTGTATCTCAGCAAGCCCGGACGCGGCGGAGTTTTAGCCCCGCGCGTCTTCTACGCTCCTGACCCGGAGTACTCGGACGAAGCGCGCAAGGCGAGATACATGGGAACCATCGTTCTCTCGCTTGTCGTCGATTCCTCTGGAAACCCGGCAGAACTACAGATCCAGAGGCCCCTCGGACTGGGTCTGGACGAGATGGCTGTAAAAGCGGTCAGTACTTGGAGGTTTAGACCCGCGGAAAAAGACGGCGACCCCGTGCCCGTCGCGATCAACGTCGAAGTCAACTTTCATCTCTATTAATTAGCGCCAGAGGACCTCCACTGCCATTCTGTATAGAATTAGGTTATCAGCGGGGAGCAAACGACCATGCCCACACCAACCGAACCCAAGCCCGAACAAAATCCAGCCCAGGCCGCAGAGCACGTCGCAAGCGCTCACAAGATTCTGAAGGAACTGCAAAAGAAGGTTGGCAATCACCCGGAACTCGGCGAGGCCATCACCAAGCTGGAGATGGCGCTCAGTACGTTGGCGGTAAAGACCGGTGGCCTGCTGTAGCAGTCAGCACGTGCTGCGACCTCTGACCTGCTAAAATTCCCCGTCACCACTCTTGGCGCCTGCCTAGGAAGTTAGCTCCATGTCCAACAGTTCAGAGCCCACCAACCCCACTCCACGCACCCGCGTAGTGCGCGAACCGCAACGCGCCATCTACGACCGCGACACCGTCAACCAGATCCTCGATGAAGCTTTCCTCTGCCACGTCGGCTTCGTCGCCAATTCGAATTCCGACTCTCAGCCCTACGTCATCCCCACGTCCTACGGACGCAATGGAGACGTGCTTTACATCCACGGCTCGGCCGCCAGCCGCATGTTGCGCAATCTCGATCAAGGCGTCCCGGTCTGCATCACGGTCACGCTGCTCGATGGATTAGTCCTGGCCCGCTCCGTCTTCAATCACTCGATGAACTACCGCTCGGTGGTAATTCTGGGCACGGCAACGCTAGTCGACGATCCGGCAGAAAAACTCGCGGCCCTGCGTGCAATAAGCGAACACATCATCCCCGGACGCTGGGATGACGCGCGCCAGCCCAACGACAAAGAGCTAAAGGCAACGTCAGTCCTGCGCCTTCCAATCAATGAATTCTCAGCCAAAGTCCGAGTAGGTCCACCGGTGGACGACGATGAAGACTACTCGTTCCCTACCTGGGCGGGAGTGATACCGCTGGAGATGAAGGTCGGCGCCGCGATTCGCGATGACCGCTGCCAGCAAGAACTGCCCGCGTACCTGAAGAACTACTCACGCAGACCAACGCCGTAATGTGGCATATCCCAGAGTTGCCATCTCTAGGGGATTGTCATCAAAAAAAAGACATACGGCGATGACATCGGGTGAACGAACCCCAGCTCACGGCAGCAGCAGCAACTTCCCCGTAGTCTTCCGTCCTTCCATATCCCGGTGCGCCTGCTGCACCTGCGCCAGCGGATACACATGTTCGATCCGCAATTTGAGCTTGCCGTCGCGAATCATGCCGAACACGGCCCCGGCACGCGCCTGCAATTCCTGCGTGGTGATTACGTAGTGCCCCAGCGTAGGCCGCGTCAGAAAGATCGATCCCTTCTGGCTAAGGACTATCGGATCAATCGGTGCGACCGCTCCGCTCGATCCTCCAAACAACGCCATCATGCCCCGCGGACGCAGTAGGTTCAGCCCCTTATCGAACGTAGTCTTCCCCACCGAGTCATACACCACATCCAAGCCTTTGCCGCCAGTCAGCCGCTTCGTCTCCGCCTCGAAATCCACCTGCGTATAAAGAATGACGTCGTCCGCCCCCGCCGCGCGCGCCAGCTTGGCTTTTTCTTCGGTCGAAACCGTAGCAATCACCCGCGCGCCAATGTTGTGCGCCATCTGCACCAGCAGCAACCCCACTCCTCCGGCCGCCGCGTGAATCAGCGCCGTCTCGCCTTTTTTCAGCGGAAAAGTGTCATACGCCAGATAGTGCGCCGTCATCCCCTGCAACATCGCGGCCGCAGCCTCGCGCTCGCCCACCCCCGCCGGAATCTTCACCAGCCGGTCGGCCGGCACGGCCGCATATTCGGCATAGCTGCCAAGCGTCATGCTATAAGCCACACGGTCGCCGACCGCCACCGTGCGCGCGTCCGAGCCGATCGCCGAAACCACGCCCGCCGCTTCCTGTCCCAAAACCAACGGCAGCGGAGCCTTATACCGCCCCTCGCGGTTATAGACGTCAATAAAGTTGATGCCCGCCGCCTGTATTTTTACGACCGCTTCGTTCGCCTTAGGCTGCGGAACCGGCAAGTCCACCAGTTCCATCACTTCCGGCCCGCCTGTTTGCTTGATCTGTATAGCTTTCATATGCGCTTTCGATGATTCCCGATCGTGAAAGACTCGGCGAAAGACTCGTTGCCATCCCCCGCCCGCCTGAGGTAATATGCCCAGCCGGTCCCCAAAGTAACATGGTCATGGGTCTTCTGTAGCGTTGACCCAACGAATTTCGCGATAGTACCATCTCATACTGAGAGACGCTCGTTTGCATTCGGGAGCGGTTGCCGTAACTTTTTGAAAATATGAGGTTTTCTTCTAAACCGTATCCGGCGATCATGCTCTCCGCCGCACTGACAGCAACTTTGGCGGCGACCCTCGCCTGCCAGAGTGCTCAAAAAGCGTCGTTTATGCCTCCCGCCCAGGGTCAGGCTCCAGCCTTGGTCGCGACTGGCAGCGCGCCAGATCCGCAAAAGCAGAAGCCAGCCGCCGCTGAGCCCCAACCGAAGTCGCAGGTCCCGCAAGCCCTCCAGGTAGATCCCGTAGCCGACCTGATCGCCCGCGTCGAAAAGGAATACCAGTCCGGCCAGGACAACTATCAAGCCGGCCACCTAGAAGCCGCGAAGCAAAGTTTCGACTCCGCCTTCAACCAGCTCCTCGGCAGCGGATTCGACCTCAACTCCGACGACCGCCTGGAGCGTGAACTCGACCGCATTCTCGACGGCGTCAACGGCCTGGAACTAGCCGCCCTGCAGCAGGGCGACGGCTTCGCCGAGCAAAAGTCGGAACCCGCGCCCATCGACGAAGCCAACGAACTCACTCCCGCAGTCGACCAAACCGTCAAAGCCAAAGCCGAAGCCGAGATAAAATCCACCCATTCCGATCTGCCCCTGATGATGACCGACCAGGTCGCCGGCTTCATCAATTACTTTTCCAACCGCGGACGAGGCACCGTCGAGCGCGCCCTAGCCCGCTCCGGCCGCTACGAAGATATGATTCGCCGCACCCTCCGCGAAGAAGGAGTCCCGCAAGACCTGATCTACCTGGCCCAGGCTGAATCCGGCTTTCATCCTCTGGCAGTTTCACGAGCAGGCGCCCGCGGCATGTGGCAATTCATGGGCAGCCGCGCCAAAGGCTACGGACTAGAGCGCAGCTGGTGGGTAGACGACCGCCAGGATCCCGAAAAAGCCACCCGAGCCGCCGCCCATCACCTGAAAGACCTCTACAACGAATTCGGAGACTGGTACCTGGCCATGGCCGCCTACAACTCCGGCCCGGGCACCGTCCAGAGCGCGGTCAAGCGCACCGGCTACGCCGATTTCTGGGAACTCTACCGCCGCAACGCGCTGCCCAAGGAAACCCGCAACTACGTTCCCATCATCCTCGCCGTCACCATCATGGCCAAGAATCCCGCCCAGTACGGACTGGATGAGGTCGTCAAGGAAAAGCCCGTTCCCTACGACACCGTCAAGATCGCCTATCCCATCGATCTCCGCCTAGCCGCCGAGTGCGTGGACGCCACCGCCCAAGACTTGCTGGACCTGAACCCCAGCCTGCTCCGCATGACCACGCCCAAACTTTCAGACGGAGTTACTGGCGGAGTTGCTGGAAAAGACGAAGCCTTCGAGCTTCACCTGCCCGCCGGAACCGCCGCGAAGTTTCAAACCGCGGTAGCCTCGATTCCCACCGACAAGCGCGTCTGGTGGCGCTATCACAAGGTGCAGGGCGGAGAAACGCTGGCCTCCATCGCCCGCACCTACCACACGAATCCAAAAGCCATCGCCGAAGCCAACGACCTCAATGACGAAATGAACAACGGCGCGGTCGCGCCCGAAAGCCGTCTCATCATCCCTATCGCTCCGGGCAAGCAGAGCGATACCAGCACCTACGCGCACTCGACCACCCGCTACAAGATACGCAAAGGAGATACGGTTGAGTCGGTAGCCGAGAATTTCGGGGTCTCCGTCAAGATGGTTCGCAGTTGGAACCGGCTCAAAGGCAGCAGCCTCGCCGGAAGAAAAGTCTTGTATCTGCACCTGCCTGTCACTCCGGCTGCTACTCCAAGAGCGGGCGAAACGCGGCTAGCAGCGCGGCATTCCAGCCGATCAAAGCACCCTGCCGGGACGCAAACCGCCTCCGCCAAATCGGCTGGCGTCAGTCCCGGTCCCGCGGTCAAGCGTCACACGGTCAAGCGCGGCGAAACCTTGTATTCCATCGCCAGCTCGTACAACACCACCGTCACCGCCCTGAAACACGACAACCGGAATATCGCAGCCCTGCGGCCGGGGATGATCCTGATCGTGCACGAACCCCACTAATATCAAGTTCTTGTTTCTCTTTTTCTTCGCTCAAAAATAAATTTCTGGTGAGTGCTTGGGGAGAGACGCTTTTTTGGAGGTTTTTCCTGGTCTTATGTTTAGTGGGGGTACCCCCCCTCCCCTACCCGGTATATTGGAATCAGGACTTTAGGGAGAATTTCCTTTCAAAGTCTTGAAAGGGAGCTGGTTAGAGGCAAAGTCCTGAGTGCATTGGACTTAGCTTCGTTTGTAGTCGGGATTTTGGCTTGGGGCTCGCCGCTGTTTCTCCTGGTGACTGCGAACCCCCGTTTCATCCCGAGTGAAAAGTCAAGCTTGACAAAACCGAGGCCAGGAGAGGGGCGGCCGTCCCCGAATTTCGAGAGTCTTGGTAGAGCCGAAAGCCCACTCATTCGCACAGAACGCGAATGAGTGGGGCACCCGATTGTCTCGGGCACCCGGCCAGACCTAAGAGGTCTGTTGCGAGAGCGGTTCTCCGAGCAGACTGTCCGGCCCTCAGGGGCTCAAGCGCGCAATTTTATGGCTCTGACGGCATGGCTGAAGCCATGCCCTTCCCAAAAGCTATTGGGGGACCGGCGTCGTCCCTTCGACAATCCGCGGTTGACGTTCAGTATATGTCCGGGGAAATCCCTAGCTGCAGGCGGGGGTGGAATCCCACCCTAACGTCGAAAGGCACGACGTTAGGATGGGGCACCCGGCGTTCTTTTGTGGCTTGGACGAAAGATCAACACCAAGGTCAACGGCGGCGGGCGAGGGCGCCCGCCCCACACATTCACATTAGCCCATCAGCAGGCCGCCGTTTACATTCAGGACGTGGCCGGTGATGTAGGACGCTTCTTCGGAGGCTAGAAAGCACACTGCGTTGGCTACGTCCTCGGGAGAACCCACGCGTCCTAGCGGAATATTTTTTACCGCACTCTGTTTGAACTCTTCGCTTAGCGCGGCGGTCATGCTGGTCTCGATAAATCCTGGAGCCACCGCATTGCACGTAATGTTGCGCGACGCTACCTCGCGGGCCATTGCCATGGTCAGGCCGATCAGTCCGGCTTTTGAGGCCGCGTAATTTGCCTGGCCTGCCTGGCCGGTCTGGCCGAAGACGCTGGTGATGTTTATGATTCGTCCCCAGCGCTGCTTGAGCATCGATCCGATTACCTGCTGGATGCAGAGATAGGCGGAGGTCAGATTCGTGTTCAGGACTGCGTCCCAGTCGGCGCGCTTCATGCGCATTACTAGTTGGTCGCGGGTGATGCCGGCATTATTTATCAGGATGTCGATCTTGCCGAATTGCGCCAGCGCCGACTTGATTCCGGACTTCACCTGCTCTTCGTCGGCTACGTCCATGACGAAGGCTGTGGCTTTGCCTCCTGCTGCCGTGATTTTTGCTACCAGGTCGTCTAGTTTCTGCCGATTGCGCGCGGCTACGGCTACGCTTGCGCCTTCCCGCGCCAAGGCCAGCGCGCAGGCATGGCCGATGCCTTGCGACGCTCCGGTGACCAGCGCTACTCGCCCCTCGAGTTTCATGCGTGCTCCTTCTAAGATTAGGAACCAACTTTCGGAACTGAACTTGGGAACGGAGGATTATAAACGGAGAAGGACGACGGTCGGTTGCGAGTGCAAAAGGCTGCGAGCTGCGAGCTACGAGCTACGAGCAAACGGATTCTGGTTTTGCCTCTAGCTCGTAGCTCGCGGCTCGTAGCTGGCTAGACCGCTTGCCCCGCTGCCCGCGCCAACGACACGGTCGCAAGAATCTTTTCAATTTTTTCGAGCAGAGTCCGCCGCGAATAGGGCTTCGCCAGAAAATAGGTGCGTGACTCGGGAGCTTCCGTCTCGTACTCGGCGTTGCCGTAACCGGACGTCACCAGCACCACAACCTCTGGTGATCGCTCGCGCAGATCCTGCCCTAGTTGCTGGCCCGTTCGCCCCGGAAGCACCATGTCGGTCATCACGAGATCGATTCGGCGCTGGCAGTCTTCATAGACCTTGGTGGCCTCTCGCGCATCCTCGGTAGGCAGAACCTCAAAGCCCGCATGCTGCAGGATGCTGCACGTCGCCTCGCGCACAAAGGGTTCGTCCTCGACCAGAAGAATCGTGCGTCGGCGCGGCCGGTCGTTTGTTGGGCGATCATTTACTGAGCGGTCGTTTGTTGGCTGATCGTTTGCTGGCCGATCGCTTGCTGGCTGATCGTTTTCCTTCGCGGTGGCATAGGGCTGAAGAGTCATGACATGCTCCAATTCACTTCCTCTTCAGCAATAGCATGGCCGCGCCGGCTGGCGATCGGCACCAAGGTCTCTGCCATTTGAAAATGTGGTTGGAATCTACTTGGGCGCGCTAAGAATCGTCTGCTTGGGATCGAGCACAATTTTGTGCACATCGCTCGGCGCGGTCAGCCGAAAGGCGGTCTCCGCGCCATCGGCGAGCACTTCGCCGAGAAAGACCAGCGCGCCTCCCGCGGTTGTCGCATACACAGGGACCGCCGTCACCATATCTTCGGGCACGTCCTTTTGTACGATCACGCCGGTGACCGTGGTGACGTCAGCTTTCTCCGTGATGCGGATTTCGCGCGTTTCCAGCTCCGGTATCGCCGTCCCTTTGATCCAGCTTTCGAGGAACCAGTCCAGCTTGCGACGATTCTCGTACCAAAGTGGGCGTGGCAGTTCCTCTTCGAACACTTGCACCAGATCTTCAGTGCTCATGCTCTTTCCCGCATACCGATCTCTGGCTTTCCGCAACGCGCGGAAGAAGGGCTCGTCTGCGTTTGCCGGCGGATTGGCGCGGCCTTTCCGAGAACGGGATGCCATTTCGGAATCGCGCAGCATCATGCGCAGCATGTGAAACAGCCACGTGCCTCGTTCGTAGCTGATCGCTTCATACCCCGCGGGAAAATGGGACGACTCCAGCCGCTGCCCGAGCGTCACCGGGCCCGCGTCGCGCAGCTTCTCTCCATCTTTGTTTTCGCTCAGCAGATCGCGGCGGTACTTTTCCAGAACCTGGCGGAATTGCGCTGGTTTCTGCTGCTCCAGCAACATGAGCGAGGCGTAGTTCGCCAGGCCCTCGGAAAGCCACTGATCCCGATAGCTCTTCCACAGCACCAGGTCGCCCCACCATTGATGCGCCGTCTCGTGGACCAGAACCTGGCTGTCAAGCTCGCGCGTCACCGGGCCAAGGCGGAGATCGGTTTGCTCCTGCGGGCTGAGAAACGCGAAGGTCGACAGAAACACCAGGCCTGGCCAGCCCTGGCTCAAATCACCCGGCATCTGCGTCAGCGACAGCGAGCCGTACGGATACGGCCCAAACCACTGCGAGAAACTGGCAATCGCCTTGGCCGCTCTGTCCGCCACCGCCTGCACATCGTGCGCCGGTGACGGAGGCGGTGGAGTCACCACGATCGGCTCCGTCGGTCTTGATCTTCGCGGAGAAGTGCCGGGAAAGGTGGGCTGCTCGATCACCTCCGGGGGCGCCTTGGGGAACGATTTCTCCACTCCCTTCGTGCCGTAGGCTTCTACCAGAATGTTGCCCGCCTTTGCTTCGGCCCGAACGTATTTGCCCAGGTTGAACCCTGCCACTGGGATCGGCCGCTCCGATATCCACCGTGAAACTTTTTCCGCTCCTGCGTCCACGTTCGTTTCCGCTTCCTCGCCGCCAGCTTGGGAGACCTGTTTGCCCGTTGCCACCAGCGTCCAGTTTGCAGGATAGTGAAACTCCATCTCGAACTGCGCCGGGTTCAACCCGAAGTTCGGATACCACGTGCCGCGCTCGCCCACATACAGCAGTCCGCTCCCCGCCTCCGACAGCACCTCGCCCGCATAGCGGAAGCGCAGTTTCAATTCCCGCCCGGCCGCGAGCGGGGCAGGGAATACAACCGCCACCAGATCGTTCCCCTTTCGCTGCAGCTGAGTTCCTTCGATCGCTGGGTTCTGGATGAAGTCCACCGGCCGCCCATCCGCCTCGACTGCATCAATCTTCAGATAACGGGACAACTCAAACAGCAGCGTCCTTTCTCCTCCGCTGCGAGTTCGAATCTTCACCTCCGTCGATGCTCGCAACGTTGTCGGAGGCTGCACCGACGCCCGAATTTGAAAGCCTGCGACCGAGACATCGTTGGCCGCTGGAGACTTAGCCGCGCCGCCAGCGCCACGAGGTGCAAACGAAGTCCAGATATCGAAGAACGGGATGCCGTCTCTCACCCGTGGTTGCCCCGCCCACAACGGCTCGGCACCGGCTGCATCCCAGAATACTTCGAAGGCACCCAACTTTTTACCTAGCAAATGAGCGTGCAGCAGTGACGGAAATTTGCGAGCGAACTCGCTCCCACCCTCATTTCCGCCGGGTGACGGAAGAAAGTGACTGAAGTCCAGCAACAAGCGCAGGGCGTCAAATTCCGCCAGACTGCGGCTCGTTTCGTCCCAACTCTTTATGAATTCCGAGATCTCCGACTCCGGTTTTAGAAACGGCTGCAAGCCTGCCGCCGTGTCGTCGTTGAAGCGCAGATATCCCGAGGTGAACTGCTCTTCGAGAATTGCCATCCCCGTAAACAGCGCCAGCGATCCCCGCTCCACACGGTTCGGAGGCCGCAGCCGTATCTCACCCTCACCCTCGAAGAATGCGCCCGTAATCCGTCCGCAAATGTCTTCGGTAAACGCCAGCGTGCCGTCGTCGAAATCAAGATGGAGATTCGGCCGGTCAATCGAGGCGTCGCGAATGTGGTAGACGCGCTGTGCGTCGAGTCCTACTGAGCGTATGCGTGCGTAGAGCCCGCTCGTGGTTTGCGGACACTGGAGGCTTGGCTCTGCTGCCTGAGCCCAGGTCGCAGCTGCAAGGCACCATGCCAACCCGATCATCCGACGCAACCGCATCAACCATGGCTTCATGAATTCAGCCTCGGAGGGACGAACCAGCTGAGCCCAGCGCTTCACAGACCGCGTGAGAAGAACTCTTTCGCCCCGCTGGGGCTTTTCTGTTCCCTTTTTCCCACGGCTTACGCCGTGGGCTGAACTCTTACGCCGCTTCGCGGCTAATTAAGGTTACAGCCTTGCCACACTGTATCGCTGAGATTCGAGTTCGCGCACTCTTCAAGGCCAAGGCGAGATACCATCTCCGCCGTCCCAGTTCCAGCACCATCGTCACCTTACCGCCCCTCTATCCCGTTGCTAGAATCAGCCGAGTGCGAGCCCTTGTCCTCATTTTAGTGCTTCTTCCGGCGCTCCCTGCGCACGCCGACGTCATCCATCTGAAGAATGGACGCACCATCTGGGCCGACCAAGTCCGCGAGAGTAAAGACCGCGTCGAATACGACCTCGGCGAAGATACCTATGCCATCCCGAAATCCTCGGTCGAGCGCATTGAGGCCGGAGGCGTCGCGCCCGTTCACTCAGGAGCGTCCGCCAAACTCCCCGACATAACGCCGCCCGCGCCCTCGTTCAACCACGAGGCCGACTTAGCCGCAAAAGTCATCCGTGATAGTAAGGTCGATACCGATGCACTCGCCAGCGTCGCGCAAACCGGAAATCCGGAACTCGCTGCCACCGCATATTTCCTCGCCGGTAAGCACGAATCCGATCACGGCAACTTCCCGCAGGCCAAGCGCTATTACGAATCCGCGCTCCGCTTCCAACCGGATAACCCCACCTTGCTGATCTACTACTCCGCCACGCTGATGCGCACCGGCCAAGCCGCGGAAGCCCTGCCCTTCGCACAACACGCTGCCAACGTCGCTCCCGATTCACCCGACGCCATCGCCATGCTGGGCTTCGTGCAATTCGCCAGCGATCATACGCCCGATGCCATTCGTTCCTGGAAGAAGTCCTTATCCCTGCGTCCCGATGCCACGGTCAGCCAGTACCTCTCCCGCGCCGAGCGCGAATCCAGCGCCGAATCCGATTTTTCGCAACGCGAAAGCAGCCACTTCAATCTTCACTTCGAAGGAAAGGATACCTCCGAGACCTTCCGCCGCGACCTGCTCGCCACTCTCGACTCGGAGTATGACGACCTGGTCCGCGATCTCGGTTATTCGCCGCGCAGCAACATTGCGGTCACCCTCTACACGCAGCAGGCCTTCTTCGACGTGACCCGCGCCCCTTCCTGGAGCGGCGCTATCAACGATGGCAAGCTGCGCATCCCGATCAGTGGTGTTAAGAGCGTTACTCCCGATTTGGCTCGAGTCCTGAAACATGAACTCACTCACTCTTTCGTCGCGCAGATGTCGGGCAGCCGCTGCCCCACCTGGCTTAACGAAGGAGTCGCACAGCTCGAAGAAGGGAAGTCGTCCGCTTCCAACGGACGTCAACTCGCGCAACTATTCGCCGCCGGCAATGAGATCCCCTTCAACATGCTCGAAGGCAGTTTCATAAGCTTTTCCGCTCCCGAAGCCAACGTCGCCTACGCCGAATCACTGGCCGCCACCGAATACATTCGCGACGCGTATGGCATGAGCGAAATCGCTCATATCCTGGAACGCCTTTCGCAAGGCAGTTCCACGGAAGCCGCTCTGCGCGCCACCATCCACTCCGACTACCACCAACTCCAGGAAGACATGACAAGCAAGTTAAGAGAAAGATACGGAAAATAAGCTAGGCCGGTGTGGAGGCCCCTTGTGGCCGCGGGGGCGACTCGCTGGCGCAGCCGCAGCCTCTGACCTCCAAGCTGCCTGGCCGGGGACTTTGACGGTTATCGGAGCGTATCTTCCGGTTCGGGCGCTATCTTAGGCGCGGTGCGCAGAAACTTCGTCAGTCCTTCGCCGGTGGCATTGTCCGCCCGTTTCTTGAAAAACTCGGCCGCGGTTTCCACCACCCCAACTTTTTCGGCGACCGCTGCCGCGATCCATTGGTTCAAGGAGACGCCATCCTCCTTCGCGAGCCGCTGGGCAGCCTTCTTGATGGAAAGGGGGAGCTTCAACGGATACGTAGCTTTGCTCACGATTTCACTCTCCTTAACAGGTCAGCTGGACGCAGCACGGGAATTCTAAACCGCCCGGCGGGCCCAGCAAAGTCGGCGACGTTGTAGGTCACGAGCGCATCCGCTTGGCCATTGATTGCAGCCTCGAGCACCATCTCGTCATTGGGGTCGCGGGACTGCGGCCGCCACTGAAAATGAACTTCGACCGGCTCGATCAGGGCCGCTAGCTCGGCGAGAAATCTGTCAATTGCCTCGGGCGGAAGCCCATGGGCCAATCGATGCTCGGGGCGCTTCAAGACATCCTCATATTCAAGAAAAAGAGGTGGAGTCGCCAAAGCCACCAGCCGCCGCTGGGCGACTAGCCGCAAAACCGCGTTGCCCGCTCCCAACCGGGTGCGCAGTGCGGCGACCACCACTGAGGTGTCGAGAACGATCCTTTCATGCCACATCCTATAGGATGCCATATCCTATAGGATATTTCAACTTGGCTCAAGTGGCTCGGCAGCAGCCTGGTTGACTAGCACTTCCCGCTCATTGCCCAGCCTCCAACTTTGTGTTAATTTCCCCCGTCATGGCGGGTCTGCTCTCCAAACTCGGATTCGGCTCAACCACGGAAGAACCTCCCGAGATCGTTCAGGGAGAATCCCCGACGCTCCAGGGCGCTGACCTGGCGGTGGCATATTTTTCCTCGCGCTCCGGAGGCGATCTGCATGATTTTCTACGCGTCAGCCCGCACCGTTTTGTTTTCGGATTGCTTGACGTAGCCGGCAAGCGCGCAACCAGCGGCCCCGTGCTGCAGGCCGCGCAAGCTTGTTTCCGCTCGTCCGCCGAGGAACTGTTCTCCGCTGCCGAGCTGAACGAATCGGACGCCATGATCGAACTCTCGCGCCGTCTGAATCTCGAGATCATGCGCGCTGCCGGAGGCGTGCGCAGTTGCCCCGCCTTTGCCGGCTGCTACAACGAGGAGTTGGGCACGGTTTGCTACGTGAATGCAGGCCACACGCCGGCCCTGCTGCGCGATCAGTCGAGCGTCGTTGAATTGCCCGCGACCGGCCTGCCGCTCGGACTATTTTCGCTGTCCCCCATCGATGCCCGCATTGTCGGCCTCGGACCAGAGGGTTCGCTGGCCGTGGTTTCACGCGGAGTGGTGGAGGCCGAGTCGAAAGACGCGGAATTTGGTCTGGAGGGAGTCAAGAGCGCCATGCAGGCGGGGCCTTCAACGGCCAAAGGTCTTTCCCAGAACATCCTGCAACGTGTGCAGGACTTCATGCACATGGTCCCGAAGCACAACGACGTGACCGCGCTGACGCTGACGCGAGGTAATTAGCCGGACATCCTCCCCGAGAAACCGGCTCGCCCAATTGGCCTCCATACGGTTTGCGGCGTAAAATAGAAAAATAATTTTCCCTCGGGGTTACCCCAGGATTCAAGAGAGCCCTAATGAAGAAGACCGGAATTCCCCTGCTCTTGACTGTCGGCTGTGCGCTGTTGCTGCCGTCACTTTTGCCCGCCGATACCGTGGTCGAAGAGATCGTCGCCCGGGTGAACAACGAAATTGTCACGCGCTCGGAATACATCCGCAGCCGCGACCAGCTCAAGCAGGAAGTTCAGCAGCAGGACGCGGCCAACGCCGACCGCGTTTTCGCCGACAAGCAGCGCGACGTTCTGCGCGATCTGATCGATCAGCAACTCCTGCTGCAAAAGGGCAAAGACCTCGGGATCAGCGGCGACACCGAACTCATCAAGCGCCTCGATGAAATGCGCAAGCAGATGAACCTGGAAACCATGGAGGACCTGGAGAAAGCGGCGGAGGCGCAGGGCGCTTCTTATGAAGACTTCAAGCAGAATCTGCGCAACCAGATCATCACGCAGCGTGTGATTGGGCAGGAAGTGGGTCAGAAACTGTCCATGAACAAGGATGACGAGAAGAAGTTCTACGAGCAGCATCGCGCCGAGATGGAGCAGCCGGAGCAGGTTCGCTTAAGCGAAATTCTGATCGCGCCCAAAACGCCGGTCAAACCAGTTACGAGCCCGGAGGTAAAACCAGAGCCGCCCACGGCGGCGGAAACGGAAGCAGCGCTGGACGCCGCCAAGGCCAAAGCGCAGGATCTTCTCGATCAAATTCACAAAGGGGCAAAGTTCGACGAGCTGGCGAAAAAGTATTCCGATGGACCGTCCGCTAAAGACGGCGGCGACCTCAGTTACTTCAAGCGCGGCACGATGCCAAAAGAACTGGACGATAAAGTCTTCGCGCTCAAGGCCGGTGAAGTCACGGATGTGATCCGCACTAAGCAGGGTTACGTGATCCTGCTGGCGGCCGAACACCAGATGGCGGGCATTCCCACTCTGAAGGAAGCTGAGCCACGCATCCAGGATGCGTTGTACATGCAGAAATTACAGCCGGCGCTGCGCGCGTATCTGACCACGCTGCGCGAAGAAGCCTTCATTGACATCAAGAATGGCTACATCGATTCGGGTGCAAGCGCCAAGCAAACCAAGCCCGTGGAGACCACAGCCAAAGAAGACAAGGCGAAGAAGCTGAAAAAGAAGAAAAAGCTCGGCGTGTTTTAGGCTAATCTGTCGTGGCCCTCTAGCAAGCCGTGGCGCAAGTGAGATTCGTATCAGGGCATGCCTTCAGGCATGCCGCTCGTGGAGTAGCGATCATGCGCCTTCAGGCGCTGGATGCGGCAAGCCGATTTCGCGGAGGTTCATGAAAGAGTTTTTTATCTCCGACTGTCCCCAGCAGGAAAACAAGATCGTCACCTCCAGCTTCGTGGTGGCGTCGAAGCAGGTGAAGGCCAAGAAAAGTGGCGAGCCTTACCTCGCCTTGATCCTGGCGGATCGCAGCGGCCAGATCGAAGCCAAAATGTGGGACAACGTCGAAGAATTTATCGATGTCTTCGAGCAGGACGACTTTCTTAAGGTAAAAGGACTCATCAACAAGTACAAGAATCGTTTTCAGCTTACGATTCACAAGCTGCGACGCATGGAAGAAGGCGATGTCGATTTCGCCGACTACCTGCCCAAGACCAAGAAGGACATCGGCGAACTCTGGAGAACGCTGACCGAGTTTGTGGCCACGTTCCAGAATCCGCACCTCAAGGCGCTGGTCGAACTGTTCATGGCGGATGCGGAGATCGCCGAGCGTTACCGCAACGCGCCCGCTGCCAAGACCCTCCATCACGCCTACATCGGCGGACTGCTCGATCACGTCGTGTCGCTGTTTCGCTCCTGCGACCTGATCTGCCGGAACTATCCTCAGGTCAACCGCGATCTCCTATTGACGGGGGCGTTTCTGCATGACATCGGCAAGATTCACGAACTGACCTACAACCGGGCGTTCTCCTACACCACGCGCGGGCAGTTGCTTGGGCACATGATCATCGAGTTGGAGATGCTGCAGGCGAAGCTCGCGAAGCTGCCCGACTTTCCCCCAGAACTGAAAACTCTGCTCGAACATCTGATCATCAGCCATCACGGGCAGTACGATTTCGGATCGCCCAAGCTGCCGATGTTCCCGGAAGCGCTCATGCTGCATTATCTCGACGATCTGGATTCCAAGATGGAAGCCATGCGCGCTCACTTCGACCGCGAGATTGAACTCGAGGGGCCGTGGACCAGCTATAACGCGTCACTGGGGCGTCCGCTGCTCGATTCGAGGAAGTTCATGCAGGGCGAGAAAGCTCCGGCAGCGAAAGCTATTGGGGAGGAATCCAGCGCTCCGCCGGCCACGCCCGTAGCGCTGGAGAGCCCAACTTCCGCCGCGCCACCCCTTGACCTGTTCAGCGAACAGAAAGCATAGAGCGAGGATCAAAGACCAAGGATTAAACAGCGCTGCGATCTTGCCTGAGCTGCGGATCGTCCGGTTGCGTTGCCTATGGATTTCTCACGTTTCACTACCATCAGCTTTGATTGCTATGGCACCCTGATCAATTGGGAGTCGGGGATTCTGCCTGTCCTGCGCACTGTGCTCGGGAACCACGGCCAAAGCCTGCCCGACGCTGCCCTTCTTGAACTCTACGGAGAATTTGAGGCAGAGGCAGAAAGCGGCCCGTACCAAAGCTACCGAGATGTGCTGCAAGCGGTGGTGCGGTCGTTTGCAGATCGCCTTCACTTCGAGGCAAGTTCCGCTGAGATTCGTTCGCTCGCCGAATCTGTTCCCGCGTGGCCGCCTTTTCCCGATACAGTGAGCGCGCTGCACGAGCTTCAGAAGCGCTACAAGCTGGTCGTGATTTCAAACATTGACGACGATCTATTTGCGGAGACGCGAGAACATCTGGGGATGGAATTCGATGGCGTGATCACGGCGGAACAGGCGAGAAGCTATAAGCCTTCCATCAATAATTTTCAGATCGCCTTGCGCACGCTGGCGCTTTCACCAGATCGCCTGCTACATGCCGCGCAGAGCGTCTATCACGATGTGGTGCCGGCGCGATCGCTGGGCATCGCGACGGTGTGGGTGAACCGGAGGTCGGCTCGTCCCGGGATTGGCGCGGTTCGAGCCTCATCTGTGCTTGCCTCCGAAAAGCGGCCTGACCTGGAGGTCCCCGATCTTGCCAGCCTCGCCGCCGCAGCCATCAAGAGTGCGCGAGTCTGATGCTTGGCAGGCGGTTTACGGCATCGGGACTGGCTGCGGAAGAATCCTCTTTTGTATGGCGACCGTGACTAACTGAGCCTTGTTGTGGATGTCGAGCTTGCGCATCAAGTTGAACTTGTGCGCCTCCACTGTCTTGACGCTGATGCCCAGAACCAGCGCTGCTTTCTTTACGGTATGTCCCTCGGCGAGCAATCTCATCACTTCGCGTTCGCGCAGCGTCAGGGTACTTCTTCGTAACGGCACCCGCACTGCCTGCTTCCGCAGGATCGCGTCGGCTTCCAATTGCATTTGGATCTGCGGACTCAATAACCGCTCGCCGCAATGCACTTCGCGCAACGCGCGCAACAAAAGCTGCGCGGGAGTGTCTTTCAGCAGATACCCGCTGGCCCCCGAACGCAGGGCTTGCTGCACATACTCCCGATCCTCGTGCATGGTCAGATACACGATGCGCGTTCCGATGCAGTGCTCTTCGATAAGGCGTCCGGCCTCGAACGACGACATACCGGGCATGCTGATATCGAGCAGCACCAGGTCAGGGCGATGCTCGAGCACCAACTTGAGCGCCTGGGCGGCATCGCTCGCTTCGCCCACCACGGCAAAGCCGGGAGCGTCTTCCAGCATACGGCGTACGCCATAGCGCAGCATCTCGTGATCGTCGGCAATCACGCAGCGGATGAGCTCGGAAACTTCTGGATGAAACGGACCAGCTTTGGTGGTCAACATGAAATATCCTCGCGTCCAGTGACGAAGTGGCGCGATGCGTCGGAAAACCGCGGGGGCGTCCGGCGGCTACCGGAACAAACTGCCATTTCATTGTACCTGCATGAGGCGCGCCTTCGGTGCAAAAATCGAGTAGAGCCGAACTTTTCCGCTTCATTTACAATGCCTCTTCCACATGCTGCGCTACTTCACTTCCGGAGAATCCCACGGCGAGGCCCTGGTTGCGTTCCTTTCCGGGCTGCCCGCCGGGCTGGCGGTCGATCAGAAATTTGTGGACCGCGAACTCTGGCGCCGCCAACAGGGCTTTGGACGCGGCGGGCGCATGAAGATCGAGACCGACCGCGCGCACTTTCTCTCGGGCGTGCACCACGGCAAAACGATCGGCTCGCCCATTGCCGTGATGCTCGAGAATCGCGACTGGCAAAATTGGAAAGAATCGCTGCCGGTGGAGACGGGTGATCCGGAGAAACACAAGCGCGTGGCGTCGCCCCGACCGGGCCATGCCGATCTTGCGGGAGCTTTGAAATACGATTTCACCGAAGCGCGCTATGTTCTGGAGCGCGCCTCGGCCCGAGAATCGGCGGCGCGAGTGGCGATTGGCGCGCTTGCCAAATTGCTGCTGCGAGAGTTGGGTGTGGAAGTTCTGAGTCATGTGATTGCGGTGGGCTCGGTTTCGATTGCGGATCGCGAAATCGCTTGGGAGCAAATCGAGCCACTAGCGCGTAAGAACGAGGTGCTGCTTTCGTGTGCCGATGCCGATGCCGAACAGCGCATGAAGCAAGAAGTCGATAAAGTCTTGCGCACGGGCGATTCCGTCGGTGGAGTATTCGAGGTGGTGGCGCATAATGTTCCGCCCGGCCTCGGCAGCTACGTGCAATGGGACGAGCGGCTCGATGCGCTGCTGGCCGCGGCGGTCATGTCATTGCAGGCGGTGAAGGCGGTCGAAATTGGCAGCGGCATTCAGGCAGCACATTCGCCGGGGTCGGCCGTGCATGACGAAATCGGTTACCAGAGCAACACGGGATTTGCGGGCTTCACGCGCACCCGCAACAATGCCGGAGGTCTGGAGGGTGGAGTCTCCAACGGGCAGGAGATTCGGGTCCGCGGTTATCTGAAACCGATCTCCACCTTGCGACGCCCATTGCAGTCGGTGGATTTCGCGACGCGCGAGCCGGTGAAGGCGGCGTACGAGCGTTCGGATGTGTGCGTGGTGCCGGCCGCCGGTGTTGCCGGCGAGGCGATGGTTGCGCTGACGCTAGCACGTTGTGCGCTCGAGAAATTCGGCGGCGACTCGATGAAGGAAACGAAACGAAATTTTCAAGGCTATCTGGAACAGCTGAAGAACTACTGATCTGAAACTCGCATTCGACAATTAGTCATCCGAAAAATGATTTACCCAATTGTGAAATTTGGCGATCCGGTCCTGGAAAAACCTGCTGCCGAGGTGACCAGCTTCGACGACGAGATCAAGAAGCTCGTGGAAGACATGTTCGAGTCGATGTACGCGGCTCGCGGCGTCGGGCTGGCGGCTCCGCAGATCGGCATTTCGAAACGAATCGCCGTAATCGATGTGACTTTCAAGGAAGATCCTGCCGCTAAGCTGGTGCTGATAAACCCGATAATCATTAACAAGGAAGGCCGGCAGCGCAGCAGCGAAGGCTGCTTGAGCATTCCCGAATTTCGCGAGGATGTCACGCGCGCCAAAACCGTGACGGTACGCGCGCAGGATTTGAGCGGCAAGTTTTTTGAGCACACTGGAGAGGATCTGCTGGCCCGGGCATTCCTGCATGAGACCGATCACTTGAACGGCAAGCTGTACATTTCACACATCAGCGCGCTGAAGCGCGACCTCATCAAGCGCAAGATCAAAAAAATGGTGAAGGCGGGAGAGTGGTAGCGATTCCTTTTCATGAATTGTCATCCCTCGCTTCGCTTGGGATGACAAAGGCTGGTGAGAATTGATATCCAGCTGCACACTATGATTCTCGTTTTCTGCGGCACGCCGCAATTCGCCGTTCCGACTTTGGAGAAGTTGGTCGAGGCCGGTCATTCCGTGCCGCTGGTGGTGACGCAACCCGATCGGCCGCGCGGGCGCAGGATGGAGGTGGCCTTTTCTCCGGTGAAAGATGCGGCAACCCGCCTGGGCATTGCCGTGGTGCAACCCGCCGCCATCAAGGACAACGCCGAATTCCGCGACCAGCTTCGGGCGATTGGCCCGGATGCGGGCATTGACGCGGGCATTGACGCGGGCATTGACGCGATCATCGTCGTCGGCTATGGCCGCATTATTCCGCAGTGGATGATCGATCTTCCCCGGCTCGGAAATTTGAACGTGCATGCGTCTCTGCTGCCGAAGTATCGCGGCGCTGCGCCGATCCAGTGGGCGATTGCCAACGGTGAATCCGTCACCGGCGTAACAACCATGCGCATCGACGCCGGGCTCGACACCGGCGACATACTCATGCAGCGCACAATTCCGATTGGCCCCGAAGATACAGCGGAGACGCTGGGCCCGAAACTTGCGGCGATCGGTGCGGATCTGATGGTCGGGACCCTGCGCGGACTCGAGAATGGGCAAGTCCGCCCGACTCCTCAGGATCATTCGCAAGCCACGCTCGCGCCGATTCTGAAGAAAGAAGATGGCCGCATGGACTTCGCTCGCGGTGCAAACGACCTGGTCAATCGTCTGCGCGGTTTTCATCCCTGGCCCGGCGCGTTCACGATTTTCAAGGGTAAGACGCTGCAAGTGCACCGCGCTCAACCGGTACATCATGCGGCGAGATTGACGCCCGGAGAAGTCGCCGTCGAAGGAACGCGTCTTTTTGTTGGGTGCGGTACGGACAAGGACAAAGACAAAGACACGAACACGGCGTTGGAGCTGATCGAAGTTCAACTCGAGGGCAAGCGCCGTATGACCGCGCAAGAATTCATCAACGGGTACCGGCCCAAGTCCGGCGACCGTCTGGGACAATAGCCTGCGATGGCGGCTTCTCCTGCTCGCGCCGTAGCTTTCGAAATTCTTCTCCGGGTCGAGCGCGAAGAATCTTATGCCGCCGAACTGCTTCATTCCGCCCCGCTCTCGAAACTTTCGTCGCGTGATCACGGGCTCGCCACCGAACTGGTGATGGGAGTTCTCCGCTGGCGATCTCTGCTCGATCAGCGGCTAGCCGCCGCATCGTCGCAGAAACTCGATCGGCTGGATGGCGAGGTTCTGGCCGCATTGCGCCTCGGCGTGTATCAATTGCAGTTTCTCTCCAGAGTTCCGGTGCGTGCGGCGATCTTCGAAAGTGTGGAACTCGTCAAAGCGGCGCGCAAGCGCTCAGCGGCGTCGTTCGTGAATGCGGTTCTCCGGAAAATTGCCGGAACCGGCGCGGGAGACGTCTTCGCGCAAATCGGCAAATCTCCCAACGCGATCACTCTGGCTCAGAACGCTGCGCATCCCCCATGGCTGGTGGAACGCTGGACCGAGCACTATGGACTGGAGAAAGCGCGGCAGATCTGCGTCCACGATCAGATGGTGCCGGGCACGGCCATTCACATCCACGACGATCGATCTAATACCGCTACCGTCGGCGCCGAACTCGCCACGGCCAGCGTGGAGCTCGCTCCCGGTCGACTGCTGTCGTCTGCACGGCGCGTGCTTGCGGGCGACGTAATCGCAACGCATGCCTACCAGGAAGGCCGAATCTCAATTCAGGATGAAGCTTCGCAACTGGTCGCGTTGTTGGCCGGCCAGGGAAGGACGATCGCTGATTGTAAGATTCTCGATTGTTGTGCCGCTCCCGGCAGCAAAACTGCTTTGCTTGCCCGCCGTAACCCACATGCAAAAGTGTTTGCCACCGAGTTGCATCCGCACCGCGCGCGCCTGCTGCAAAACCTCCATCGCTTGCCGAACGTCCACGTAGTCGCGGCGGACGCGCGTCATTTGCCCTTTTCGTCTTCATTTGATCGCATCCTCGCCGACGTTCCTTGTTCCGGCACTGGCACTCTGGCCCGCAATCCAGAGATCAAGTGGCGGCTCAACGCTGGAGACCTGCTCGATCTTCAGTCGCGGCAGATTGCCATCCTCAAGTCTGCGCTTGCCCAGCTTGCGATTGGCGGGCGGCTCGTTTATTCCACGTGTTCGCTGGAACACGAGGAAAATGAAGCCGTGATAGAAGCTGCCCTCGAAGGCACGGCAGAATTCAAGGTCGCCGATCTTAAAGGAGAGTTAGAGCAACTGCAGCAGTCTGGAGAAATGTGCTGGCAGGATATCGCGTCGCTTCTCGCCGGTCCCTATCTCAGAACAATTCCCGGCATACATCCTTGCGATGGCTTTTTTGCCGCAGTAATCGAGCGCAGATAATCCTGACTCGCCGGCCCTAGCGGACTTCGAAGTTTACCGCGCTGCCTGCGGCAATTTTCTGTCCCGGCGCCGGATTCTGGGTAACAATCATGCTCGCCGCGCCGGGCTCGGAGATCGCAGACGCCGCAACTGACACGGCTTGCGGCTCGCCTGGCAACGGCTGCGGTGGAAGCGCGCTGACTTTGCCGACTTTCATACCCGCGTCTTTCAATAGCAGCGTCGCGCTGCCGAGCGGTTGTCCGGTGAGGTCCGGCATCACATAGGTCGTCGGCTCGGGACCGTCGCTGATCAGCAGACTGATCTTTGGCGCCGACACGCCGCTGGCGTTCACCGGCGGGCTTTGCGATATCACCTGGTCCAGCGGCGCGTCCGGCGAATTGACATGCGCCACCGAACCCAGACTGAGTCCGCGCCGCCGTATATTCAACTCCGCGACCCGCTCGCTGCCTCCCGTTACATCGGGAATCGACACCCGCTGCGGCCCCAGACTTTGCGCCACGCGGATTGACCAGCCTCGCCGCACCTTGGTTCCAGGTGGCGGCATTTGGGTCATGATTTTTCCTTCGGGAATGTCTGGGCTGTAGAACTGCCGCTCGACCACTACTTGCAGGCCCGAAGCTCCGCCCGCGCGTTCGGCTTCGAACGGACTCATGCCCACCAGCTTCGGGATGGTCACCTCGCGTCCGTGGATGGCAAGCCGCATGGCCGTGAGCGCCGAAATCAGCGCCACCGTCATCAAGACCAGAGCCAGAAGCAGCAGGCGGAAAAACTTTCGCATTGCTGAGGATTATAACTTCTCGGCGAGAGGGCAACCTCTAGGACGTAGTGTGATCATGCTCCGGCAACGAGCCGCCCTGATCTTCCCACACGTTGCCGCACGCATGGCAGGTCCATCCCTTCTTGTACACCGGGACGGGAACACCGGCGTAGGCCGTCAAATAAGCTAGCGGCTTATTGAGTTCTCCATTGCTGACGTCGAGAGAATGGCACTGTGGACACCTCGGCTGCTCGAAACTCCCGATGCCTTCAACGTCCAGCATTTCGGGAATAGGCTGGTTCAGGATTTCGGTGGCCGCTTCGGCATCTTCGGGACGAACCTTCAGTTTGATTCCGCCGAGAAGATTGGAAATAAACCAATCCATGCGGATCATGTTGTCGTCAACGAGATAGGCTTCAATGCCAGCCGACTCCAGGCTGGCCTTCGCCAGCAGCGCATCGGGAAGATCACGAAACTGGCGGAGGGTGACGGTTTGGTTGAACTCAAAGACGTCTTCTCCACGAGGCGAGGCAATCTCCATCTTGAGGCCACGCTTCGCAGCCTCCGCCAGGAGGGCTTCCTGGGCGGCGGTACTCAATTCATCGCCACTCTCAGCGATCTGACCCAGTTCTTCGTCGCTCATCGCGGAGTACACGCCGGCTATGCGCAGACCTTCGTCTTCAGGCGTCGGCATGGTCATAGCCGGACATCATACTCGGGAAATGAGCGAGCTATCACTTTTGATTCACGCTCGAAGTTCGACTCGATTGCGGACTCGACGGCGATAGTACGGCCTGCGTCTTCTTCTGTCCCACCCATTCGTGAATGCGCGTGCTCAGCACGTCCATCGGCAGCGCGCCGCCCGAAAGCACTTCATCGTGGAAGGCACGCAAGTCGAATTTGTCGCCCAGTTGGTCTTTCGAGTATTGACGCAGCTTCAGGATTTCGAGCTGTCCGATTTTGTAGCCGAGCGCCTGCGCCGGCCACGCCATGTAACGGTCGGTCTCGCTCTGCACCGAGACTTCGTCGATGGTCGAGTGTGCGTGAAAATAGTCGACTACCTGTTGCCGCGTCCAGTGTTTATAGTGGAAGCCGGTGTCGACGACCAGGCGAATCGCCCGCAGCATGTCATCCTGCAGATGACCATAGTAGCTGTAAGGATCCTGGTAAAAACCGACTTCTTTGCCCAGTCTCTCCGAATAGAGAGCCCATCCTTCGGTGTAGGCCGTGTATTCTTCGTGTTGGCGGAACAGTGGCAGTTCGGGCAATTCCTGCGCAATAGAAATCTGCATGTGATGTCCGGGCACGCCTTCGTGATACGCCGTCGTCTCGATATCCAGCACGGTGCGCTTAGCGAAGTCGCCGGTGTTCACCATGATGTGGCCGGGCCGCGATCCGTCGGGAGTGCCGTCCATGTAGCTAGCGTCCGCCGCTTCTTTCTCGCGGAATTCCTCGACCGGCATTACTTCCAGCTTCGCCTTTGGCAGCCGTCCAAACAATTGCGGCAGCCGTGCGTACATCTGATCTTCGTATTTCCGGTACAGGTCGAGGAGTTGCTCTCGCGAATGCGCGTGCAGTTTCGGATCCGCATCAACGGCCGCTTTGAAGCTGTTCATGTCCTTGTAGCCGAGTTGGTTCACCACCGCGAGCATGCGGCCTTCGATCTCTTTCACTTGCTCCAGACCGAGCTGATGGATCTCTTCGGGCGGCAAATTCGTCGTCGTGCTTTCTTTCACGCGGAACGCATACCAGGCGGCACCGTCCGGCAGAGCCCAGGCTCCGGGTTCCGCTCTGCCTTTCGGCGCATACTCGTCCCGAACGAACGCCGTGAACTTCACGTAGGCCGGAATCACGGAATCCTTGACGGCAGCCAAGCCCGCTTCGCGCAGCCGCTTGCGATCGGCTCCGGAGATGGCATCGGGAAACTTATCGAAAGGATGCGTGAACGGGCTTTGATCTGCGGGTGTCGTGGCGATTCCGTTTGCTTGCGTTACAACTTTCTCCAGCAGAATCTTTGGCGGCATCAATCCCTCGGCCAGGCCTTTACGCATCTGTGCGATCGTTTGGTCGAACAAAACAGGAAGCAGCCTGAGCCGCGTGATGTAGTCTTCGTAATCCTTCACATTTTCGAACGAAAGAACGCTGACCAGCTGCGGCGCGTCAATGTGAATTCCGCTCTCCTGGCTCACCGACATCTCCCACGGCTTGAAGCGCGCGCCTTCGAGAGTCATTTTCAGGCCCCGAACCATGAGCTGTTTGTTCAGTGCCTCCTGCTCGGGAAATCCAGTGGTGTCGATTGCTTCGAAGCGGGTGAGGAACCGGCGAGTCTGCTCCAGATTGTCGTCGATCGCCGCCTGGGAGAAGTCGTCCAGTTTGTCGTTATAGCGCTTATCGCCGAGAATGGAGGCATAGATGGGGCTCGTGCGCATGGTGTATTCCCACTGCTCGTGCAGCAGGTCGTTCAGCGCTTTGCGCCGTGCTTCGAGATCGGCAGGTGGATTGGCGGTGGCCACAGCGGCCGGAATCAGCATGGCAACGGCTAGCAGGCAGACTAAAAATCGCATTGCAACTCCAGAAGAGAATTTTGTTGGCTTGAAGCAGACTTCCCACACAACGTCTGTCTTGTTAGACGAATACGCAAGCGGAAGGTAATCAGTTCCCTGAAAATCATTTTCCCGCATTCATACGCGCCCGCCGTAATCCGGCAGCAACCCCTTGCCGCACTGCGCGTCCGTATCCGGCGACATCGATTGCGGTCGTGGTCGCCGCTGCAATGCCGCCGGGAGTAGCCGCCTCCTGCAGCAGCGATTCCAGTGAACGTTTTCCCTCGCGCCAGGTGACGATCCCATCCGCCAACGCATGCGCGCTCGCCAGCAGCGCTGTCTTTCGATCAAGTCCGGCGGCTTGCGAGGCTCGCGCCAGCGTCGCGAGCGCGTGGTAACCATGGCTGCACGAGAACGTCACGGTGAACGCATCAAACTTGCTTTCCGGGATTTCGACGACTTGCCCGAAGCTCGCAAAAAAATCGCGCACGCGTTCACGATCCGCCCGGGGCAAGGTCCGGGGAAACGTTACCGCCGTGAGGCCGCGCCCGCTGCGGCACACCGGACTCGGCATGGCTCGTGCCCATTTCACGGGAGGGCCAGCCAACTTGCTCAGTGTGCGCAAAGGGAGACCTGCAGCCAGACTGATTGCAAGCCGTGCCTCGTTCATTTGTTCGACCGAATAGAGAAGCTCGCGAACCGAACTTGGACGAACGGCGACGATCAGCACGTCTGCCGGCTTAACGGCACGATTCAGATCAGGCTCGATCGCTACCGCGTATTGTTTTCTCAAGTCACGCAGCTTGCGGGGATTGCGATCATGTACGAGCAAGTGGTGCTTAGTCTTGGCCAGTCGCAGACCCGCCAGCATCGCCGACGTGATCCGCCCTCCACCGAGGAAGACGACCGTGCTCATGGCATCTCCGCGCAGACTTCGTCAGCTGCTGCTAATAGGGTTTCTACATCTTGCAACGTATGTGCGGTTGAAATGATCCAGTGCAATCCGTTCGAAGGCGTCATATAGATGCCGCGATCGAGCAGCCCGTGGATGAATCGCGAGTACTTTGCCGTGTCGACATACTGGCAGTAGTCGCGATAATCGTTGATCCCGTCGATCGCGTTGCGGCTGGTGAAGTAAATCTGAAACATGGGGCCGAACCCTTGCACAATCGCGTCAATCTTTCTTCGCCGAAAAATATCGCGCAGGCCGGCGATGGTGGCATCGCCGATCTCGTAGATCTGCTTGTAAACCGCGCCGTCATTCACCGCGAGCAGATCGAGGTTTGCGGCGATCACACGCATGGTGAGCCGGTGGCCGTTGAAGGTGCCATAATGCAGCACCATGCTGCTGCCCCATCGCATGCGGTCGAGGATCGCGCGCGGTCCCGCCACGGCGCCAATGGGAAATCCCGCTCCCAGAGCCTTGCCGAAGGTGCTAAGGTCAGGCTTCAGGCCGTAATGCTGCTGGCATCCGCCGGGTGCGTAGCGGAATCCCGTCACGACTTCATCCAGAATAAAGAGAGCGCCGAACTGATGAGTGAGGTCGCTGACTCTTTGTAAATATCCATCGCGCGGCAGGATGCAACCCATGTTCGCCATGATCGGCTCGGTGATCACGGCGGCTAACTCTCGTCCGTGCCGGCGCAGAATGCTTTCAAGCGATTTCAGATCGTTCCACGGCGCGAGCACCACATCGTCGAACACCGACGCCGGAATGCCCGCCGAGTCCGGGAATCGAGTGGGATTCTCTCTCGGCCCCAGTTGCTCGGTGGGATGGCTGTGCCCGTTCAAGCAGTAAGCGTCGTACCAGCCGTGGTAGTGGCCTTCGAATTTGAGGAATTGTGTTCGTCCAGTGTGTGCGCGCGCCAGGCGCAAGGCCAGCATCGTGGCCTCGCTTCCGCTGTTGGTGAAGCGTACCGCTTCCGCGGACGGCACCATGTGCCGGAAGCGCTCGGCCGCTTCCGTTTCCGCCGGAGTGGCGGCTGCGAAATGCGAACCTTCGGCGATCGTCCGCGAAACTACATCGACAATTTTCGGATGCGCATGCCCCTGAATCAGCGCGCCAAACGACATCATGAAATCGATATACTCGTTCCCGTCGATATCCCAGACGCGCGATCCGCGGCCACGCTCCAGCACCACCGGCCCCGGCGAGTACACGGCCGCGCCGCGCGACGGCGAGTTCACGCCTTCGATCAGCGACTGCTGCGCGCGTTCATACCACTCGCGCGACCGCTCGCGGTTATTCGTCTTCGTCGTTATTCTTCTGGTCACCTTTGGTGCTCAGTGAAGTTAGATTCGATGAAATTAGATTCGATGAAATTCAGAGCGAGCCTGCCAGCCCTCCGCCATCGACGACCAGTGCCGTGCCCGTGACAAACGAAGACGCATCGCTCGCCAGATACAGCGCGGCCCGCGCAATTTCCTCTGGTGTCCCTATCCGGCCCAGCGGACGCTTTGCCGATTCGGCAAGAAAGCGGCTGTTCTCGTCTCCGAGTTGCCGCGCTTCTTCGCGCAGCATGCCAGTATCGGTGTCGCCGGGGCAGATACAATTCACGCGAATATTCTGCGGCCCGTGGTCGATGGCCATCGCTTTCGTCAGGAGCACGACCGCGCCCTTCGAAGCACAGTAAACCGCAGCCTTCGCGCCCCCAGCCAGTCCCCATCCTGAAGCCGTGTTGACGATTGTTCCGCCACCCGCTTTTTGCATGTGAGGAATCACTTCGCGCGACAGCAGGTAAATCGCCTTCACGTTCACCGCCATCACCCGGTCCCAGTCGTCTTCGCTGAGATCGAGAACCGTCGCTCGCCGAATGATGCCGGCGTTGTTGAACAGGATGTCGATTCGGCCGAACTCGCGAACTGCACGCTCGACCAGCTGCCGGCAATCCGCAGCTCGCGTCACATCCGCGGGCTCAAAAAAGGCACGCCCGCCAGATTGAGCGATCTCATCAGCGACACGCTTACCTGCATCCACATTCACATCCGCTAGGACGATCGCTGCTCCTTCGCGCGCGAACAGTCGTGCCGTAGCGCGTCCAATGCCCGATGCCCCGCCCGTAATCAGTGCGACTTTTCCAGAAAGCTGCATGGCTTACCGGCTGGCCAAGCCTCCCGCGGTTTCTCCGCCGTCGCATGTGTATACGTGGCCGGTCATGTTTTGCGCATCATCCGAGGCGAGGAAAGCAAACAGCGCCGCGATCTCTTCCGGTTGAGCGTGGCGGCGCAAGGGAATCTTCCGGTTGACCTCTTCGAGCATTGCATCGGTGTATTCGGCGCGCTGCATCGGCGTCAGCACGTATCCCGGAGCCACCGCGCAAACCCTGACGTTCGGCGCAAGTTCCAGCGCCATCGACTTTGTCAGCTCGATGACGCCTGCCTTGGTAGCGTTGTAATCCGCGTAAAACGGATACCCCATGACGCCGTTGGTCGACGCCGTTTGCAGAATCACGCCGCTGCCGCGCTCCATCATGTGGCGCGCCGCCGTCTGTGCGACGTAGAACACTCCGGTGAGATTCACGGCGATCACTTTGTCCCACTCTTCGGGCGTGATGTCGAGAAAGTTATGACGGATGCTGATGCCGGCGTTATTGACCAGAACATCGATGCCACCCATGAGGCGAATTGCGTCGGCAAAGGCAGCCTGCACCTGCTTCAGGACTGAAACGTCGGCGTCGAGCGCTGCGGCCAGACCGGGCAATGCGCGCTGGATCTTTTGCCGTGCCTCGGCGTCGCGGTCGAGTATGCACACCGCCGATCCTTCTTCAAGAAAGCGCGCCGCCGTGGCTGCTCCTATGCCGCTGGCGCCGCCGGTGATCAGAACTCGCTTCGATTTCAGGCCGCGCACTCGCGCCTCCATAAAATAAAATCGGGCAGATCAGGATACCTGTCTGCCCGCGAACGTGCCATCAGCGTGAAATTATAGATTATAGGTAGTGGCGCAGGTCGAACTCCGCGGGCTGGCCAAGCAGGCCGGCCTGTGGGAAACTCTTGGTAATGAAGAAGAAACTAAGACCTAGAGGCGAGTGGCAAGCCATTGGCATGCAAGAGGCTCGGTTAGAAAAAGGTTCCCCTGACAAATTGCGCATGCGGGCACGTCAGCTAAGAGATCACGCCGAACGACTCAGCAGAGAGGCCGAAGAACTCGAAGAGCGAGCCGCTGAGATTGAGAAGGCTGCGCCTCTGCGAGCTCAGTGATCTCTGCGGTTAATCTGACCATCGCGCAAAGGAAACGACAGTCAGCCCACCTGCCAAACCGTATCCAGCACCGTGCCATCGACCC
The DNA here is from genome assembly GCA_049520095.1 of Terriglobales bacterium. Classification (GTDB taxonomy): domain Bacteria; phylum Acidobacteriota; class Terriglobia; order Terriglobales; family Acidobacteriaceae; genus Acidiflorens. The sequence goes on from JBEKQC010000007.1 coordinate 120,405, forward strand.
ACTTCACCACCGCGCACGGACGATCGCCCAGCTTTGGCCGCGCGGGCTTGCTGCAAATTCTTTCGACTTCCGCCTTGATGTCCTGAATGGGACGAACCGGCAGCTTCGATCCCATGACTGCATGGAGCAGGTCGGTGCGCCGCGGATTGATTGCGATTCCGCGCTCGGTCACGACCACATCGATCATCTCGCCCGGTCCGGTCATGGTCGTGACTTCGTCGACGACCACGGGAATGCGATCGCGAAACGAAGGCAGCGCTAGAATCGTGCAGCCGGCGAACAGGCAGTTCTGCCATCCGCCAATACCGTGCAGCAACCGGCCATCGGAGTGCGTCACCACGTTGGCGTTGAAGTTCACGTCGACTTCGGTCGCGCCCAATACCACGGCATCGACCAGCGACGCGAAGTTTCCCTTGCCGTGGTAGTTGTACGAAGTGAACGGCGAAGTGGCCACGTGCCGCGGATCGCTCGCGATCGACTTCACGCCATCGAGATCAAACGTCTGCCCATCCAGGATGTAATCTGTCAGCCCTTCCTGCAGCAACTCGACTAGGAATTTCGTCGACCCACCGCGAACGAAGCGCGTCTTCACGCCATCCTGTTTCATCATCTGTTTCAGATACTCGACGAATGCCAGCGCGATCCCGCCCGCTCCCGCCTGGAAGGAAAATCCGTTCTTCATGATTCCCGTTGCCCGCAGAAACTGTGCCACCAGCTCCGCGATCCGCAGCCGGTCCGGCGAACGGGTAATCTGGGTCGTGCCGGAAACAATCTTCGCTGGATCGCCAATCGATTCCACTTCCACCACAAAGTCCACGTTGTTGCCCTGAATCTGCCAGGGTACGCAAGGAAATGGCACAAGATTGTCGGTGACCACGATCACGCGATCGGCGTAGGTGGAATCCGCCAGCGCAAAACCGAGCGAACCGCAAGCCGACTTGCCATGCGAGCCATCCGCATTGCCGAAAAAATCGGCGGTCGGCGCCGCAATCACGGCGACGTCAATGTGAACTTCTCCATCCTGGATCGCCTGGTAGCGGCCGCCATGCGAGCGCAGAACGCCCATCCCGCGCATCTTGCCCTGCGTGCAGTAGTCGCCCAGCGGACCGTTCATGGAGCCTTCGATGTGATGGATCACGCCTTTTTTCATCAGGTCGATCGCGCTCTGCTGGGAAGGGAACGACGCGCTCGGGAACCACATCAGGTCTTTAACGCCGATCCTGGCCGCGGCTTCCAGCGCCATCAGCGCCACTTTATCGCCATCGCGCAGATGATGATGGTTCGAGATCACCATCCCGTCGCGCAGCCCGCACTGGCGCAGCGCGGTCTCCAGATCGGCCACGCGCTTATCGCCGGTATCCGGATAGTCTTTATTCGAGGAGATTTCCGGCGCCGCCTTCCGCCCCCGCGGCTGATATTTTCCCGTACCCAGAAACGGGATCTGCGGCTTGCCGTTCACCATCGTCGGCACCGCACGCCCCGCCGCGTTGTGCGCCAGTTCTACTCTTTGATTCGCATTCACACTCACACTCACGAAATCACTCCCATCGCCTTGGCCCGTTCCACCAGCTTCAGCGCCCGCTGCACCACCGGTGGATCGATCATTTTCGAGCCCAGACTTACGACGGCCAATCCCTTACCCTGCGCTTCCTCGAAAGCCGCAACCACTTTCAGCGCCTTTTCGATCTCGACTGTGGTCGGTTGAAACGCCTTATGGATCACGCGAATCTGCCCGGGATGGATGCATCCCATACCTTCGAATCCCGCCGCCCGTGAGGCCTCTCCCCATCGGCGCAGACCATCCAAGTCGGCGACATCGCTGAACACCGAGTCAATCGCCTGTACTCGCGCGGCGTGCGCCGCATTCACCACGCGCGATCGCGCATATTGCGACTCGCGCCCTTCGAGGGTCTTCACCACGCCGAGATCCGCGGTGTAATCCTCAAGCCCAATCGTCAGCGCCGCAACGTTTTCGCTCGCCGTCGCGACGGCAAATGCGTTCTCGATCCCCAACGCCGACTCCAGAATTGGCATGATCCAGATCGGCCGGATAATTCCATATCGCGCTTTGATCTCGCCGATCATGCGATCCACTTCTCTTACTTGCTCGGGCTCCTCGACCTTCGGAACCAGAATCAAATCCGGACTTTCGCCCACAACCACCGCCAGATCCTCGAGCCCGAGCGGCAACTGGTTAATGCGCACCATGCGCTCGCACGATCCGAAATCGACTGCCCGCAATGTATTTCGCACCAGGATGCGAGCGGCATCTTTTTCTCCGCCATGGACGGAATCTTCCAAATCGAGAATGACGGCATCGGGTGCATGCAATGAAGCATTGATGTAGTACTTCGGTTCAGAACCAGGCAGGTACAGACGCGATCGACGCAGCCGGTCCCTTTGTGACGGCTCGGGCAGCGGATGTGGCTTCGGCAGCGAGCGTTTGCCAAGCGCAACCCCTGCACGCCTGACCGCGGCCTCTATGCGAGCTGCGATAACAAAAGGCAGAGCGCCTTCATCATGAATCGCAACCCGCGCGTGCTTCACTCCCAGGTCGCCCAGAACCTCTCGCGTCTGCTCCAGGATTGCGGAGCCGTAATACGGCGCAACCCGTGATTCCAGCGAGATCTCGACCCCGCCGCTGTCTCGCGATTCAAAGGAGACGTGCACGTCCGACCGAATTTCCGTGCCCCAATGGCCTGCCTCAGCAGAGCGTGGAGGCGTCGTCTCGACAACGCTGCTCATGAAACCCTCAAATCGAGATACTCAACTGGCTGCCTATTTTAGTTTCCCCAAAATGGCGTCCGTCATTTGCACTGTCGAAGCCGCACCCTGGCTGATCGCTTTGGGCCCGCCCGTAAAGCGCATCATATCGTACGTCCGGACCTTCCCTTCACGCACCACATCTGCAATCGCCTTGCGAATGCGATTTGCCTTCTGCTCTTCGCCAACATGGTCGAGCATCATCGCCGCCGATAGAATCATCGCAATCGGATTTACGATGGGCGGATTCAGCTCGGCATACTTCGGCGCGGACCCATGGGTCGGCTCGAATACGGCCACGTCATCCCCAATGTTGCCGGATGCCGCGAATCCCAGCCCGCCCACCAGCCCCGCGAACGCGTCGGAAAGAATGTCGCCAAACAAATTCGAAGCCACGATGACGCTGTACTCCTCCGGATTTTTGTTCAGCCACATCAGTTGCGCATCAATGTTCGTCGACCAAAGCGCAATTCCCGGATAATTCTTCGCAACCTCCTTTGCCACTTCTTCCATCATGCCCGAAGTCTCGCGCACCACATTCGGCTTCTCACAAATGGTCACGCCCTTGAACCCGCGCCGCTTCGCGTATTCGAAAGCCGCGGTCACGATGCGCAGGGCTGCCTTGCGGGTGATAATGCGGCAACTCACCGAGATTTCCGGTCCGGGCACGTTGGCAAAGGCCTTGAACCTTGGATGGCTGTCCAACGCGGCGCGCACGTTCTCTGGAGGATTCGTCCACTCGACACCGGAGTACATGCCTTCCGTGCCTTGGCGGAATACAGTGGTGTCGATTTTGGGCTCGTCGAAACCAGGCTCGTCGGAACCACCGTCGGCTTTCTTCCGAATGTAATTCAGCGGATTGCCCGTGAACCCGACGCAAGGACGCATGCAGATATCGAGATTGAACTTCTGCCGCATGGTCACAATCGGCGAGTAATAGACATAACCCTTCCCCTGTAATTCGGGCTTAAGCTCCGCCTGCGCTGCCTTGTTCGGTTTCGAAGTAATCGCGCCAAACAAGCCCAACTTATGCGTGGTTAGTAGCTCGATCGTCCGGTCCGGTAAAGCGTTGCCCTGGGCGCACCAGCAATCCCATCCGATAGCGGCATGAATGTACTCAGCGTCAAAGCCGACTGCCTTCAAAACCCGCAACGACTCCGGCAGGACCTGGTTTCCGATTCCGTCTCCCGGCATGATAATGACTGTGTATTTCGCCATTCTTGCTCCTTAAGAATTAGAGCGGTGAACAAACTTAACCTACGCCCAACCGCCTCGCCACCAGATTCTCCACTCCCCCCGCAATCACCAGCGACTGCGGCACGCTGCCCAGCGCCGGAAACCCAAACTTCTCTCCGCGCCACGAGGTCGTGCTTGAAGTAAAGTCGATATCAATTTCGTCCCCCGGAATAATCGTCTTCTCTTTAGCTGCGATCTCTCCGGCAAACTGCGCGCGTACCCGCGCCACAAATTCCGGCACCCCGATGCACAAAAAGCCGTTGTTGAACGCATTTCGCAGATAGGTCTGCGAGAAGCTGGCTGCGATCACCAGCGGAATGCCTTTCGCCTTCAAACACGTGACCGCCTGTTCGCGGCTCGACCCGGTGCCAAAGTTGAACTGGCTGGCGATCACGTCGCCTGCCTTCGTGCGCGCGGCGAATTGTGGATCGTAATTCTCCATCACCACTTTGGCCATCATTTCCGGAGTCATGTCGTCGCGATAGGTGTAGTCCTTGCCGTAAATCGCATCCGTATTGACGTTATCCTGCGGCATGAACACCAGCCGCCCCTTTACGCGCTGCGGAAAGCCCGACAGGATTTCCACTTTCTCCGCGGCACTCAACGCCGACGCCGATGCCGATTCGGTGTAGACGCGCTGCGGCGCGCGATTCGCAAATTCATGCGGCCCGCGAATATAGCCGGCAATCGCCGACGCCGCGACTACTTCCGGACTCGCCAGGTAGCACTTCGCATCGCGCGATCCCATGCGGCCC
>JBEKQC010000008.1:0-105017 GCA_049520095.1 Terriglobales bacterium
AGCAGTTCGGTCAGAGACTTCGGCAAATTGCGCAGCTGGGTCTGGTTCTGCGGCAGGTCTTCGGTGAAAGCCGATTGCAACTCGGGATCGCCGCCGATCTCATACTTTTTGTCGTCGACGCGGATGGCGCTGAAGTATTCCGCCATGCCTTCGTCGAACCATCCCTGCACTGGAGGATAGTTGTAGTTAAGCCACAAGTGGGCAAGATCATGGGCAACGGCGCGCCAGGATTCCTCCTCGAACAAATTCAGCACGACAAAGTTCTGGTCTTCCCCCGGCAGAAAGAAGCCGGGAACGCCGATGGGCTGTCCCTGCCGTAGCGGCGCGCTCTTGTAGTAGTCCCTGTCGTTCTTGAAGGCAAGGATGGTAAGCGGCAGCGGCTCGTTGAGCCGCTCTTTCATCAGCAGGATGGCGAACACGGCCCGCATCTGCTCAAACCGCAGCGCGACTTCCTTACCTCTTTTCTCGCCAGCGTCGGTGACGACGGTGAAATGGGTGGAGTGGATCTCAAGCCAGGGAGACTGCTCGGTCGCAAGTGCGGATGTGGACAGAAGAATGCCCAGAAGGACCGCTGGAAGCAATGAACTCGAGATGGGACGAATGCGGGCCATGCGCGTTCCGCCGTGGGAGAGGAGAACTAGTGAAATGCTAGCACGAGGACCGGGCACGATTTCGGGCTATCAATCTCCCACCCGAAGGATCATCACCTCCGTAGCCTTGATCAAAGCCACGGCGGTCTGGCCGGGCTTGAGCTGCATTTCACGGGCTGAGGTCGCGGTAATGATGGAAGTGATCTGCTGCTCTCCGATGGAAATCTTCACTTCCGCCATTAGGCCGCTGATGCGCACCTGATCGATGCGGCCCACCAATTGATTCCGTCCACTGACTCGACGCACCGCTCGGTCTCGCTCCGCAACCGTTTTTCCCCTGGTTCGGAAGAGCAGCCGGTCCAGCTCACTTTGCGGGATGCGGTGATGGCCGCCGACGGTCTGGACGCTCCGAATTTTCTTTTTGTAAATCCACTGCTTAACCGTCGGAAAGCTGACCCCCAGTTGCAAAGCTGCGTCACGCAGTTTGACTAACTCGTCCTGATTGTGCCCGGGTTGGCTGCGCTTCCGCATCGGAACGAAATCCTACCGTTAGCGCGGAGCGGGGTCAACCGCGCCAGATACGTTTTGATCTGTATACATTTGGACACAAGAACCATAGTTGCTGTACACTTCTGCTTCTTTGTCTCAATTACCGGAGTCTGGAGGCCGCAATGCGTGGAGTTGCTACATTTCTCGCCCTGCTCGTTCTCGGTTTTTCGTCGACCTTCTCCTCGGCACAGGGGACCCCCGACCCCTGCGCGAGTGGCCACGAGTTCGCGACCACCGATTGCACGCTGACCTGGCACGGCATCACGCTGTACGGTGCGTATGACGTTGGCGTCGGCTACGTCAGCCACGGCTTACCGGAAAACGGCTACAACTATGAAGGCGAATCTCTGGTGAACCGAAACGGCTATGAACATCGATTCCTCGTCGCACCGAACAACCTGTCGCAGACGGGTGTGGGCATCAGGGGCAAGGAAGAGTTTCTGCCTGGCTGGTCTGTTGTGTTCAACGCTTCAACTGGCATCAATCCGCAGTCCGGCCTGCTCGCCAACGCGTCGGAAACCCAGATCGTGAACAACGGCCTTCCCAGGAGCAGCTATTCGATAGCCATCGACGGCGCGCGCGCGGGCCAACCCTTCAATGACGAATACTATGGCGGTATATCGTCCACGCATTTCGGCACGCTGACCTTCGGTCGTCAACGCTCTCTCGGCACCGATGCGATGCTCCGTTACGATCCGGCGAGCGGCGCCTATGCCTTTTCCTACATCGGGTATAACGGCACGATGGCCGGCGGCGGCGACACCGAGGACAGCCGTTGGGATGACGCCGTCAAGTATCGCCTCGCCTATGGCCCGGTCCATTTCGGCGCGATGTATAAATTCGCCGCTGGTTCTGCCGGCTGCTACTCGGCCACTATGGGCTGGACTGCCAGCGGTCCCGACGCCTGTACGCCGGAAGCGGCGCATAACAACGCCTATGGATTCGACCTCGGCGGAGACTACGGCAAGTTCTCCGCTGACTTCGTCTTCCAACATTACAACCAGGCGATCAGCGTCTTGAATCCTTTGCTGGGACCTCAGAGTCTGGCGGCGCCATATCAGTCGACCACCGACAGCATCAATACAAACCAAATCACCGGGATCAATCTAATCGACCCGAACAACACCGTATATGGCATCGTGACCGATAACAACGCAATTATGGTCGCTGCCAAGTATGCGTGGGATTCGTTCAAGTTTTTTGCCGGCTACGAATACATCTGGCAAAATAACCCGGCGAACCCGTTGGGCGTTGGCGCCGAGGACCAGGGTGGTTACATCATGAGTGGGGTCGAAGACGACAATCTTGATTCTGAAAAGTTGGTGAACATCTGGTGGACGGGCGTGAAGTACACCTACCGCACCAAGACCGACTTCACTTTCTCCTGGTATCAACAGCGGCAGAACGACTTCCGTATTCCGCCGACCTGCTCGCCCGCAGCCGGTTTCCGCGCCTCCTGCGCGGGCACCCTCAACGAGGGGTCGTTCTATGTGGATCATCACTTCACCAAGCGTTTCGACGGTTTTGCCGGAATTGCGTATTCCTGGGTGAGCGGCGGTCTGGCCATAGCCATTCCTCATGGCCCCGGCGTCCCCTATAATTCCGACAACAACTTTGCTCCGACAGTCGGTGGTCGTTTCACCTTCTGATCGCTTCCGCGGCGGGCTCAGTCGAGAGCCCACATGGAGCTGCCGTTGTGAGCGCGACATCGTGAAAGCGGCCGTAAGTCCCAGATTGGAACCCATGGTGGCACAGACGGCTGCCCTGCACGAGCATCTCTGTCCACGCCAAGTGCTGGGAGTGAGCGTTACAATGGTTCACGCTTCCGGATAAATCCCCAGCACCTTCACCAGATCCGAGATCTCGCCTAGATGGCGCACCGCGTGGCGCAGGGCTTCATCGTCGCCGCGCAGCAGGTCCACAAAAAACACGTATTCCCACGGACGCCCGCGCAGGGGCCGCGACTCGATCTTGCTCAAACTGATGTCGCGCAGCGCGAACACGCTGAGCGCCTTGAACAACGCTCCCGGAATATTCTTCACGCTGAAGGCCAGCGAAGTTTTGTCCGCATTGCGCGCTGCCCGCGGCTTTCCCCGGCGGATCAAAAAGAAGCGCGTAAAGTTTTTCTTGTCATCCTCAACCCCAGCTTTCAGAATCTTCCCCCCATAGACCTCGGCCGCTCGACGGCTGGCGATCCCGGCCGCATCGCGCAAGCCCTCCGCGACCACATGCTTCACGCTTCCCGCCGTGTCGTAGAACGGCACCGGCTCCAGCTTCGGATTCTTCGCAAACAGGTCGCGGCACTGATCGAGCGCTACGGGGTGCGAGAACACGCGTCGGACATTTCCAAGCTTGCCGCCCGGCAGGGCGATGAGGTTATGTACGATGCGCAGACGAAACTCGCGCACGATATAAACCTCACGCCCCAGCAACAGATCGAAATGTTCAGCCACCGAGCCCGCCAGCGAGTTCTCGATTGGAATCACCGCGCCATCTACCGTTCCTCGCTTGACGCGGTCGAAGACCTCAAGCGAACGAGCGCAAGGCACCACCGTCGCCCGCGGCAACATCGTTTCCGCCACTTCGTGGCTGAAAGAACCAAGTTCTCCCTGGATCGCAATCTTCATTAATCTCTTTCTTTCGGGGGTAACGTTAAGACGGCCGCCCTCGGCTGTACCGCCCAGTGAAGCTCGGCACTTCTCATCCCACCGGCGAACGCGCCAGATCCTTTGTCATGACCAGAGCATCCATCCCGTTTGAATAGTACCCGGCAACCGTCTTTTCCACGAAGTATCCTTTCCGCTTATAAAAGCGGATTGCGGCCTCATTATTCACCGGCGTCTCCAGCACGACCACGAGCGCGCCCGCCTCGAGCAATTGCTCTTCCGCAGCCCGCAACAAAGCCGAGCCGACGCCCAACCGACGCGCCTCCTCAACCACATCGATGGTAATGATGTGTCCACTCTTGCGGCGAGTCTCCGCCACGATGAAACCTACAATCCCGGCAGCGGACGCGGCCACCAGAGTAAACGACCCGGGCCGGCGCATATAGAACGCCATTTCCAGCCGCGAATACGCCAACTGCGGATCGAAGCAATCCTGGTCAATCCGCCACAGCGTATCAAAATCGGCCTTCTCAAATTGTCGAATGCGGAATGGCACGCCGCCATTGTAGCGGGATTGTGGCGGAGTCGCCGCGAGGCTAGGTACGGCGAAAAAAATATCCTCGCAGCGAGTGCATCCGCAGAACCCTGGGTTAGCTCAAATGACGGGAGGATACAGGAGGATACGAGGATAGACCTCTACGATGCGCCGGATACTTCCTGTTGCATTGAGTTGAGCTGTTTTGAGCAGACGCGCTCAAGTTGGGGCGCCATACTAATTCTCCAGGATGAAGATGAACACGATGAAAGCTGCGATGAAATGCACGCTTCCAATTCTGTTTAGTTTGGTCCTGGTGGCAGTGTCCTCTGGACAAAGTCAGCAGAGCTCGGCGAAGACGCCCACGGTCAAAGGTGTACTCGATTTCAGCTCCCGCATAGCGGTCTTCGAAACCCCCCAGCAATCCTGTAGCAATAACGACATTCCCGACGCAATGGCCCGGGCCTTCCGCGATTCCACGGGAACGGTCCACCTGGTGGCTGCGAGCTCCGAGCTGTTTCAAAACCTTGGCTCTACCCTGGACAACGTCCAGCACAGTTGTGAGGTGGGGCACTATTCCACGGGCGATGCCAATCCCGCGGACTTCAACGATCAAACCTGGGTCGATTCCTTCTACACGATTGACGGCAACACCGTCGCCGGCCTCACGCACACGGAGTATCACGGCTGGGCGCACAAAGGCGAGTGCACCTTCAAAAACGGCTACAACGGGTGCGAGTATGACTCCGATACCTATCACGAATCCAACGATGGCGGCTACCATTTCCGTTCATTCAAGGCTCCGGCGAATTTCTTGGCGGGAATCCCTTACAAGTATCAGATCGACGGAGGCCCTTCGGGCTACAGTGTTGACACCAACATTATTGAGGTCGGCGGATGGTATTACGCGATGGTGACATCCTATTCGTGGCCTCCGAACTGCACGGGGCAGACCGGACCGCAGCGTTGTCTGGTGCCCGGTGGTGGCGGCCCCATCCGCACTGCAGATGTTTTCGACCCTTCCTCCTGGCGCGGATGGAGCGGTACGGATTTCTCGGTGTCGTTCGTCGATCCCTACCCTGGCCCGGTGGAAGATCGCCCGGATCACGTCTACACGCCGGTTCCATATATGGACGTCGTGACTGGGATCAACATTTTTCAATCGACGAATCTGGTCGTTGCCGTTCTATGGAATCCCTGGACCAACGAATACGGGGCGAAAGGTTTCTATCTCTCCACTTCAACCGATCTGGTCAATTGGACCAAGCCAAGATTGGTAGCCACCGTCGACCAGTTCCTCGCTCAGGAGCCCCAGGGAAGCTGGTCCTACGCTTACTTTTCCTTGATCGATCCGGCGGCGCCGGATTTGAATTTCTCCATTGTTGGCGATCACCCGTACCTCTACTATGTGCGGTTCGCTAACGATGGTTCAAGCCGCGTCTTGTTCCGGCAGGGGATCGCATTGACGCTGAATCAATGACCCTGAATCAATGATCCTGAATTATTAATGAGCGATGCAAAGTCGGGGAGGCACATTTCTCGCACTTTCCGAAGATTGCGTTTCGCTGCGATCCGCAAGGCCACGGGCAGTGAATTCTGGTAATTTCTTGTGCATGAGAAAGCCAGTCCTGATCGTGATCGACATGCTGCGCGACTTTCTTGAAAACTGGGACCCGGTTCAAAAAGAAAGACTGGTTCAATCCATCAACGAACTGGTGGGAGTGATGCGGACCTTCGCCCGTCCCGTGATCTGGGTGCGACAGGAGTTCGAACCCGATCTGCGCGATGCATTCCCGGAGATGAGAGCCAAAGGAATTCGTGTCACCCTCAAAGGAACGCCGGGCTGCGAAATTCTTTCGGAACTGGCGGTCGCGCCGTCAGATATTGTCATAGTCAAGAAACGGTATAGCGCGTTTTATGGAACCACCTTGGACGAAACACTTGCCGGACTCGGACTTGATGCGATCATTCTGGCCGGGATCAATACCCACGCATGCATCCGCACAACAGCCATTGATGCCTACCAGCGAGATTGGCCCGTAATCCTGGCTGCGGACTGCATCGACTCCTACGACAGGGAACATCACGAAATCTCGCTGCGGTACATGAGGGACAAAATTGCCGCGCTCATGAGCAACGAAGAGATCCGGTCCCAGATTTCCGGGCACAAATGAGCGGCGGAAACGACTCGTGTTCGGCTGATTACGCCATCTTTGCATCCGCTTGCCGACTAAACTTTTTCCTTTCCGCCCCCTTGCGCAGTTGCAGCTATTAGAAGTACGATTTCTGCCGAGGCAATCGTGGGGCGTTTCATTCTCATCGACGCGGTTATAGCGCTCGCGCTTTCCTTGCTCTGGTATGCGTGGTTTGTGCGTTACAACCGGAGGCGCGCCGGGAACGTGTTGCGGTGGGTTCAGGCGGCATGCCTCGGAAAAGGCCGCGTCATCGATCTACGATGGCAGGCCAGCAGCAGCTGTCTGAAAGCCACGCTTCAGCTTTCCTCGCGCTGGTTTGAGGACTCTCATCTCACCATTCGCCTCTTGCCGCGGCCACTCCCGCTACGATGGGTTCTGAGCCGTTGGCGCCAGCAGCGGGAAACGCTCACCTTCGAAGCCAACATGGGATTTCCCCCAGGCTTCCATCTCGATGTCATCCGTCATCGCTGGTCGGGGCACTCCGGAGCCGCAAACTCGGGAGCGAAAAGTTCAGGGTCGAAGGGGTTTGATCGCACGCGTGCCTGGACCATCACCCGCCCGGGCTCCGTCATTCTGAGCACCAAGGAAGACTGGCCCATAGAGCTGAGCCCGGTGGTGAGCGCGCTGGCGTCCTGGCGCGACCAGGATTTCGTCGGCGTCCGGTTCAACTCCGCCTCGCCGCACTTCACCGCCACGGTGGCGCTCGAAAATCTCTCCGATCAAAAAGCCGCGGCCGCCTTGCTCGGCCTCTTCCGCGAACTGGCCGCCAGTTCCTCCGCCAAGCAGCACTAACCAAAATTGGATCATTGAATCATTGCACTAATGATTCAATACCTCCATGACTCAACGATTCAATAGACTGTTAATGCTGGCAGACACGCAATGCGCATCGATTCAATAGTATCCCTTTTATTTCTTTTGGCTGGCTTGGCTGCGACGCCTGCTATTTCTCGGGAGACCGCGGCCCCCGGATCGCACAATTCGCTTCCGGTGATCACAAGCATATCTGTCGCTGAACGCGCTGACGGTGTTGCTGTGGAAGTCACGTTCAGTCAGCTCGTGCAAGCCGAGGTGAGCACGCTTGAGCACCCGGCTCGCCTGGTATTCGACTTCGCCGGATGTGAGCTGGCCCATCCTGGTCAGCGCCTGGCCGTGAACCGCGGATCCGTCGTTGCGGTGAGGGCTGCCGAATTCAGTGTTGCGCCGCCCATCGCCAGGGTGGTCATTGATCTTAAGTCAGCTCAAGATCACGAAGAGACTTATATCGGAAGCAAGCTTGTCATCAGACTCAAGCCAAATCTCAACTCAACCGGAAGCGCCCAGCCTCCCGCACCGGCGCGCAGAGAAAGCACGCCGACGGCGAACGGCCAGCCACTTGCCCCCAAAACAGATCGAGAAGTGGATCGAGGACCAGATCGAGCGGCGCCCAAGCCCGCGGCGGACGCGCTGCCGCATCCGATGCCGCAGCCAATCCCGAAAACAAGTACGCCGCCATCGCCGAGCGCGCGCACGGCAACCACCCAGCTCCACGCCTATGCCTTGCTCGACAAAGCCCGATCTTTGACCGTCCTCGATCTGGAGCCGTTGGAAGCTAGGGCGCGTGTCGGCGACCCCGAGTCTGAAACCACCCTGGCGCTCGCCTACCATGCCGGCACATTGTTGAAGAAGGACGATGGGCAGGCGCTTCGCCTGCTGCAGCAAGCCGCGAATCGGGGCTTCGTCGCGGCTGAGGAAGCCATGGGAATCTTCTGTCAGTCGGGTTTCGGGATGCCGCCGGATAAAGCACAGGCTGTTTCCTGGTACACCAAGGCGGCGCAACATGGATCGATTGATGCGACGACCGACCTTGCGCTGATGTACTCCACTGGCGATGGCATCCCAAAGGACGCCACGAAGGCGACAACTTGGTTCCGCAAAGCCGCCGAGGCAGGCGACGCCACTGCCCAGTTGAATCTCGCAGCCTTGTACCACCGAGGTGAAAGCGTGCCGCAGGATGACGCCCAAACCGTCCTTTGGTTGACTAAGGCTGCCGACCAAGGGTTGCTTCAGGCGATGCTCGAACTGGCAACGTGGTACCTGCAGCCGGAGCATGGCGGCAATGTCGATGCAGCCATCGTCTGGTACAAGAAAGCTGCCGATCAGGGCGACGCTTCGGCGCAAGTGGCACTGGGCGACATCTTCGCAGAGGAAAAATTCGGCCACGTCGACTATCCCCAAGCCATCAACTGGTACAGAAAGGCAGCCGATCAGGGACGGGCCGCCGGCCAATTTGGCTTGGGAGCGCGATATTTGCTCGGTCAGGGAGTTCCGCAGGATATGGAAGAAGCGCGCCGTTGGCTAACCCCCGCGGCCAACCAGGGCCACCCCTATGCTCAATTCCTCCTGGCGACCATGTTCGAGGCGGGACAGGGCGGCCCAGTTGATACCGCCGCCGCAGCGAAATACTACGATCTCGCGGCTAACTATGGCCTGGCCAGGGCACAATATCGCCTCGGCCTGGTGCTGGCCTCCGACCGCAGCAATGCGGCCAGCGTAGTATCCGCCTACAAGTGGCTAATCCTGGCACAGGACTCCGTGAAAGAGAGCGCTGCGGTCGCGCTAGAACTTCGAAAATTGCTCACACCAGAGCAGCTCGCCCAGGCCGAGCATGAGGTTGACGAATGGCGCACGGCACACCCCCCGCGCCAGTCGAGTCGCTAGCCGGACGTCCCAGCGGCTCCGTCAACGCGCCCAAGTCACGCCATCCGCAAGAACTTTCGCCATAACGCTGGCTTGAGACAGTTGATCGAGCTATGATGTCCAACAGGTTCGGGCCGCTGCTGGCCGCAAGAACGTGGCGGAACTGCTGCGCCGGCACGGCGGCCGGAATAAGCCATTTGAAACCAAGCAATCGCCCTTGGCAACCAGCCAGTCGCAGCGGACCATGAACACGCGCTCTTTCGTTAACCGACTCCGTCACTCCCCCATTCCCATTGTCGCTGTTGCGCTCCTTGCCTGGGCCTGCAGCAGTCTTGCCTTCTGCGGCGAGATTCATGTTGCGGCCAGGAATGGTGACTTGGCGAACGTGCAGGCGCTGCTTAAAAGCAATCCTAATCTGGTCTTCAGCAAGGATGACCAACACGGCGCCACGCCGTTGTTGTGGGCGGCGGCTATGGGCCGCAAGGACGTGGTGGAATTGCTGCTGGCCAATAAAGCCGATGTCAATGCCAAAGACACGGTTGGCAACACGCCTTTGCACGAGGCCCTGAGCGGGGGTTATACGGACGTAGTGGAATTGCTGCTAGCCAACAAGGCCGACGTCAATGCCACGAACAACCGACGGTTGACGCCCCTGCACACGGCGGCTGATCGGGGCCACACGGACGCGGTGGAATTGCTGCTGGCCCATCATGCCGACGTCAATGCCAGAGACGGCGGCGGCAATACGCCTTTGTATGCCGCGGCGGGTTTTGGCCACAGGGAAGTGGTGGAACTGCTGGTGGCCCACGGGGCCGAGGTGAATGTCAGGAATGCCGACGGTGTTACACCTTTGCACCAGGCGGCGGGTCAAGGTCGCAGGGACGTGGCACAACTATTGTTGACCCACGGGGCCGAGGTTAACGCCAAGGCCGCCGATGGTATTACACCCTTACACGCGGCAGCGGAGCTCGGCCACAAGGATGTGGTGGAGTTGCTATTGGCCAACAAGGCTGACGTCGATGCCAGAGACGTCGATGGTAATACGCCCCTGCATCACACGGCGGGTGCGGGCTACAAGAACGTGGTGGAGTTGCTGCTGGCCAATAAAGCCGATGTCAATGCCAAGGGCGCCGATGGTTTTACACCCTTACACATGGCTGCGGTTTTTGGCCACAGGAGCGCTGCGCAGATGCTGCTGGCCAACAAGGCCGATCTCAACGCCCAGGACAACCAGGGCCTTACACCTTTGCACCTGGCGGCGCGTGAGGGCCACAAAGACGTCGTGGAATTACTCCTGGCCAACAAGGCTGAGGTGAATGCCAAGTCCGGCGGCGGTTACACGCCTTTGCATATGGCGTCGGGTTTTGGCCACAGGGATGTGGCGGAATTGCTGCTAGCCAACGGGGCCGACGCTAATGCCAAGGCCACCGACGGCTTTACTCCTTTGCACACGGCGGCTATAGGCGGTTACAAGGACGTCGTAGAATTGTTGCTGGCTAACAAGGCCGATCCCAATGCCCAGGACAATCACGGCTTTACGCCTTTGCACATGGCGGCGCGTCGGGGCCACGGGGACGTGGCGGAACTACTGCGTCTGCACGGTGGTCACGAATAGGCTAGACGGAACCTCGTAGTGAAGAGCGGCGCATTTTGAGCGAATCGTTATTTTCGAGCGAATCGGTGCTGAATAGAATGTTTGCCCTGCGATCTAGAAATCGTGTGAACTGTCTCATGGCTGGCCCGCTTCGTTGCGGTGGTTTGCTCCTGTTGGCTGTTCTTTTGCCGGTAGCTCAAACGGCTGTAGCTCAGGCCTCGCCCGCGAAAACACAAAGCAGTCCTGTTCCTGTTCCGGGAAAGTTCGTTGATGCCACCCAAAAGTTGGGAATCCATTTCGTGCAGCAAGCCTCTCCGACTTCGAAGAAATATCTTTTGGAAACCATGGGCTCCGGCGTGGCATTGTTCGACTATGACAACGACGGCCGCCTGGACATCTTCTTCGCGAACGGCGCCCGTATTGACGATCCCATGGAGATTGGCGCCGTGCCTCAAAAGGATGGGCCGCAGTATTGGAACCGCCTTTATCACCAGAAGCCAGACGGCACCTTCGAGGATGTGACCCAAAAGGCCGGTCTGGCCGGGATCGGCTATTCGACCGGAGTCGCCGTCGGAGATTACGACAATGACGGCTACGACGACCTGTTCGTCGCGGGCTACGGTCATAATACCCTCTACCACAACAATGGCGATGGCACCTTCACCGACGTCACCGAGAGCGCGGGGGTGGGCGGTTCGGGTTGGTCTACCAGTGCCGCCTGGGTGGATTACGACAACGACGGCCTGCTCGATCTCATCGTACTCCGCTATCTCGACTGGGACTTCCAGGACATCCCCTGCGGCGTACGCGGGGACAGGGGGGATGGGCCTCGTGGGTACTGTGCTCCCGGTCTCTTTAAACCGGTTATGCCCCTTGTCTACCATAACGAAGGCAATGGCAAATTCAAAGAAGTTGCCCAAAAAGCGGGAATGTTTCCCGGCAAGGGACTAGGCGTAGCCGTGGCGGACTATGACCGGGATGGCTGGATGGACATTATCATCAGCAACGATTCAATACCGGAATATCTCTACCACAACCACGGCGATGGCACGTTCGAAGAGGTCGGTTTTCCTTCCGGGGTGGCTCTAAGCGACAGCGGTACGCCCCTGTCCGGCATGGGAGTGGATTTCGAAGACTACAACAATGACGGTTGGCCGGACATAGTCATCACCGACCTCGCCAATCAGACGTACGCCCTCGATACCAACGCTAAGAACGGTACCTTCGAAAGCTCCGTTACGACCACCGGCTTCGGCCCTATGACCGTAAAGCATTCGGGATGGGGCGTTCGCTTCCTCGACTACGATAACGACGGTTGGAAGGATCTATTTATCGCCCAGTCCCATGTCATGGATACGATCGAGATCGCACATCCGGATTTGCGTTATCGCGAATCTCCGCTCTTGGCAAGAAATGAACAAGGCAAGAAGTTTGTGGACGTTTCTGCGCAGTCGGGAGATATCTTTCAACAGAGATGGGCGGCACGCGGTTTGGCCATCGGAGACCTGAATAATGACGGGAAGATAGACGTGGTGGTGACGTCCGCGAATGGTCCGGTCTGGGTTCTGATGAACGAGACGCCCACTTCGAATCACTGGATCACCCTGAAACTAACCGGAGTGAAGAGCAATCGCGATGGCATCGGGGCCCACGTCAAAATTACAACCGCCGCCGGCGAACAATATGCGACGGTGACCACCGCGGGAAGCTACCAGTCATCGAGCGATTCCCGTGTTCATTTCGGATTGGGGTCGGAAAAGAGCGTGAGCAAGATCGAGATTCGCTGGCCCAGCGGGATTGTGCAGACTCTAAGCGCCGTCAAAGCTGACCAGAT
This sequence comes from Terriglobales bacterium, assembly GCA_049520095.1. GTDB lineage: Bacteria > Acidobacteriota > Terriglobia > Terriglobales > Acidobacteriaceae > Acidiflorens. The sequence goes on from JBEKQC010000008.1 coordinate 12,583, forward strand.
TATGAGCGTGAAGGAAGCTGTCCCGGCGGAAAAATAGCCCGGTTTGTGAAAGGGCGCGCATCCAAATGGTTGCTTACATAAGGGATCTCGATAGTTGACGAAACCAGCCAGCTTCACTAACTACGTGCGCCTCCTCTTCTGCTGGCACTGCCTGCAAACCTCGGAAGCCGACGCCCCTACTCCGGCTCCGCCACAAACCGGTATCCCACTCCTCGCACCGTCTGCAAATGCCTTGGACGCGACGGATCCTCTTCGATGTAGCGCCGCAGCCGGACCACGAAATTATCGATGGCGCGCGTATCAGTGTCTTCGCGCAATCCCCACACCTCTTCGAGAATCGACTTACGCGAAACCACCCGGCCTGCGCTGCCCACCAGATAGCGCAGAAACTCCGCCTCCATCACCGTCAGATGGATCGTATTCCCCAGCGTGCGCAGCTCCAGCTCTCCGAAGTCAATCGTCTTGCCGCCGAAGCTGAAGGTGTCGCCGCCAGCCCGTTCGCCGAACGGCGAGCGTCGCTCCACATCCGCGCCCGCCGAGTCAGCGTCTTTCATCCACACACTGCGCCGCAGCAGGCTCTCCAGCCTGGCAATCAGAATCGCCAGCTCAAACGGTTTCGGCAGATAGTCGTCCGCCCCCGCCGCGAATCCCTGCAGCACGTCCTCGGGACGCCCGCGCGCCGTCAGCATCAGGATCGGTACATAGTTCTTTTTCTCGCGCAGCAATGCGGCGACGTCGAAGCCGCTCTTGCCCGGCAGCATCACGTCAAGCACCACCGCATCGAAGCGTTCTCTTTTTTCGACCAGCCGATCCAGCGCCGTTTCGCCGTCCCCTGCGACTTCAACCGCATGTCCCTCAGCTTGCAGGTTGAATTGCAGGCCCTGCGCCAGGTGCGCCTCGTCCTCCACCACCAAGACGCGGCTCATGCTACCGTCACTTTCCGCGGCAATTCCAGGGTGACGGTCGTTCCCTTCCCTGCCCCTTCGCTCTCCGCGAATACCCGCCCGCCGTGCTTGCGCGCGATCGAGCGCACGATGAATAATCCGAGGCCCGTGCCCTTCACCTGCGAGAGCGAGCGCTGCGCCACCCGATAAAACCGCTTGAAGATCCGTTTCAACTCCTGCGGCGGAATGCCCACGCCTTGGTCACGCACCCGCAGCACCAACCGCTCTTCATCGGGAGCCTCCAATTCCACCGAAATATGCACGCCATCGGGCGAGTACTTCACCGCATTGTCCAGCAGGTTCGAAACCGCGGTGCGCAACTCCTCCGGATCACCCAGCACGCAAGCTCGGTTGCCGTTCTGCGATGATCCTCCTTGTGATGATCCTCCCTGTGAAGACCCGCCCTCTAAAGGTAAAGACAAAGCCTCGTGATATTCGAGATCCGCGGCCTGCAAATGATGCCTGGTTCGCGCCAGATCCATGCACTCGCGCACCAGCGCGTCGAATTCCAAGGGCAAGCGCTGGGGTGGACCTTTCTTGTGTGCCGCCTCTCCCGCTTGCAACACCTGTTCCACGGTGTGGAGCAGGCGCTCGGTATCGAGCAGCATCAACTCGTAGAACTGCCGTCGTTGTGCTTCTTGCACATCGAGTCTCTGCAAGGTTTGAAGGTAGAGCCGGATGGATGCGATCGGCGTCTTTAATTCATGCGTGACGGCGTTAATGAAGCTGTCATGCTGCTCGTTGCGGCGAATTTCGCGAACCAGAAAAATCGTATTGAGGACAAGCCCGGCGGCGATGGCCCCAAAAAAGATGATGCCGAGAAAAACTCTGACGCCCTCGCGCCAGTTGAGGATGATCCAGCCGCTGCCGACCGCAACCGCCAGCGCCGCCAGGCAAACGCCCAGGGAGAGGAAAAAGTAAATCGCCTTCTGCCGGCTGATGATGCGCACAGGGAGATTGTAGCGATTTCACCGCCGAGACGCAGAGAACGCCGAGAAATTGCGGGCAAATCTGCTTCTCGCGGGAGTCTGCGCCCGGAAAATTAGAAATCCAAGTTTTTCGTTGCCAAGTCTTCTCGGCGCTTTCTGCGTCTCGGCGGTGAAAAAGTTCTAATCGTTGCCCGCGGCCGCCGACAGCACTGCGGCTGCCTTCGCATCGCGCACCAGGGCCGGCTTCGGCGGAAGGTTATCCAGCGCGACTTTATAAACGTGCCGCGCCAATCCCAGTTTTTTCAGCGTCCAGATGCCGTACCAGTTCATGTCGACTTCGTACCACCGCAAGCCATGGCGCGCCGAAACCGGATGCGCATGATGATTGTTGTGCCAGCCTTCGCCGAAGGTAAGGACGGCCACCAGAAAGTTGTTGGTGGAGAGATCTTTGGTGGCAAAGCGCCGCGAGCCCCACAGGTGCGTAACCGAGTTCACCATCCAAGTCGAATGCAATCCGACCACTACCCGCGCGAACACTCCCCATAGCAGCCAGGGCAATCCGCCAATCGCGAACAGGATCACGCCCAGAATGAGGTTTGAGGTCCAGTGATACTTGGTCAGCCACACGTGAACTTTATCTTTAGTCAGGTCGGGGACGTAGCGAGCCAAGGTCGTGGTGTCGTGGTGCATCGACTTGCCCATCAGGATCCACCCCATGTGCGACCACCACTTGCCGTCGATGGGCGAGTGCGGATCGCCCTCTTCGTCGGAAAACTGATGATGAATGCGGTGCGTCGCCACCCAGAAAATCGGCCCGCCTTCAAGCGCCAGGGTCGCGCACCAGGTCAGGAAATACTCCACCCACCTCGGCGTCTTGTATCCGCGATGCGTCAGCAGCCGGTGGTAGCTCATCCCGATCCCAAGGCTGCCCGATACCCACCACAAGAAAATGGCGACAAAAAATGCTGGCCAGGTAAAGAAAAATAATGCCGCAACTGCGCCCACATGAAACAGGCCCATGGCGATCGCCGTGCCCCAGTTGAAGCCATCCCGGTTCGCCCGGTCTTTACGGTTGGTGCCTTCTCCGGTCTCTATCATTGCCTGGCTTGCCGCTTCGTTCATCGTCTCGCGCGTGCTCTCGCTCATCGTCTCTTTTCTCCGCTACACCTGTTTGATTGAAGCCCGGATAGGACGATACCAAGAATGCACGAACTTCTTTGTAATATTTCTGTAATCCTCGGCAGCGAAAGGGGTTACGAGCGTAATGGACCTGCCCAGGAAACCTTTTGTCCCGCTCGCAACGGCGCGGAATGCGTGCCGTGTGATTCCTCGCACGCCAGCTTGTAACCCCGTAACTTTTCCGTGCATGTTGCAGTGTCGTAGAGTATCGTTGTCAGTTCAACCGAGCTCCCTAACAGGAGGTGTGTGTTGAAAAGGAAATTGTCGTCCGAGACGGTATTCAAGAAAACTCCGCTGGTCTTCCTCGCCATGTTCTTCCTCGCGATGTTCTTCTTTGCGCTCGCACTGCGGGCGCAGAAGTCGAACGATCAGCCCCCCGCAAAAACCCAAGGGCCCGCCGAGTACAAGATTCCTCCTGGGGATGCGGCAAGGGTAAATCCCGTCAAGCCGTCCGTGGAGTCGCTTGCCAAGGGCAAGAAGATGTATGGCTATGATTGCGCGATGTGTCACGGAAAAGATGGCGACGGCAAGGGCGACATGGCGTCCGACATGAAAAACGTCACCGACTTCACCAATCCGGACGCCTTGAAAAATCGCACCGACGGCGAACTCTTCTACATTATCCGCAAGGGCAAGGGCGAAAACATGCCCCCCGAAGGCGACCGCGCCAAGGATGATGACATCTGGAACATGGTGAACTACATCCGTTCGCTGGCAAAGAAGTAATTGGCTCTCATCCAGGGACGGCCGCCTCGCGAGCCTGCCCTGAGCGAAGCCGAAGGGTCCAAGCCAAGCGAAGTTCGGCAGCTGCCAGTGGCCGCAGCTACTACGTGGTTCGTTGCTAGGATGCCTTCATCCCTTTCGACGCCGCCTTCACTTCCACCCCGGCCCATTTCTCCAGCAAAGTAAGCGTCGACGCGTAGTCGAGATCCGCCTGCCCTTCCTCGGCTGCAACGTCGTAGACCTCTTCCACGGCTTCGAGTCCGGGCAGACGCACCCGCGACTCCTTGGCGGCATCGAGTGCCAAGCGAATGTCTTTCAACATCAGTCGCAGCGGAAAATTCGGCGAGAAATCGCGCTTCAGGATAAACGGGGCTTTGTACTCCACCACTCCCGAGCGCACCATGGAAGCCTGGATCAGCGGCAGCATCTTTTCGATGTCCACGCCCAACTTGGCGGCCAGCGTCAGCGCTTCCGCAAAGCCTTCATAGATGAGCGCAATTTGCAGATTCATGGCCAGCTTCGCGGCCTGTCCCTTACCCGTTTCGCCCATGTGGAACACCTGCTTCCCCATCGCCTGAAAAAGCGGCTGCAGGCGAGCGACCGCAGCTTCACCTCCGCCCACCATAAAAATCAGGCTGCCCGCTTCGGCGGCGATCTTCGAGCCCGTCATCGGAGCGTCCACGTAGTCAACGCCATGCGCCTTCACGCGCTCAGCAAAATGAAGCGTGGCGGAGGGCGAAATCGTGCTCGAGTCCGCAATAATCATGCCCGCAGCTAGCGCCGCATCCGCGCCGCCCGGCCCAAATAACACGCCCTCAACCGCCTTCGTGTCGGAGACGCACATCCACACCACTTCCGCGCCCTGCGCCGCCTCCGCCGGAGAAGCCGCGCTGCGCGCGCCTTCGACGTCCTTTCCGCCGCTTCGATTCCACACCGCGACCTCGTGTCCGGCTTTGACCAGGTTCGTGGCCATCGACCGTCCCATAATTCCCAAACCAAGAAAAGCAACGCGCATCGACGTAGTTCCTCCGGACGTATTGCGTTTAAGCTCTTGATTATAAATATCACCAGCAAGGTGAAGGTCAAAGAAAACACAATTCTTAGATCGGAAATTAAGAGACTCTATCTACAGAAACGGCTCGCCAATGTGTCGATCCCGGTCCCCAGAGCATCCAAATACACTGGAGACTTGAGCCAACAAAGCCGATAATGTAGCCATACCGTGTCGCTGCGGGCCGCCCGAACCATATTGGTCACGTCGTACTGGTCAAATTGTAGGGTCGAATAGTACGGGTCGAATTAATGTTAAAGTCCTCATTGAAGAATCGCGCATTGCGCAAGCGCGCCGGCCAGTTTACGCGCCTGGTGCGGCATTCCGTAGTCACGCCTCGTACCGGCACCACCCACAAACCAAAACTGGTTTCGAACGGCGAACTCGGCGTCACCTTCATCGGACACTCCAGCTTCTTCCTGCAGATCGGGGGACAGAACGTCGTCATTGATCCCAACTTCGCGCGCTGGCTCTTCGTTCTAAAGCGCCTGCGTCAGCCCGGAGTGAATCTGCGCGATCTGCCGCCGATGGATCTCGTACTCGTAACCCACGCGCACTTCGATCACCTGCATCGCCAGTCGCTGCGCACCATCGCGCGCCAAACCCGCCGCCAGACCGGAACCGCGCCCACGCTGGTAGTGCCGCATCATCTATTCGACCTGGTCAACGATCTCGGCTTCGAGGAGATTGTCGAACTCGAGTGGTGGAATACCTATCGCCACGGCGCGCTCGATATCACCCATGTCCCCTCGCGGCATTGGGGAGCGCGCATCCTCAAAGATTCACACCGCGGCTACGGCGGCTACGTGCTGCGCAGCGGCAAACACTCCGTCTACCACGCCGGAGACACCGCCTATTTCAACGGCTTCCGCGAAATCGGACGCCGCCTCGCGCCCGAATTGGCGCTCCTACCCATCGGCGCCTACAATCCGCCGCAATTCCGCAACGTCCACACCAGCCCCGCCGACGCCACCCGCGCCTTCCTTGATCTGAAAGCGCGCTGGATGGTCCCCATGCATTATGGAACGTTCCGCCTGTCGCACGAGCCCATCGAAGAGCCCCTGCAGTTGCTGGAGCGAGAAGCGCTGGCCGCGGGAGTGAAAGACAAAGTAGTAGTGCTCGAAGAGGGCGTCACCCACTTCTTCTGACGCTCTTCGTCTAAGAAGACGACTTAGGGAGTATTCTTCCCCCATGGACAAGAAGGAAATCAATTCCCCAAAGTTAACCGAGCATTTTCTCTACTGGGTGTGTGGCATCGGAGGCTTGCTGCTGGCGCTTCTCTTCGCTCATTACGTCTACCACGTTATCTGAGGCGGAGACCGCCCCGCCCTCACACTGACGTGTGATATGCGTTACGGCAAGCTGTAACCATGCAGAAGAGCATATTCGTAGGCGTCCGAGCGCGCCGGAGGTTCGAAGATGCTCGGCAAGTGTACCAACCCTTCGTGTTCCGCTTCCTTTCGATATATGGAAGAGGGGACACTCTTTCGACTGGAAACTGACCCAGTTCTCGGATTGTCCAATCCTAAGAGGCCGGAATATTACTGGCTCTGCCGTAGCTGCTCAGCAGCAATGACGCTGCACATCAAAGAAGGGAAAGTGGTACCGGTTGCGCTACCAGCGCCGCTCCCTGATGTCCTGCACAATGGCGTCCCCCATAAGAGTGATTTCATCTGGCCAAAGCGGGAGGGTGGGCTAACGCTCAGCGACGTTAGATCCTCGACAGAAAAAAAACGCAGAGGTGGCGGAGTCGGTGGCCGATGAGAATAGGCTAGCGTTGAGTACTTGAAAATCCCCACCCACGCGTTGCATACTTCCTCCATCTAGCCAATCTTGCCGGCAACAGTGCACTGCCCGTCTTCTTGGCGAATACCGTTACTACCTGGCTGTGGAGGAATTTTGGGGCGTCCGTATGTTCGGCTGATGGGTTTCCTCTTGCTGGGCACCTCCACTGTCCCATTCCTTACTTATCTGTCGAGTCACATCCTGCAGGGGGAAGCACTGGGAGCGCATCGTACTGTCTTCCTTCTCATTATTGCAGCGTTGATCCTGCCCCTTGCTTTGCGACCTCTTCTCAGACGCCTTGAACCGATTATAGATGCAGCCGCTCACCGCCAAGCCGAGTTTCTCCATTCCACGCCGGACCGATACCTGGGCGTCGCCATTTTTGCTTCGGCTGCCCTGAGCCTGTTTCTTGAGCTCTCCATCATCCGCTGGCAGGCTACTGTTTTTGAGTTGTTTGCCTTTTACAAGAATTTCTCGCTACTGGCTTGCTTCGCGGGCTTGGGTTTGGGCTATGCGCTCGGAAGCCGCAAGCTCATCCCACTTTTTCTCGCGGTTCCTCTCCTCTGCTGGCAGTTCGCTCTGATGCTCGGTCTCCGCTATGGCTTGGCTGCAAACGATCGCGCGAGCCTCAAGATACTCCCGTTTTCCGAGCAAATAAACATGGGTCTGCCCGCCGTGGACACGCTCTTCAATGGCGTTCAGACCTACCTTCTTCTGGCTCTGGTGTTCCTGCTGACCGCCCTTGCCTTCATTCCAATCGGACAACTTTGCGGTTGTCTCCTGGAACAACGCGGAAAAGAGGAGCGCGAAAAACTTTCAGCCTACGGTTTGAATCTCGCTGGAAGCGTGGTGGGCGTGCTGCTCATGTTCGTGCTCAGCGCCTTCTGGACTCCTCCGGTCGTGTGGTTCCTGCTGGCTTTCGGCCTCTTGCTCGTATTTCACGTCTGGAGCCCGCGTCCGCTGCTGTTTGGGGCCGTCTCGATTGTCCTCGCGTTGATGGTTCTCGCCTGGCCGGCCGATCCGCTTGCGCAAAGAATCTACTCTCCTTACCAACTGCTGGAAGTAGGACAAGATCCGCAAGGCCTGATGATTATTGCGGCGGCTGGCCATTACTATCAGCGGGTACACGACCTGGCCCGCACCAACCGCAACGTTGACACCGACCCCAAGCTGAACAGCATCCGGAATTATTACGAATTGCCTTATTGGCTGTACGGACATGCTCCCGGCTATGTCGCCATCGTCGGCGCGGGTACCGGCAACGATGTTGCCGCCGGCTTGCGCAATGGAGCGCAGAAGATCGACGCCATTGAGATCGATCCCGCGATTCTTATGGAGGGAAAGCAGGGGCACCCCGAGCACCCCTATTCCGATCCGCGGGTTCACGCCGTCGTCAGCGATGCTCGCACCTTCCTGCGCACGACGAACGAGCACTACGACATGGTCGTCTATGGCCTGCTCGATTCGCATACCCTGCTGAGCCACGCCTCGAGCGTGCGCTTGGATTCCTTCGTCTACACGGTCGAGGGTCTGCGCGAAGCGCGCCAACGGCTCAATCCCGATGGGATACTTTCGCTATCCTTCTCGGTAATGAACCAGCAGCTTGGACACAAGATTTACCTGATGCTGCAGAATGCTTTCGATGGTCGAGCTCCGGTTTGCGTGCGAGCGTACTACGATGGCGCGGTAATCTTTCTCGACGCGAATAATCGGCAATTGCTGCTTCCACCCGCACTACTTCAGAAGACCGGCTTCGAAGACGCCAGCTCCACGTTCGCCGCTCCGGCGGCATCGGCCGGTGTGACGCCCGATGTCTCAGCAGATGTATCGACAGACGATTGGCCCTTCTTCTACATGCCACGCCGCGTGTATCCCGTCTCCTATCTGGTGATGGCCGGGCTGGTCCTGGCTCTCTCGCTGTTTCTTTTCTCCCGGTTCCTGCATGGGCGGCCTCAGTTTGGATCTGCCCCGTTCTTTTTCCTGGGCGCAGGCTTCATGTTGATCGAAACCAAGGCGATTACCGAACTTGGACTGCTCTTCGGCAATTCCTGGCAGGTCATCGGAATCGCCATTATTGCGATTCTCGTGATGGCCTTTCTCGCCAACTGGGCGGTGAGTCGCTACACGATCAAACGTTCTTCAATAACCTACCTGCTCTTGCTCTTCAGCCTAGCCATCGGCTGGTGGATCGCCCACACCGGAGGCTTGCCATCCAGTTGGCTTGGCCGGACAAGCTTGGCCATCGTGCTCACCAGCCCCATGTTTTTCTCGGGCATACTGTTTTCCACCTGGTTACGCGCTCGGGGCGCTATTTCCGGCATGATGGCGATGAATCTGCTGGGCGCCATGTGCGGAGGCCTGCTCGAATATAACTCGATGTATTTCGGATTCCAGTTTCTCTACATCCTGGCAGCGGGATTGTACGTCGCGGCTATCCTGTCCGAGTTAGTCGCGCTCAAGCCCAAGGTCGCACCGGTGCTCGCCGGGACGAAATAAACACCTTGCGCCCAACTCGAATTATCGAAATTGCGTGTGCCCAGGGTCTTGCGATTTTTAAGAATTGGGATTCCACAGCTGCGTCAAGCTTGGGATTTTGTTGGGAATCTTGGAAAATATCGCCACGCAACCCCAAAAGATGTCGCCCCGATGTAACCCCCGCCGCCCTTTTGCATCCAACTTAGCAGGCGCTTTCACATGCTATACTGCGTCAGATGGGGTGGTTGGGGCTCTCCACGTCCCTGCCCGAGCATTTTCAGACCGTATTTCGCACTGAGGATTTCGACACATGGCCGGTAGTTCTCGTCATTCACACTTTCGTTCACTCTTCCTGATAGTTTTTGTTCTGGCTCTGTTCGGTCTGCTCGGAATGCTGTTCGCGCAAAAGATCAGCCCGGCATCCACGCCCAGCAGCGACTCCGACGTTCGCGACAGCTTGAAGCAGTTCACCCAGGTCTATGAGACCATCGAGCAGAACTACGCCGACCCGGTGAATCCCGACAAGGCAATTTATAACGGCGCCATTCCGAGCATGTTGCACCAGCTCGATCCGCACTCGAACTTTTTCGATCCGAAATCCTATTCCGCGCTGCGCGAAGAACAGCGCGGCAAGTATTACGGCGTCGGGATGACGGTTGGCCCGCGCAATAACAAGGTCATCGTCATCGCCCCCTTCGTCGGCACACCGGCCTATCGCGCCGGCATCCGCCCGGGCGACATCATCGCCGCCATCGACGGCAAACCCACCGACAACATGAGCACCTCCGATGTAGCCGATCTGCTCAAGGGGCCGAAAGGTACGACCGTCCGCATCACCATGTTGCGCGAAGGTTCCGACCATCCGCTCGAATTCGCCGTGGTTCGCGATGAGATTCCGCGCTACAGCGTCGACCTGCATTTCATGATCAAGCCCGGCATCGGTTACATGCACGTCTCCGGATTCCAGGAAACCACCGAGCATGAAGTCGCCGATGCGCTGGAAGAGATGGGCGATCTGAAAGGTTTGGTCCTCGATCTGCGTCAGAATCCCGGCGGCCTGCTGAGTGAAGGCGTAGGCGTCGCCGACAAATTCCTGAAGAAGGGCCAGCTGATCGTCTCGCACCACGGCCGGTCATCTCCTGAAAAACGCTACGTAGCGGCCCACGGCAATGGCGGAAAAGATTATCCGCTGGTAGTGCTGGTGAATCGCGGCACCGCGTCAGCCGCCGAAATCGTGGCCGGAGCCATTCAAGATCATGATCGCGGCCTGATCGTCGGCGAAGTTACCTTCGGTAAAGGCCTGGTGCAAACCGTGTATCCTCTGGCCGAAAACACCGGCCTGGCTCTAACCACCGCCAAGTATTACACCCCCAGCGGACGTCTGATTCAGCGCGATTACTCGAATCTTTCTCTGTATGACTATTACTACAATCGTGAGGGCGAGGAGAATAACGCGAACCACGAGGTCAAGCTCACCGATGGCGGACGCACCGTGTACGGCGGCGGCGGCATTACTCCGGATGTGAAGCTCGCGCCTTATAAGTCCAATAAATTTCAGGATGATTTGCTCCAGCACTACGCGCTGTTTAACTTCGCCAAGCGCTACGCGCTCGCTCACAAGATTACGCAGAGTTTCGAAGTGGACGAGGCGCTGCTGCAGGACTTCCGCAAATTCCTCGACCAGGAAAAAATCTCCTATACCGAAGCGGAGATGATCGAGAACAACGATTGGCTGCGCTCGAATATCAAAAGCGAACTTTTCGTCGACGCGTTCGGCCAGGAAGAAGGCTTGAAGGTGCGGGCCGAAACCGATCCGGATGTGATCAAGGCTCTGGACCTGATGCCACAAGCGCGCGCGCTGGCGGACAACGCCAAGAAAGTCGTTGCCGAACGCAACTCGGCCCCGCCGGTCACTCGCTAAGAAAGCCTCACTTCGATTCCAATCCAAGGCCCGGGCAACCGGGCCTTTTAATTTGCTCAAAAAGCAGCAGTTCTTACTTTCTTGACTCAGTATTGTTTCACTGAGAACTGAGAACCGGGAACTGAGAACTTCGCTCTTGAGTACGGCCTCCAAAAGCCCTAAAGTACAGGCAGGGAAACGCGCGGAGGCGCCGGTCTGCCAGCGGTAATCATGCTTCAATCCGGGCCGTGGCTTCAAGCTGGACCATGGCTTCCTGCGATGCTGACAGCGATTGGCGCGGGATTTCTCGACTGGCGCTATCGGCGGATTCCGAACTGGCTCACCGTGTCGGGCTTCGCGGCCGGCATCGCGGTCAACACGATTCTCCACCGCTGGCCGGGACTGAAAGCCGCGCTGCTCGGGACGGCATTGGGCCTCGGGCTGCTGCTACCGTTCGTGCTGATCCGCAGCCTGGGCGCGGGAGACTGGAAACTGGCCGGCGCTTTGGGAGCGTGTCTCGGTCCGCGGCAAATGCTCTCCGTGCTGGTGGGCACGATTCTGGTGGCGGGAGTAATGGCGCTGGCCGTGGTCGTCTGGAAAGGGCGTCTGAAACAGACGCTCTTGAACATCGCGCGCTTGCTGGCGGCGTTGTTCAGCCTGCGGATGCCAGGGTCGGAGGTCTCGCTCGACGATCCGCAGGCCACGAAGATTCCATTCGGCGTGGCCATGGCGCTTACGGTTTTGTTCTACGGGATGGGCAGGGCCATGGGGAAGTTGTGATTTGTAATAGGCAATTTGTAATTCCATTTATGATTTGTCATCCTGAGCGACCGGGGTCCCCAGCCGGCCGCATTTGCCGGATGGGGTGGGGAAGCGAAGGACCTGCTTTTTGCTGAACATCAAACGAGTTGCACGTCAATTCGCCAGCACTGACGGCTCGGAGATTGCCGAAGCCGCGCTGGTGCTGCCGGTGGTGTTCATGTTGTTGTTGGGCATCGTCTGGTTTGGACGAGCTTTCAACATCTACTCGACCATTACGCAGGCGGCACAACAGGGAGCGATCGCCGCGGCACGGGATTCGTGCGGCACGTGCGCGAACGGAGATGTTCCCGGCAATAACGCTGCTGCCGCGGACAGTGCGGTTATAGCAGTGCTGAAGGCGTCTAGCCTCGATACTGGCCCGATCACGTTGTGGAAGGCCAACAGTCCAACTCCCGGCCTGATCCCGTGTCCGCCGCCGGCGCCGCCGGTTGCGGCGTGTTCAAAGACCACCCACAACATTTGGGTCTGCAGTTCCGTGCTGCTGAATTCCTCGACTGAGCCCATACCACAGTGCGGAGCCATGGTGAGCTTTCAATATCCATTCAAGTTCTTCCTGCCTTTTACGTCTCTCAACCTGCAACAGGTTGTGATGTCGGCGCAGGCGCAAAGCAGGATGGAGAACTAGATGTTCTGCTGGCGAATTCTGCATCATCGGACGATCAGTCTTCTGAGGGATGCGCAGGGTGCGGCGCTGCTCGAATTCGCGATCTCATTGCCGCTTCTGGTGGTATTTGTCGTGGGCATCTACGATTTTAGCGGCGCTTTCAACCAGAAACAGAAGATTGCGCAGGCGGCGCAGGAAGGCGCCATCATTGCCGGGGCCCAGCCGACTAGCGACTTGGTTCCCTTACCCCCCGTCGGCTCGAACGGGCCTTACTCGCTGCAGATAGTGGCGACAGCGGTTTTCAATTCCTTGGTCGGCAGCGCAGTGCTGCCGAGCGGAACTTGCAGCGCGCCGGGCACAGCAGCCGCCGGCGCTGGACTAATATGGACTTACACAATTTCCAGCTGTAACAGCGCTTATCCTGGCGACAATCTGGTCATCATCATCAACCGCGGCTGGGTACCCGCACCCGGACAACAACCTACAACCGTCGACACACAGGTGACCGTGCAGTATCCATATCATTGGCGGTTCGGTAGTGTGATTCAATTATTGTTCCCGGGCCCAAACGGCTATTCGACCCCAACGCAATTGACCGAGACCGCGACGGTCCACAACCAGATGTGAGGATGTATGCGTCGAAAGAAGGACATCTTGGGGCGGAAGAACGAGCAAGGGGTCATCATCACGCTGGTTGCGGTCTTCATGCTGTTTGTGATCGGAGCGATGGCCGCGCTTTCGATCGACGTGGTAACGCTCTACACCGCGCGCAGCGAGGCGCAACTGGCGGCCGATAGTGCGGCCCTGGCAGGCGCGCGCGTGCTCGCTAACTCGGGGGCGACCTCGAACACCACCTTGCTACCCGGTGCGGAAACCACCGCCCAAAATGTCGCCACCCAGGTCGCAGAGCAGAACCAAGTGGCAGGATCGTACTTGACCGCCGCTAACGTCACTTCCGTCGTTTTTGGTGGAACCGGTACCAACCCGACGGTCACCGTGAAAGTGCAAATCACCAATCTGCCAACATTCTTCGCGCGCATATGGGGCACTACATCAGTCACCGTCGGTGCATCGGCCACCGCGGAAGCCTACAATCCGTCGTTACCTGCTGGGGCACCATTCGGTACCACGACTACCCCTGTCGCGCCCATGTGCGTGAAACCGTGGCTGCTGCCGAATATCGATCCCACGCAAACGAACACAAGCCCACCGGCAAACCCGATTTTCTCGCCGACCGGTGCCATTTCCAACCCTGGCTTGGTTGGTCAAGGTTGGCCGAACACGACCGGTGCCAGTCCCAATACCAATGGCCTCTTCGCCAGGTGCGGCGATTGCAGCATCGTTTCCCCAATCCCCTTGCCCGTGCCCGGACAGTACTATCCGGTAGCCATGGATAACCCCGCACCCGCTTTCCCTACCCCCGCGCAGCCGCTGCCCGCCTGCAGTGCGGGCTTCAATTCGTATCAGCTTGCCGTTGCAGGCTGTGTCCAGCAAACCATTTCCTGTGGCGTTAATTCAGCCATCAACCCTTCTACCATCAACATCGATGTAAGCGCCTACGGCACAACTCGCGATGCCGACACGGTTACGGCTTCAGAATGCCTCATCCACTACAACGGTGCGGCAGGAGACTCCGACAGCATCGATCCTACGGTGACGCCGAACCCTCCCTTTGAGTTCCTGGCGGGCAACCAGAACCCGGTTACGGGTGCAGTTGGAAAGGATGTTCTGATCAGCGATTCCCTGGCGACGATTCCAGTAATTAACGACGGTTCCTTCGTAAACCCGACGAACCCCGTCACCGTGATCGGCTTCCTGCAGGTGTTCCTGAACCCTCAATCATTGGTTTTGCCAGCACCAGTAGCCAATCAGATCCCCGTGACGATCATCAACATGGCTGGTTGCACCAACGCCACAGGACAGCCGATTCTTGGCAACGGCCCGTCTCCCGTGGCAGTGCGGCTGATCTCGCCATAGTCGGAGATTCCCCACCAGTCCCAGCTAGTGAATACAGTCAAATTTCTGACCGAGCACGCTAGAAGATGTTGGGGTTGCGGCGCGTCAGGATAACGCGCTCGAGGCTTAGTTCGTTGCCAACAAAAATGAAGTTGTAGGACGTGCCATTCAGCAACGATGACAGCACATCCCGGGCGGGAGCGGGACCGAGATCCGCGATTACTTGTTCCTGCTCGGCGCCGGCGGGAATGGCAATCTCGGCCTGCGTCTGGCGCTGCACTTCGAACAACACTTGCGAAAGCGTAGCTTTTTCGGCGCGGATGCGCAGCATTCCGTTGGCATAGGTCACGGTCACCAAGGGCTTCGGCGGCGGCGGCGCAATGACAGCGGGAAGCAGCGCGGCCGTCGTTTGGGAGACTGCCGCAGAGACTCTGGGAGCTACAACATTCGTGGCGAAAACATTGGTAACTACAGCGTTTGTGCTGGCCGAGTTCGTGCTCCCGACCAGCGCGGCAGTCTGAAGCTTCGCGGCGTGCGTGGCCGGTGCATCGGTAGGCTTAGCGCCAACTGCAGCGACTGGATTGAGTTTCACTAGGCCCGCCGTTACCGCGCCCAAATTTCCCGAGTCCGATTTTCCCGAACTCAAATTTGCTGAGGCCAATTTTCCCGAAGCCAGTCTTACAACGATCGCATTTCCACTTGTCGAAATCTGATACGGCCGCGCCTCCGTGAGATCGAGCACGACGCGCGTAATCGGAGGGTTGTCGAAAAACAATCCGGAGCGGACGCCCTTCAGCGCACCGCGATTGACGGTCAGGGCGCGCAACTCGGCGGCGGGAAGCGCGCCGGGAAAGTCCACCACGATGCGATCAGGTCCGGTGATCGCCTGGGTATTGGGCGCGACCGGTGCGCCGGAGGTCTGTATCTCGACCTCCATCGCATCGTCGCTGCCGCGCACTATGACGTGCTGGACGCGAGCGTTATTATTCAGGGCTCGATTCGGGGCGCTGGTCTGAGCAAGACTGGTCTGTGCGCCGGTCTGTGCGGAAAGCGGCGCCGACAGCCAGGTGGCAACAGCTAGCAGGGATCCGAGATAAGATAAGCGTGACATGCGGCTCTGAGCAGAGTCTAGCAGTTATGGCAAGTGGAACCCGCACCCAGAAGTCTTAGCACTAACTGTTGGCACGGACACCCGATTCGAGCTTCGTCAGAACCGGGCGAGTCCCGGGGTCAATTTCCCAAAACGGGTCACTTGCCCACGTAGGTGCGCGCTGAGCCGACCCCGGAGCATAGGTCCCAACCGATCATGCACTGCGAAGCGCCTTGGGTGATGTCGTAGAAATCCGCAGCGTACTCGGTCGGATTGGCTAACTCGCTGTAGATCCAGGTGAGCTCGTCCACGGTCGACTTCTGCTTGTTGGCGGCGGCGTTCACGATGCCGGCAAAGGTCGGTGTGCCCCAGCTCGTACCTCCGACTGAATACCAACCGCCCTCAAGGTAGATGGGTGCGCAGCAAAAATCGGACGCCACATCAGGATATCCGCGATGGGTCCCGACGATGCTGGCAATGCCGCTCTGGTAGCTCGGGATCGGCTCGTAGGGACTGATGTCGCCGCCGCCGCTGGTGTCGTAAACCTCGTCCACAAAGTCGCCATTTTCGCGGTTGAAATATGTGCCACCGACCGAAACTACGTTGGGAGACGCTCCGGGATAAATGCTGACGCCGATCCCTGAATCACCCGCGGCGGCGAAATACACAACTCCGGGCTCGGTGAAAAACTTGTCCCACTTAAGCTCTTGTTTAACTTCGGGGTCGCCCCAGCTCATGCTGACTACACCGCCTCCATTATTGGCCACTAGTTTTGCGGCGTATATAACCGCATTCCAGGTCGGGTCGGTGTTGACCTGCTTGGACACGACCAGGAAGAGCTTGGCCTTTGGCGCCATGGCGTGGGCCCACTCGATGTCTAACGCTTCCTCAACCTCCCAATCCGAATACACCGGAGGTTTCCCGTCCGAATACTTAATCTCGAAGTCGGCGGGAGGTATGCCGTAATAACTGGAGAAGGCTGCCAGATCAGCTGCGGCAGTTGGGTAGTCGCCGGCATCCACGATGGCAATCGCGCCCCAGCCGCCGGTCGGCAGATTCGTGCTGGTGGCAACCGGGCAACCGGCGGGTCCGCTCACCAACTCGTAGACACAGGCCACGGAACCCGGCGTTTCCACGCCAGAAGGCGGCCCGCTCTGGGGAGCGTCGGAGTCGACAAAAAAGTAATTCGTATGATGGCGGCCGGGCTGCGGGATGCTGGATTCGGGGATGATAATTCTGTGTCCGTTGAAAACGGACTCGGTTCGTTGAGCGAAGGCCGGAGTAGAGGCAATGCCGAAAAATAGCGCGATCGCAACGACGAGTATAGAGATTACAAAGGAACCTTTCATTCTAGACTCCTGTACGCCGTCGCTAATGATGACCCGTGCATTGGGGAAATGCAAGTCTGAAACCGGGCTGGTGGTGCGGGTTATGCAATCGATTGCACACCGAAGCGGGCGCGTCCGCGTCAGGTATCACGGTGACTCTGCGAGTGATGAGGGATGCGGAAATCGAGTCGCTACGGCACAACTGGGCGGGCAGTTCCTCGATAACGCCATGCGATTAGCGCCAGTCCGGAAGCTAACAGCACCATGGTCGGGGGCTCGGGGACAACTGGCTTTTTGGGCTTGGGACGGCAATGCCCGCGGATGTCTTCGTCGCCGGCTGGGCAATGTCCGGAAGGCAACGGCACACTGACCGGTACGTACGGAAAGAAGAATGGACCCGAAAAGAGCTTGGGAGGAGTTGGCTGGCCGACGGGCAAATCGGGCGGGGCGAGTACCGGCCGGATGGGCAAAGACGGGGCGGATTCGACCGCCGCTACGGGTTGATCCAAGACATCTTCGGCAGGCTCTTCTTCGGAAACCTCGGGCTTGGCGGTGTCGGAAATCTGGTTGCCACAACGCGCACGCGCCGTGATCTTGCCGTCGGTCAGCAGCAGTTCGCCAACGTGGAGGCGAATCTTCCTGCGGGTCCAGAACACGGTGTCACGAATGCGATACGAAAGATAAACTTCGCGGGCTTCGGTGGCCCTGACCAGTTGGGCGTGGGCGTAATCGAAGTGGGCATAATGCCGACGAACTACATAGTCGCGCAACGCGGCATAGCGTAGATCGTCCGCATCTTTCACACCGCCGGGCAGCACTGAGTAAGCATAGACTCCCGGGATGGGCGCGCCGGAGTTCTTGGGCTTGGAGGAGCGCGCCGCCGCGAGGGCGAGATCTTTGTGGATATCCGCCCGCACCCAAAAAGAGGGTTGTACCTGGGAGGAATGGACGGAGGGCAAGGAGAAATAGCGCGCCGCACTCTGCCAGCACGCGCCCGCAAGCAGCGTTCCGACGAATATAACGACCAGCGTGCGCTGCATGCGCAGACGACGCCGATACCAAGTCCGTCTTCTCCGCGCGCCCCTTCGGTTCGTACTGACGTTCAAAACAAACTCCTACCTGGCACTGGCCAGAGACCGGGAGAGGAAGCCATTCAGTATAGAGCATTCCTTGATCCAAATCCCCGTTTCGGAACCTTTTCCGACCGAGGAACTTAGACTTCGAGACAGACGATCTTAGCAGGGGTATGCAAGGAGTTTCATCCAAAATGGTATTTTCAGCGCTTGGATTTCCTATTTTGGAAAATACTTTGCACAGCACGTGGCGAAGCTCCAACCGCGCTCCCCAGCCTGATGCCCCGTCTCTACGAATGGAAGAAGGGGCGAATCCTACTTGTCGGCGGGTTACTACCGTCCAAACCGATAGGTGAGGGTGAGGCTAGCATAGGACGGTATGCGAACCCCGACGACTTCCTGGATGTCGGAGGGGTCGCATGCTGTGGGAAGGTCGGTCTTCGTGTTCTGGCAGAAGTTCTCCGTGGTCTGGCCGGTGTAGCCGCTGGCGATGAGGAAATTCACACCACCTGTCAGGCGCCCATTCATGAAGGGTCGAACCACCGCCCCGCGGAACTCTTTCACAGGAGTGCCTGTACATTCCGCGTTTAAATTGTTGGGATCACATCCGGTGCCGAGAGGTTTGGTGCCAACATACTCGAACTCGCCGCGCGCTTGCAGATGCCACGGCAGTTTCTGCACGGCGCCGAGGAGATCGAAGATGGTGCGGGGGGCTTCGGGCGTCGGTTGTGGTGGAACGTACTGCGGGTTCGCAACGGCACCAAAGCCGAGGTCGCGGGCATCCGCTTTGGAAAAAGTTGCCAGCAGCGAGGCTTGCGTGAAGTTTCGACGTACGGCGGCCGTCATAAATCGAAGGCGGCTGGGACCCAAGTCAAACTGCGCGCCGGTGTCGGGATCGATTTTGCCCAGTTCCGCGCTGCTGGTGACGTGGCCGAGAGTGACTTTGAAATCCGTGTTGCGGATGGTTTTGCTGGCGACGAGCTGATAGGAATGCGACGTAGCCACTGGATTGCCAGGAGTGATCGGAGTGCTTGAGCCGGTTCCCTGTCCCACGCCGGTCCGCGGATCTTCCGTAAAGAACGACTGGCCGAAGCTGAGGGAGATGAGCGGAACGTACCACGATTCCTTGGGAAGAAAAGAAACGGTCACCTTGGGTGAGTTCACGCCGACCCATTTCTGAAACGAATCGTTTGGGTACTGAGGAGTAATTACAAGATCTTGGTTATCGATGTTGATTTCATCGCGGCGCCAGCCGAGATAGTAGCGGAAATAGTGAGCTAGAGCGCCTTCCGCGGCAACGTAGGGTGTCAGCGATACGATGGTGATGTTGTTTCCATCCACGGGCGTGAACGGTGGGTAGTAACCGGGTTCGCTCGGATTGAAGAACCCGTAGCTGTCAAGATCGTCGCGGCGCGGCGCTTCGCGCTCGTAGTCGAACCCTCCCAGCAAGGAAAAATACTCCGCCACTTTATTCACATAGTTCGCACTTCCGCCGGCTACGGTACGAAACTCACTCTGACGGATCAGGCCCAGATCGCTTCCGAAGTTTGAGAACAAGGCAAGATTGTAAGTGCGAAAGAACCCGGAAAGTTGGAGTTGCTGATTGCCGCTGAGTTGCCAGACATCGTTCAAGGCTACGAGCGCCGTGTGCGTCTGGTCTTTCTGCCGGGGATCAATGGTATCGCCGAGATTCGGGTAATTGCTGTCGTATTGATTGAATCCAAAGATCGGGACAAGTCCCGGCACATAGGAGAAACCATAATACCCGATGCCGAACAATGTGAGGCGATGCTCGCTCACGTGGAACACTCGCTCGCCATTGAATTTGTATTGTTGCCGATGTTCCAGGCGATCCAAGAATCCATTGCCATAGGAGCCTTCAAAGGCTAGGAACGACGTGGGCGACGGGCTCCATCCCGCCACGACGTCGAGGTCGCGGTAGTCGCCGGTGATGGTTACAAACGGGTCGAGGTGAGAACGGAGACCGTAGGTCGCCGCCAGGTTGACGGAGTGATTTCCTTCCCGAACGTTGAAGGCTCCGCCATCGACTTGGACGCTCTCCAGTATCTCGGGAATGAGAATGTTGGGATCGGAATAGCCATTGCCGTGCGCGTTCGCCGACAGATTGTTGGGGACGAGATAGGTACCGACCGCCATGTATTGGGCAATCGGTTCGCCATGGTCTCCGGCGACACCCGGCGCAAAATATTGCGGCGCCTTAATGCCACTGGACGCGGTTTCTATGGGGTATCCGGGAATCGACACCGGCGCGCCCGGACGGCCGGGGTTTGCATCGAGCAGATCCTGACGCACAAACACTCGCATGGCGGGATCAGGCGTAAGCACATCAAGCTCGTTCACGTCGGCAGTCACGCTTATACTGTCTTCCCGGGTGGAGAGTTCGCTCATGCGGATTTCAATTTCGGGATTGGTGCCGGGACGAATGCCGATTGAACGTGTGACCGGGCGAAAGCCGTCGGCGACCGCTGTGATGTCGAAATTTCCGGCGGAATCAGTCTTGATCTCAAAACGTCCGTCCGGTCCGGACGTCGCGGTTCTCCGAATCTGTCCCTTACCGGCATGGCCGACGACTCGAACTGATGCGCCTGGCAGGGCATTCCCTTGAGGATCGCTGACGCGGCCTCTCAGAATGATGTCCTGCGCCAATGACGGAAGAGGTAGCAGCAACAGGGTCACAAGCAAGACGAATCGCGAAATGTAGATTCGGTTCACTTGTTCTCCGGTGTCCAGCAGGAGCAGGTCCTTGCCCTTCGACAGGCTCAGGGTCAGGATGACAATTCTGTTTTTACGGCAAATGTTAAGTCTACCGATTTAGCCCAGCTTGTCCTAGACTGGCGAGGCGGGGGGCGAAGCTGCTCCGATGCCGTGGCGGGCAGCAAAACAGAGTTACGGATACTGTACTCAGGGCTGGAAAAGGTTTCTCAAAAACGAAGATCGACAGGATAAATGGGAAAAGCCCGGATGCCAGTCCGGGCCTGATGTCTTGATTGTTGCTCTCTCGTTACCCCAATTTTTTGCGGCGGAACATGCCCGCGATAAACACCAGCCCGGTTCCCAGCAAGCTAAGCGCTCCCGGCTCAGGAGCAGTCATGCCGCCTCCGCCATTCTTGGCTGCTCTGACATAAGGCGCACCCAGAGCGCCCTTCCATTTCCCTGCGTTGCCGTAGGTGCCCGCATCGCTGAGATTGAGTTTCTGCACGAAATGGCCGTTCGTACTCTGCGCTCCGTTCAAGTTGACGATTGAATCGGCGAACGCGGGAACCGCAAACGCAAAGATGACAATAATGCTCAAAATCCTTGCTGCCAAAAACCCGATCTTCATCTTTCTCGTCCCATGCGTAAGTTGACCGACAAGAGGTATTGCAACCAGTTCGCCAAAAAGGTTTACAGTCTGCCCCTGTGTTTGCAGCACCTTAGCAGGCACCACGGTGCCACAGAATGGTAGAGCCGACAGTTTGTGACGACAGAATCTGTCAGGGATGCGCCTGCAACGCCGCTCATCGAGATGCGTCCCGGTTGAGAGGGGTGTGTGGTATGCACAAAAAATCTGCCAAGAAATCCATGGTGTCTGTGCTCATCGATGCCGGCTTCAATAGGAATGTCGTGGTGGTAAAGTTGGGTCTCATGGCTGAAGCCACAAAAGCAGAAAGCTTTGAGGAGATTGTGGAGTGGGCATACAGCACCCTGCCGCAGAAGATTAGGGACCAACCAGACTTCCCTGGCATTCAAGTGGCCGACGAGCCACCTGAGGGCATATTGAAGGCCACCCGGCGCCGAAAGAACTGGCCCCGGGGAACTGAGATGTTGGGATGCTACAGCGGCATATTTAGGACCAAACGGTCGCACACCCAAATGAGCGTAGCCCCCGATTTGATATTTGTTTTTCGTGGCCCAATTCTGCGGTGTTCAAAAGGAGATTTGCGGGCCGAAGTGAAACGAGTGGTTTGGCATGAGGTTGCACACTGGCTCGGTTATGAAACTGAGGAGCAAGTGAAGGACTTGGGTTTGTGAGCAAGAAAACCGAAAACTACAACTGAGGAACCATCAGGGTAGAAATTTAGATAGAAAACTTGGTTACTGCTTCCTGAGTGTTTGCAAGTGCTTGAAAATATGGTGGAGCTAGTCGGGATCGAACCGACGACCTCATCGTTGCGAACGATGCGCTCAGCCAAAAAACCTCAATTTGGCGTGCACTTGGCAGCCGATTACGGTCCAGAACGGTCCAATTCAGACAGGCTCGCCGGGAGTTGCCTCACAACTTTCCCGCGTTTGGGCGTCCTGGTGTGACTCAGACGGTGGGTCAATGAGTGTAATGGGGATTTTACGTCAACTGAGAATGTAGAATGCCACCATGCACGATGCTATTAACCGAGGAAATGCGGATGCTTAATGTTGATTTGGCGCTCCCTCATTCGTATGCGGTCGAAGAATTCGGCGAACTCCCGGGAACGGGAGTCCTCCCTTTCCCTGTAATTTACATTCCGCCGCCGAAGACAAGACCGGAGCACAGCGGTCTATGGCTGAAGATCAGTTCCGAAACCGGCAAATGTTGGATCGGTGTCTTTGCGTTCGGGTATTCGTCGCCACCCGCCTTCTCGCGGGTGGTCAGCACACTCGACCGGAATCGCGTGTGCGTTATCTCAAACGGTGCAGCGTACATCGTGAAAGCTGACGAACCTGCGGTCTGGCAACAAATCCCCGTACTTCCGGTGCTCGATGTCCGCTCGTTTCCAGAGCACCAGCTTCTTGTTTTCTCGGATTTCATTAGATTGGCTGCCTATGGCAGTAATGGCCTTGCTTGGCGCAGTCCACGGGTCTGCTGGGATGAACTGAAAATCCTCAAAGTGACGAGCGACACCATTGAAGGCACGGGCTACGATCCCACCAATTCCATTACTAGTGAGTCGCGTTTTGCGGTGGATATCGAAACAGGCCGTTCGTTGCTTCCTCCACCCACCACCCGCACTGATGGCAAGCCAATCTGGTAGCCGCCCTGTAGGCGTCGTTGCCCAACTGACGAAATCAGGCGTTTACACTCATTGACCCCGTTCCGACCGCTCCGCGATAGAATTCCCGAATGCCCGCCCGGAAAAAGATCAATCTTGAAAAAGTGAAGGCGTCACTCGCCACGCCCTGCCCGCAGTGCGGATACCAGATTCCACCGGCAGAACTGCGCCGAGTCAGTACGACTCAAGTGCGCTGCCCAAAGTGCGGAATCACTTTCACCACAACCGGGTCGGCCTGAATCCCACCGAAACTGAGTAACTCGGCGGGGCCACTCTTGAGTCGCCTCATATCACAGTGCGGCCAGACGGTCAGCATCAAGACGGCAATTTACTTCAAAATTCCCTTAGCCCGCAGCGCCTCTTGCGCGGCTTGGAGGGTGCTTTGATGTGAAACGGGCCTAGAACTCCCGGAACCAGGGTACGCGGCCGACAGGTAGCCGTAGTTCCCGAGGAACTCATAGCCGTCGAAGCCGATGTAGCCATACCAACCATAATGATGCAGAAGTTTGCTAGGTTTGGTGGCGGTGAGGACGGTCCACAGGTACCCAGTGTATTGGCCAGTGAAGGAGTCGTAAATCGCCTCGACGTATTCGTAGGCAGGGTTAGAGGGGGAAACGGGAGCGCCAGGGCCAACCTTAAACCCACTGATACCAACGTTAGGCTCATCGCAGTAAGAGTAGTTGTCTACGCCCGTCAGGTAGAGATTATCGGGACCTGACCATTTGAGCACTTCGTAATTGCAGGCGAGTTGCCCGTTCGTAGAGCTAAAGCCGAGGGTTACTGAACCTTGGGCAAAGGCCGCGCTACACCCGAGAACGAGAAGAGTGATGACCGCCAAGCTTTTCAGTTTCATGGAATGCACTCCTTCAGGAAGTTCTATTCAAAGCCCTGATGGCCTTGACGCGGAGATTACCCGCGAACTAATGGCACATGAGTGGGCGCGTCCTGTCAGTGAGCCGGGTCACATCTTGCGGTGATGCCGACGCGCAAACGCCGTCGGGGCGCAATCGCAAATGCGGAGCAAGCATCTGAGATGCGGGGCTGATTTGCACCCGCCATTTTCGGCCGGTTGCCGACCTCGGCAAAAACTCTGGACGAAACCACCCTTGTCCCTCTTACGATTTACCACGCCATTCTTCATCACCATCCGCCGGTGAGCGCCATCACCGACGCCCAAGCCGCGCTATGCGACACTGACCTCTGGCCGATGATCTCTGGCCGGCAAAGCCGGAGCCAGTACTCTTTGATAAACAGAGCGTTTCAGCGGGGAAGAGAAGCGCAAAGTGAAAAAGCGAAAATCCTCTCCAAACCGCCCCAAAACGGGAATTTAGGCCGAAAATCGAGCTTAAGTCCATATTCCGGAATACTTTACAGGTAAGCCATTTAGACTCAACAAGTTGCAGGAAATAGGGGTAGTGGGCTAATTCCGTGTTGCTGAATCGTTCGGCCAAGGTGCATTTTCCGCAACCCTTCTACGGCAGATCGCGGCAACCGCCTTCCAATCCGCAAGCTCCCGATGGGCTTTTTTTATCCATTCTTCGGCATCACTCAGAGCCTCTTTCCAGCCCCCCGGCACGTGTTTCACAGCGCATTTCACATTTTTCTTGACATTTTTTTTATCCATGATATTCTCCTAGCATGAGCCCCAAAACCTACAAAGCAGCCCTCGAAATGGCCAAGAAAGAACTGAAAGCCCTCATTGCCGAGCAAGGGGAAGTTCAAGAGAGATCGAAGTATATAGACGAGCGCCTTGCCGATCTTAGGCAGTCCATTGCGGCGCTTTCTAAACTTGCCGGGGAAGAGTTTGACGAAGAAGAAGCTTTGGGCTTGACTGACATGATTCGGCGGGTCATGCAGGAATCTGATCGTGCGGTGACCACTCAAGAAGTGGAGCGCATGTTGGAAAGCAGGGGCTTCAATACTCGCAGATATGGAAACTTGCAGGCATCCATTATCACCGTGATAAAGAGACTTATCCAGAAGAGTCAGGTGCGCGAAGATGGCACGATTGGCGGGAAAATCGCTTACCGATGGATCGGGCCTAAACGCTCTGCTGAACCGCACAAAGTCATCGAGGTAGAAATAGATTGAGTGTGGGGTTAAATGCGAAAGCCCCGCAGGAACGGGGCTTTCAGGAAGGATGAAAACAGCGTGATTATCCGAATCAAAGTTACTTTCGCTGCCGGTCAGACCGTAGAGATCACGGTCCAGCCACCACCCTAGAACGTAGCTAACAGTCAGCGCCCCGGCTTCCGCGTCAACGGCAGTCGGGGCTAATCCAAAGCGCGGAGTGACCCACGCCTCAGACCCAAACGTATTTTGGCTGGTTTCTCCGCAAAACGCAAGCGGAGAAAAGCCATGACGTGCATCAGATGCAAGCACCAAACCTGCAAGAGGTTTGGGTACTTCGGTAAGCGCCGCATTCAACGCTGGCGCTGCCAATCCTGCAAAGCAACATTTTCGCAACCCGCTCCCAAGCTGGGCACGCACTACACAGACCCTGAGACTGCGGCAAAGGTTCTCACGCTCATGCTTGAGGGAATGAGCGTGCGGGCCATCTCCCGGTTTACCGGACTGCACAAGCACACGATTCTCTCGCTCATGCTGACAGCATCGGAAAAGGCGCGCCTGGTACTCAATGCCAAGGTGCAAAACATCAGCCCGCGATTTGTGCAGCTTGATGAGATGTGGGGCTTCGTTCACACGAAGGAGCACAACCTTGGCTTTGACGATCCCGAAGAGTGGGGCAGCTTCTACCTGTGGCTTGGCATGGACAGCGAAACCAAGCTGATGATCTCGCATCATGTTGGCTCGCGGAACGGTATCAACGCTTTCCGTTTTATCTTCGATTTGCGGGAGCGCACCGTAGGCCGCTACCAGATCACTAGCGATCAGTTCAAGCCTTACCTGGGTGCGATTCGCGAGTGGTTTGGAACGGACGTGGACTTTGGACAGCTTCACAAGGTTTACGGGAAGATCAGTTCTGATGACTGGTATGGCTCTGGCCGCGTTCTCGGAGCAGTCCCACACGTCAAAATTGGCAGACCGGACGTGCACCGCATTTCTACTTCTCATATCGAGCGGGCTAATTTGAGTGTACGGATGCATCTGAGACGCCTTACCAGATTAACTAACGCTTTCAGTAAGAAACTGTCGAACTTGCAAGCTGCCGTTACTTTGTACGTCGCGTTCTACAACTTCTGTCGTGGTCACCAAACCCACAAGGGCGCTACTCCCGCGATGGCTGCGGGCCTAACGGATCATATTTGGACGATTGCTGAACTGCTTGCGGCGGCATAGAATTGCCGCTCTCTGAGGTTACAAATGGAACAACAGCATGTGCTTCTGTGCACAGTGCAAAAAGGGGGTTGCGGTGAGCGAATTGTTCTCCCGCTCGGAAGCCCTCTAGGTAGAT
Source organism: Terriglobales bacterium (assembly GCA_049520095.1). Lineage (GTDB taxonomy): Bacteria > Acidobacteriota > Terriglobia > Terriglobales > Acidobacteriaceae > Acidiflorens. The sequence continues at coordinate 38,884 of JBEKQC010000008.1, forward strand.
CTCCTTATCAATACTACTGGCCCATGGATGGGCAGACGATAACTCTTGTATGCCCAAACTGTGGGCTTTTGTCCGTTCATTCGGAATCAGACGTCCATCTGGTAGATATGCTCCCAGAGATCCCAAATCCACTCCCCACTGTTTTGTGGCGAGTAGAGTTTTCATGTGACCGAGAAAACTGCGGCCTTCCTGTCGTAGTGCATACCAGAACCGAAGGCAGAACCGCCATAGATGAACCGTACCGTCTGGTAAAACGCGCCAGACCAACGCCTTCATGCGCCAACGGACACCCGCTGCGGGATGATACCCATTTACAGAACTGTGCTCGTATGATTGAACCGTGAAACCATTTCTCCGCTTTGTAAAACTGTGCATCGGTTTCTTCCTCATCATGGCTGGCAGCTATTTGGGCTGGGTGTCAAACCATTCAAACGCAATCGCCAATAAAGACGCACCAACCCTTGTTTCCATCATCCTGATTGCAGCGGGCTTGACCATCTTTTGGATCGACTATCGACTGTCATAACTAAGTAGTAATCATTTGGGAGCAACACACATTTAGCCCACTACCGAAATAGGGGGAGGGGGGGAGGGGGGTAAGGAGGGGGACATTAAATAGCATTATAATACCCTAAGAGTAAACAGCCTTTTTCGCGGAGTAAAATGGGGTCCTGCTCAGTCCCGCCGACTTTGACAAAAACTGATCTCCTCGCCACGCCAAACCGTTGAGAAAATATGGTGGAGCTAGTCGGGATCGAACCGACGACCTCATCGTTGCGAACGATGCGCTCTCCCAGCTGAGCTATAGCCCCAAACCGCAGCGAGATTCGTTTTTGATTTTATCAGCCATCGCTTGGTTTCGCCTATGCACGCACAGTTGAATCCACCGAACGGCGATGAATCCCTGAAACACCCGGAGCATCGAAGTATCTCAACACGGAAACAGCGACCGCCTCGAAGCGGAGGCTATAATTTAGTGGTGAGTTCTTCAAAGGTAAAGCAAGTGGCGTCCGCGGACTTTCCGACGCGCTGGGGGCGCTTCCTGATTCATGGATTTGCGACCAGGGCGACGGCATCGGGCGACGGCGCTAAAACCGAAGAAGCTGTGGCGCTAGTAATGGGCGAAGTGCACTCTGGATCGCCGCTGGTGCGCATCCACTCGCAGTGTTTGACCGGTGACGTATTTGGCTCGCTGCGCTGCGATTGCCGCCAGCAACTGGAAATGGCGCTCTCCATGATCGCCCAGTTGGGAGCGGGCGTCCTTATCTATGAGCACCAGGAGGGCCGCGGTATAGGACTGATGGCGAAACTGCAGGCCTACGCGCTCCAGGACAGCGGACTTGACACCGTGGAAGCGAACGAACGCCTTGGTTTCAAAGCCGACCAGCGCGAGTTTTTTATGCCGGTCGAGATCCTGAAGGCGTTGGACATCAAGCGGGTCCGCCTGCTCTCGAATAATCCCGACAAGGTGGCTGCGCTCGAGCGCGCCGGTATCCAGGTGACCGAGCGTGTGCCCTGCGAAGTCGCGCCCACTGAATTTACCGAAGAATATTTGAGAACCAAACAGGAAAAGCTGGGACATCTGTTTAGCAGTCGCCGGCAGCAGCATTAGGACTGACGAGCAACCGCTCTAGTTCTTCCCGATTCTTCACTGGCAGCCCGCGCAGCGCGGTTCGCGCCAGCGCCACATAAACTTCGCGCGCTCCGGGATGCTTTTTCAGCACAGCCAGGTGCTTCGCCACCGTCTCCGCGTCCCCGCGAACCAGCGGGCCACTAAACGAGCGCGCTGGGCCGAGGCGCGAATAGTTTTCCAGAGTCTGCCGTATGATGGGCAGGCTCTTGCGGCGCGCATCCTGACGCGTGAATCCGGCGGCACGCGCTGCGTCTTCGAGCGTCACCAGAAACGCCAGCAGCAGCGGAGAAGTCAGCGTCCCCCAGGCGTGATAGGCGGCCTTGCGCGATGCCGGTAATGCGAAGCTCTCGCCGCCCAACTCGCGGACAATCCGGCGGGCAACGCGCTTAGCTGCGTCATCGCCTTCGATGGCAAAAGGCACTCCCGTCAAAGAAGTATGGGCCCCAGCAACGAACGTCATCAGCGGATGCGCCGATGCGACGGCAACGCCTGCCGTGCGCAAAGGATCGAGCTCGCGGCTGGAGAGCACGCCGCTGGAGTGCAGGAGGAAACGGACTTTAGCTTTATGGTGCGTGCTCGCGGCCAGATGAGCCGCCAGAGCTAGGGCGGCCCTGCGAATTTGACCATCGGGAACGCAGAACCACAGCAAGGTGGAATCCAGTGCGGCGGAATGTGCGGTGACTGCCTGTGCACCTACCTTCGAGGCGAGCAAGTGAGCGCGTAGGCGCGATTGGGGCAAATCGCGCGCGATGATTTCGGTAATCTCAAAGCCTGCATCGCGCAACGCCACGGCGAGAAAAGTCGCCAGGCTGCCCGCTCCGACGATGGCGATGGTAGGCTTGGCGGTCGTCGGCTGGGCGATCATCCGCTTTTCGGTAATACGCCTCCGGCTCACCGGCGCAGCATAGCAGGTCTTAGGTGTCAGGTCCCAGCAAAAGCCCTGCTCTTGAATTCCCTGAGACCTGACACCTGGAACCTGAGACCTTTATATTGTTGTCATGGCGAAATCGGCAGTAACCAAGTCAGGTGGGACGAGATCGGCGCCAGCTCGCGTCCTCTCTTCCCACCTCAGTTTCCAGGGTCCGGTATTCAGCGTCACGACCGATGAAGTGGAAGAGCCCGGAGGCGTGCGCGCCCGCCGCGATGTCATCCGGCATTCGGGTTCCATTGTCGTTCTGGCCGTCGACGATCTCTCGGTCGATGCCCCGGCAAAAGCAGTTAAGCGAGCGCAGCCGCGCATCCTGCTCGAACGCCAGTATCGCCACGCGGCGCAGTCGATGATGTGGGAGTTACCCGCCGGACGCATCGACGATGGCGAAACGGCACTTACCGCTGCCAAGCGCGAGTTGCTCGAGGAGACCGGCTACTCCGCCCGCCAATGGAAGAGAATTCTGCATTTTTATGTCAGCCCAGGCTTTCTCGACGAAACCATGACCATCTATCTGGCGCGTGGGCTTCGGGCCGGCAAAGCACAGCCGGAGGCGGACGAGAGGATTGCCGTCAGATTTTTTAGTTTGCCGGAGGCGAAACAGATGGCGCTCCATGGGCGCATCCGCGATGCGAAGACGATTGCGGGAATCTTGTGGCTGGCGCAGATGGCACGACCAGCGCAGTAGAGCCGGATACTGGGAAGCTCATTAGAATACAAACAGGATTTTTCCGGCGCTAAGGGCGCAGATTTTCAGCCGTATAACGGCACGGCCCGAATGTCACACCGGCGCTGACGTTCGAGGCGAGGCCGAGCTTCGCTAGGCTTGGACGGGGCGAGGCGCCCATCCCCACACGAGCCGTCCCTACCACAGCTATGTGACGACAAGCCTTGACAGGCCCCCCGGTGAGCAGCACAATTCCTACACATTTTTTTGCGGGCCCCTGGAATCGCGCCTTTTCCGGGAAATCCGCAAGAAAAGAGGTGGCGCACGTGGAACGTCTGAAAGGCACCGTCAAATGGTTCAACAACGCCAAGGGATATGGCTTCCTCGGCCGCGACGATGGACCGGATGTGTTCATTCACTACAGCTCCATCACCACCGAAGGCTACAAGAGCCTGCAGGAGGGCGACAAGGTGGAGTTTGAGATTGTCCAGGGACAGAAAGGGCCGCAAGCGGCCAATGTAACCAAGGTTCCCTGAGCGGAGATCGCTTTACTCGCGCCGGTTTTCCCGGATCGTTTCCCGGACCAAACTGTGTGCGCCTCAACGCCCGCGCTGATTGTGTCCTCCGGCCCCTGACAACTTCCTGCTGCACGGCCTCCTCAGCGTTACAATCTTCTCGCGAGTTGATCCCGCATGGACAACAAAGCCATCGCCGGAATTCTCTACGAGACCGCCGATCTACTGGAGATCGACGGGCAGGATTCTTTTCGCGTGCGCTCTTATCGCAACGCCGCGGAGGCCATTGAAGCGCTGCCGCAGCAGATAGCCGACCTGATTCCGGAACCGAAAAGACTTCTCGAAATCCAGGGCATTGGCAAGGGCATGCAAGCCAATCTGTTGCAGCTTTTCAAGGATGGCAGCATTGAAGCGCACTCCGAGCTTCTGAAAAAATACCGCCCGTCAATGCTCGAACTGCTCAAGATTCAGGGCCTCGGGCCGAAGACGATCGCCTTGATCTGGAGCGCCTATCAGGTCAGCGATCTCGAAGGCGTGGAGAAGCTCGCGCGCGAAGGCAAGATCCGCACGCTGCCGCGCATGGGCGAGAAGCACGAACTGAAGCTCCTCAAAGCCATCGAAGACTACCGCCGCATCGCGGGACGATTCCTGCTCGACACCGCCGAAGAGCTGGCCGAGAAACTGGTGGAGCACCTACTGGCGATTCCGGGCATAGAGAAAGTCACGCCCGCCGGATCGCTGCGCCGCGGACGCGAAACCGTCGGCGACCTGGATATTCTCGTCACCGGCAAGGGCTGCATTGAGGCCGAACCACGGCAGAAACTCATCGAACATCTGCTCCGCTTCCCGGGCCTGATGGACATCATTGCGCAAGGAGAAAACAAGGTCAGCTTCCGGCACCGCAACGGTATGCAGGTGGACGTGCGCCTGCTGCCGCCGGAGTCATTCGGAGCGGCAATGCAATATTTCACCGGGTCGAAGGCACACAATGTTGCTTTGCGCCAACGCGCGCTCAAGATGGGGTTCACGCTGAACGAATACAGCCTGGCAAAAGTCGAAGACGGGAAGCCGGTCGCGCGCAAAACGGAAGAAGAGATCTACGCCAAGCTCAAGCTGGATTTCATTCCTCCCGAACTGCGTGAGAACTTGGGAGAGATCGAAGCCGCCGCCGCACACACGCTGCCCGTGCTGATTGAACTATCCGACATCCGCGGCGACGTGCATATGCACACGGTCGAAACCGACGGCCGCAACACCATTGAAGAGATGGCCGAAGCCGCGCGGGAACGCGGGTACGAATACATGGCCATCACCGATCACTCAAAGAATCTTGCCTTCGCCAACGGCCTCACCGACGAACGGGCGCTGGCGCACATCGAAAAGATTCGCGCAGTCGAAAAGAAGATGAAAGGCATCCGCATCTTCGCGGGGATTGAAGTTGACATTCTGGGCGATGGCGCGCTCGATCTCTCCGACGCGGTGCTCGAACAAATGGACATCGTGATCGCCAGCGTGCACTCGCAGTTCAGTCAGGATCGCGCCACCATGACCGATCGCCTGCTGAAGGCGATTGCCAATCCCAATACCTCACTGATCGGGCATCCCACCGGACGGCAGTTACTGCGACGCGACGCTTACCCGTTCGATTTCGACGCTGTTCTCAAAGCCGCAGCCAAACACAAAGTGGCAATGGAACTGAACTCCTATCCCGAGCGTCTCGACCTTAATGACGTTCATCTGCGTCAGGCAAAACAACATGGCGTGAAAATCGTCATCAACACCGATTCCCACCACACCTCCCATATGGCAAAACTGCGTTACGGAGTCACCCAGGCCCGCCGCGCCTGGCTCACTAAAAACGACGTGCTGAACACTTTGCCCGCGCAGAAATTTGCCCAGGCGATGAAGCACGGCTGGTAGCCCTAGCCCCAGCACAGGTGGACGCGCGGCTTCCCCCGTAAGCGCTAACTCAAGTGTTGGGCTTGAGAAGGTGCCAAGTTCGAGAAGCCCGTTCTGGATAGCTTCCATTAGCCAACCATATGTCGAGCAATCGACGTTCTGAAATAGCACTGACCACCGTCATTTCCTCCTTATTGGGCAGCCGTCAGCTCGTCCCTGAACGCTGCACCTGATTGCTTGCCACGCTAAGGTTACGACCCACAGCATGTAGGTAAGAAATGCAAACCGCGGAGGCCAGCCAATGTTAACGCCAGGGCCGTAAGCATGCGGGCCCAGTGGGGCCACAAAAACGCCTGTGTAGACCGCAAAGCTCAAGAACCCAAACAAAGGCAAACCAGCGCTCCAGAGCAAAACCCCGCGCGCCCGTGCCCACGTTTGGCTCCTGCGAGCCAGGCTTACGTTGATGAGCAGAGCTGCAAATGGAAGCAGCATCAACTGGCTGGTGCCGCATATCACGTGAAGGGTACCGATGGTCGATAACGGGTAATGAAGAGGCATGGGATCTGTCGTAAAGATGCCCACCCCAGCGGTGCCAATAACGCAGATTAGGAGTATGCCGAGTCCGATACGGCCCGTGGTCCCTTGCAGTTGCGACCTCAGCATCACAAACAACGCTGCGTAGCTCACTGCCGAGAGGAGAAATCCCCCTGACATGATCCAGCCGTAGGGTCCGATAGCCCACTCGCTGATGGTGTGCCAGGAGGGATCCAGATCCGGTCTGAGAAAGATCAAAACAATAAGCAGGACTTGATACGACACGATTGCCCCTATCGCCAGCGGTGCTGCAGTCGTTGAAGGTGCAGTCGTTGAAATGGCTGCCGAGGGGTTGGCTAGTGCTGTGCTCGTCATGGGTATTCTCCTAAGGTGAATTCTGCTAGGGTATCGCCGCCGTCTCGGCGGCTGTCTAGCGGGCGTCCTCGCCCGCCGCACCGAAGGGCGACACGCCCTCGGGACAGCCGGCAAGATGCCGGCGCTACTCATTTTCCACGCTGTATTTATCGCGCTGTCACGACACTAGATCATTTCTTCCAGCCGCACGTAGCTTGCTTCCATTCCCCGCTCCATACCGGTCGCAAGCATAGCCGCCCGCGTCTGCGCATCAGGCAGCGTCATTCGCATGGTCATTAAAGTTCCATTGCCGTCCGCATCGAATCTGGTTTCAACGTGGTTGTCAGGCGTAGCATCCGGCAGATGCATCCGCTCGACATGTACGATCCTGTTATAAGGCTCTAGTTCCAGATACTCGCCGGTAAGATAGAATCCACCGCCTTTGCCGTTCGTCCACTCGTAACGGATCTTGCCATCTGGCTTCGCCTCATTGATGCATACAGGCATCGTCCATCCTTCCGGACCAAGCAACCATTTCTGGATTAATTTCGGATCGGTATGGGCGCGGTACACGGCTTCTGGAGGCGCCGTGAAGCGCCTCGTCACAATCACGTGGGTATCTCCCTCAGTCCTCAGCGTCATCTTGCTCATCGCTTTTCTCCTTTCTTGTGTTTTTCCATCCCGGCCAGAACTTCGTCCAACCGGTCGTAGTTTTTCTCAAGGGCTTTTCGCAACATTGCAAGCCATTGGTCCATCGCCTCAATACCCGCTTTTGCGAGACGACGAGGCCGCTTCGTACCTTCGACTCGGCGCACGATCAGTCCCGCATCTTCGAGCACCTTCAAGTGCTGGGAGATTGCGGGTTGCGTCATCTCGAACGGCTCCACCAATTCGTTGACGGTGGCCTCCCCCTTGGCAAGACGCGCAAGAATCGCCCGACGCGTCGGGTCAGCCAAAGCGGAGAAAGCGGCATCAAGACCATTCATAGACACTAACTTATATAAGTAATTACTTATTGTCAAGAAAAATTTCATCACATCCACAGAAAATAGGGTCAAAACGCCCGAGCAACCCGCAGAATCCAACGATTATGATGAATCTTCTGGCCTTGCTTTGGACTCCGGGCCGTTACCTGCGATTAGGCAGTTGATTCCAGTTGACGGGGCCTTCACAAACCGCTGGTACCATCATCTGTAGCGGCAACGCAACCGTTACTCATGCTGAAGCTCGAGAAAAAACAGATCCTGAAGAACGTCGGCTCGAGTTGGTCCGCGCTCGGCATCAACGTGATCGTGGGCATTTTTCTTTCGCCCTTCATCCTGCATCACCTGGGCGACGCCGCTTTCGGAATCTGGGTCCTGATCTTCTCCGTGACCGGCTATTACGGACTGTTCGATCTCGGCATCCGCTCGTCCATCATTCGCTACGTTTCCAAGTACACCGCCACCGGCGATCGCGAAAAGCTCGCGCAGTTCGTCAACACCGCGCTCTTCACCTATACCTGCATCGGCCTGGTGAGCATGATACTGACCGCCGCGTTAAGTTCGTCGGTTGAACACTTTTTTAAGATTCCTCCCGGCTTGCATTCGCAGACTCGCCTGCTGCTGCTGATGGTGGGCGCCTCGGTCAGCCTGGGCTTCCCCCTGGGTGTCTTCGGAGGCATGCTCGAAGGGTTGCAGCGCTTCTACATTCTGAACTGGACCAGCATCGCCGCCACCCTCGCCCGCGCCGCTTTGATCGTTTATTTCCTGCACCGAGGATATGGCTTGCTCACCGTTGCCCTGCTGACGGTCGGCCTGCCGATGATCTCCTCCGTCTTACGCGGAATCATCGTGTTCCGCTTGTGCCCCATGCCGCTTGGCCTTCAGTATGTGGATCGAGCCTCGTTCCGCCACATGGCTCATTACGGCAGCACCACCTTCCTGGTGCTGGTCGCCTCGCGCCTGCGCTTCCGCACTGACGAACTCGTGCTCGGGACGATGATGTCCACCGTGGCCGTAACCTGGTTCAACATCGGCGCTCGCATCGTCGACTACGCGCACGAATTTGTCTCCAGTCTGGCGCAGGTTTTTGTGCCTATGTCGAGCCAGTCCGAGGCCACGGGCAACCTCGATCGCGTGCGCAAGATTTATATTGCAGGCAACCGCGTGTGCGCGTTCCTGACTTTTCCCATCACTGCCATCCTGATCCTTTTCGGCAAGCACATTATCCGCGTCTGGGTCGGAGCCCGGTACATCCCGAACAGCTACCCGGTTCTGGTAGTGATGATTATTCCTTTTGCGTTCATGCTGGCGCAGGCGGCCTCGACGCGAATTTTGTTCGGCCTCGGCAAACATCAGACCATGGCGGCCATCACCGTGATTGAGGGCGTCGCCAATCTTATCCTCAGCATCGCGCTCGTACGCCCGCTCGGAATTGTCGGTGATGCGCTGGGAACCGCCATCCCGCTCAGCTTTACTTGCCTTGTCTTCTTGCCCCGCCACATGAAGAAGCAGATTGGCGTTCCCGTCGGAACTTTTCTGCACGAAGCCTTTACGCTGCCCTTTCTTTTGACCCTTCCGCTGGTCGCTGCGCTCTGGCTTGCCAACCGATTTTTCTACCCTCGTAACCTGATCCAGTTGACGCTGGAAACCCTGGCGGCAAGCTCGGTCTACGGAGTCGGGCTGCTCTGGGCGTACCGAACCAACCGCGCGTTTCATGTCGCCAAGATTGCGGGCTTGATCAAACCATCGGCTCCCGAACAACCGCCCCAGGCAGTCGTTTCGGTCGAGTACCAGAACGAGCAGTAAGGACGAAACAAACCTCCCCTTCGTGGGCTTGAGATTGCACGATGGTACATCCCACGCGCGGCGGTCGATACTTGCTTGCGGTAAAATGATGCTCGACTATTGTTTTTAATGATTTGCAAAGGGTTGCCGCCAGAAGGTTCGGGAACAAAATTGCTTCCCCGGGTGGCACCGGATTTCGGAACCGTGCGCGGTGTCATGCAGGGGGTTTGCAAGGGAATGAGCGAGTTGTACGTTGTAGGTGGGTCCTTGCGGAGCAGCCTGTTCAGGGAGCTCCCCGAGTGGAACTCCTGCAAGAAGGCTGTGATCGTCAAAGTAAATCCACCCGCCAAGACTGCTGAAGTGCTGGTGGAATACGACTCGCCCGACGATGCGGTCCCTCCGGACTCGCCCGCCATATTATTCAAGTCAGCGACGGTGGCGGATGACAAGCTTTATGTTTGCACGCCGACGGAAGTGCTGGTGTATAAACTGCCCGGCTTTGAACTTCTCCACTACGTATCGCTTCCCTGCTTCAACGATCTTCACCACGTGCGCCCCAGCGTGGAAGGCAACATTTTGATCGCAGACACGGGCCTGGATATGGTGTTGGAGGTCACGCACCAGGGAAAGGTACTGCGGGAATGGAGCGTCATCGGGGAAGATACCTGGAAACGATTTTCGCGTGACATCGACTACCGGAAAGTACCCGAAACCAAGCCTCATAAGTCTCATCCCAATCACGTATTCCAGCTAGGCGATGAGGTATGGGTCACGCGCTTCGATCAGAGAGACGCGATCAGCCTCACGCGCCCCGGAAGACGAATCGATATCGGAGTACAGAGGCCACACGACGGCCAAGTGATCGGCGACTGGATCTACTTCACCACGGTGGACGGACATCTGGTGGTTGCCAACCGGCATACTCTGCAGGTGGAAGAAGTTTTCGATTTGAACACCATCGGCAATGAGCATGAGCTTGTGCTCGGCTGGTGCCGCGGCGTTGCGGTAATGGAGAGGCACAAGGTCTGGGTCGGGTTCACTCGCATTCGCTCCACACGATTCAAGGAAAATCTCCTCTGGGCCAAGCAGGGATTCGAAACCCGCAAGAAAGCTACGCATATCGCCCTTTACGATTTGACGAGCAAGAAATGTCTCGACGAGATCGATGTGGAGCCCTATGGTGTGGACGTTTTGTTCAGTGTCCACAATGCCACAAGGGACCCAGCCAAAGGAACGCACCCTGACGAAGTCCGCGCGACCGCCGGCGTCACGGTACAACGCCGTATGAGCATTGGCAAGGCAGCCAAGGCCGCCGCGAAGAAAGCATTCGTGAAGAGTGGAGCGTTTCGTTTTGCGCACAAGCTGGCAGCCCCGGCTGCAGTGATTCTGCGCTATCACTCCATCCAGGATCGGCCAGACCAGTACGCCGACACCATCGGATGCGATTCGATTCACGCCACCTCCATCTTCGAGCGGCAGATGGAGATGATCGCGAAGGGATTTAGCTCCGTAAGTATGGACGACATTGCACTCTTTCTCAAAGGTGAGAAAAGCCTTCCGCAAAGAGCCGTGGCAATTACTTTCGACGATGGGTACAAAGACAACGTTCGTTTCGCTGCTCCCATTCTCAACCGCTTTGGCATCCGGGGAACATTCTATGTTCTTGTCGATGCCGTGGACCGGTCGAAGGCACCCTGGTACTGTCTGCTGCGTCACGCGTTCTGGACCGCGCGAAATCCGAAGTGGACGGACCCCACTACGGGCACGGTTCACAATCTGACGGACTCGCGAGCCCGCGAAGCGGCCTTTCTGGACGCTGCCGGGATCTGCGCGAAATCGAGCGCAGCGGCGCGCGAAGAGCTGGTACAAAACGCGACGCGTTCTCTTGAACCCGAGCCGTTTCCCAACGAAAGCGACCTGATGATGACCTGGGACGATGCACGGACGCTGGCGAAATCGGGCCACTTCGTGGGCTCACATACCATGACCCATCCGAATGTGGCGCAGGTTTCCGCGGAAGACGCGCGCCGGGAACTGACTGACTCCAAGCTCAAGCTGGAAAAGGAACTGGGCGAAGCGGTAAAGCATTTTTCGTACCCGCATCCCGCGCTCAACCCCCAATGGAATGAAACCACATTGAAAATTACGGACGAGCTAGGTTATGCGACTGCCGTGACCACGACTGTCGGCGCCGTACGAGCCGACGCTCGTGCCCTGGCCATTCCCCGGACTTATATACCTCGCGACGAATCGGACTTTCTGTGGCACATCGAACGAACGTTACTGTTCCGCACCGGTGCCGCCTGATGCCAACCGAGAACTCTCAATTCGAGAAAAACGAAGTGAGTGGCGTCTTCGATCGCATGGCCTCTTACTACGCCGACGAGCGGGGACGGTCGCCATGGTTTCAGGCCCAGCTCAAAATCATGCTCGAGATGATCGATTCGGAGCAGGGGCTCCTCCTTGATATTGGCTGTGCGGCGGGCGCTGAGTTTGAGCCACTGCTCGCTCGCGGCTTTCGGATTGTGGGCTTCGATTATGCTCCGGAAATGATCCGTCTAGCACAGCAGCGCTTCGGCGCATCGCCCGCCGTACACCTTTGCCGGGCGGATGCCGAATCATTGCCTTTCCCGGACGCGAGTTTTGACCACGTGGTTTGCCTGGGTGTATTTGAATACCTGTCCACCTACGACCGTGGTCTGGAGGAAATCCGCCGCGTTCTGCGGCCCGGAGGCATGGCGATTATCTCGCTGCCGACTCGCATCAGCCTGGATCGTTGCTCTTACAATCTGATCCACATGACCGCCGTCCCCGCGTGGAGAGGGATCAAACGGCTTATGGGCAAACGTACTTCCGGCAAAGAATTGGGCCGGCGTTGGAATCGTTGCATCCCATCGCAGGTCCCGGCGCTGCTTCGCAAGCATGGCCTCAACCCGGAACATAGCGCCTACTCGGGGTTCCTTCTGTTTCCTCTCGGGCAGGTCTGGCCGGCGGCAGAGCTTCGCCTTTTCTCTTTGATGGAACGGTTCTCCAAATCACGCCTTCTGGGCTGGACGCTGAGCCAGTACCTGGTTAGCGCTCGCAAGACCGGCTGAGGGCTAGAGCATCGGTTTTGGGTAGGGCACGGCTTCAGTTGCCGCGGAATAACTCGGTGTTGCACTTGATTTTGGGTGGCGCAGCGGTTTACCGCTGCGATAACTGGCTTATTTTGATCGGCGGCTTTAGCCGCTGAGGTCACACTCTCCGGCCGGAAAAGAGTTTTTCCGCACCCTCTTCAGCCGTGCCGTTCAGGATCTGGAAAAATGCGGGCTTTAGCCCCTGGGGACGCGCCTTCCAAGCTGACAAGACATTTATGAAACAGCTCTAGTTCTGGCTCCCCGCGCAATGATTGGATTCAGTTTGAATCTTGATCCAGAAGGCATGCGACACAAAGGAGGAACACCGCACTAATGGCACAGAATCCCTTTAGGGTCGTGATCCTCACCTCTGTTCCGCCGCAGCGGGTGGTGCGGATCATGACACGGATTTGCCGGGAGGCTCCCGAGGCGCAAGTGGTCGGCATCCTTTATGCGCCGTTCCTCCCCAAGACCTTGAAAAAGCGGTTCGCCACATGGCGCAAGAAGGGGAAGCGTCTAACATACTGGCGTTATGTGTTCCATCGCATCACCGCAGCCGCTGGCCGCAACTTGAGCGCCCTGCTGGACGCCATCATCCGTTTCATTCATGCGGCTCCGAGGTGGCCAAATGGCAAACCCGGCGACGGTCTTGCCGGCTTAAAAGCGGCCTGCGCGGCCAATCAGGTTGAGCTTTTCATTAGCCCCGATATTCACGCCGAGCCGGCGCTCGACTTTGTACGCAGCCTCAATGCCGATCTCGGCCTGGTGTTCGGCACAAAAATCCTGAAACCGGCGCTCTTCGAAATTCCCAAGCAGGGCTCGATCAACATTCACAAGCGCAAGGTGCCCGACTACCGCGGAGGCGGCGCGGTCGGACTCTGGGAGTTACTCGACAACCAGAAGGAAATCGGAGTCACCGTCCATCGCGTCGAGGCGAAGGTGGATGTGGGAGCCGTATTTCGTTCGGCGCTGATTCCAATCGAGCCCTTCGACGATCTCGAAAGCCTCGCCTTAAAGGCCGACGTAGTCGGCTCCGACCTCATCGTAGCCACGATTCGCGACTTCGCCAATGGAACGGTGACCGAAACTCCGCAGATTGGCCCCAGTAAATATTTTCGCAAGCCCACCGACGAGGACTTGCTGCAGATGAAAAAGCAACTCGCGGCGCAGCGCAAAAATAAAGCTTACGACAGTCCTTCGCGTCGGCCCGCCTGGCGGCTGTTGCTGAAGTCTCTGCTGTATGCCGCGCCGCTCACGCTCCGCAACTGGCGGCGCCGGTGGCAGGGAGATTTTCCGGTGATGATCCTCCGTCACCATCTGGTTTCCGACCGCCCACATCGTTCCGGAGTTTCGACCGTGTACTTCCTTCGGCAGGTGAATTACTTGCTGCGCCACTATCGTGTGGTCAGCCTGAGCGAGGCGGCCGAACTGGTGCGGAAAGGCAGGGTCAAGGTGCCCACCGTCGCCATTACGTTCGACGACGGGTACGCCGACAATTTTGTGAACCTGCGCGCCGTCACCGAGGAAACCGCCTTCCCCATCGGATATTTCATCTCGACCGAACATATAGCGAGTGGCCGCGAATTTGCCCACGACCAAATATCCAACCGACAAGGATTTCCGCCCAATACCTGGGAGCAAATCGAGTTTCTGCGGCGTTGCGGCTACGAAATCGGCAGCCACACCCGCAGTCACGCCGATTGCGGCCCGACCGATGAGGAGTTCTTGCGCCATGAAATCGTCGGCTCAGCCGAGGATATCCAGCAAAAGTTGGGCTCGACTGCGCACTTTTCTTTTCCCTTCGGCCTGCCCCAGAATATCTCCGCCCCGGCAGCGACGATTGCCTGCGCTAGCTACCGGAACGTCTTCTCCGCCTACGGAGGCGGTAACTTTCACGCAGACGCCAGGCGAATCTTGAAGCGCTCAAATTTCCCGCGCACAGTGTGGGAACTTGAGCTGCAGTTGCAGTCTGTATTGACTGGAGACGTAAAAGAGCCGTCACACTTGAAGGTTCGTATCGACGAGCCGTCTTGATTTGTGGCTTGTCCATGCCCCTAAAGCGTTCCAATCCCCGAACCGGGTTTCGCCGCGTCGCACGGGACACGGTATAGTTTCATTCCCTTTCGCGGGCTCAAGGCCGCAATCTATTTCATACCCCTCCACCGGACCGGGTGGGATTGAGCTAAAATAGAGATTCGCTATTGTTTTTAATGACTTAGAAGAAGATAGCGGCCTAGTTTTTGGAAGGCGAATTGCTCTTTCTCCTGGTTCCACTGACATGAGGCCGTATTTCACAAGCGGTGAACCGGTCTGAATCCTTGGCTCCGGCCAGGTTCCGGCGGTTACCTCCGGGCCCAGTAAGAAGCTTGACGGGCTGCGGCAAATAGGGCGACCTTAGAGAAGAGACCCTCAAAGTGATTTTGATTTCAGCATAAATTTTGATTAGAAATCCGGGAGGATTACCGCTTTGAACGTCATGACCAGTCACCTTATCGCCCCCCACGGGGGAGACCTTGTCCAGCTGCAAGTGCCGGCCGCGCGCGCCGCAGAGTTAAAAGCGCACTCGAAAGATTGGCCCTCATGGGACCTGACGGCCCGGCAGCTTTGCGATCTGGAACTGCTGATGAGCGGTGGGTTCTCGCCGTTGCGCGGGTTCATGAACCGCGCCGATTACGAGGGCGTCTGCCATAACATGCGCCTCGCGAACGGCACCCTGTGGCCCATGCCGATCACGCTCGACGTCAGCGAAGACTTTGCCAAGAAACTGACGGCCGGCAGCAGCAAGATCGCGCTGCGCGATCCCGAAGGCGTCATGCTCGCCGTGCTCCACGTTGAAGATGTCTGGCAACCCAACCGCAAGGCCGAGGCCCAGTCCGTTTTTGGTTCCACCAGCGCCGCGCACCCCGGCGCCGACTATGCCATCAACAAATCAAACCCGTGGTACGTGGGCGGAAAGATCGAAGAGCTACAGCCGCATGCGCACTATGATTTCCGTTCGCTGCGCCTGACCCCGGCCGACCTGCGCGCCGAATTCGGCCGCTTGGGCTGGACCACCGTTGTGGCTTTCCAGACGCGTAATCCCATGCATCGCGCGCACGTCGAACTCACCATGCGTGCCGCCAAGCAAGTCGAAGCGAATCTGCTGATCCATCCTTCAGTCGGTATGACCAAGCCGGGTGACGTGGATTACTTCGTCCGCACCCGCTGCTACCAGTTGCTGCTCTCGAAGTATCCGCACGGTACGGTCACGCTCGCCATGCTGCCGCTCGCCATGCGTATGGGTGGACCGCGCGAAGCGGTGTGGCACGGCCTGATACGAAAAAACCACGGATGCACGCACTTCATCGTCGGCCGCGATCATGCCGGCCCAGGAAAAGATACCGACGGCAAGCCATTCTACGGTCCTTACGACGCCCAGGAACTTTTCAAGAAACATGAGAAGGAAATGGGCGTAACCATGGTTCCCTTCCAGATGATGGTGTATCTGCAAAATGAGGACCGTTACGTTCCGTCCGATGAAGTGCCTCCGGGCGCCAAGGTGCTCGACATCTCCGGCACCGAACTGCGCCAGCGCCTCAACGAAGGCCGCGACATCCCGGCGTGGTTCACGTATCCGGAAGTCGTGCAGGAATTGCGCCGCAGCTATCCGCCACGGCACAAGCAGGGGGTCACCATCTTCTTCACCGGGCTCTCGGGATCGGGCAAATCGACTATCGCCAATGCGCTGATCACCAAGTTCCTGGAGATGGGCGGGCGTCCAGTCACACTGCTGGATGGCGATCTGGTGCGCAAGAATCTGTCGTCGGAACTCGGCTTCTCCAAGGAACATCGCGACATTAACATTCGCCGTATCGGCTATGTCGCTTCCGAGATCACCAAAAATGGCGGTATCGCGGTGTGCGCCCCTATCGCTCCTTATGAGGCGACGCGCAAGGCGGTTCGGCAGATGATTGAACCGTTCGGCGGGTTTATTCTGGTGCACGCAGCTACTTCGATCGAAGTGTGCGAACAGCGCGACCGCAAAGGCCTGTACGCCAAGGCCCGCGCCGGCATCGTTAAGGAATTCACCGGCATCTCGGATCCGTACGAGGCGCCCACCGATGCAGAGGTCGTGATTGACACCGCCAAGCTGAGCCCCGAGGAAGCAGCGCAGACCATCCTTCTGCACCTCGAGCGCGAGGGCTTCGTTGGCGCCAACGGCAACGGTTAAGGCAGCTCCCGGTTCATGGTTCTCTGTTCTCAGTTCCTTAACTTGGTTTTGCTTTACTGAGAACTGGGAACCGGAACTGAGAACTAATAAGACGCAATGGACTCTTTGCTCCTAAAGGTACTGATCGGCTTCGTCGTGGGAACGCTGATCGGGTTGACAGGTCTGGGTGGCGGTGTATTGCTGCTGCCCATGCTCATCTTCGGCCTGCACGTGCCCGCCATCATTGCCGTCGGCAGCGATGCGCTGTTCAACTTCTTCACCAAGATTCCCGCCAGCATCATGCACTTGATCAAAGGCACGGTGCGGAGAAAAGTCGTACTGGCTATGGCGGTCGGCAGCGTTCCGGGCTCTTACCTGGGCGTAACTTTTCTGGTGCACCTGCGCAACGTCTATGGCAACGGCGTCAACGACTTCATCAAGTCCGCGGTGGGACTGCTGCTGGTGTTGATTCCCACGCTGCTTCTGTTCCAGGGACGGATTGAGGAACGTCTCGCCAAGCGCGAGCCCACGATGAAATCGTTTGCCGGCATGAGTCTAATCGGCCTGATCGGCGGGTTCCTGGTCGGGATCACTTCGGTCGGGTCGGGCAGCATTATCATGATGTTGCTTCTCTTGTTTTATTCGTTCGCACCGAAGATCATGGTCGGCACTGACATTTCCCATGCCGTCATTCTGACCGGCGTCACCAGCCTGTTGCACTGGCGAGCGGGCAACGTCAACGCCCCCCTGGTCGTTTCCCTGCTGATCGGCTCCATCCCCGGCGGAATGCTGGGCTCGCATCTGAGCACGCGCGTTCCCGTACTGTGGCTGCGCCGAATCCTATGCACGGTCTTGCTGATGACGGGAGCAAGAATGCTGTGGGCGTGAAGGAGCAGGTCTCAGGTGTCAGGCGTCAGGTCGTAGGGCCCTAGACGGCATCTTGTGGACGGCGCGAGACGGAAACCTGGGTACGTGGTGAATGAACAAGCTTGGGAAGGCACCATGAATGAGAATGAGCGAGTTTTATTCGAAGACCACCAACTACTGGCAAGCTCTGCTCCGCGTCGGGCTTCCTTTTATAGTTCTTTATCGCGGAACTGATTATCTGATTTTTCGAGTAATGAAGGGCAACCGCGTCGGGTTGCATTACCCCTGGTGGTTCGCCGTCACAATGGATGTTATCACCATGTTGATCTTATCGACGCTGTGGTGGAGCCTTATGCGTTCTGGCTTCGGCAAGCACCGTCGTCCGGACAATGGGAATGCGAGACCCGAGCCCAGGAGGACCGTTTCCTGATCTCTCTGGCCCAGGTAAACCTCAGTTACTGGCTACTTTATTCACGGAGCACTAAATTGACCTCATACTCATCCGCAGAAACTCTCGAACGCATTCACGCTGCCCTCGAAGCGGCGCGGGCCGTGCTCAACCGCTTCACTCCCGGCGCGATTGAAACCGAATACAAGGTGGGACACGATCCCGTCACCGAGGCCGACCGCGCTGTCGACAAAATTTTGCGCAAGACACTGCTCCGCGCGGGCGAAGGTTGGCTCTCGGAAGAGACCGTGGACGACTTTACTCGCCTGGACAAAACGCGCGTCTGGGTGGTCGATCCGCTCGACGGCACGCGCGAGTTCGTGCAAGGCATCCCCGAGTTCTGCGTCTCGATCGCCATGGTTGAGAATGGAATTCCGGTCGCTGGCGGAATTTGTAATCCGGCAACCGACGAACTCATCCTCGGATCGCGCGACACCGGCGTAACTTATAACGGCAAGCCCGCACAACCGAGCCAGCGCAAGGATCTGCACGCAGCTCTCGTGCTGGCCAGCCGCAGCGAAGTGAAACGCGGCGAGTGGAAGCAGTTCGAATCTGCGGAGTTCAATATTCGTCCCATGGGATCGGTCGCCTACAAACTCGGTCTGGTCGCCGCCGGCCGCGCCGATCTAACCTTCACCCTGGTTCCGAAAAATGAGTGGGACGTGGCTGCCGGAGCGGCGCTGGTGGAAAGCGCCGGAGGCTGGGTGCTGAAGCTCGACAATTCTCCGCTGCGCTGCAACCAGAGGAATCCGCTGATCTCCGGCCTGCTGGCGGGCGGGCCGTTTTTACGGGATCCGCTGCTCGCCATGCTTGATCGCCACTCGCAAGCGGTTAGCACCGACAAACAATCATAGAAGCATGAAGCGAAGGTCGGACCGTAGCGGGGCAGAAGCAACACTGACACATTTTGTCATCCCGAGCGAAGCGAGGGAACTGCAGTCCGCCGCAAAATGCAGAGCCCTCGCTTCGCTCGGGACGACAAAATCTAAAGAACCATCATGGCTGCCTCGCGCATTGTCTTCCTGATGTACCACGAACTGGAGCTCGCTGGGCGGAAGCTCTGCCAGTCCGAGCCCGGCTATGTGCGCTACATTCTGCCGCTAGAGACCTTCCGCAGCCAGATGGCATGGCTGAAAGCATCCGGCTGGCGCGGGTTGAACGTCGGCGAAGCGCTTTGCTATCCTGCCGAACCGAGCGTTTGTATCACCTTTGACGATGGCTGCGAGACCGACCTTATTGCCGCCGCCCCAGTGCTCCGCGAGTTCGGTTTCAACGCGACCTTTTACCTCACTGCTGGATTCCTGAACACGCCCGGTTACCTCAAAGCCAGCCAGGTGTGCGATCTGGACGCGCAGGGCTTCCAGATCGGATGCCATTCGATGACGCACCCATATCTCGCCGATCTCACGGAGCCGGAACTGAAGCGCGAGATGGTGGACGCGAAGCTCCTAATCGAATCCATCGTCGGGCATCCCATCGAACACTTCTCCTGTCCCGGAGGACGCTACGATGAGCGCACGCTCCGGATGGCGCGCCACGCCGGATTTGCAACCGTTGCCAACAGTCAGTTTTATGCGAACTCTTCCCGCACCAACTCCTACGAACTCGGGCGCGTAGCGATGCTGCGCGACCTCGCTATCGAGGAATTCGGTGCCACCTGCCGCGGCCGTGGGCTGTGGAAAAAACGCCTTCAGCATCAGGCTCGCCGCGGCGCGCAGCGCGTGCTTGGAAACCGCGCCTACGATCGCCTGCGCGCCATTTTGTTGGGGGAAATCGGCCGGTAACCATATCGCTGGTTATCTTGGTTTTCCCCGCTTTCAGCCCCGTTTTCCACAGCCGCGTCTAATGTTATGATCCCTCCTTCGGTCCAGACCGCCCGTCCCGCGCCTGTTTTCATCTGCTCCGTGCCGGGAACACCTGTGGACAGTGGCCGAATGCGAATCCGGACATGTCGCCCGCGCATGTACTAATGCGTCTCCGATGAACTACTGGCATCTGGGCACCCCTACCCCATGCCGATAAATTCAGTGTGAGGACAATCGACTAGTCCCCCAATTCAGTAGGGTCGAGGGCTCGCAATGTTTGAACCGGTAAGTGGAATCCTAGGTGGAATCCCAAATCATTCCAGATTTTCCCCTGCGCTCGCACAGCGCCTCAACGTCTTGATCGTCCTCATGGTGGTTGCGCTGATGACCACCTCGTGCGGTATGCCAGCACAAGCCGCCGGCAATCATAGCGAAGCGAATCAGCTGAACGTGTACGGAAATCTTCCCTCAGCCACGGTCAATCAGTCTTACAACGCGGTGCTGTCCGTGAGTGGCGGAAGCTCTCCCTACTATTTCTCGGTGAAGAGCGGCACCTTGCCCCCGGGCGTTAGCTTGAACCCAGGGACGGGAACCCTCTCGGGGAAACCCACGACGACGGGCACCTTCTCGTTCGAGGTGATTGTGACCGACTCCCCACTCCTCGGTCAGGGGAGCCAGAGCTTCGTGGTTGACGTGGCCGCTGGTGGCAGCGGGAATGTCCAGGTCAGCGTGTCGCCGTCCAGCATAACTCTGCTTTCCAAAGGTAAACAGCAGTTCACAGCTACGGTCACTGGAACTTCCGAAACGGCAGTAACTTGGTCGGCGACGAAAGGCTCGGTCGATGCCAACGGTCTTTACACCGCTCCGACCGTAGGCTCACAAACCAACGCGACCGTAACCGCGACCAGCAATGCGGACTCAACGAAATCAGCCAGCGCCGCCTTCGCCGTCAACCCGGCGGCGGCCAAGACGCTGCAAATCACAACCGGTAGCCTTCCCCAGGGTCAGCAGGGAGCCATTTATAGCGAAGTCTTCGCCGCCAGCGGCGGAACCTCGCCTTACAGTTGGAGCATTTCCGCAGGCACGGTTCCTCCCGGAACCTCGATGAATGCGAACGGGGACTTTGGAGGCACGCCTACCACAACCGGTACCTTCAACTTCACGGTCATGGTCACGGATGCCACCAACAAGACTGCAACCGGCAATTTCAGCGTGGCCGTGGCGAGCGGCAGCGGTTACGACGGTCCGGCGGAACTGCCGAAAGTAACTGTTCCCAGCGCAATGGCAGACACGCCCGCGCCGGGATCCGTCATCAGCGTCAATGCTGGCGGCGATCTGCAAACTGCCTTGAACAATGCTCAGTGCGGCGACACAATCCAGCTTCAGGCAGGCGCAACTTTTTCCGGCAAGTTCATTGTGCCGGCCAAGAATTGCGACATCAACCATTGGATCATCATCCGGACCAGTTCGCCGGACAGCGCCCTACCAGCCGAAGGGCAGCGCGCCACGCCATGTTATGCCGGGGTCGCTTCTCTGGTTGGGCGCCCGCAGTATAGCTGCTCCAATCCAACGAACGTGATGGCAAAAGTACAGAATCCGAACAAAGGCGACGGTCCGTTTCAACTCGCCAATGGCGCCAACTTTTACCGTTTCGTCGGTTTGGAACTGACTCGTGTCGCCGGAATCAAAGGAAGCGGGCGGCTGATTACGGGCCAAGGCACCTACGATCACATGGTGGTGGATCGCTCCTGGCTGCATGGAAACCTGCAAGATGAAACCGACGACGGCGTGAACCTGAATGGCGCGACCAACGCAGCAGTCGTCGATTCCTATTTCAGCGATTTCCATTGCATCGCAATCAGCGGAGCCTGTACTGACGCTCATGCTGTCGCCGGAGGCGTCAGCGACACCCAGGATGGTCCCTTCAAGATTCAGGACAACTTCCTGGAAGCATCGGGCGAGGCCATCTTGTTCGGCGGTGGACCGGCCACTTTGACCCCCACCGACATCCAGATTCTGAACAACCACTTCTGGAAGCCGTGGCAATGGATGCCAGGCAACCAGCACTTCGTCGGCGGAGCGGACGGCCATCCCTTCATCGTCAAGAATCACCTGGAACTGAAGAACGCGGTTCGCGTACTGGTCGATTCGAATCTCATGGAAAACAACTGGGGCGGCTTCAGCCAGGACGGCTCTGCCATTCTGCTGACTCCCAAGAACCAACACACCCAGCAAGGCACTGACGTCTGCCCGCTGTGTCAGGTGACCGACGTCACGATCCGCTACGTACACACTTCGCATAGCGGGTGCGGAATACAGATGGCAACCGCCATCTCTGGGAACGGCAAAGATGGAGCCCAGGCGCTGGCCGGCACTCGATGGAGCATTCATGATGTGGTTCTCGACGACATCAGCAGGAGTTACGTGGGCGGCGGTAGCGTGTTCATGATCATGAACATGTGGCCCAAGAACCCAATCAACACCATCACCATCAATCACGTAACCGCTTTCCCCGATTCCAACAGCCACGTGATGGAAGTGGGCGACATTTACGCATCCGCTCCCATGTACGGATTGGTCTTCACCAATAACCTGTTGATCACCGGCCGATACCCGGTGTGGAACACGGGAGGCTCCAGCAGCTGCGCCGTCAAAGACGTGCCGGTCACCAGCATTACAAAGTGTTTCACCACCTATACCTTCGACAACAACGGCCTGATTGCGACGCCATCGGCGTTTCCTCCGTCCACCTGGCCAGCGAACAACATGTTCCCGCAAACCGTCAACGATGTCGCGTTCACCAACTACAACAACGGCAATGGCGGAAACTACGAGCTCCAGTCGAGCAGCCCTTACAAGGGCAAGGGCACGGACGGAAAGGATCTCGGGGCCGATATCGTCGGGCTCAACGAGGCGCTGGCCAACGTCGAATAAACCCGTCAGTTTCGACGGATGGTCAGTTTCAAATCGAGGTCCGCGGCTCGCCGCGGACCTTCTCTTTTGCTCGGTAACCAGCATCCACACGGAAAGTCGAACGATCCGCCCCGTGCTATCATCCACTCATCCCAGTGCACTGTGGACTGAAGGGCCTCTCCGCGGTGATACCAGGTGCATGCGCGGGGCGTGCGAAAAAGGAGATACTGAAACATGCCTCCGCTTCCTTTCCCATCCTCTCGCTCTATTCTCGCAGTGAAAAGCTCGCGGCCGAAGAGCTTTCATTCCTTCTGTCTGGCCTCCGCATTCGTGGCGGGATCGATGCTGCCCGCATTGGCGGCCGCACCTCCCACCGGTGAAAATGCGTATTGCGGTAAGGGCAACGTTGCGCAGTTTGGCGCCAAGGACGGCGTTGCCGAACTTCCCAAAGCCTGTTACTACACCGCGCTCGACGGAACGCCGTCGCCGGGAAAACAAATTCACGTCGGGGCCAAAGCAGATCTGACCGCCGCCCTCGAGGCCGCCAAGTGTGGAGACACGCTGCTTCTCCCCGCAGGCGCTTCTTTCGAGGTGCACGAGCTGCCTTCGAAAAAATGCGACGACCAGCACTACATCACGGTGCGAACCGACACGCCCGACTCCCAGCTTCCCCCTGAAGGCACGCGGATCTCTCCCGCCTGGGGCGGAGTCGCGAGCTTGCCCGGGCGTCCGCCCTTCGCTCAACCCTCAGGTGGACCAGCGAAGTTGCTGGCCACGCTCGTTGTGCGGCGTCCCGCGGGCACGCCAGTCGGCGATCACATCCGCTTCATTGGCATCGAATGGACTACGGCTGCCGACGCCGACATCGGCCGCATGGTGACCGCCGAGCATGGCGACCATGTCATCTTCGATCGCAACTGGTTCCATCCCGCCGAAGGCAAAGAAGTCGGCCACGGCGTGGGCATGATCGAGGGCGCGCACATGGTTGCCGTTATCAATTCCTATCTCAGTGGAATGAACTGCATTGCGCGCACCGGAAAATGCACTGATGCGACCGGCATAGGCGGTGGCAAAGGTGACGAACAAATCTCCACCCTCAAGATTTACAACAATTTCATCGAGTCCGCCGGAGAGAACATTCTGTTCGGCGGCAGCGCCGCCACCCAGGTTCCGACCGACATCGAGATCCGGCGCAATCACCTGTTCCGCCCCATGCTGTGGAAGGAGGGCGAACCCGGCTATACCCCAACCGCTTCGGGGCAGCCCTACGTCGTCAAGAACAACTTTGAGCTCAAGAGCGCCATACGGGTTTTGTTCGAGGCTAATCTGCTCGAGAATACCTGGGGCGGATTCAGCCAGACCGGATTCTCCATCGTGCTCACGCCGAGGAACCAGCAAGGCCAGTGCCCAGTGTGCCGCCTCAACGACGTCACCATCCGTTTCAACCGGATTCGCAATGTTGCCGGGGTCTTGCAGATAGCTAACGCGGGCGCAAGGACAGCGGACGCGCAGGGTGGAGGAACGGGCGCTTTCGCCGCCGACGGCGGACGCTATAGCATTCACGACATCTTCGCCGACAACCTGCACGACAAGGATTACAAGGGCGGCGGCACCTTCCTTATTCTGGTCTCGTGGAAACCACCGGTGCATGACATCGAGATTGATCACGTGACCGCGTTTTGCACCGGCAGGCTGCTCTCGGTCCAAAATTCGG
The DNA here is from genome assembly GCA_049520095.1 of Terriglobales bacterium. Classification (GTDB taxonomy): domain Bacteria; phylum Acidobacteriota; class Terriglobia; order Terriglobales; family Acidobacteriaceae; genus Acidiflorens. The sequence goes on from JBEKQC010000008.1 coordinate 63,234, forward strand.
AAGCGAAGCTGGCGAACTTCACGCTGACCAACAGCGTCTTTTCGGTCGGAGACCGGCGGCCGATAGCCTCGGCAGGTGGAGGCCCTGAGAGCTGCGCAGGCAAGAACCAGGGGCTAGGCGGCGAAGCCGTTGTGGAAGCGTGCTTTGACCCTTATAGGTTCGATAAAAACCTAATCGTCAGCGAAGTCGGATCATTTCCCAAAGGAAACTTCATCGTTGGGTCGCCAGGAGCGGCCGGTATCCGCGACCTCAAAGACGCCATCAGCAAAGATCCCAGGCTCTGCCACGCCAAAGGGCCGGGCTGTTCGAAGGTCTCTCCTGGGGCAGGCGTGGCTTCCGACGGCCGCGACCTGGGCGCCGATATTGACGCCATCGAAGCGGCGATTGCCGGAGTGGAATAGACAGCTCGTGTGGGGACGGCGGCCCTCGCCCGTCCAAGCCGAGCGCAGCTCGGCAGACTGCATCGGGCGACAGCAGCTCTCTATATGAGCCGACTGGCGGGCGGCTCCGGGCCGGCGAATCTGTCCTCATTGTGCCGGGGTGTTATTCAACTGCACCGATACGAGCCGCAATTCACTCGTGAAAGCTCCCGTGGAATGCGAGTAAGTCACATACATGACTTGCCCGCCGTTTCCGTTGTACTCCGGATGTGCCTGGGCATCGTGCACCGAGCTTCCACCATTCTCTGGAAGGAGCGCATCAAAGGCCGTTATCTCCCCTGACCATGGGCCTTCTGGCTGCGCCGACGTGCGCATCATGACATTTTGCGAAAATGGCGCGTTGTAGACCGCAACGTAAGACTGCAGATAATCATTCCACGACACATTCATGATCGGCGCCGCATCCAATACGGCAACCGCGTCGCTGATGTTACTGGACCAATTGCCATTACCGGCGTAGAAGCTCCATGCGCTCACATCCAAAACGTTTTCCAAGGCGACGCGCCCCAACACGCAAGGCACGTCCAGATTCGAACTGTTGCACCCGTATGCGTAGAGGGTGTCCCCATTCGCAAAAGCGGCCGTACCAAAGCTGGGGTCGTTCTGGCCAAAGAGCAAATCGGGATGCTCTGCCCCCGGGTTGATGGTGGGCCGTTGCGGCAGGCCGGCGAAGTTCTGCCAGATCGCCACCGAGTAACCAACCGCCGCGAAATTGAAGGCGCCGGGTTGAGCCAGGACCAACTGGTAAAAGACCAACGCGCGACTTCGCGCCGTGTCTTCAACGACGGCTCCCGGCCACATCGCCCAGCGCTCGCCACAAGGCTGCTGTTGACACGGGTTTCCCTGATGAGCGGCGTTGAAAGCTTGTTCCGCCTGTGTGTACGAGAGCAACATCGTTGGAGCCCCGTCGGCATCGTCGCGTTCCTGAAACCCACTGATACCGTCTGCGGCATTCAGGTCCGTGGTCGATGCCCACGAGTCGCTGATCAACGTTTCGCCTTCTGCGTTCGGATTAGCCAGAAACGTGTCGTCATAGACCCAGACCGAATTCCCGGCGAACGTGCCACTGTATCCGCCATCGCGTCCCAAGATCTCCGGATTAGCGTCGATCACGCCCATATCTTCTGCTTGCACCACTAACAAGTTCGGTGGCGGCCCATTCGGTGGCGATCCAGACGACGCGCAGCCCGACATCCCCAGAACCAGAAGCCAACCGAAACAAACGGTCACGGCGAGATTAAGCGCGCGCATGTACCCTCTTTGACAGGATTTGATTTGACAAGGCCGCAAACACCCGAGACGTCTGGGTTCGTTAAGTTGGATTCGCGCGTACCGGGTATGGTTACCTGTAAAGCGGTCACCGTAAAGATACAATACGACTTTATGACGATGGCCATCGCACCGCCTGATCTTTCATCAAGGCCGTTTCACCTGACCGCTGAGCGCGCGATGATTGCGTCGCCAGCTGCCCTCTATCGAGCATGGACGGCACAGTTCGATCTCTGGTTTGCGGTGCCGGGATCGGTCTTGATGAAAGGCGAGGTTAACTCCGTCTTCTACTTCGAAACGAGCTTCGAAGGAAGTCGACATCCGCATTACGGGCGGTTCCTCAGGCTTGAACGCGATCGGCTTGTGGAATTGACATGGCTCACCGCGGCTACTAAAGGAGCCGAAACCGTTGTAACGGTTGAATTCGTCCCGACTAGCGGAGGAACGCAGCTTCGACTTGCACATGCAGGCTTTCCGGACGAGGAGTCGAGAAATCGACATCAGGAAGCCTGGCCGAAGGTGCTCGCGCAACTCGACCAGCAAATCGCGCCACGCGTTTGATCGACGCGATCTTACAAGCAGTCTGTTCGCCGCGCCTAAGCCCCGACCAGGTTCTTCAGCGCCGGGCGGTTGTGGATAACCAGAGTCGAGCCCTTCAGTTCCGCGAGATCGTTTCTCCTGAACTCCGAAAGCAGGCGAGTGATGGTCTCGCGGCTGGTGCCAACCAGCTGCGAGATTTCTTCATGGGTCATGGCCAAGCGGACGCGCACCGTTCCATTACTGACTCGCCCATCGGCAGCGGTTTCGAGCAGGAATCGAGCAAACCTTTCCGAAACCGAGTGTGACAACCCGATCGAGCGCACCACGCCATAGGAATCGGAACAGTCCCGGGCAAGATGCTGGGTGGCGTGGAGAGAGGCGTCGGCATGCTCTTTGAGGAACTGAAGCATGTCTTCCCGCCCCACGAAATTCAGTTGACAGGGCTGCATGGTCTCAACCGTCAACTCATACGGCCCGCCGGTAATCACGGCGTGTAAGCCGAGGACTTCCCCAGCTTCTGCGATGCGCACAATTAACGTCTTGCCATCGCGCGAGGTGGTAGAAAGCTTGGCGCGTCCCTGGCAAAGGATGAAAATTCCCCAGGGACTCTGTCCTTCGACAAGAACCACGGCGTGTTCAGGAAAAACAGCGGCGTGTTTTATTTTATTGAAAGCCTCGATCGATTCCTGCGAGAGGTCGCAGAAAAAACTGCGGGAACGCAGATGGCAATTAAGGCAGCTCTCAACGCAGCTCAAGCCGGACATGCTCATTGGCGCTCCTCCATCTCTCCGCAGAAACACGTGTGCGCCGGTCGGCGAGCAACGATTGGCAAGTCCTGGCATTTGAATCTCGTGGCCGGCCGCACCGCTTGTGCGGAAGGAGATGACGGACTGATAGCACGCCGGCTGCCACGGCGGCGCATTCCATTTCGGGCCTGAAATTCAATGTTTGCAGCGTTACTCCCGCGCACGACGGCCAAGACTGGCCGGATGGCTGGCTACCCTGCCGACAGTTGGGCGACACTGGCAGGACGGCACAATCGGCGGAAGGAACCACGCAGCACATGCAAAACTCTCACCGCCGCTCGGCTCCACAGCTCTCCCCAGGACGAGAGCTACTGGGCGGTGAACATCACCCTAGTGGAGGTTGTCACTGCTCCGCTGTTTCCGCTGGCAGCTGCAGTTGCTTCCTGAATAGTCAAAATGGTGGTTGTTACGCTACCATCCGGCGTTACTTGGGACGGATTAAAGTGGCGAATCGGCAGGAAAGATGAAAGCTGAGTCGCCCGCTTTTGTCCGCGAAACTTTGAAGGGAAAAACTCCCGCTTGTCGTTTTATTAGGAAAGCTGTCGCCAGGAATATTGACGTCACAGTGAACCGAAAGGAGATCAAACCATGGCGTGGCCTAACGGACAACCCATCAACGGAGTAGACTCGACGCCTCAGGCTCCAGCGTCGTGCGTATTCAACGGCCAGCTGTTCCTCTTTTGGAAGGCCAACGATTCGACGAACCGGATTTTCTTCAGCGCCTCCCCCGACGGCAGTTCGTGGCCCTCAGGCCAGATCATCGACGGAACGGACTCGACACCGCAAGCGCTCGCCGCCTGCGTGTTCAACAATCAGATGTTCCTCTTCTGGAAAGCCAACGATTCGTCGAACCGGATTTTTTTTAGCGCGTCCCTCAACGGCACTGCCTGGCCCGCAGGCCAGCCCATCGACGGGACCGACTCAACCCCCGACGCGTTGGCCGCCTGCGTGTTCAACAACCAGTTGTTCCTCTTTTGGAAGGCCAACGATTCAACCAACCGGATTTTCTTTAGCACGTCCGCTAACGGCACTTCGTGGTCCGGTGGCCAGCTCATCGACGGGACAGATTCAACACCAGACGCGTTGGCCGCCTGCGTGTTCAACAACCAGCTGTTCCTCTTTTGGAAGGCCAACGATTCGACGAACCGGATTTTCTTTAGCGCGTCTTCCAACGGCAGTTCATGGCCCGGAGGCCAGCTCATCGATGGAACGGACTCGACACCGCAAGCGCTTGGCGCCTGCTTGTTCAACAACCAGCTGTTCCTCTTCTGGAAGGCCAACGATCCGTCCAACGCGATTTTCTTTAGCGCATCCTCCAGCGGCACCGCGTGGCCCGGAGGTCAAACGATCAACAGCGTCGATTCCACCCCGCAGGCGGTTTCCGCGGCGGCTTTTAATAACGAGCTCTTCCTGTTCTGGACAGCCAACGATCCGTCCAACCGGATTTTCTTTAGTGCCGCCACCTCCGCTCAGATCGCGCCCCAGACCGGGTCGTTTGTGATCACCGCCCTCCAGTTTCCCAATAATGTCGGGGAAGGCACCCTGAATGCCCCGTTTGACGGCTTGGCCTTTGTAGTCGCCGCCACCGGCGCTACACCCCCGCAAAGCGCAAGCGGGAACGTTTATACCGTGACGGTCCCGGCTGGAACCGCAATCACCCTAAGTCCCATCTGGGAGGGAGCTGGCTTCGAAATCGTCGACCAGAATGGGGTTCCGACCAACCAGTTGATCACTGGCGGCGCCACAATCTTTGTGCAAGCCGCGAATGTGATTTCAGACGTGAAACGAAAGGCGTCCTGAATCCTCTCGAAATGCTCCGGCGGGCGGGTTCTGTGCGGCGGGTTCTGTAGTGAAAGAGCGGCCCTCTTGACTTGTCTCCCCGCAGGGAACGTCGGCTGCACTGACGTTGTTGTTCGTACGGGTATCGAGATCCTTCATATTGACAAGTCACTAACACATTGATTGTACACGACTTGTAGTGTTCTATGACACCTGCTTGACAACTACCCACTCACATTCCTATAATTAGCACTCGTGAGCTTCGAGTGCTAACAGCCCTCGATTTTCTGGGGTAAATCCGAAAATTCGATTCAACCTATTCAAAAAACAACTCTTGAAAGGAGTAGCAAACATGGCAACTAAATTCACCCCGCTGCATGACCGCATCCTGGTCCGTCGGGTAGAAGAAGCCGATACCACCCGCGGCGGGATCATTATTCCCGACTCCGCGAAAGACAAGCCGCAGGAGGGAGAAGTCATCTCCGCCGGCAAAGGCAAGATCAACGAAGAAGGCAAGGTCCGGCCGCTCGATGTAAAAGAAGGCGACCGCATTCTGTTCGGCAAGTACTCCGGCACCGAGATCAAGATCGATGGTGAAGACTTCGTCATCATGCGCGAAGAAGAAGTGCTGGGCGTGCTCTCGGGCGCGGCCAAGAAGGAAACCGCCGGTTCGCGCCGGTAGCTGTTCGTGAATTGCTGGCTCGCAGCTCGTAGCTCGCAGCCAAACTAAATCCGCAGGCCACGCGCCTGCACAAATCTTATAGGAGCAAACGAAATGGCAAAGCAAATTGTTCACGGAGAAGAGTCTCGGCAGGCGATTCTCCGCGGCGTCAATCTATTGGCTGACGCTGTGAAGGTCACTCTTGGCCCCAAGGGCCGCAACGTGGTCATTGAAAAGAAATTTGGTTCGCCGACCATCACCAAGGACGGCGTAACCGTAGCCAAAGAAATCGAATTGCCCAATGGCATCGAGAACATGGGCGCCCAGATGGTCCGCGAAGTTGCTTCCAAGACCTCGGACGTAGCCGGTGACGGCACCACCACCGCCACCGTTCTTGCCCAGGCAATTTATCGCGAAGGCGTGAAAACCGTTGCTGCTGGCGCCAATCCAATGGCCATCAAGCGCGGCATCGAGAAATCGGTTCTGCTCATTACCGGCAGAGTTGACAAGGAAGGCAACCGGGAGAAGGGCGAATTGGATAAGTTCTCCAAGCCCGTCACCGGCGACATGATTGCCCAAGTGGGCACCATCTCGGCCAACAACGACGAGACCATTGGCAAGATCATTGCCGAAGCGATGAAGAAAGTCGGCAAGGACGGCGTCATCACCGTCGAAGAATCGAAGACGCTCGATACTCAGCTCGACGTGGTCGAAGGCATGCAGTTCGATCGCGGCTATCTCTCTCCTTACTTTGTTACCGATCCGGAGCGCATGGAGTCGGTGCAGGAGAATGCCTACATCCTGATCCACGAAAAGAAAATCAGCTCGATGAAAGACCTGCTGCCGTTGCTGGAGCAGATCGCCAAGGGCGGCAAGCCGCTCCTGATCATCGCTGAGGACGTGGAAGGCGAAGCGCTGGCTACTCTCGTCGTCAACAAACTTCGTGGCACGCTGCAAGTCTCGGCCGTCAAGGCTCCGGGCTTCGGCGATCGCCGCAAGGCAATGCTGCAGGACATCGCGACTTTGACCGGCGGCAAAGCCATCACCGAAGATCTGGGCATCAAGCTGGAGAACGTGCAACTGGCGGATCTCGGACAGGCCAAGAAAATCACCATCGACAAGGACAACACGACCATCGTCGAAGGCAAAGGCAAGCCGGGTGATGTTCAGGGCCGCGTAAAAGAAATTCGCAGCCAGATCGAAAAGACCACCAGCGACTATGACCGCGAGAAATTGCAGGAGCGGTTGGCGAAGCTGGTCGGCGGCGTGGCGGTGATCAAGGTTGGAGCCGCTACCGAAACCGAAATGAAAGAGACGAAGGCGCGTGTGGAAGACGCCATGCACGCTACGCGTGCAGCGGTCGAGGAAGGCATTGTCCCCGGCGGCGGCGTGGCCCTTGCGCGTTGCGTGGCGGCCCTCGAAAAGCTGAAGCTGGACGGTGACGAGCAGATCGGTGTCAACATCGTGAAGCGCGCCATCACCGAGCCCTTGCGCCAGATCGCCGAGAACGCCGGCGAAGAAGGTGCGATCGTCATCGGTAAGGTCCACGACTCGAAAGACAATAACTACGGCTTCAACGCATTGACCGGCGAGTACGAAGACCTGGTCAAGGCGGGCGTGCTCGATCCGACCAAGGTGGTGCGCACGGCACTGACCAACGCCGGCTCGATCGCGGCGCTGATGCTGACGACCGAAGCGCTGGTGGCGGACATTCCGGAAGAAAAGAAGAATGCTCCGATGCCCGGCGGCCACGGCGGCGGCATGGGCGACATGTACTAAACAACCCTGAGGGTGCCCCATCCTAGCGCGTTCTTTGCGCTAGGGTGGGATCCCGACAGCCGCGAGCTTCGAGCCACGAGCTCGAACCGTGTGGCGCGGACACTCCTGTCCGCGAAAAGCCGCAAGCAAGTCAAAAGCCCCGCTCGCAAGAGCGGGGCTTTTTCTTCGGGCCTAGAGTAGTGGTACTGTTAGCAGCAGCCTTCCGACGAGTACTATGGGAGACTACAATACCTGCATGAGGGGACGCTGGGTGATGAGCTTATCCAAACAAGAAGCCGAGACCGACAACGAGCTCGTTAGCGTGTCTGCCACTAATGCAGAAGAATCCCATGACCTTGAAGCAACCGCTGCGGTGCTCCCTGAAGTAATAGCCTCATTTAAGAAGGTCAATGCTGAAGGCCGGAGGCGCCTCCTAAACACGGTCGCAACGTTCTTCGGCATAGAGTCGACCTCAACGCCCTCCAGCTCCAGCTTGAGGGGCGCTGCCCCCTCCTTCTCGGAAGATCGGTCGATATCGCCGAAAGAGTTTCTGAGGCAAAAGCAGCCGCGAACCGACGTAGAGCGCGTTGCGTGCCTCGCATACTACCTCACACATTATCGGGACACTCCCCACTTCAAAACGCTAGATATAAGCCAATTAAACACTGAAGCTGCCCAGATCAAATTTGCTAACGCCGCTAACTCTGTAAACAACGCCTCCACATACGGATACCTCGCGGCGACAACCAAGGGCAACAAACAGCTTACAGCGGCCGGTGAGGCTTTTGTCGAAGCGCTTCCGGATCGCGACGCAGCGCGGGCCGCGATGGCAAATGCAAGGCCCAGACGGCGCCGCAAGTCGGGCGAGTCTAAACCGGCAGGCGAGGCGATCGCGGAGACCGGTAGGAATGGACAAACGCCATAAAGCAAAACGCCTCGCTATCTTCAACCACAAAGGCGGCGTAGGGAAGACCACGCTCACGGTCAACGTAGCCGCAGCAATCGCGGAAATGGGAAAGACGGTGTTGCTTGTCGACTCAGACCCGCAGTGCAACCTAACTTCCTACCTCGTCGAAGCCTCGGTAGTCGACGCGATGCTCGACGCCTCCGACAGTGCAACAGGCCGAACCGTTTGGTCGGCGCTCAAGCCGTTCGCGGAAAACAATGGCGACATTAGAATCGTCAAGCCCCAAACCGTACGCGATCTTCTCCTACTTCCAGGAGATATTCAGCTCTCCGCGTTCGAGCAGGACCTGTATTCTTCGTGGACGGAATCGTTCCAGAGGCGCGTAAAGGGCTTCCGGGGCACCTCTGCTCTCAGCTTGCTAGTAAACAAGTTGTGCGAGCACCATGATGTAGACTTCGTTTTCTACGACTCTGGGCCGAACATCGGTCCACTTAACCGCAGCATTCTACTCGACTGCGACTTCTTCATCATCCCTGCCGCGTGTGACCTTTTCTCTATCCGCGCTTTCAAAACTCTAGGCCAGACCCTCTATAACTGGATTCGCGACTGGGATACCGTCTTGAAACTCGCACCCGAAGATGTCTATCTCTTGCCAGGGCGACCCCGACTGCTGGGCTACATACCGCAGCGATTTAGACAGTATGGTGGCGGCGTTGCCAGTGACTACCAGAGGCTGCTTCCGCGGATACAGAAACAAATTATCGCCGACGTTGCTACCGTCCTGCGCCGCATCGACCAGTCATTGGCGTCGACCTCTCTCACGGACAACCGTCTCGGGATGATCAAGGACTTTGGTCGGCTCGCACTCGACGCTCAAAAAGAAGGAAAGGCGATCTGGGAGGTCGGCAACGCAGTAGAGAGGAACGCGGCGAAAACCGCCTTCATGGATTTAGCCGACAACATTATCCGTCGGTCGCGCGAATGGTGAGGCTCCGATGAAGAACGCGAAGTCCCCCAATCCGAAGCTTACCAAGAAGGAAAAACTGCTAATACCAAAGCTTGTTCAATATTACCGAGACAATAAGGGTGACCTGGAGGCATTCCTAGAGGGCTTCGCCGGGCAGATCCTTAGCTCGAAACTGCTAAAGGATCACACGCATTCTGTAAAGTGGCGAATGAAAGACCCCGACCACCTGCGCGACAAGCTTCAACGAAAAATGCTCGAAGCCAGGAAAGAGGGCCGGACTTACAACGTAACCGAACAAAATCTGTTCTGGAAAATAACCGATCTCGCGGGACTACGAATCCTTCACCTGTACACCCAGCAAGCCGACCATATCAATCGCGCCCTAAAGAAGATCTTTGATGAAGAATTGTTCACCGTTGTCGAGGGGCCAACAGCCAGGACTTGGGATGACGAGTCGCGCGAGTTCTTCAAAAGCGTGGAAATCAAAACAAGAAAGAGCCCATCGCTATACACGAGCGTGCACTACGTCATTAAGCCGCGCAAGAAAACACGCTACACCTGCGAAATCCAGGTCCGGACTCTGATGGAAGAGGTTTGGGGCGAAGTCAATCACAGTCTGAACTATCCGCACGAGACGAAGAGCTTAGCGTGCCGCGAACAGATCGCGGCTCTGGCACGAACGACATCCGCTTCTACGCGGCTCGTCGACGCTATTTTTCGATCACACGCAGACTTCAAGAAAACCCAGCTACGAAAGCCGGCCTAAGCCGTGTCTCCCCAGATTCGCGCGCGTCGTCTTTTGGGACGGGTGACTTTTCCGCCAATAACCCTTGACAACCCGTCCTATAATAGAAATAAAAGCAAAACACAGAAGATACGCGCGGCCTATCCACTTATAACTCCGCGCCAGCCGTGACTTATCCGGCAGATTAAGGACCCGATCCCACCAACTCATGCCGAATCAAGACTTTACCTCTAACTATCTTCCTTTCAAGACTTTGCCGCACAGCGCGAAGCTAAGTCGATGATTCCAATATACCGACAACAGGGGGGTACCCCTACCAACATTAGTCAGCCATACCTAGGAGCAACTATGTCATCCTCAGCAGCACCACGTTGCCGGCACATCAAGGCCAGCGGAACCCAATGCGGTTCGCCCGCTCTCCGTGACAAGAACTTCTGTTACTACCATCAACTGCATCGTCCCTGGGCGGTCGAATGTTACTCCGAGAGCAAATGGGCGACCGGCGAAATCACTTTGCCCTATTTTGAAGACGCGCACTCCATTCAGAGCGTCATTCGCCAGGTCGTGCAGATGGTCCTGCAAAAGAGAATCGAACGCAATACCGCCAGCCTCCTGCTTTACGCCCTCCAGATTGCGTCTTCAAATCTCAAGCGCATGGAACTCGAAAAGCCGCAGCCAGAGCAGGTTGTCATCGATATTGAAACCGAAAAGGACACCGAAACTCCCATGGCTGCCGTGATTGAAAACGAAACCGCAAGCGAGAATTCGGATAAAAGCTCGGATGGAAGTTCGCAAGAAGACCGCAGCGACGAAAACCTTCCGCCCGGAACGATCCAGGCCTGCTATCAGCCTCGACCACAAATCCGGAAGCGCCAGCCGCGGGTGCCCCACACATTCGCGCCTTGTGCGAATGTGTGGGTCCGCGCAGCAGCACCAAGTTAGGTTACGGAGCAACATTCACCCCATCTTCTGCGCGATGGTAATTGTGTACCCGTCAACATCTTCGAAGGCAAATTCCTTCATGCCATAAAACTGGTCGGTCACAGGCATGGAGATCTTCGCTCCCGCTTTCTGGACTTGATCGAGGACGGCTTGCAGGCAGTCCACTTCCATGTAGAGAGTCAGGCTTCCTCCGATGGTTGCGGCTAGTTTGGGATATTCGGCAGCCACGGTCTTCTGATCGTTGAAGAAGATTTCGACCGCTCCGTTCGAGACTGCGGCAAAGACGTAAGGCGACTCGTCCGGAACGCTGATGGATTTTTCCAGGCCGAGTATCTCGCGATAGAACTTAAGGCTGGCTTCGACGTTGCGAACTACCAGATTGGGTGTGAGTTTCTTGATCTGCATGGCTTCTCCTCGTTTTCGTAAATTCGGTTCGTAAATAGGGTTCGTGAATTGATTTCCGGACAGTGTGTGTCGTTGTCACTAAAGGCGAAGGACGATGGCACACACTTCCGGTGTGCTCGCATCGCCTCCATCCACGACCCTTGCGAGGAAGGACGTAGGTAGGGACCCTCATTTTCGGTGGCGCCAAGACTAACGGGCGCGCGGGCCCCGCGAGGTACGAGACAAATAATAGCACGGAGAGGCAAGCGGTGCGGCCAGTTGACCAGCGGTACAATGGCGGCTCTTGGTGCGGCTGAGGGAGAGGATCGATGGCGAGTAAAAGGATTCTTTCGGGAATCAATCGGGATTCTGTTCTGGATTCGGTTCGAACCGCTCTAGCGGCGGTGGTCGCGATGCTGCTCGCTCGTCTGCTGAAGCTGCCGGAATACTATTGGGCGCCGATCTCGGCCATCGTCGTCATTCAATCGACGATTCCCGCGCTGACGCTGGGCTGGCAGCGATTTGTGGGCACGGCGCTGGGGGCGGTGCTGGGAGCTGCGGTGGCTACGTTCTTCAGCCCAAATGCTCTGGTTTACGGCCTGGGAATTTTTTTGTGCGGAGTGCTGGCGTGGTTATTGCGCGTGGGTAGCGCTTACCGGTTCGCCGGAATTACTCTTACCATTGTTTTGCTGATTCAGCATACGCGAGGTCCCTGGATCATCGCGTTGCACCGGTTTCTGGAAGTCTCGCTGGGAATTGCGGTGGCGCTGGCGGTGACGATGGCTTGGCCGCTGGCGAGAAAACTGCAGCCTCGTCACATTAGTCCGCGATAGATGTTCAGCCATTGTTCGCGGACAGCTTCCCAGGTGTAGTTTTGCGATTCCTGGTGGGCATTCTGCGCCAGACGAGCGGCGAGCGCGGGGTCGCGCAACAGGCGGATGACGTTGGCAGCGAGCGCTTTCTCGTCGCCCACGGATGAGAGCAATCCGGTGCGCTCGTGCTCGACCAGATAGGGCATGCACTCGGGCGAAGTGGTGACAACCGGAGTGCCCGCCGCAAAAGCTTCGATGATCGACAGCGGCATGTTGTCGAGCCATGAGGCGTTGATAAAGATGTCGGCCCGGTCGTAATATTTTCCGATTTCCTGGCGCGACGCGATACCGGTGAAATTGACACCGCTGAGATTCAAGTCCGCAACCAACTTGCGGACATCGCCTTCGAGCGGGCCGCCACCGACTAGATCGAGCTGCGCTTCGGGATATTCTTTTTTTACTTGGGCAAATGCGCGGACGACGACATCCACGCTGTAGTAAGCGGAGAAGCCGCGGGTGCAGACGAGGTGCGGGCGCAGCACAGTGCGCTCGCGATAGCGGAACTGCGTGAGGTCGACGATGTTCGGCACGGCGGATGCCGGTAATCCGAATTCGTCGAAGACCTCGACGAGGTAGCCGGAGGGAACGACGATCTTATCGACGCGAGAGAGAACGAACTTGGCTGAGCGGAAGCGCTGGAGGTGGTCGCGGGCTTCGCCACTGTGGTAGTTGATCAAGGTCTTGGTGCCGCGCGTCTTCATTTGTGCAAAGAACCACGCGGGCGCCGGAGCGAGCAGGAAAGACCAGTAGGATGCGGAGAAGATGTGAGCAATGTCCACGTCTTTTAAGCCGCGCCGGAGGTGCCAGAAGTAGATGGGCTCGCGCAGAATTGTGCGCAGGCCGGGAATGCGTTCCGCCCATACGAGAGCGCGGGGCAATGGCGGATCGACGGCAAGGAAGCTGATGGCGATGTCGGGATCGTTCTGCCAGTGCTGCAGGAGCAAGTCGGCCTGGGCGGATTGTCCGCCGACGTAGCGCAGGCTGGGCGCGACGATCGCAACTCGCAGGCGCTTGGAGGAGCTTTCCTTGGCGGGATCGCTCATGCGGCGGAATTCCTTCGGCGCTTTTTCTGGAGAAGCGCGACGTAGAGTTCCACGTAGCGCTGGCGCACGCGATCGAGGCTGAAGTTTGCCTGTGCGAACTGCTGGGCTTTGCTTCCCAGTTGCTGGCGAAGCGCGGCGTCGGCGAGAAGGTTCTGGACCGCGTCGGCAAAGGCGGTTTCGTTGCCGGCGGGAATCAAGGCTCCGCGCTGATGGCTGAGCAGTTCGGAGTTGCCGCCGACGCTGTAGGCAACCGCGGGCAAGCCCGCGGCCATGGCTTCGAGAATAACGTTGGACAAGCTTTCGGAATCGGAAGTGAGGACCGCAACATCCATCGAGGCTAGAACGGCAGGCATATCCTGGCGATCGCCAAGAAAAATCGCGGAGGCGCCGAGGCCGAGAGTTGAAGCTTCCTGCTCCAGTTCGTCACGCAGCGGGCCGTCACCGACGAGAAGAAATTCAGCATCCGGCATGCGCGCATGGATTCGCGCAGCAATGCGCAGGAATCCGGAGTGATTCTTGTACCGATGATTCATGCGCGCAACCATACCGACGCGGATGACACCCGGACGCTTCGGCAAAGCTGCAGGCGCGGCGGTGAAAGCCTCGGCTGGCAGCGCGTTTCCTATGATTGCGATTTTATTGGGCGCGAGTCCAGTGGCAATGAGGCGATCGGCGGCGGCTTGCGAGTTGCAGACAACGGCGTCACACCAGCGAAAAGCGGCAGCCTGCGCGCGGAATTGCGCTGAAGTCATCAGGTCTCCCAGTTGGCGATGGCTACCGATGACTACGGGCACACGGGCAAATCTGGCAGCCGGAATCAGCGTGAGATTGGCGTAGAAATCGAAAGCGTGGGCAACTTGCACTTGGTGTTGGCGCAGATAGCGGCTTAGCTTGAGGCGAGTGCGTAGCGACTGCCATCCAAAGAGGCTCCCGCCAAGGGGAAACTGGGGAACGTCCGGGAAGGTGTCGGCGAGCGGGCCGCGCCGGCTAACGCAGCCGAGAAGAGTTTGAAATTGAGGCGCGAGACTCCGCGCAAGGACAGTGAACTGACGCTCGGATCCTCCCGTTTCAAAAGTGTTGATCATTAGAAACAGGCGGATCGCGGGATGAGGATGAAGATAAGAAGGATCGGTCAGATCGGCAATGTCCGTGGGCGGAGTTCTGGTCAGGCTGGCAGCGTCGGTGGCTTGCACCCGGTCACCCTCCGAGATCATCCTCCCACCGGAGCGGTGGCAAGCGCGGCGGCGGAATTGGGCGCCTGGCGGCGAGAGTCGGCGACCACGGGGAGCGAGAAGAGTCCGGCCGGCCTAATGTATTTTTCGAGGAAGTTGCGATGCCAGAGCTCGAACATCAGAAGACGCCAGATGCGTCCCGTCATGGTCTTGCCGCGGACAAGGTGGTCGTCCATTAATTTGCGAACCCCGTCGGCGGCGAAGTAGCCGCGCTCGAGGGTGCGGGGTTCGAGCAGGATCATCAACATGTCTTTCAGTTCGTTGCGCATCCAGTGGACGAGGGGGAGCGAGAATCCTTGCTTTTGCCGATAGAGCACTTCGCGCGGAACGCCAACGCGCTCGGCCAGTTTTCGGAGAATGTATTTTTGCTGGTTGCCGCGCAGTTTCCACTGTGACGGCAGGCCGGCGACCCACTCGACGAATACGTGATCGAGAATGGGGACGCGTACCTCGAGCGAATTCAACATGCTCATGCGGTCAACCTTGGTGAGGATGTCGCCGACCATATAAGTTTTTGCGTCAACGTAGAGGAGCTGGTCGACCGGATCTTTCGTGGGCGCCTGCGCAAAGTAACGGCGCAAAACATTGGCGGGATCGTCGCTGCGGTTCAGAATCTGGCGAAAATCATGCGAAAGCAGCGGAGTGTCGCGCTCGAAAGCGGGCAGGAAAGACAAATGGTCGATGTAGCGTTCCTGCCAGGGCAACGAAACGTTGTAGCTGAATTTGCGGCCCTGCATGCTGTTGGGTAAGCGCGGGAAGATCTGGTCGCGGAAAAAGCTGCGGGCCCATCCGGGAATGTGTTCGAAGATGCGCCGGCCCTCGTGAATGCGGTAGCGATCATATCCGGCAAACATCTCGTCGCCGCCGTCGCCGGAAAGAGCCACGGTCACATGCTGCCGAGCCATCTGTGAAACATAGTAAGTGGGCAGCATGGAGGAGTCGCCGAATGGCTCTTCGAGCGAACCGGTGAGATGCTCGACGGTCTGAACAACGTCAGGTTCAAGAATCATCTCGTGATGATCGGTGGCGAATTTGCGGGCGACGATACGCGCGTAGTCGGCTTCGTTGAAATCGTCCTTCTTGAAGCCGATAGAGAAAGTCTTGACCGGGCCGGAACTGGCGCGTGCCATCAATGCAACGACGGTCGAGGAATCGGTGCCGCCGCTGAGAAAGGCGCCCAGAGGCACATCGGAGATCAAGCGGATCTTGGTCGCCTCAAACAGCCGGTGCTCCAATTCTTCCAGACATTCTTCTTCGCTCTTCGGCGGGTGCGTGTTGTATTTGGGCAGATCCCAGTACTGACGGATGCCGATCTTGCCATCCTGAAACTCTAGCAGGTGTCCGGGAGGAAGCTTGTGGATTCCGGTGAACGCGGTAATGGGATCGGGGACGTATCCGTAATAAAGATATTCGAGCAGACCCTGAGAGTTGACTTCGGCAAGTTCAGGTGCGACGGCGAGGATCGATTTGATTTCGGAGGCGAAGTAGAGATTGCCGTTATGAAACGCATACTGCAGCGGCTTCTTGCCTAGGCGGTCGCGGGCCAGAGTCAATTTGCGCTTCGTTTTGTCGTAGATGGCAAGAGCGAACATGCCACGCAGTTTCTTGACGCAGTCGGCGCCCATTTCTTCGTAGAGATGAATGATGACTTCGGTATCGGTGTGGGTGCGGAAGCGATGGCCGCGACTTTCGAGCTCGGGGCGAAGATCGGGGAAATTATAAATCTCGCCGTTGAAAACGATCCATGCGCTGCGGTCTTCGTTGAACACGGGCTGATGGCCGCCGGAAAGATCGATGATGCTGAGGCGGCGCATGCCGAGACCCGCGCCGTCGGCGACGTAGAGTCCCTCATCGTCGGGGCCGCGGTACACGATCTGCTCGCACATGTGGTGCACGAAAGCTTCAGTGATGTTGCTCTCGCGAGTCGTGCTCACCACTCCGGCAATTCCACACATGGGTCTTTCTTCTTTCCTTTCAACTTTTCTTTCAACTATCCTTTCAACCTCACAGGAACAGAACTGGATATCTCTGCCGGTAGCGGCAGGTCGGCAATCCGTTTGAAGCGATAATGGCGGTAGTCGCCGGGATTGCCGTCGCGGCCGTCGCAGGCGGCAAGCAGGATGTTAGCCATCTCGCGCGCGGTAACAAAGTGCAACGTTTCTTTCCTATCGGCCGCGCCCCCAACCAAAGCTGTAAGAAAATTGCGGAAGCTGTCGCCGATAACCGCTTCTCTCTGGGTCGGGTTCATGCCATGGCAATGCAGTTTGATGAACAGCCAGTCGGGACGCCCGAGCACGCCGACTTGCGCCTGCTTCCAGAGCGAAAACCGGTGCATGGTTGGAGGATTGGCTTCGGTGATGGCGCCGTTTTCGAGGACGGGCCGCGCAGAACGCAAGCTGCGACTCAGGTCGGTAATCAGCGGGCCTTGCACGATGAGGGGAAAAGTCCTGGGCGCACGTCCTGCAGACAGATCGTGTCCCTCACGGTGCGGTGCTGCCTGATCGAGTGGAAGAGCGCATTCGTAAACGGAATTGATTTTCCCGATTTGGGCCGGATGCCAGAAGCCGCTTGGCATGGTCAAGTCAGCGTAGCAGCCGGTCTCGGCTAGAATCCGCATTTCCGAATCGACGCCGCAAAAGCGTCCGGCGGCGGAGTTGGCGAGCGCGAAATTTCCGTGTACAAAAGCGTAGCCGGGACGATTGGACCCTGCTTCTGCGGCGAGGCACCGATGGCGAAAAGCCAGCCGGTCGCGGTATTCCGTGAGCACGCGGCGAGTGTTTTCAGCGGTGTCGGGACGCGAAAATCCGTGATGCAGATGAACCTCGACTTCTCCCCAACCGGCATGGCAGTGATCGGCGAGCATCTCGATCAGCCCCTCGTCGTATTGTTCGGCGGGATAGAAGTAGGTGTGGACAAGCGGGCGGCCGTCGTGGTCGCGCCAGCTGTCGACCACTTTGGGATATTCGCGCGCCCACCATTCCAGGCGGCGTTCTTGCTCGGATCGAGGAACACGCTTCTGGCCGTCTTCGGGATCGATGGCCGGCTCGAAATGATCGGCTAAGGCAAAGATCACGTGCACGGGGCCGTGGGCAGGCGATTTGAGCGCACGCCAAGTCGCGGACGGCAGGACCTTTCTGGCATAGGCGATTTGTTTCTTTAGACCCATTTGGAATCTGGACTTCGCTTACATTGGTTCCGGGTGGACGGGCGAGGACGCCCGTCTCTCCGCCGGTTCGTCATCCTCTTGCTCTTGCCGGTTTGCGGCCACGGACGGCGATGGAAATCTCGCCCACGCGCATGTCTTCCATGCCCATCGCTTCATACCATTTGAACACCTGCTCGTAAGTGTGCTTGGACTGATACTTCGGAGAATACCAGTCGAAGGTGTCGAGCATACGGGCTTCTGGATTTTTCTGGCGGTTCACCGGAAATACGTGATGAACCATGCCCGCGACCGGAGGACCTAGCAGAGGCACGCGCTTCAAACCCTGGTTCAAGTTATAGAAGAATGGGACCGCAAATTTCAGAATGCCGTGCAGCGTCTCGGGCTTCATCTTGTGGGTATAGCGGCGCCAGAAATCGCTGAAGCGGTACCACTTGTTGTATCCGCTGTAAAGCCAGACCACGAGGAGTCCACCGG
Organism: Terriglobales bacterium; assembly: GCA_049520095.1. GTDB lineage: Bacteria > Acidobacteriota > Terriglobia > Terriglobales > Acidobacteriaceae > Acidiflorens. The sequence goes on from JBEKQC010000008.1 coordinate 81,219, forward strand.
GTTTCAGATATTTATCGAGTGTCTTGACGGCGGCTTCGCAATCCGGCGTGTGATGGAGCACACCAATACTATAGATAACGTCGAAGCTTTCAGGAGCGAAGGGCAGAGCGAAGACATCGGACTGGAAAGCAACGAAGTCGCGGTCGGCAAGATTTCTGGCGGCAACTTCGGCGGCGGCGCTCAAGTCAACGCCGACCACGCGCGCGCCCCAGCGGGTAGCAACTTCGGCAAAGCGTCCCATGCCGCAACCGACGTCGAGGACTAACTTGCCTTTAAGATCTCCGGGGCGTAGAGCAGTCTTCGCCAAGAAATGGCGCTCGGATTCGCGGAGCTCATCTTTATCACTGTCGAGCTGCGTCTTCTGATAACGATGCCATTGAAAGCCGAAACTGGCGGCGTAGTGCTGGGCGTCAACGAAGCGCGCAATGCCCTGCACGTTGGGGTAGACGCGCTTGCAAGCTGGGCAGAAGTAGCCTGCGGCCTGGTCGCTTTCAAGTTTCGAGCCGCAACTCAGGCAACTCAATATTGCCTGCAAGTCAGCGGACAGGGGAGACTGCACCGGTTGTGTTGCGGTCGGCATAAACCTCCAGGAAATGACGCGGCTTTTTCGGCGGCGGCGGCGCGCTGCCGCCCTCTTTCTGTTGTTCCTTCATCGTCTGTAACAAAGTGGCTGTAAATGCCGTGGCAAAATATGGGTAGAACTGGTAGGCTTCCGGCGCAAATAGCGCCCCCACAATGAAGCCGACCTGGGTACCAATCAAGGCTCCTGCAAACAGCCTAACGTCGGGAGGGAGATCCTTCATTCTCTGGAGCTCACCTATATTCTGGAAGTCTCGCCGAAAAAACATCAAGTAAAGAATCAGCACCGGTATGCCGCCTTCGACGGCGATCTGGAGGTAGGTCATGTGCACTTCGTGCCAGATGAGCGAGTAGGTTTCGAAGTTGCGACAACCCAGGCCGAACAGTGGATAATGCTCGATGCCTTCGACGGCGCGCACCATGAGGTACTTGCGGTCCTCGTAAGAACCGTACGCGGACTGCTCGGTGGTGCTGCCACCGGACATCGCGCTAAAGCGCTCGTAAAGTCTCCCGCCAACCGTGGACACGATCACAATCCCAATGAGCGCGCTCGCCACGATCAGCCAATAGCGCTTCCCCTTGATGGCGATGAAGTAGAGCGCAGCGCTGTAGGAACAGCACAAATCGATGAAACCGGCTCGGGAGGCGGTCAGGAAAATGACGGTCAACATCAGCAACATTCCGACACACCAGAACGCCTTCACCATGGCGTTCCTCGCCGCCACGAAGAAAGCCAGCGCATAAGGCAGCGACAGCACGACGGCAAACGCGAGGTCGTTTGGATTCGAATAGAAGCCACCCAGCACATTGTCGAGGCGCGGCACGTCGTGGCCCTTGATAATGACCGCAATACAAACCAAGACCACGGAGAACGCCTGAATGAAGATGATTCGTTTCAGACGGTCAAACGTGGTGATGATCAGGAAAACGAGCACCCAACAGACATAAATCTTGGAAAAATCGGCGGTGCGCGTCAGCGCGCCGCCCTTCCATATCGGAGACAAAAAAGCTCCGATGTACAGAAGAATGATCATGTAGAGCAGCAGATTGACCATCTTCGGCATGTCTTTGAAAGTCCGCTTGGTCTTGCCCATAGCGCTGAACAAGCCCCAGATAGCCATGAAGATGGGAACCTTGGCGAACGGGAGATATGGCGGCAGGCCGGGAATAAAATCCTGGAAGCGGGTGCAATAGACCACGAAGAAACAGGCCAGCCAGAAGAACGCGCTCTTGGTCGGGTCCGCCATCTTGACGGACATGCGCCTTATGGGGGCTTCCGTCGTCGCTACGTTGCTGTTGTTGCCGTTATCGCCGATGGCCACAAATCCCTCTTCTTCTCTTTCTCTTAAGCTTTCTTTTCCACTAGGCGCGCTGGCATGGCGCGTGCTGCAACCGATTTCTTTTCCGCTACCGACTGCAAGATTGCGCTGAAGCGCTCCCCGATCGCCGGCCAGTCGTAGCGGGCGGCGGTCTCGGCAGCGGCCTTTTCGTAACGGCGGCGCAGTTCCGGATCGCGCAACAGCATGATCACTGCCTGGGCGAACGCACCGGGATCGTCGGCCAGAATAATGTCGCGGCCGTGATGAACATCCAAGCCTTCGGCGCCGACGGTGGTGGAAACGACGGCCTTGGCGGCGGCCATGGCCTCGTAGATTTTCAGACGCGTTCCACCGCCGATGCGCAAGGGCACGATGACCACGGCCGACTGGCGCAGATGTTCGACCACCGAGGGCACCCGTCCGGTAACTTCGATCGAGTGATCGCTCGAGCGATCATCCGAGGATGAAGCCCACTTTTGAACCCGGCGGTCGGGATTGCGGCCGACGATGCGCAGTCGCGCCTGCGGCACTTCGGCCTTGATCGATGGCCAGACTTGACTGCAGAAATATTCGACACCGTCGACGTTCGGCTCCCAGTCCATGGCGCCCACGAAGGTGACGAGAGTTGCGGATGCATGGGGCGAATTCGAGGCCGCCGGAGCGGACTCTGAAACATCGGGGCGATATTGCTCCAAATCGACGCCGGTGGGCACGACGGACACGCGGTCTCCATCCACCCACTGCATCATGATGCGGCGATCGTTTTCAGAGACGGCAATCACATGCTGAAACTTGCACACTGCCGCGCGCTCGTAGCGGAACATCTTTCGGAACTCCATGTCGTACATCATCTTTTTTGCCGGATTGCCGGTAGTGGCGGCATGGCGGCGCCAGATTTCGCTTTCCACGTTGTGCTGGAAAAGCACACTGGGGACGGTGAGTTTGCCGGGAAAGTTGACTGCGGCATCCAGGAAGTCGCAGATGGCGACATCGAAGCGCTGCTCGCGGAACCAGGCCTGTATCTGCCTCTGGACCTTAGCGTAAGCGAAACGGCTGACCGCATACGGCGGCTGAGTGCGGAGATGGGCCAGATAGTCGAGGGCGCGCGCCGCTCCCGAAAGTTCGCGCTTGCCGGTGCAGACCGCCACCGCACCGGGCAACTTCTGCTGCAACTCGTGCTCGTAATCTGGATCGGGTGGTCCTCCATAGTAAGAGTAGAACGTAAGCTCATGCCGCGCGGACAGATATCGCAAGACGTGGTACGTGCGGATATTGCCGCCATTCTGCACGGGGAGCAGCTTATCGGCTTTGACCCAAAGGATTCTCATGCGGGGATCAGCGCTCTTTGTTCAGCGATCATGTTCAGCAAACCCAGTTCAGCGAACCCACACTGCCTTTCTGCCCGTAACAAAGTTAACGAAGGCAACCAGGGCGGCGGAATTAAGGACAACGAAAGTGCGCGCCGGATCGGCAATGCGTGCGAGCGGGCCAATCTTTACGCCCGCCAGCGCGGCCAGGCTGAGCGCGTAAAACGCCAACTGCGCCCCGAGCGCCGCTCGATACACCGGTTGCGGCAACATGGCGGAGGCGATCAGAAGCGCCAGCAATGCAAAAGGCACAGTCAAGCGCGAGAGCTTGTGGCTTACGAACTCGAATCGAATCGCATTCTGCGAGCTCAACAGCCACGGAGCCAGCTGGAGCAGTTGATAATTGCCGCTCAGGGTGCGCACCTTGCGGGAGAATTCACGGCCTTCGCCCAGGTCGGGCGCGTCCCAGGCGCGGGCGCGGGAGTCGAACACAACGCGAAATCCCTGGCGCACGATCTGCATGGGCAGGAGGACGTCGTCGAGGATAGTGCCCTCGGGCAAGGGCTCGATCAGTTTCCTGCGGGCGCAGTAGAGGGCGCCAGTGGCGCCGACGACAGAACCGGAGGCGGACTCCAGTTCGCGAATCTCCTTCTCGATTTGCCAGTACAATCCCATGCCCTTTGCGGTTTCTCCGCTGGCGGGATCGCCCAGCATTAATTCGCCACTGGCGGCGCCGACATCGGGATCGGCAAAATTCTCAATCAGCAAACGCAGGGCGCCGGGTTCGATCTGCTGGCGGGCGTCGGTAAACAGCAGCACTTCCCCGGTGGCCAACTGGATGGCATCGTTGAGGCCAGCGGCTTTGCCCTGAGATACAGGCTTCATCAAAGTTCGCACGCGGGTTGGTGCGCCGGTCCGGTCTTGGCCTGGCACTCCAGCCGGCCGCCCGGAATCGCGGGCATAATCGGCGAGTATAGCGGGCGTGCGATCGCTGGAGCCGTCGGAAACGACGACGACATCCAGTTTCTCCTGGGGATAGTCAAGTGTCAGCAGGTTTTCGAGCTTACGAGCGACGATCGCTTCCTCATTGCGCACCACCATCACCGCCGAGACTGCGGGGGGGGCGGAACTTCGACCGGAACTCCGGCGGACCGGTCGCGGCAACCACCGGCTGCGCAGCCATAGCCACGCCGGATAGCCCAGATAAGAGTAGCCAACCAACGAGGCCGCGAGCCAGAAGACGTATTTGATCTTCATCATCGTTGCGCCCGCCGTCATTGCGCCCGCCATGATTGCGCATCTCATTGCGCACCCCGGCGCAACAGAACCGTCTTGACCGTCTGGAACATGATCAGCAAATCCAGACCAATCGAAGCGTTCTTGATGTAGAAGAGGTCGTACTGAAGTTTTTCGCGCGCATCCTCGACCGTGCTGCCGTACTTGTACTTCACCTGCGCCCAACCCGTGAGGCCGGGACGCACCATGTGGCGCACCCCGAAATAGGGGATCTCTTTGGAGAGCAACTCAATGAATTCGGGCCGCTCGGGCCGCGGGCCGACAAAAGCCATATCGCCCTTGAGCACGCACCACAACTGCGGAATCTCATCGAGGCGGGAGGAGCGGAGAAACTGGCCGACGCGGGTCACGCGGGGATCGTGATCGCCCGCCCACTTCGGACCGCTGGCCGCTTCGGCGTCCTGGCGCATGGTGCGGAACTTCACTACCTTGAAGAGGCGTCCGTTCTTGCCCACTCGCGTCTGGGTATAGAACACGGGCCCCTGGGAATCGAAGCGGATGGCGAGCATGATCAGCGGCATCAAAGGCAACGCGAGGATAAGACCGATCAGCGAGATGACGAACGACAGCGTGCGGCGGATCGCGATGAAGAGGTCGCTGCGGCGAAAACCCTCGCCAAACACCATCCAGCTGGGATACAGATTCTCGACCTCAATCTTGCCCGAGATCTTTTCCAGCCAGGAGGTGGCTTCCTCGATCTTGACCCCATGCATGCGCAGGTCGAGCAGTTCCTGCATGGGGATGGTTCCGCGGCGATCGGGCATGGCGACAATGACGCGATGGACTTTTTGTTTGTGGGCAACTTCCATGAGGTGCGCCGCTACGGACTCGCGGGTGATCGCGCCTTCCATCTTGCCCGTCCAGCTCGCGATTTCAACTCCAATTTCAGGATTCTGACGGAGGCCCTGCACCAAGCGCTGCGCGCGCTCGCCCGTACCGAGGACGTATACGCGCTCTACCAGAATCGGCAACCGGACCAGCCAGGTGAAGGCGAGCCGCCATCCGATCAGGGCGACCGTCAGGATGATGAGCCCGACGGTCGAAGACCCTCCCCCCAACAAGTAATTAGGCTTTACCCAGGCGACGCCCGCCAGAATGAAGGCCATCACACCGGGCAGCATCAGCAGGCGGAAATACAGCTCGCCTTTGGTATTGAGGCGCGCCGTGTCGTACAAGTCAAGCCCGTGCGAGCATAGCAATACCAGTACCGTGAGTCCGAAGATCTTGTAATAACCGCCATCGACGTTGAGCGCCAGGTAACTGTCCGGGCCGAATTCGTACACTGCCCCCAGTAGGAACGAGGTCCAGACGATCAGGGCCTCTCCGATGAGCAGGACCAGAGTACGAATTGGGTAATAAACATTGAAGAGCCGGATCAACTTGGCCTCGGTTCAAATTCATCTCGACACTAGGCTTGGCTGCTCACGGCCTCGCCATAGTAGTACTTTGTCTGTGCAAGCTCTCCCGACGAGATTCCGTTAAGCACGACTCCGAGCAGCAGCTTGTCCGGAAATTCTTCGCGGGCACGGCGCGCCAAATCGGAAGGCGTCACGTTGGAACGAACGACCATGAGGACGCCGTCGCAGCAATTAGCGACCAGGGTGGCATCGGATACGGGAATCACGGGTGAAGTATCGAGAATGATCCAATCGAACAAGGGCTCGACCCGCTGCAGGAACAGCTTCAGACGGCCGTTGGAGAGCAGTTCGGCGGCGCTCGGAGCGATCCGGCCCGCGGGCATGAAGAACAGGTTTTCCATGGGCCCGCGTTGCAGGGCGGCGAACTCATCGCATTCGCCCATCAGGTACTCGGACAATCCGGGCGACGGGGGCGCTCCGAAGTGGCGGTGCATGCCGGGGTTGCGTAGATCGGCATCGATCACCAGCGCGCGACGCCCTTGCTGCCGCACCATGACCTGGCCGAGGTTGGCCGCCACGAACGACTTCCCTTCTTTCGGAAGCGCGCTGGTCACCATCAGCCGTTTCAGCGGCATCTTCTCGCGGATCTGGTAGAGCCGCGAGCGCAATGTGCGGAACTCTTCCGCCCCGACGCGATTCTCCTCATCCTTGAAGAAAAGCATGGTCAGCGGATCGGGGCTCCATTCCGTCTGCGGGCAGCGGGCCAGCAGCGATTCGTAGTTCATCCCCGAGGACATGGCCGGCCTTGCCGGCGCTCCCGAGGGTTGCAGCGAAGGCATGATTTCGCGATGCACTTCGTTTCGTAAATCCGGTTGCTCGAAAGCGGGTTGGTCGAAAGTGGGCTCGACGTGCGTCCCCGTGGAGGTTGCTCTTTCCTGTTCGGCGCGTTTCAAAGCGTCATGGATGCGGCTCATAGTTTCCTTTCCTTGGGGAGATCCTGTTCTTCCGAATGGCGCAGGCGGTCGGCCAGTGTCGCCAAGGTGCGTAAGGCTTCAACTAAGTCAAACTTTTCAGATGCGGGCACCGGCGCCGTCATGGCCGCAGCGGCGTTCCCATTGGTCAGATCGAAATCGATGGCGACGGAATCGACGACGTCCACCGACACCGTCTTTCTCTGATCGACAAACGCGCTCACCAGGCAGTGCTCGCAGAGCAAATTGATGATGCGCGGAATGCCCAGCGAATACCGGAAAAGGGCAACCGTGGCGCCGGAATCGAAGATCGGGTCGCCGTTCGATCCCGCGATGCGCAGGCGCTGGCTGATATAGGACTTGGTTTCCTCAAGATTGAAAGGATGAGTCTTGGCGCGCAGTGTCAAGCGCTGCCGCAACTGGCGCAACTGTGGCTGCTTCAAGCGCTGTTCAAGTTCCGGTTGTCCAACCAGGATAATCTGCAGAAGCTTCTCGGTGAAGGTCTCGAGATTGGTGAGCATGCGGATTTCTTCAAGTACTTCATCGGAGAGATTCTGGGCCTCGTCGACCACCAGCACCGCCGTTTCACCGGCGCGATAGCGATCAAGCAGCCAGTTGTAGAGGCGCTGCAGCAACTGGCTCTTCGACGTGGCATCGCAGGGAATGCCGAAATCGGCCATCATGAAATCGAGAAACTGCGGCACGTCCATGCGCGAGTTGAAGATGAAGGCAGTGGCCACCTGCTGCAGCCGGAGCCATTCCATCAATTTATTGATCAGCGTCGTTTTACCGGTGCCCACTTCGCCGGTAAGCAGCACGAAGCCTTTGCGGCTCTGAATGCCGTAGGTAAGGCAGGCCAGCGCCTCTTCGGTGTGCCGCGTCAAAAACAGGTAACGCGGGTCCGGATTGACGTTGAACGGGTTGGCGCGAAGTCCAAAAAATTCCTTGTACATAAGCTGGCTTTAGACCCCGACGTTCTCGTGCTCTTTGGGCGCAGGCGGCTCACTCCGTCCCCAGAAACCGCGGCGGGCATTGCCATTGCCGGCGGCGGCCTCGCCCTCTTCCTCACCCAGCCAGGGCACGGAAATCAGGAGCGGCAGATCCATGACGGCGGCAGCATCCTTGGCTGTGCGGATCGACTTGTCGCTGAACTCCAGAACGACGGCGATGAGTAGGCCGAGCCCGAGGCCGACACCCAGGCCAGCGGCAGCGAAAAGCGGGCGGACAGGGAAACTGGGAGAATCGGACAGGCCAGCGGGCCACAGAATTTGCATCTGCTCGCCCTCCTGCTGGTTCTCCATATTGGTAGCGACCGAGGATAGGTTCTTCTTGCCCAGCAAATCTTTGTAAATGGCCTGGGCGTTATCGTTATCGCGGGTGAGCAGTTTGTATTGCTCCTCGACACCCGGGCTCATGGCGGTGCGGCTCTGATAGACGTTAATCGAGCTTTGCAGCTTTTTCTGGTCGACGGTGGCCTGCTCGATCACGCTCTGGTACTGGTGAATCTGCAGACGTAGCTGGCGAATTTCAGGAGGTTCGGAGGCGCTGGCCTTATCGCTGCCGTCAGTGGCGCTGGTGGAAGCGGCTGCGGCGTTGACTTCTTTCAGCTTCTTCTCGACCTCGGCGATATCGGCCTTGGTTTTGATCACGTCGGGGTAATCGTCGGTATAGCGGGCCTGCAGTTGCAGCAACTGCGCTTGTAGCTGGGCTAATCCTTGCTCCAGGGTCTGCGGATTGGTACTGGACTGCGAACTCTTCCAGGCGGCAATTTGCTGCGCCAGCATGCTTTCGGTGTAGGCCTTATCCTGCTCGGCGCGGCTCAGGGTCTGGGTGGTGGCGTCGAGTTGCGAGTTCAGCGACATCAGCATGCGCATGTTGCTGTCGGCATCGGTAGGCAGCTGACCGAAGTATTGCTTCTTGAAGGCGGCTAGCTTGGCATCCTGATCGTCGAGGGCGCGCTTGGCGTCGTCGAGCTGGCGGCCGAGAAAATCAGTGGTGCTCTTGGCGATATCGCCGCGCTCGCGCAGGTTTTCATCCACGATCAGCGAGGTCAAGGCGTTGCATATTTTCTGCGCGCGTTCTGCGTTGCTGTCGCTGTAGTTCACAGTGAAGCCGGGCACTGGCTCGTCGGTAACCTGGGGCTTCTTTTTCACCGCGGCAGAAACTCCCGCTCCGCTGGCGGCAGCGCTCATCGAGGTAATCACCGGCTGGACCTGCATATTCTGCTGGATGTCGGAGATGAGTTTCGCCTCGTCCTCAGGCTTGTTGATGATCCCGAGGCTCTCGATCATGGGGCGCAGGCGGCGGGGGCTCACGATCTCCTGGCTCAGCGTCTGTACGCGCTGGGTAAAGTCGGTCGTAATGACCGGCATGACGTAGTTCGCGGGCACCTGCTGGCCAATGACCAGCACCGTAGCCTGGGAGGTGTATTTCGGCGAGAAAACATGCGAGACCATGAAGCCCCCGATCGGGGCCAGCAGGGCCGGGATCAAAATCACTTTGAGGCGCCGGCGCAGCATCGCCAGATAATCGTCCATCGTCAGTTCGCGATTCCCACTCATACTGTTCACCAATCCGGCCGCCCAGGGCGGCCAAAAAAAATTATTCGATTCGAGTTGGCTTGGGGTGCCATTCCACCCCAACCATGCCCTCGTGACGCAGACCAATCCTGCCGGTGCTACCCGGCAAGTCAACCGGCTGATCACCCGGAGTAATAAAGTCCACCTCGCTGAAGCGATACGCCGCGAAGAAGTCGTAGGAGCGTCCCAGGTGCTTGCGGAAAATAGCTCCGGCAGAGCCTTCGTCGTAGCTGGTGGCATTCACGGCCCCAAGAAGCGTGCTCTGGAGGCTCTGGATCCTCTTGTTATTGGAGAAGCCGGCATCGCCGTAGAATTCCCACGTGCGTCCGAGCGGGCGTTTATAGCCGAGTCGAGCCGCCTGGGTATCGGCTCCGGCGAGAAACCCCGATCCCGCAGAAGTGAATTTTTCGTAAGTCGCAATGATCGACGCATGGCCTATCTTGTAGCGCAGTAGAACGCGCGCGCTCACCGACCAATGCTTGTAGTAGCCGCCTTCTTCCAAGTCGGTGTACTGCGGACCGGCTCCGGCAATGAGGCTCAGCCTGCCGGTGATGGTGTGGCTCCAGCGGACATTGACGATGTGGTTATAGATCTCGCCGCCGCTGGACTGCGGGAATTGAAAGAGCTGAAAAGCGTAGACGGCTCCAACCTGATCGCGGCGGGAAACCAGATGGCTATATCCGCCTTCCAATGTGACCTGGTCGCTGTTGATCAGGCAGGTATTCCCTGGCATCGCGCACTCCGCGGAATCGTAGAAATGAGCGTTGCTGAATCCGCCTGCCACGGTAATCGCGGAGCGTGGATTGAGAGCCTGAACCGCATCGAGAATCGCCGTGTTCGCGAGCCGGGGAATATCTCCTATCGAACCGAACTGAGCGTTGGTAACGGTTCCGGGCAAACTACCACCTTGCATGCCGATGCCCATGGAGCCGCTCGCGAGACCCAACCCGGGGGCGCCGCCATACGTGCCGATGAAGAAGGAACCGTCGGGCAGGTAGCTGAAGGCGTCGCGCAGCGTCAACTGGCCGGTTCGCCAGCGCGTCACAGCCTCCAGGCCAGCGGCTTGCAGTTGCTTCGCCTGATAAGGATTGCCGTAAAACGCCCCGCCCCCGAGGTACTCGAGAAAGAGATCGCTCTTGGGCCAGAATTGCTGGAGGTCGAAGGCTCCGAGAACACGGGTGATGGACTGTAAGTCGGAACCGCCGATCGCGTTACTCCCGTTCGTGTCCGCCGCTTCACTCACCTGCAAAGCTGGCGAGATGAAGCTGCGGCTGGCCATACGCAGTTCTAGTCCCGGCTCGTCCAAACCCGTCACCGGCGGATTTTCCGGGTCCAGCACGGGCGCGTTCTGGCCAAAGGCCGGGGCAGGAGTTGGAGTGGGACTTTGTGGCTGGGACTGAGAGCTGTCTTGCGCGGCTGCGCAGATGCTCATGCCGAAAACCAGCAGCGCCAACCGGATTGTTCGCATTCTTAACATGCTTTTCACCCGTGGATCCGTGATGAGGACCGCTTTAGGGAACGACAATTGTATCCCCCGCCTGCAGTGGATAGTTCTGTCCGATATCGCCTTTAATCAGCTTGCGATAGTTCACCGGCAATTTCTCCTGCTTGCCGTTCTCGGTGCGCAGAACGTATATGCCCTTGGTCCGGGCAAACTGGTTCAATCCGGCGCTGGACAACGCCTGCAGGATCGTCATGTTCGGCAGCATCGGCATGGGCCCGGAGTGCAGCACCTCGCCGTTTACGTAAATCCGCTTGCTGTTGATCGCCGTCACCACCACGGTGACGCGCGGGTCGGCAACGTACTTCTTCAGCTTAACCGTCAACGATTCCGACAGTTGCTGGGGCGTCATGCCGGCGGCCTGCACATCGTTGAGCAGAGGAAGAGAGATTTTGCCGTCCGGACGCACTGGCAAAGTTGCGGTAAGATCGGCTTCCTTCCATACGGCTACGTGGAGCACATCCTCTGGGCCGATGACATATTCGGGTCCGCCCCGGCTATCAGGAACGACAGTGGTTTGCTTGTCGGAAGCGGCCTTGTCAGAAGCGGGACTGGCAGGCTCGGGAGCCGCGGCGGCCTGGGCAGGCGAATCCTGCGCCAGCGCCATACTGCTGATCAAGAGTAGCGCCATAATGACCGCGTTCCATGTTGATTTCATATCGATTCCTCTCAGTTTCAATGTTTCACTGTTTTACGCCCCGTACTCCTCGTACCCGATCTGCTTCAGCTTGTAGAGAAGCGCCTTATAGCTGATCTGCAACTCTTGCGCGGCCCGGCGCCGGTTCCAGCGGGTGCGCGTCAAAACCTGGAGGATGATTTCCCTCTCGGCTTCGCGGGAGGCGGCACGCGCCGCGTCTTTCAGAGAAATTTTCTCGCCGTTGGCGCCGACGCGCCGCAAAAGAGAGCGCAATCCCCCCATCGCTAGTGTTTCATCGCCGAGCGCGACAATGGCTCGCGCGGCATCTTTCAGTTCCCGAATATTGCCCGGCCAGTTGTATTCCAGGAAGAAGTTTTGGGTTTCGGGACTGAGCGCTGGCACAGCACGGCAAAAATCACGGGCCGCGGCCGAGAGAAACCAGTCGCGCAGCACTGGAATATCCTCTTTCCGCTGGCGCAAAGGAGGCAGCCGCAAACAAACCCCGCTAATCCCATAATAGAGATCCTCGCGGAACTTGCCCGCCTTGACCTCGGGTTCCAATTCCCGCGAGGTTCCGCAGATGAAACGAGGCACGCGGCGCTCCTCGGCGCCATGCAAACCGATCTGGCGAACCAGTTCCTTCTGGACTGCCTTCGTGAGGTCCCCGACTTCCTGCAAATAGACCGTTCCACCATCACTATCGCGAGCCGCCAGAATCTGTTCACTGGCTTCACGACCCTGATAGACGTGAAACGGTTCCGCAGCGCGACTGGACAGTACATGAATGCGCGCCGCCGCCGCCGCTTTGCCGGAACCACGCTCCGCCACCACCAGCACGGGAACATCATTCTGCGACAGTTCGCGGATCACGGCTTCGACGGTACGCATGCCCGCACTAATGCTTTCGACCCAGACACGGACACTGCCGTTGTTCGGCGAGGTTGTGTCAGTTGCCAGGAATTCGGTTCTGTCGAGGCCCATACTGTCTGTTCTGCTTCGCTGTTACGCTGTTACTTGGCCCAAGGCAGCGGGGGGAGTGACGTCTTGGGAAAAAGTCGCACCCGGTCTGGAGCACACTCGCTGCCAATCCGGTCAAAATAATGTCCAAGTTACTAAAATAATATACCCTACTCCGTCAATCACTTGCGAATGAAACCCTGCGTCGCGACGTAGCTCATACCTTACCACATTGCGGACAAATGGGAAATTTATTGCCCATCACTTTGGTAATGTTTGGGCACTACTTCCCACTTGCCTTTGGGACAAAGTCCTCTAAGCCTCTGCAAGCACTAGCAAACTTGGAGTCGACCCAAAGGCCGAGTACCTACTTCGATTGGTGGAGATGAATGGGGAAATCTTTTCCTTGTCCCCACGGCACGCGGCCGACTCGCGGCGCTCGTTGCTCGCATGTCCGCGTGGCGGCAGCTGCCCCGGAGGTTCACTCCTGCTCGTGCCCGGAAGTTCCGGATTTACTTGATGGTTACTTGGCGCGACGAACCGCTTTCGCATATTCTCCAATCCAAGCGCGCGCTATGGATAACTCGGTACAGCTAGCTCCGCCGTCCCGCTTGCCCCAGTGGCAAGCCGTGGCGCTCCTGCTGCTGATTGCCTGGCTTTACGCCTCCATTCTCGCCCACCTTTTCCTGCAGTGGGTCGGGCCCCACAGCGATCCGAACTTCGAACACGGCATCTTTGTCCCCCTATTCGCTTTGTTTGTTCTCTGGCAGGACCGCAAGAAGCTGGCAGCCATCCCGTCATCTCCATCATGGACTGGTCTCCCGCTAGTGGTACTAAGCCTGCTCATGCTGGTTCTGGGAGTCCTGGGAGCAGAATTATTTTTCTCGCGAGTATCGCTGTTGATCTTGCTGGCGGGCCTGATCGTCTTATTTCAAGGGTGGACGTTCTTTCGCACCGTCCTCTTCCCCTGGGCTTTTCTGATCCTGATGATCCCGATCCCGAACCTGCTCCTGCAGCAGATCACCTTTCCCCTTCAGTTGCTGGCCTCAAAGCTGGCCACCGTACTGCTGGAACTGGTCGGAGTTCCTGTGTTGCGCGAGGGGAATGTGATCAGGCTTGCTGCCATGCCGCTGGACGTCGCCGAAGCCTGTAGTGGAATCCGGTCCCTTCTCACCTTGGTGACGCTGGCCATCATCTACGGGTACCTGATGGAGACGCGGATGTGGGTGCGGGTGGTGCTGGTATGCTCAGCCGTGCCCATCGCCGTGGCCGCCAACAGCTTTCGCATTTTTGGCACCGGCCTGTTGGTGCAGTACTGGGATCCCGATAAGGCAGAGGGGTTTTACCATGCCCTGGGGGGATGGCTGATCTTCGTGGTGGCACTGTTGATGCTGTTCGCCGTCCACCGCGCGATCTCGCTCATCTGGAAGAACAGCCCGGCGAAGACCGGCCCGGAGGTGAAATCCGCATGAAGACCGGGTCACTTCGCTTCGGGATTGCGGCCATACTCATGCTGGCCACGGCGCTCGTTCTCCAGGCGCATTCGCGCACCGAGTACTTTCCGCCCCGAGCGTCTCTCAATTCCCTGCCCTTGCAGATTGATGATTGGACGGGAAGCGACGAAACTCTCGACCAGCAGACCCTCGACATCCTCGGGCCGGGCGAGTTTCTTGTCCGCGATTACGAAAATACCAGTCAACCCCAATCTCAACCCTGGATCAATCTCTATATCGCTTACTTCCCGTCGCAAAAGGCCGGCGATACCATCCATTCGCCGAACCACTGCCTGCCCGGTGCGGGATGGGTTCCCACTTCGCGGGAGATTGTGCAGATTACGCGTCCCGACGGTTCTTCGCTCCCGGTCAACCGCTATGTGGTTGCAAAAGGGGAGGACCGGCAACTGGTGCTCTACTGGTTTCAGGCGCATGGCCGCGCCGTCGCCAGCGAGTACTGGGCCAAGTACTATCTGATCGCCGATTCGATTCGCATGAATCGCAGCGATGGCGCCCTGGTGCGCCTGATGACTCCGATGCTCAACGGCGAGTCTCCCGAGGCCGCCCAGGGGCGACTGATGAAGCTGGGGTCGCAGTTCCTTCCACTGCTCGACAATTACATTCCGCGCTGATCAGGCGTGAATCCGAATCTCCTCAGCTTTCCAATTCCGCATCGCTGCGAACGCCTTCGGCAGAAAGCGCACCAGGTCGGTCGCCACCAGAGAATTCTCTCCGACGGATTCGCTGGCCAGGTCCCCCGCCAGTCCATGAAGGTAGACGGCGAGAGCAGTAGCTTCGAGCGCTTGCCGCGGATGTTGCACGATCAGGCCGGCGACCATTCCGGTGAGAACGTCCCCCGTGCCGCCGGTGGCCATGCCCGGATTGCCGGTGGGATTCACCCAGACGGTGCCATTGGGCGCAGCGGTCGTCGGTCCTACAATCAAGGTGCGATGTCCCTTGAGCACGACAATCAACTCGTGCTCGCGAGCGAAGTTTCGCGCGACTTCCAGGCGGTTCGATTGAATTTCCGGAATGCTCAAGCCGGTCAGGCGCGCCATTTCTCCCGGGTGCGGGGTGATGGTGACGGTTCGCCCGCGCCCGTTCAGCTTGTCGGCCGCTCCTTCAAAGGCGTTCAGCCCGTCCGCATCCACAACTAGCGATTCGCTGCCGCGGGTCACGATTGTGCGCACGAATTCGGCGGTCTCGGAATTACGCGAGATGCCCGGGCCAATGGCGAGCGTCTTGTGTTCCCGCAGCGCATCCAGGCCAAGTCCAAGCGCTCGCAATGAGATCGTGCCCTGCTCGGTTTCCGCAAGCGGCGCGGTCATCAGTTCTGGGTGAAAAGCCGCTACGGTCGCAAGCGCTGATTTGGGCGTGGCTACTGTCGAAAGACCGGCGCCCGCTCGCAGTGCGGAAAATCCCGCCATCGCCGCTGCGCCCGGTTTGCCGAGCGATCCGCCGATCACCAACACATGTCCGTAGCTTCCCTTATTCGCGTCACGCGCTCGGGGCACAAGCAGCGAAGCGAAATCGAAAGGAGTGCTCAGATGCAGTCCGAGTTGCGAGACGATTGCCTCTGGCGGTGAACCGATGGGCGCAATCACCGTGGGCCCGCCGGTGAGCGCGGCGAAAACGTGCGCCGGACGCGGAGCCGTGAAGGTCACGATGGCATCGGCACGCGCTTCTGCACGAACTCCGTCGCGAGAGCCAGTCGCGCTTTGTGGCCGCATGGCGTCAGCGTCGGCACCTGAGGGAATGTCGACGGCGACAACTGGAGCCGCAGCTGCATTCATCTTGCCGATCGCCGCCGCATAAAGCGGGCTCACCGGCGGACGAAAACCGGTGCCGAGAATTGCATCCACGATTACGTCTGCGGCAAAAATCTCCGCCGCCTCCGATGAATCGAGTCCGCTGCCCTCGCGGACGATGAAGGGCGCTATGTTTAGTGGCCGAAGAGTCCCCAGCATCTTCTGAAACATCGCCGCCGCATCCCCGCGTACTTCTCCGGGATCGCACAATAACAGAACGCGGACGGCACGGCCCGCTTCGACCAGCTTGCGGGCCACGACGAATCCATCGCCGCCGTTGTTGCCTTTGCCGCAGACAATACCGACACGTTCCGCTTGCGGGTAATCGGAGAGAACGAAGCGGGCGACGGACGAGCCGGCGTTTTCCATCAGCCTCAGGGAAGGGACGCCGAAGCGCTCCGAGGTGGCGCGATCGATCTCCCGCATTTCCGCCGCGCTCACGATTCTCATGGTTGCGACCCCGCCGTCTGTTCGAGTTCGCGTAGTTGTTGCGGCTCCCCCATGGCAATCAGAAAATCGCCGGCTTCGATGCGATCGTCGGGCGCAGGGTTGAAGCGCATGCCCGCCGCGCGCTTGATGGCGAGAATAATGACACCGCGGTCCTGGCGGATGCGCGAGTTCTCGATGGTCTTACCGGCAAACGGACTGCGCGGAGTAATCGGCACTTCGCCGATCTCGAGGTCCATGCCGAGATGGGTGGTGGCGGTGTCCAGGAAACTGACCACGTGCGGACGCATGAAGGAATGGGCGATTCGCTGTCCGGCAAAAACGTAGGGACAGACCACCGCATCGGCGCCCGCACTGCGCAGGTGCTTCTCCGCCATCTCTTCGCTGGCGCGCGCGATGATGCGAAGGCTTGGGTTCAGACTGCGGGCGGTCAGCACGATATAAAGATTGGTGGCGTCGGTGGTGGTGGCCGCGACCAGGCCGCGTGCGCGTTCGATCTGCGCGTCGCGCAGAGTCTGCTCCTGAGTCGCATCGCCGGCGAGCACGAGCCAGTTCTCACTGGCGAGTTTCTGCGCCTTGGACTCGTTGTTTTCGACGATCACGAACTGAGCGGGACGACGAGCCAGCTCGCGGGCGGCGCTGCGCCCGACGCGTCCGGCGCCGCAGATGATGTAGTGGCCGTTGAGACGGCCTATGTCGCGCTCCATGCGGCGCCTTCCAAAGAAGCTCTGCAGCTCGAATTCTAGCAAAGCCTGGGTGAGGGACCCGATGACCAGAAACAAGAGTGAGACCCCACCGAGGATGATGATGACGTTGAACACGCGCCCGGCATGCGACAGGGGATGTACTTCCTGATACCCGATGGTGGTCAGGGTCGTGATGACCATGTAGAAGCCATCGAACCAAGGCCATCCTTCGATGTAGTGAAAGCCCATCGTGCCGAGACCGACCACGAAGGCCAGCACGGCAGCGAGGAACTTGAGATTGCGGGAGGTCCTCATCATTCCTACGTTCGAAGGTTCCGTGACGGGCGAGATGTGATCCAGTTCCCGCGCGACAGGCGAGTATAGCTCTGGCCGCGATGGAGTGCAGTGGCGTCGGCTTGTACCGCGCTGCTCCGGTTGTTACCATGCTGCACCATCATGCCGACACTGATCCCGCATCCTACGCGCATCGAATCCGCCGGAAGTAAACCGAAGATCATTGAAGAGTACGTCGGGCGCGTCAACACCTCGACCGCCGGCATTAGCGTGGCCCACATGCGCAGCCCGGAAGGCTGGGAGGAGCCGGGACAGACTCCGGAATTTGATGAGTACACGGTGGTCTTGCGGGGCAAGATGCGGGTGCAGCATAAATCCGGCGAACTGGATGTGGCCGCTGGGCAAGCTGTCATCGCGCACCGCGGTGAATGGGTCCGTTATTCGACTCCATTCGCGGGCGGCGCCGAGTACGTGGCGCTTTGCCTGCCGGCGTTCTCGCCTCAGACGGTGCATCGCGACCGGTAGAACCCAGCTCACGAATCCGCACCGCGGTTGCTGCGAAATGGTCAATCACGCCGCAGTGGCCGCAGTTTGGACCTTCGGCTCGGCGGCTTTGGGGAGTTCGAATTTGAGCAGTCCCCCCTGCCATTCGACCACTGCGGTCTCTGCCGTCACGTCGGTTGCAAGATCGATGACGTGCAGGATTTGGTCGGGATGGCTAGCAACGGGCTGCGTTTTCCCTCCCCCAGTTTTCGCTGTCCCCGGCTCTTTTTCCCCAAGAATCGTGATGCGTCGCGGCTCGATGCTGACTTTGAGTTCATTCGCCTCGAAGCCCAGCACGTTGGCGCGAACACTGATCCGATCCTCTGACTCTGACATGGTGACGGAAACTGGGCGCAGCAGTTCTGATTCCGCGCGGAACCAGTCTTCCAAGTCGTGGCCGTGTTCACAGCTGCGAGCTTCAAATAACTCGTAGGCGCGACGGGCGATCGCAAGCTCGACCTGTTGCATCTCCCAGCGGAGATCCTCGGGATTGCGTCGGCTTAACAATGTAGGGAGTGGCTCAGATTGTTTCTGGCGGGACACTCTTGGAGTTTTCATAACACCCTCCTTCGGACGTTGCGCTGAAGGAGCATCGCTCGCGCTTTTGTCGCTGTTGGCAGATGCGAGGGCGAGCCGTCATAGAGGCTTGAGAAATGACACTTAGGCAGCTAAATCTTATCACTGCTGGTTCGCCGCGCAGTGACATGCATCATCAAGGCATGTGTCAGTACTCACCAACGATATCGCCACCTTCGGGGCTCGAATTCTCGGGATCCTACGCCGCCGACATCCGGCGGTCGCACGTCTGGGCACGCTCTTGCGGGTCCCCCTCAATGATCCACCGCGGCACTCCGCCCACGATGGCGCCGATCAGCAGTGCCCCCAGAAAGGTATACCCGCCCTCAATCCAGAGCAATCCGGGCGCCACCGGCGACGATGTCACTGCCATTAGCGCTACGAGAATCGCTGCGAAGATCGCCAACCAAAGCGCTGCAGCCACTTCGAGACCGTGCGTTAACGTACGCGAACCAAGCGAACGCAGCAATCCCGCAACGCCGTAAGCGAACAGTATGCAGGCACCCAGGCTCAGCAGATGCGGCGCCATCGTTCGCGCCAATGCTAGAGTCTGTGGGTCGCTCAATCCGAGCGCCATCGCCCATCGTGGACGCAGCAAGTATTGGGAGTGCCAAGCCACGCCCAGCACCCACGCCGCCGCGCCTGCCAGCAGTACGGGTAAATGCACGACTCTTCTCGTTCGCCACGGAACGTGATCCACTCCAGGTTCGGGATTGGCCCGCACCGCATCCGGAATGCACTCCTGCCCGCAATCAGCACGCTCCGGCCAGCGCGTGCAATCGGCCAGTCGCAGTTTCGGAGCGCCGGACAGGCTGCTCCACGCTGCCCGCAACGCGTTGAACCGCACCGACACGGGCGCATGCGTTTCCGGACAATTCACCGTCCGCCCCTCGCGATACGTATGGTAAGTCTGCTCGGCCCAAAGCGCCGGCAGCAGAAGAAGCAGGCAAGTCCCCACCAGGAAGAGTAACAACAGGAACAGCAGCAGCATGACGTGCCTCCTTATCCTTGCCCGAAGAACTCGTGCCAGGCGGAAGGTCCTACCGAATGTCCTACCAAAGAGCTGAGCAATCTCAAACGTACAGCATCAGACGAGCGTCGGATGCTGCCTCAAGGCTATTCGCCACGTAACCCTCGCGCAGTGATCAAAATCACCGTAGCTTGTGACGCACGCGGACAAAAACCGGGATCCAGCAACTCTCGAATGATGCGACCAGGCGTGGCTGTTGAGAAACTCCCTGTCGCGAAATCCGCAGAAACAAATCCATCAGGATGCGCTAGATTCCCTGGTTTCGGTTCTTCCTGGAAGGGAAGCAACTTTTTCAACAGCCAACCCTTTCTACAGCAATAACTTATGCGCGGCCCACCAATTCGCGGCCAAACACCCGTCAAAAAAGCGGATAATAAATGAAGAGGGATGGGGATCCTTCACAAACTCCCAAAGTTGAAATACCGTGTCTGGTTAGGCACGGGGGAAGGAGGGAGCGATGTTCGTTCGCAAGGTCTTTTCACTTGTTGTTCTCTTCCTTTGTCTTGCCGCATTTGGTGAATCTCAGCCAAGGCAGATCAAGTATGTGCCGGTGAAGCCGACATCGCCTGCGTTGGGTCAAGAGATGTACACCGCATATTGCGCCGTCTGTCACGGCAAGGATGGCAAAGGAAACGGTCCGGCTGCTGAGGCGCTAAAAATTCCACCGCCGGATCTCACGATTCTTGCCAAAAAGAACCGCAGCAGTTATCCATCCGATCGCGTTAGAAGCGCGATAGCGGGCGACGTACGCTCGCCGGCACACGGCTCGAAGGAGATGCCGGTTTGGGGCGAGCTCTTTTGGCGTATGAGCCAAGGACACTCCTCCGAAGTACAGTTGCGCATCAGCAACCTCAACAAGCACATCGAATCGATGCAGCGAAATAACTAAAACCTGTTCTGGGCGGCTCTGATTCTGGCGAGCCGCCTATCTAGGACTTCTTGAAGGTCTGGAGCGACACCGACATCCCTATCCCGAGGGGAGCGAAGGCAGAGTACGCGATGCTGCAGGGGCGGGGAAAGACCTTCCGCTGTCCGCCCAACTTCGGATAGTTGAAAAAATCAGGGCGATTTTACGGCTATTCCTCGGATATACCCTGCCGGGGATATCCTGCCGGCCAATCACAAGATAGCCAAGCTTGCAATACCCAGCCGGGAGTGCGCGATTTACAATCGTGATGGATTTGGGAGGAGTCTCGCTCGACAGTCGGGTCCGCCATGAAACTCTCCGTTGTAATGCCGGTATATAACGAACACGCCACACTCCGGGAGGTGGTGCAGAAGGTTCTGTCCGTTCCCTTGGAGATCGAGCTGATCTGCGTGGACGACGGCTCGCGGGATGGCTCGCGCGAGATCCTGACCGAACTGCAGTCTGCACATCCGCAAATTCGCGCCGTTCTTCAGCCGTATAACATGGGTAAAGGAGCAGCGCTCCGCCGCGGCATTCAGGAAGCCACCGGCGACTTCGTCATCATTCAGGACGCCGATCTGGAATACGATCCGGCGGAGTATCCGCTGATGATCGAGCCCTTGATCCAAGGCAAGGCCGACGTCGTTTTTGGTTCACGCTTCCTGGGCGGCGCACCGCATCGCGTGTTGTATTTCTGGCATTCGGTCGGCAACCGCGCGCTCACCCTGCTTTCTAATTGCCTCACCAATATCAATCTTTCCGACATGGAAACCTGCTACAAGGTTTTCCGGCGCGAAGTGATTCAGTCGATTCCGATCGAGGAGAATCGTTTCGGATTCGAGCCCGAGATCACGGTGAAAGTTGCGCGGCGAAACCTGCGCATTTACGAAGTGGGTATCAGTTATTGGGGACGAACATACGAGGAAGGCAAAAAGATCGGATGGAAAGACGGAGTGCGAGCCTTGTATTGTCTGCTAAAGTACTCCTTCAAGGAGCGCCAGACAAAAGTAGTGCCTCAAGCAGCCCCGGCCCCGGATCGCTCGACCGTTCCGCGATAAATCTCGCGTGCAGCGGGCTTTTACCTCGTGATCTATTGGTGAGAGTGTTTTTGCTTCAGCCGCCCCTTGTAGGGGTTCGAACCTTGGCTGGTCGTTCCCGGACTCTTAGTGCCACCCGTTCCACCGAAATTGATTGGCGGATTGGGCTTATCCTTCACGGGCTTCAGCGCGGACGCCTTTGCCGGCGCTTTCGTTCCGGCCGCTCGAGGCGACGTAGTGGTCTTAGCGGTCTGGCGCTCGATGGTTTGCAAATCCTTGGCGTTAGCAGAGGAAGCCGTTGCCGACTTCGCCGTCTTGCCAACGGGCGCGCTCGATTTTGCGGCCTTTTCGGGGGGTGATTTCTTGACCCTGAAGGTGCCGCTTTGCTGAGCCATGCCACTCAGGCTGACACCCAGCATTACAACCACAACCGCCAACGAAAATCTCATCATTAATAATCCTTGCTTAATCCCTGTGTCCGGAATCCTGCTCCCGACTTTCGAGCTACCTGTCATTAGATGCACGCGCCCTGCCATCCAGGGGTCCCCGCCTCATCTATGTTAAACCCGCCAGCACCAGAAAGCACTCGCGAGAACAGAAACAAAGGTAACGGTTTAGTCGGGGCAACGGTTCGATTGCAACCCGACACAATAAGCCAGGGTAACGTGAGACATGCAATATCCTGCACATTGCGGTCGAGACCCCTGGTTTTCTGCACATGACTAAGACTCAATCGGACCGTCCCTCGGTCAAAGCTGCATCAGATTGGGTTGCAGCTTGGTGTAGCCCTGCTTCTGCGCCCATAGGTCGAGCGGGATCGCCGCCATCTCATCCACGATCGGTTCGCCGCGCCCGCTCTTTGTCAGGTCCACGGTCTTGATGTAGCTCCGGCAACTGTCGCAACCTTCCACGCGGACGTGCTTCAATTCCTCCGCCGTATAAACCGGAAGCTTCGCGTAATTCTCTTCCCCGCATCCCGGACAAACAATCCGTCGGAACTCCCACTCCGCCAGACAAAATGAACACACCAGGGAACGCTGCCCGCCATCTCCCAGCGGCCGCAGAACGCCCAAACCCGGTTTCCGTTTGCAAAACGGACACAGAAACGGCGTGGGTCCGCTCCAGCGCAAGTTTGATCGTGAGCGAAGGGCCACCGCAAAAGGCTGAAGAAAAGCGCGCGCAAAGAAGTCGCTAGGCCCCGGCTGCAGCGCTCCGGTCTCGGTGTCATTCCAGAAAACCGTCAGCAATTGGGAATGTGAATCGTCGCCGCCGTCCCCCAACTCGTGCGCCGCGCCCCTAAGCGGACCAGGCCCATTCTGTTCGACCACCGACAGAAACGCCCTGAATCGCCCGGCCAGTTCTGGTGGGAGCGGCCGCGCAAATGCCTCCAGGTCGGACGCACCAGCCTCAGCCTTCGATCTTTCGGGCGATCGTCCGACGAACGATCGTTGGAGTTCCCCGTAGAACTTCTCCTGAAAGCGCGCGATGGCCACATAAAAACGCAGAATTTCCGACGCAAAGTTGTACTGGGAGCCAAGTTCCTCCGCGCGTGCAATCTGCCGCTGCCATTGGTTCAGCGGCGTGGTTGGACTAGACATGGTGCGATTATCAGTCCCCGTCTCCGGCGGCGCAATGCCGGATGCGGAAAGATAGACTCAGTACATTTTGTGTGATATGACGCGCAAGGGTTTTTCCCGATTGACGGCCCAGTCCCACCGGAGGTATAGTTTTCCGCATTAACGCAGCACAGGCTGGACGCTGTCGTGGGCGCCCGCAAGATGTACCTCCGTAAATTCTGGAAAGCGCAGTCCCGGGGGCAACAAAATGGAGTTCTCTCGTAGGACTTTTCTCAAGGGCACCGTGCTTGGCGGAGCCGGTTTCTCCGCCCTCGGCTTTGATCTGACCCCGGTTTACGCCCAGACTTCGTCCCTCAAGATTTCCCGAGCTAGCGAAACGCGCAGCACTTGTCCTTATTGCGCCGTCAGTTGTGGCGTGATTATTTACACCTTGGGTGATAAGGCCAAGAACGCCATCCCGCAGGTGGTGCACGTGGAGGGCGATCCCGACCACCCCATCAACCGCGGCACGCTCTGTCCCAAAGGATCGTCGCTGGAGCAGGACATTCTCAACGACCGCCGGTTGCTGAAACCCCAAGTAAGGCGTCCCGGAGGCACGGACTGGGAAGACATCACCTGGGATCAGGCCTACGCCGAGATCGCGCAAAAGGTGAAGAAGACGCGCGACGACACGTTCCTGGAAACCGACGCGAACGGCCACACCGTCAATCGCTGCGAAGGCATCGCCTTCACCGGCGGATGCACCGACACTAACGAGTTCAACTATCTCGCCGTTAAAAGTATGCGCAGCCTGGGGGTCTGCTACCTGGAAAACCAGGCCCGCGTTTGACACGGCCCCACGGTCTCCAGTTTGGGGCCCACCTTCGGACGCGGCGCAATGACCAATGGTTGGATCGA